>DCTY01000043.1:0-29981 GCA_002329335.1 Christensenella sp. UBA1428
GGAGTAAAGCCGCGTAATGTCGTGTAATTCTGCGACAGGGTTTGTTTTTTGTGTCTACTGCCGTTATAGCAGTCTAGGTTTTCCGCCCGGCTCTTTGTTTTTCCATTTAAAGGTTCGGCTCCTGCGTCCAAAACGGACGGCCCGACCATCCCAGACGCTTCAGTTCGTCCAGATAGTCCTGCGGCGGCGGGGCGATAAAGCGCATCTGTTTTCCGGTAACCGGATGCAGAAAGGCCAGGCTGAAGGCATGGAGCATCAATACCGGGCTTTGCATTTTGGCAGGACCATACAGTTCGTCGCCCAGAATCGGATGGCCCAGCGAACGCAGGTGTACGCGGATTTGATGGGTTCTGCCGGTATGCAGGCTGCACCGCAGCAGCGTCGCGCCGCGCAGACGCTCCAAAACGAGAAAATCGGTGCGCGCCGCACGGCCATCCGGCACGATATCCATGCGCTTGCGGTCGGTTTTATGCCGGCCGATCGGCTTATCCACACAAAACGCGTCGCTGTCAAATCCACCCAGCGCGACCGCGCCATAACGCCGGCTGACCGTACGCGCTTTGAGCTGCTGGGAAAGGTTCAGGTGCGCCGCATCATTTTTGGCCGCAACCAACAGACCAGTGGTCTCCTTGTCCAGCCGGTGTACGATCCCGGGGCGCAGCTCGCCGCCAATCCCCGAAAGATCGCCGCAATGGGCCAAAAGCGCGTTGACCAGCGTACCGTCGGCATGCCCTGCCGCCGGATGCACAACCATCGAACGCGCTTTGTTCACAACGATGACGTCCCCGTCCTCATAGACGATATCCAGCGGAATCTCCTGCGCGCGCGCCACGACGGGCGCCGCGGGCGGAATTTCCCAGGTCACAACGTCGCCGCAGCGAAGGATCTGTCCATTTTTTGCCGGCAGGGCATCATTGACCCAAACCAGCGCCTTTTCCATCAGCCCCTGCGCCCGCGCGCGGGTGATTTCCGCCTGCGCCGCGACAAAAAGATCCAGCCGCATGCCGGCCTGATCCGGGCTCACAACTGCCTGCATCATTTGGCCTCATCCTGCGCGCCGGCAGCCTCCTGCTGCGCCTTTTGCGTCCGGCTGCGCTGCACATCCTCCAGAAGATAAAACAGGATCCACACGCCGACGCCTGCGCAGATCATGATATCCGCCACATTGAACACGGGAAACTGAATCAGCCGGAAATCAAAAAGGTCCACCACATAGCCGTAGATCATCCGGTCATAGAAATTCCCCCAGGCGCCGCCAAGCACCATCGCCATGCCCACGCCGACGCCTTTTCCGCCCGGTTTGCGCACAAACAGCACCCAGACCAGAAACAGCGTCAGCGCCACGGTAACAACAAAAAACAAAATGCGCTGCCCCTGCAAAAGGCCGAATGCCGCGCCCCGGTTTTCCACATACGTCAAATGAAAGACGTCCTGCCAAAGCGCCCGCGTTCCCTGCGGTTCAAGCGCCAGCACCTTCTGCGCCCATTGCTTGCTCAGCCGGTCCATTGCCAGTGAAACCAGAATAATCGCTGCATACCACTTTTTCACGTTTTTCCTCCCGCCCCATACAAAGAAAGGGGCCAATGCCCCGGTTTGATGCGGTTGTCGTTTTATACCGCTGCGCTGGCGTACAGCCTGCCCCGCGCGCGTCAGCCGCGCTATCCCGGCGCATAGCCCAGAAGCCTTCCAATCAGGACCAGCACCAGCGCGCCCAGCACGCTAAAGCCAATCGCCGCGCCAAGCCCGCGAAACACGCCGCCCAAAAAGCTGGTCCAGATCAGCCTGCGCGGGCTGGCCAGCAAATCGGCGTATTCCCGGATATTGCTTTTTTCAAGCGCACGGATCAGCTCCCGCACCAGCTTTTCATACAGCGCCGCCTTATCCACGCCGCATCCCTCCCAGCGCCTTTAGGGTGCCGCGCGGCAGGGCGCGCTATGCGCCCAGGTCGCCTAAAATCCGCTCCATGGCGTCCAACTGCTCGCCCATCACCTGGCGTACCTTGACGCGATACTGCGCGATCACGTTTTCAAGCTCCTGACGCTGCGCGCTTAGTTCGTCAACGGATGCTTCCGCCTGCGCGCGCGCATTGGCCAAAATCTGCTGCGCCTGCTCCTGGGCATTGGCCAAAAGCTGGTCGGCGCGCTGCTGCGCCTGCTCCAGTTCGCATCTGGCGTCGCGCACCATGCCCTCCGCTTCTTCCTGCGCCTGGGCAACCGTCGATTCAGCTTGCGCACGGGCGTCGTTTTCAACCTGCGCCGCCTTTTGCTGCGCGCTGACCATCGCGTCCCGCAGCGCCGTTTCAATGCCGCGCAAATAGGAAAGCTGGCTGTTGGCGTCGCTCAGCGCCGATTTAAGCTCATCCTCGCGCGCCTGCATCTGTTCCATTTTCGCCGCTGCCTCGTCCAGATATGCGTCCACTTCATGGCAGGCGTAGCCCTTCATTTTTACCGTAAAATTTTTTCGAAGCATCTGCTGTGCATTCATCTTTTCGCCCCCTGTACGTCCGCTTAAATCTGCACGCGGCCGCGCGCAAATACCTCCATCGTCAGATAGGTGCGGTCTTTTTTGCTTTTCCCGCCGATCTGTAAAAGCACAATCCGCCCGCCGCCGCGCACGGAAATCACGTCCGGCGGCGCAACGCGCGCATCGCCCTTCAGGCACGGCGCATAATTGAGCAGCACTCTGCCCTGATGGACCAGCGCCTGCGCCTGGCTTCTGGGAATATGCAGCGCCTCCGCCGCCACGGCGTCGAGCCGAAGGGTCTGAAAGGTCGCCGAAACAACCCGTCCTGGCGTTTTTTCAATCTGCGGCAGTGCGCACAGCTGCGCATGCACCGTCGCGCTGCCCGCCTGGACCAGCTGATCGGTAATGATCCTGGCGGCGGGCTCCAGCGCAAACACATACGCCGCGCTCTGCCCCATCACGATGTCGCCAAAGCGTGCCCGATCAAGCCCAAGGCCCATCAGCGCCCCCAAAATATCGGGGTGATTCAGCCGCGCATAGCGCGCGTCCCACTGGATCTGCACCGCCGCGATGGGATACTCCTCCTGCGCCGCAGGCTCAAACCCCGCCGCACAAATACAGCGCTCCGCGTCCTCATAGCCGCCAAAGCGCCCGGTTTCCAAGCCCTGCGCCGCGGCCATCCGGTCAAAGGCCGCGCAGGCCACCGGATCTAAAAAAACAGTAAACTGCGTCCTGCCCGTCCGGTCGGCGCGCCCGATCACATCGCGCAGCCGCGCAGCCTGCTGCGGGTCAATCATCCCGTTCATGCCAGCATCCACATCAGCCGCATCAACAGCGAAGAAAGGATTTGCAGCGCAAAATAGGCAAAAAGGAACGACAGATCGATCGGCAGGTTCATCGATGCGCTCAGCTTCATCGACAGGCTCCGAAACGGTGCGACGATCGGTTCGCAAAGCGCATGCAGAAACTGCATCACCTTGCTCATCGGCGACACAAACCACGACAGCAAACAGGTCGCCAGCATGATATAGGTATAGATATTGATGACGAAAACCAGCGCCCGCGCCAGAATAAACGGAATGTTCATCGCGTCAGTTCCTTATTCATCCACCCGGCCGCGCCGGAAAATGCTGGGATGGCCAGGGTCCGCATCCTCGCGCAGCGCCGGATCGTTTTCGGGAATATTAACTTTAATCTCCCCCTGCACGCCGATGCCCTGAGGGGCGATATAGTAGGTATTGTCCGCCACCTTGCGCAGCTTGGCGCGCAGCGCATAGGTCGCCCCGGACAGGCTGTCCACCATCCGCTGGCGTTCGCGCGGCTCGGCCTTGTCCATATTGACCAAAACGCTTTTGGACGCCAAAAGCTCGTTGATGACCTTATTGGTTTCGTTAAACGATTCCAGGCTCATCAGCACCGTCTGATGGGTGACGTTGGTATCATTGGTCGGCGTCTGCATGCTGCCGGACCCGCCCATGCGGCCGCCTGCGCCATAGCCAGAGCCGCCGGTTTGTCTGGACGGCGCGGTTTCGCGAAACGCGCGCACATTGCCGCCCGCGCTGGCTCTTGCCGGTGCGGGTTCCTGCGCCGCGCGATGCGCTCTTGGCTGCTCGTCGTAGTATTCTTCCTCGAATTCTTCGTCTTCGTCCCGGGGAGAAAGGCCGATGAATTCGCCAAACTTCTTAAATGCTCCTGCCATGAAACTGCCTCCTAAACACTGTTGCGCAAAAGATGATCGATTATCGGAACAGGGACGTACCCACACGGATCATGGTCGATCCGCAGGAAAGCGCGATACGGTAATCGCGGCTCATCCCCATGCTCAGGGTATCAAACGCCGGGCCGTACTGACTTTTAAGGCGGTCAAACCACTCCCGCGCCTGACAAAACGCCGCCTGCGCGCCGCTAAGCTGCGCATCGTCGTTCAGCGGCGCAACGCACATCAGCCCGCAAAGACGCACGCCCGGACTTTGCGCGGCATGATCCGCCAGTTCCATGAGCTGCTCGGGCGCAACGCCGCCCTTTTGCGGCTCTCTGGCCGTATTGACCTGCAAAAGAATCCGCACGCACAGCGCCTGCCGCTGCGCCAGGACGCTGATCTGATCCACCAGCGCCGCCCTGTCCACGCTGTGAATCAGCTCAACCCGCGGCAAAAGATATTTTACCTTGTTGGTTTGCAGTTGACCGATCTGATGCAGGCGAAACTGCGCCAGCACCTGATCCTGCTTGCCGGTCCATTCCTGAACGCGGTTTTCGCCGATGTCGCGCACGCCAAGCTCCCAAAGGGGATTGATCTGCTGGGCGGTGCGCGTCTTGGTGACCGCTACCAGCGTCACGCTGCGGTCGGGCGCCAGCGCGGCGATATCGCCGCGTACCCGTTGTACATTTTCAAAAAGACTCACGATGCCTCGTCCCTTTATTGATTGATCCGTCAGGGCAGCAGAATCTGGTCGCCCTTGACAAGCGCGCCCTCCTGCACCGGCCAGATCAGACAGTTTTCGCCGTCCTGCGCCCGTACCGTCACCGGCACGAAGGTCTGACCGTCTGAAAGCACCACGCCCGTCTGACCGCCCTGGGTGGTCAGCGCGCTTTGCGGGGCCATCAGCCCTTCCACGCGCTCGCCGATCTGCATGGTGACAAACCGCTTGGAAATCAGGCTGCCGATATCGCCGTCCATGCGCAGCACGACGGTCTTTCGATTGCCTTCTTCCAAAATGGACTGAACGGTCGCCTGCACGCCCGCGGTATTATAGCCGTCAATGGTAAACGTCACGCTCTGGCCCTGCTGCGCCTGCCAGTTGTCGTTCTTTTCAACGACAATCGCCGCATACCATACATTGGGATCGACCAGGCGGTAAAGCGGCATCTGGGCCAGGATCGTTTCATCCACATCCAGCTTTTCGCCGTTTAAAATACGCGCGAGCGCCTCCGGCGAAAGGCCGACGACCGTGTCGACGGTCAGCACCGTTTCCAGGCCGTCAAACTGATAGCTCACGCGGCCGGCTTGCGGCGCGGCGTAGGTCGTATACCAGGCCTCGATCCGGCCTAAAAGCTTGGTTTCATCGCTGTAAAGGCTGGTCAGCACCGGATCGGCCAGCGCAACGCCCGTGCGCTTTAAATAATCCTGCCGGCTGGTCATGGCGTCGCACAGGTTCAGATATACCTGCGCCAGATTGTTGATCCCGCCCTGCGCCACGTCGATTAGCGCCTGTGCCTGCTGATTGACCGCCGCTTCCAGCGCATCCAGCTCCGGATCGAGGATTTTCCCCTGAAGGCTGGCGTTTTGCTGCGTCTTAATGCTCTCGCGCACCTGCGCCAGCTCCTGCATCATCTGATCGGTATATCCCGTGGCATACAGCGACAGCACCGGCTCGCTGGCAGCGACGTCCTGCCCTTCGGTGATGCTGTAGAGCACCTTGCCGTCCTCGGGAGAACGGTAGCATTGCTCCTGGCGCACCAGCAGCGCCCGATAGGCGCGCGCGCTCTGATCATAGCCGCCATAGCCCAGCGTATAAATCTGGCCGTCGGAGCCGCCCAAAAACAACACCGCGCACACCGGCAGCGCGATGATCAGCGCCAGCGCAGCCAGAAAGAGGAAAAACCGCGGCTGAACCCGCAGCCGGGCCTTTCTCCTGCGCCGCCGGGTCCGGCGCGTCTGATTGGACTGCACGGCACTCACCTCTTTTTCTTTAAAACTGCGTCCATAGCTATACGCGTTACCATTCTATCATACAGATGCGTTTGATGTAAAGGAATTTTGCTGTCAATTTGTGGCAGGGCGCTTACAAAACCGTAAGTTTTCAAAAAACGCGGGCGTTTCACCGCGGATTCGCCCGTATCATATTAAAAGGGACCGGAAAATTCCGATCCCTGATTTCTCTTGATCCTTTATTGCGCGCTTTGAACGCCGCCGGTCCGCCGCATTACAGCGCCGGCGTTTCCTCCAGCGCGCCAAGAATTTTCTCAAGCGCCAAAACCACATGGGTATAGGTCAGCCCACCCTGCAGATACGCGGCAAACGGCGGGCGCATCGGCCCGTCGGCGCTCAGCTCGATGNNGTCCGCGCTCAGCTCGATGGACGCGCCGGAAACGAACGTCCCTGCCGCCATGATCACCGGGCTGGTATACCCCGGCATGTCCCACGGCTCCGGCAGAACGTATCCCTCCACCGGGGAGGCAGCCTGCACCGCCTGGCAAAAACGGATCAGCTTTTCGCCGCTGCCCAGTTTGATGGCCTGAATGATGTCGTTTCGGGGCGCCTGAGGCGCCGGCAAAACCTCGTAGCCCATATCGGAAAACACCTGCGCGCACAGCGCCGCGCCGCGCACGGCCTGCATCACCACATGGGGCGCCAGAAAAAGCCCCTGATAAAACAGGCGGTATCCCGGCGTGTACGACCCGACCTCCGCGCCGATGCCCGGGCTGGTCAGCCGCTTGGCGCATTTTTCAATCAGGTCCGCCCGTCCGCAAAGATATCCGCCGGTAGGCGCAAGGCCGCCGCCCGGGTTTTTGATCAGCGAGCCTGCAATCAGGTCCGCCCCAACATGGGTCGGTTCGCGCGTCTGGGTAAATTCGCCGTAGCAATTGTCGACCATGACAGCCGCGTTCGGGTTTTTCTGCTTGACCACACGGACAATCCGCTCGATTTGTTCGATACCAAGCGACGGGCGCATGGCATAGCCGCAGGAACGCTGCACGGCTACGAGCGCCGTTTTTTCGTCCACGGCTCGGGCAATCGCCTCAAAATCCGGGGCGCCGTGCCCGTCCAGCTCGACCTGACGGTAGGACACGCCCATCTGGCGCAAAGAACCGTCGCCGTCGCCTGCAATCCCGATGACCTCTTCCAGCGTATCATAGGGCTTTCCCGTCGCCGCCAGAAGCGTCTGCCCCGGGCGCAGCACGCCAAAAAGCGCGATTGCCAGGGCATGCGTCCCCGACGCGATGGCCGGACGCACCAGCGCCGCCTGCGCGCCGAAAACATCGGCGTAAATCTTTTCCAGCGTGTCTCTGCCCTCGTCGCCGTACCCATAGCCGGATGTGCCGGCAAAATGGCGCTCCGCTACGCGGTGGGCGGCAAAAGCGTCCAATATTCTGCGCGTATTTTCCTGTTCGATCTGATCCAAACGCGCAAAAACGCCCGAAAGCTTTTGCTGCGCGTCAGCAATTCTTGGGTCCACTTGTGTTCTCCTCCCGCTCCAAGCCCTGGGAATAAGGCACAGGACGCGAAGGCGTGAGCGTGGAAACGGCATGCTTGTATACCATCATCTGCTTGCCCTCCGGCGAATCCATGACAATGACAAAGCTGTCAAACGCGCGCACATAGCCCCGCAGGGGCAGGCCGTTGACCAGATGCATCGTGACCATCTGGCGATCCTTGCGCATGTTGTTGAGGATCATATCCTGCATGTTCATCGGCTTGGTAGTCATATTTTTATTGGCCTCCTGCTTTTTTTCACATCATATCACGGAAAAGAAAGCTTTTGGCATTTTCGATAAAGAAAGCGGTTATCTGATCTTTTTCGCACGGCCTGTCCGCGTGCAGCCAGCAGATGGACGGATCGGCGCGAAACCAGGTAAGCTGGCGCTTGGCAAAATTGCGCGTGCGGCGCTTGAGCGTTTCCACCGCCGTTTCAAGGGACGCTTCGCCGCCAAGATACGCGGCGATTTCCTTATATCCCAGGCCCTGCATGGCCGTCGTACCCGCCGACAGCCCGCTGTCAAGCAGGCCGCGCACCTCCTGCACCAGGCCCTGGCGCATCATCTGATCCACCCGTTGGTTGATGCGCTCGTACAAAATCGGCCTTGGCAGGTCCACCGCCATGGTCAGCGCACGGTAGCGCGCCGGCCGCTGCCTGTCGCGCGCCGTCTTTTCAGACTTGGTCTGTCCGGTAACCTCGTAGATTTCAAGCGCGCGCATCACCCGGCGCGTATCGCCCACGGGCAGCGCCGCCGCGCTTTGCGGGTCGATCCGTTCCAGCGCGTCGTGCAGCGCCTGCGCGCCATGATCCGCAAGGTAACGCGCCCATTTTTCGCGCACAGCGTCGTTTGCCGCCGTCCCGGCAAAATCCATCGGGTACAGCACGCTTTTGACATAAAGCCCCGTGCCGCCTGCGACAACGGGCAGCTTGCCGCGGCTTAAAATATCCTCAATCGCCGCCAGCGCGCCCTGCTGCCAGGCGGCGGCGGAAAAGGGCTGCGCCGGATCGGCCACATCGATCATATGGTGGCGCACCGCCGCCTGCTGGCGCGCCGTCGGCTTTGCCGTGCCGATATCCATGCCGCGATAGACCAGCATGCTGTCTGCGCTGACGATTTCCCCATTCATCGCGCGGGCAAAATCGATCGCGCTGTCGGTTTTTCCGGTAGCCGTCGGGCCGGTAATGATGCAGATACGGGGCGGTTGGTTCACAAAAACACCCTTTCCAAAATCACGCAGCGCGCAAAACGCCGCCTGGACGTCTCGGCCCGCTCGAAATTGCCGCGCAGCCCGATCAAGGCCGGGCAAAAAACGGCGCGCTATACAATGCGTTTAAAACGCTTTTGAAGCTCCTTTTCATCGATCTGGATGAAAATCGGCCGCCCGTGCGGACAGGTCGGCGGAGAATCGGATTGCTCCAGCAGCTTTAGCAGCGCGTCAATTTCCTCCCGCGTCAACGGATCGCCGCCCTTGATCGCCTTCCGGCAGGCCATTTTGATGATCCGCGCGCGCCTTAAATCCGCGCTTTTCATCGTCCCCAGATCGTCCAGTTCCATGACCAGCTCGTCAAAGAAGCTTTTGACCTGCGGCTGACCCAAAATCACCGGCACGCTCACCACGCGCACCTGCGAAGGGCCGAATTCCTCCACGGTAAACCCGGTCTGCGCCAGTTCCTGCGCGCTGTCCAAAATCCGCTGCTTGTCGCGCAGCGTAACGTCAAACACCATGGGGATCAGCAGCGTCTGCGCCATCTCGTCCGTGCCGCAAAGCGCCATGAACCGGTCGTATAAGATCCGCTCGTGCGCAGCATGCTGATCGATGATCACAACGGTCTTTTCCGTTTTTAAAAACAGATAGGTATCAAAGACCTGCCCCATCACCGTGTAGCCCGGCTCTTTTTGGGGCTGCGCAAGCGTCAGCTGCTCCGGCTCCGCCTGGATCTGCGCCGCCATCTGGGCTTTGGGCGCCGCATAAGGCGACGCCGGCCCGCCGCCCTGCGCGACTTTCAGCACGCCGGAAAACGACGGGAACGCGCCGAGTGGCCGCTGCATTTCCATTTTCGTCCCCATCTGGCGCACGTCAGCCATTTCGCGCGGCTGTTCCGGCGTTAAAGCCCGCCCGGTTTCGGGCAAAGACGCCTTATTTGCCGGTTCAAATTTCAGGGCGTCCCCCTGCCCGCTGTCCTGTGCGGACAAAGCCCCGCCGTCGCGCGGCGTCGGCGCCTGCACCGGGGGCAAGGCCGGTTCCTGCGATTTTTCCGGCATGGCCTGCTGTTCCTGGACGGCCGGCGTATGCGCCTGAGTCGGCGTCTTTTCCGGCTCCGCCCGGCCCGGCGCGTCCCCGGACGCCGGCGCACCGGCAAGATCCGCCATCATGCTGCGGCTGGAAACCGGGGCGATGCACTGGGCAATCACATCGTAAACCGCCTGACGGACATATGCCTCGTCGGTAAAACGCACCTGCGTTTTGGCCGGATGACAGTTGACGTCCACGCAGGCGTCCGGCACCTCCACGTTGACGGCGCAAATGGGACATTTCCCAATCATCACCCGTTCGCGCAGCGCGCTTTCAATGCCCTGATAAATCGGCGCGGCGCGCACCACGCGCCCGCCCACAAAGGTAAACTCATAATCGCGCCCGGCGCGCGTGGCCATGCCGACGCCCACCAGCCCGCTGACCTTCACATAACCGCTTTGTCCCGAAACTTCCAGCATTTCCGCCGCCGCACGCGGGCCGAAAAGCGTATACGCCACGCTTTTGAGCTTGCCGTCGCCCGCGGTTTGAAACACCGTACGCCCGTCCTGGGAAAAGCGCAGGCTCAAAAACGGCCGGGACAGCGCCAGCGCCATGAGCGCATCGGCGATGTGGCCGGTTTCGGTAGACGCCTTGCGCAGAAATTTCCGTCTGGCAGGCGTATTGAAAAACAGATCCTCCACGATTACCGTGGTGCCCTGCGGACAGCCCGCCGGACGCACGTCCTCGATCCGGCCGCCGCTGACGCGGATGGCAACGCCGGCGTCCGCGCCGGCGGCGCGCGTGGTCAAACGCACCCTGGCCACCGCGGCAATGGACGGCAGCGCCTCGCCGCGAAACCCAAGCGTCGCAATATGGGTCAAATCATCCCCCGAGGCAATTTTACTGGTGGCGTGGCGCTCAAAGGCCAGCCGGACGTCCTGCTGCGCAATGCCCGAGCCGTTGTCGGTCACGCGGATGCGCGCCGCACCGCCGTCGTCAATGTCGACCGTCACCGCCGTCGCGCCCGCGTCCAGCGCGTTTTCCACCAGTTCCTTTACCACCGAAGCCGGACGCTCCACCACCTCGCCGGCGGCGATACGGTCGGCCGTCTGACTGTCCAAAAGCCGAATGGGTGCGTTTATTTTCATATCCGTTTTGCCCTTTCCTTGAGCGTATAAAGCTTGTTGAGCGCATCCATGGGCGTCATGGCGTTGATATCCAGCGCCGCGATTTCCTCGCACAGCTCCAGATACGGCGCCTGCATCATATCCACCTGTCCTTCGCCGCCTTTGGGTTCCTCCAGAAGCGCCGCCCCGATGCCGCCATGGGAAACGTCCGCCGCTTCCAGCTTGGCCATCATTTCCCGCGCGCGATGCACCAGATCCCTGGGCAGCCCGGCCAGCGCGGCCACCTGCACGCCGAAGGAACGGTCGGATCCGCCGCGCATGATCCTGCGCAAAAAGATGATCTGCTCCCCGTGTTCGCGCACCTCGATGCGGTAGTTCACCACGCCGGGCAGCCGGCCTTCCAGTTCGGACAGCTCATGGTAGTGGGTGGCAAAAAGCGTTTTGGCGCCCAGCCGCTTTTCATCGGCAATGAACTCCACCGCCGCCCAGGCGATCGCCAGCCCGTCAAAGGTGCTGGTCCCGCGCCCGATTTCATCGAGAATCAGCAGGCTGCGCGCCGTAGCGTTTTGCAGGATCTGGCTCAGCTCCGTCATCTCGACCATGAACGTGGACTGCCCCGCGGACAGATTGTCCTGCGCGCCGATGCGCGTAAAGATCCGGTCCGTCAGGGGAATGCTTGCGCTCTGGGCCGGCACAAAGCTGCCGATATGCGCCAGAAGCACGATCAGCGCCGTCTGGCGCATATAGGTGGATTTACCGGCCATGTTGGGGCCGGTGATGATCATCAGCCGCTGGTCGTGATCCATCTGCGTATCGTTGGGCACAAAATCCTCGCCGCCGGCGCGCTCCACGACCGGATGACGCCCCTGGATGATTTCAAGCGCATACCCGGTATGCACGACGGGCCGCACATAGTGATACTGCACCGCGCACAGCGCCAGCGCGCAGATTGCGTCAATGTTTTTCACCGCGTCTGCCGTGGCCTTGATACGCCCCACCGCGCCCAAAAGCGTTTCCCGCAGCTGGCAAAACGCCGCGTATTCCAGACGCACGACCTTTTCCTGCGCGCCCAGAACGGTTTCCTCGATCTTTTTCAGCTCCGGGCTGATATACCGTTCGCAATTGGCCAGCGTCTGCTTGCGGGTATAGTGGTACGGCGCCAGGTCAGCCTGGGATTTGGGCAGTTCGATATAATACCCGAATACGCGGTTATACCCGATTTTCAAATTCTTAATGCCCGTGCTTTCCCGCTCGCGCACCTCAAGGTCGATGATCCAGCTCTGGCCGCTGGCCGCAGCTTCGTTAAGCGCGTCGATCTGCCGGTCGTATCCCTTGCGGATCAGCTTGCCTTCCTTCACGGTAACCGGCGGCTCGTCGCAGATGGCCCTGCCGATCAGGTCGGACATGTCCTCAAGCGGGTCGATCTGGTCAAAAAGCGCCTGAAGCAGCGCGCATTTGCACCCGCCGAGCAATTGTTTGACCCTGGCCCCCGCTATCAGGGATTTTTTCAGCGCATTGAGATCCCGTCCGTTGACCGACCCATAGCAAAGCCGGGCGCACAGCCGTTCGATGTCGTAGATGTCCGCGATGGCCGCGCCAAGCTGCTGGGCCAGCACAAAATCGTCCGCCAGCTCCGCCACCGCGTCCTGCCGGCGCGTCAGCGCCTCCAGATCGCAAAGCGGGTTTTGAATAAACGCGCGCAGCTGGCGCGCGCCCATGGAGCAGGCCGTTTTGTTCAAAAGCCAGAACAGCGAGCCGCGCCCGCCCGTTTGCCCGTCCAGGCTCTGAACCAGCTCCAGATTGCGCCGCGCCACAGGGTCCAAAACCATATAGCGCGACTGTTCAAACCGCGTCAGCTCGCTGATATGCGCAAGGGCGTTTTTCTGCGTCTGTTCCAGATACGACAACAGCATCGCCGCCGCCAGCACGCACGCCGGCTGATCGGCAATGCATGCGGCCGATTTGCCCACATGCCGGCGCACCAGCTTCATCGCCTGCGCCGCGTCCTGCGGCCGGGGCAAAACCCGCGGCTTGCGCGCCGCGCCCGCCGCGTTGAGCACAAACAGCGCCGATTCCTCCGCCACGATTTCCGCCGGGCGAATGCGGCAGAGCAGTTCGCCCAGCTGCGCGGCGCCCACCGCGCAGGCGGCAGCAATTTCGCCCGTAGAAACGTCGGCATAGCAAAGCCCCACATCGCCCTGCCCGGCGCACACCGCCAGAAGATAATTGTTTTCGCTCTCGTTGAGAATCCCCGGCTCGATCACCGTTCCGGGGGTAACAATGCGCGTCACCTCACGTTTGACAAGGCCCTTGGCCAGCGCGGGATCCTCCATCTGCTCGCAGATGGCCACCCGATAGCCCTTTTCCACCAGCTGGGCGATATATCCGTCCACCGCGTGGTAGGGCACGCCGCACATGGGCGCGCGCTCCTCCAGGCCGCAGTCGCGCCCCGTCAGGGTCAGCTCCAGCACCTTGGACACTTCCACGGCGTCCTCAAAAAACATTTCATAAAAATCGCCCAGCCGGAAAAAAATCACGCAGTCCGGATTTTCCTTTTTTACCTGCAGATACTGCTGCATCATCGGCGAAAGCGCCATAGGCCGCCGCACCTCTCTCCCCCAGCGCCGCTTCATCCCTGACGGATGATCCAAACGGTTTGTACTGTCTTTGTCTGTTTCGTTTCAAATCTTTGCCGCAGGGCGGCGGCTTACCGGTGGCAGCCTCCGCCGCAGGACGCGCACGCGTCGGGCGAGCAGCCGGACGGCTCGTCAAATTCGCCGGTGATCATAAAGCGCAGGATCTGATTGACCTGCCCCACCAGCGCGGAAAAATCGCTCTGCGCCTGCTGAAACTGGGCAAAAGTATCGTTTTGCGCCAGCAGCTGCTGTAATTGCATCATGCGGTCGTTTTTTTGGGTAATCGGCGCCGTATCCACCTGTTCGCTCTGCAAAAGCTCGCCGATCTCGTTTTGCAGCTTGCCATATTCGTCCAGCATCGCCGCCGCCTGTTCGTCGGCGTTGATCGCTTCCTGCGCTTTTTCAAGGGCCTGATACACCTCGCTGCGCAAAAGCGCGTCGCCAAGTTCTCTGGTTTTTGCAAATACTTCGTTCATTTTAAAATTCCTTTCCGCTTCAATCCTCGCTGCGCCCGTTTACGCCTGCGGGCAGATCTGCCCCATGACGGTGTTGCGCTTTGCCTGTGTGATTTCAACCGGCACCAGTTGCCCGGTCACGTCCGTCTGAGATTTAAAGTTCACCGTAACGCCCCGATCGATACGCCCGGCGTACTGCCCCGGGCTGCGCGCCGCCGGCCCCTCGGCCAGAACCACCTGGCGCGTGCCCACCAGCTGCTGATGCACCCCGGCGGTGATCTCATCCTGCAGCGCGATGAGCCGCACGATGCGTTCCTTTTTCACCTGCGCGCTGATCTGATTGTCCATCTGCGCCGCTTTCGTACCGCGCCGGGGCGAATATTTAAACGTGAAAGCGCTGTCAAAGCGCGCGGCGCGCACCAGATCCAGCGTCTGTTCAAAATCCGCCTCCGTCTCGCCGGGAAAGCCCACGATGATGTCGGTTGTCAGCCCGATATCCGGCATCAGCGCCCGGGCCTGTTGCACGATCTGAAGATAGCGCTGGGCGCTGTAGCGCCGGTTCATGGCCGTCAAAATCGCGTCCGAACCGGACTGCACCGGCAGATGCAGCTGATGGCAGATATGCCTGCTGTTCGCCATGACCTCCAGGACGCGCCCGGAGATATCCTTGGGATGGCTGGTCATAAAGCGGATCCGGTCAATGCCGACCTGATCGGCCTGCTCAAGCAGCTTGTCAAACGACGCGCCGTCAATGCCCTTGCCGTAGGAGTCCACGTTCTGCCCCAAAAGCATGACCTCATGGACGCCCTGATCGCGCAGCGCGCGCAGCTCGTCGAGAATCTGCGCCATATCGCGGCTGCGTTCCCGCCCGCGCACATAGGGGACAATACAATAGGAACAAAAATTGTCGCACCCGTACATGATCGTGGTATAGGCGCACACGCCGTCGCGCACCACCGGCACATCCTCGGCCACCGTCGGCGCATCGATGATGCTGCGGGCGCGCTTCTGGCCGGATAAAACCTGAAAGATCATCTGCGGAAACGCATACAGGTTATGCGTTCCAAAGCAGACGCGTACAAAGGGAAACCGCTGCTGCAGCGCCTGCGCCGCGCCCTCCTGCTGAACCATGCAGCCGCAGACGCACACAATCAGATCCGGGTTTTGCTCGTACAGCGCCTTGATCTGCCCGATATGGCCGTGTATCCGCCGCTCTGCGCTGTCGCGCACGCAGCAGGTGTTAAACACGATCAGGTCTGCCCGCGTTTCGTCCCCGGTCTGCTGATATCCCATCTGCTCCAGATAGCCCGCAAGCTTCTGGGAATCATTGACATTCATCTGACACCCGTAGGTGCGGATATGATAATACCGCTGCGGCCCCAGCTTCTGATCCAAAAGCGTCCGCACCATCTGCGCATACTGATGCTGCTGGCGCATCTGCTGCTGGGAAACCGCCACGCGCGTTTGTTCGCTCAAACAAATTCCTCCGATAAACAGCCCGCACGGCGCACAAAAAGTTTGTCATGACGAACCGTTATAGTAGTTTTTCGCCGCGCACAGGGGCGCGACCTGCATGTTTTTTGAAAATCCCGTCAGAATTTCTTCCGGAAAACGCGCAAAGCGTCAGGATTCCGCTTCATATTATAACACATTGCGCCCCGGCGCGCCACCATCATCTGCCTGCGCAGCCTGAACCGCCAGGCGCACCGCCTCCTCCAGAAACTGCGCCAGCGGCCAGTCGGGCACGCCGGCCACCTGCACGCCGCACTGTTTCATGGGCACCAGGATTTTTTCCGCCTGCGACCGGGCAAAGGCCAGCGCCATGGCCGCGGTAATCTCCCCATACATGGCGTCGGCAAACGCCAGCCCGATCGGCGCAACCAGCACGCGGGCGTTGGCGCAGCCGACCGCAACGGCGTTTTCCCCCGTCGCCCCCACGTCCGCGCCCGCCCGAAGCATGGCGGAGGTTGCCAGCGCATTGGTGCCCACCGCAATAATCTTCGCCTGCGGCAGCGCCGCGCGCAAAAGCCGCACCACCGTTTTGCCCACGCCGCCGCCCTGCGCGTCAATTACTGTAATACTGTTCATCGTCTTTCTCTCCTTTTTTGCCGCGCAAGCGCCGCATGGTCTGCCGCAATCCGCCGGTTTTCCTACGAATGCACGGGCAGCGCGCCAAACACCGTCCGGTATTGCTGCGGGTCAAAGGGCATGCGCCTGCCCACGCAGCTGCTGCGCAGGCAAAGCTGACAGTTGCAGGACTTTTTTGCGCCCTCAAACCAAACGCCCGAGGTGCTTTTCACCGGATGCATCCAATACGCCCCGTCCAGCGTTACGCCCGTTTGCGCCGTCACATTGCCGATCAGATCAAACAGCTGGGCCTGCGCCTGGATCGGCCAGTCCGGGTTGGAACCGGGATTGACCGCCGACAGCGGCTTTAAATCAAATTGGTCGCAAAGCTGGGCCTGCGCCCATACGCAGGCCAGATGCAGCACGCGCTCGTTGAGCGCCTGCTGCCAATACTGCAAAAGCGGATCCTCCTGCGCGCCCGCAAGCGCGTCCAGCTCCGCGCCGCACGTCGCCACATAGCAAAACGCCCGGGAAAGCCCCGCAAGGCGCGCGGCAACCACCCGGCTTTGAATCAGCTGCCCGTCCAGCGTCACCTGCTGCGCATCGCAGTTTGTCACCGCCGCCTGGCGCACCAGAATCCTGGGATGCGCCGCCTGACGCGTCTTTTCCACCAGGGGCGCCAGCTCCTGCTCAAAATCCGCGTCCAGATGCAGCCAGCGCAGCGCCTGCGCCGTGTCAAAATCCGGCCGGTATGTGTCAAAAAGCATCGCTGCCCTCCAAAAATCCCCGCCGCCCCTTTGGAAAACGCGGCGGTTATGCTATAATGAAATCAGGGGACAAAACGCGGCGCGGCATCATGCCGTCCGGCCGCCGCAGCGGCGGCCCGCAAAGCCCTGAACCGACGCGCGCCGTATGTTTTGCGCCGCTGTGTTCATCATACAAAACAACAATTTTTCCGTCAAGGGGGGCTTGCCCATGAAATACCAGCCCAAAGCGCTGGCGCTGCTCAATGCGGCGGATCTGAAATATCTGGCCGCTGCGCTGATGCTCATCGACCATTTCGGCATGATCTTTTTTCCGCAGCTGCGCGTACTGCGCATGATCGGCCGGCTTTCCATGCCGATCTGGGCTTTTTTCATCGCCCAGGGCGCGCTCAAAACGCACAGTCCCGGCAAATACGCGCTGCGTCTGGCAATTTTTGCCCTGGTATCGGAGCCGTGCTATGATCTGGCGCGCTTTGGCCAGCTTTGGGAAACCAGCATGCAAAATGTCGGCATCACGCTGCTGCTGGGCCTTTTAACATGCTATTTTGCCACCTGGATGCAAAAGGGAGAAATCCCTGTGGCCGGTCTGCCCGCCTGGCTTGCCAAAAGCGCCTTTACGCCGGTATTATGCTTTTTGCTCACCGCCGGCGTCATTGTGCTGTCCATGTTTACCCGTTCAGACTACGGCGTTTTCGGCGTACTGGCCATTTTGATGTTCTATCTGTTCGGCGATAATCTGATCGGCCTGTTCTTTTCCTGTGCCGTGCCCAATTTCATCCATTGGTACAGTCTTTTGGGTTCCAGCCTGAATTTTTCAAGCTTCTCCGCCCTGCTCACCTTCCTGCGCCGCTACAGCATGCAGATTTCCACCCAGTGGATGGCGGTATTTGCCTTTATTCCCCTGGCGCTGTACAACGGCGCGCGCGGGCAGGCGCCGAAATGGTTTTTCTATGTTTTTTATCCCGGACATCTGCTTTTGTTCGGCCTGATGCACCTGCTGCTGATCGCACTGTAATCTTTTGCGAAGGGATACGCCATCAAAAGGAAGGAGAAAATTATGACAGCCAGACAACTGCGCCGGTGCGCCGCATATTTCCTGCTTTTGGCAGGCCTGGCCGTATGCGTCTGCGCCTTTGCCAACGCCGCCGAACCGCCCTGCCTGACCGTGCTGGTATCCAACGCGCCGTCCGCCCTGACGCTTCAGCTGCAATTTCCCGGCGGCGCGCAGCTGGAACCGATCCCTTTAACCCGTCAGCAAAAAGGCTGGGAAACCTATTACCGTTTTTACTACCACATGGCGCCGTTTGCCCGGCAAAACGTGCAGCAGGCCGTGCTTGTGGCGGACGACGGCGCAAACCGGCTGGAATTTGCGCTTGACGCGCAGGCGCTTGAATCCTACAACAACCTTTTCACGCTGGATCTGAGCACGCAAACGCTTTTATCCGGCCAGCCCGCGCTGCGCGTACCGCTTCTGGTTTTGCTGCGCGTCGCGCTGACGCTGATGATCGAAAGCGCCGTTTTTGCGCTGTTTGGCTATCGTTCCCGCCGCAGCTGGACAATTTTTCTGCTGGTAAATCTGGTCACGCAGGGCGCGATCAACGCCCTTTTGACAGGCCCTTCGCTTGGCGGCTACTGGGTGATCGGGTACGCCTTTGGCGAGCTGCTGATCTTTATCGGCGAAGCGCTGGCCTTTGCATGTCTGGTGCGGGAAAAGGGCAGAGGCCGCGCCGTACTGTGCGCCCTGGCCGCCAATACGGCAAGCCTGATCGCCGGCGGCTGGCTCATCGTGCAGCTGCCCGTATAGGTTTCATAAAGCAAAAAAACGCCTGTGCGAAATCTGCACAGGCGTTTGGTGTATCGGACGGACGCTTGCCCTTTTTGTACGCGGAATCGTTTTTCAGAATCCATTCTTACGCCGCCGCACAAAAAGCTGTCCGGAAAGGCAACTTTTTTGCCTGACGCTGCGTTTCATAAAAGGTCCTGTTCCTGGATCATGCGCCGGATCTGCGCCGTGCTGGCGTCCATCTGCGCCCGCTCGCTTTTATCCATCCGCATGGGGATCCGGCGCACAACGCCGCCCTGACCGACCACGCAGGGCACGCTCATCGCCACGCGCTGCGCCGGATCGATCGCCGAAACGGTCAAAACCGCGTGTTCGTCCCGGGCAATGGCGCCGGCAATGCGCGCCACGGCGGCGGCAATGCCATAGGCTGTGCTGCCCTTTTTTTCAATGATGGCATAGGCGGCGTTTTTTACCTCGTCGGCAATGGCGCCCCTGGCCTGCTCGCCCAGCGACCCGCGGCAGCTTTGGCAGGCGGCGCAATAAGCCTCCAGCGTCATCCCGGCAATGCGCGTGGCAGAAAACACCGCCGTTTCGCTGTCGCCATGCTCGCCCAGCACATAGGCGTCGATGCTGGCGGGCGAAACGCCGGTATGCGCCGACAAAAGCGCGCGCATCCGCGCGGTATCCAATACAGTGCCCGAGCCGATCACCCGCGCCGGATCAAAGCCGCAAAAACGCCAGGCGGCATAGGTCATCACGTCCACCGGGTTGGTAACGATCAGCACGACGGCCTTTGGCGAACTGCGCGCCAGCTTCGGCAGCGTCTGGCGCAGAATCTGCGCATTGACCGCGCACAGCTCCCTGCGCGTCTGCCCCGGCTTTTGCGCCGCGCCCGCTGTAAAAACGATCAGCTCCGAGCCGGCGCAGTCGTCCGTCCCGCCGTCGCGCACCTGGGTTCCCGGAAAAAACGCCGCGGCATGGCTCAAATCCATCGCTTCCCCCTGCGCCCTTTGCCGGTTGATATCCATCAGAATGATTTTTCGAAACAGCTGTGTTGCCAAAAGCGCGCTGGCGCACGCCGCGCCGACATTGCCTGCGCCGATAATGCTGACCTGATCCACACAAAACACACCCCTTTTGCTCCAGTTTGCGCGCAAAAATCCGTTTTATGCGTGCAGACTGCAAAACCGGGCTTTTCAACATCATCCATGTGTGTTATACTGTCAAATGGATCATTGAAATTATTGTTTGATTCTATCCTGTCCGCGCTTAACTGCGGCTGTTTGGGGAGAAATACATTGAAAAAACGCATCCCTACCCGACAAATTGTATTATCCGCCGTCTTTGGCATCCTGCTTTTTGCGGCGCTGATGTTTTTATGCGGCGCCGGCGGCTCCATTTCACAGCGCGTCGTCATCTTTGCGATTTTGCTTTTGGCCACCGGGCTGCTCAATTTAATGGGCGCGTCCACCCTGCCCGCAGCCAGCGACGCCCCGGAATGGCCGATGATTCAGGGGCTTTTGGACGTCATGATGGCCATTATGCTGTTTATGTCCTCCGGAACCCGTCTGCCCACGCTGCTTTTGATCCTCATGGCCATCTGGGCAGTCATGGGCGCGCTGGCGCGGGCCTTTTCTGCCGCCAAGCTCAAAGGCGCGCTGCGCCGACTGGCCTGGTTCCATACCGGCGGCATGGTCGCCGGCGGCGCGCTGTTTTTGGCCGGCGCGCTCATCGAAGCGCTCGATCCGGCGCTGTGCATCGGCTTCGGGCTGATTTTCTGCGCGCTGGGCAGCCTCTGGTTCAAACCGCGCCGACGCAAAGGCTGAAAAACACTGTACAGAATCCCGCCCGCTGCTGTCGCTCTGGCCAGCACTGAATCCATACGATC
This sequence comes from Christensenella sp. UBA1428, assembly GCA_002329335.1. Classification (GTDB taxonomy): domain Bacteria; phylum Bacillota; class Clostridia; order Christensenellales; family UBA1750; genus UBA1428. Next base: position 20,616 of record DCTY01000043.1, read on the forward strand.
CTTTACACATGCCCGCCGCTCTGCCCGGCGGGCGTTTTTGTTTTTCTGACAACCGGTTGGCTTTGCATCCATCTCTTCAGCGTCCCCGCAGCGTTATTTTTTATCATACCGTTTCAAGACGCACAAAAAAATACTGGCTTTAGCCGCCTTCTCTTCAGCTAAAACCAGTACCTTGCCTATCTTAACCGGTTAAAAACCGATTAATTCAATTCAACCGCCGCCAGGAAGGCTCATTGCCCGCTTCCCTTAGGACAGTTTTTATTCTAACAGACCCATACGGATTTGTCAACTCTTTTTAACAGGCAATAACCCAAAATTTCCGTTGCGCCCTAAGCATCAGCCGGCGCGGGCAGATTTTGTCCTATTATCGATAAAAAATTCCATACATTTGGATATAATATGCAAAATACAAACCCGTCCACGGTGCAAAAAAGGAAGTCTGCCGCCGGCCCATTGCCGGTTTGGGATCTCAAATGGCGTTAAACAGACCCATCGGGATTTAAGCTTTCCCCATATCCCCCGATATCTATGGCATGAAAACCATCCCGGATAACAGATGCACGTCCCCCCTGTACTTCAGGGGTTAAAAAACCGTCTCTTAGTCTTTACATATCGTTTGATCCGGTGGTATAATAATGGTTGCAATTTACGCAGGCCGCTGCGTTTTGGCCGGCGGCGTGTGCGCTGCGCCGGCAGGCTGCAAAAGCCGCGCTGTCCGTATGGCGGCGTTTTTTGCAGTTTTGACTCGAACCGGCGCGACGCCGTTTCTGCGTTTTCCGGTCGCCGGCCTTTCCTGCCGCCGCCGGCGCCCTTACACCGCTGCGGCAGGAAAGGATGATTTTTTATGGCAGCGAACAACCGCATTTCCGAGGTTGTGATTCGCCGGCTGCCGCTTTATTACCGGCATCTTGAAAGCCTGGAAAAAAGCGGCGTGACCCGTATTTCCTCGGCGGAGCTGGGCGAACAGATCGGACTGACTGCGTCGCAGATCCGTCAGGACATCAATTTCTTCGGCGCTTTCGGCCAGCAGGGATACGGATATAACGTCCGGGAACTGAAAACGCATCTGGCCGGCATTCTTGGACTGGACCGCGGCTATCATATGATCGTCGTCGGCGTCGGGAATATCGGCCGCGCGATTCTCAACTATCAAAGCTTTTATGACCGCGGCTTTCGCATTCAGGCGCTGTTTGACGCCAATCCCGCGCTGCACGGCACCCGCCTGCGCGGGATTCCGGTTGCGCCCGCCGATACGCTTGAGGCTTATTTGAGCAAGCACGCCGTGGATATCGGCGTGATCTGCACGCCGCGCGAATTTGCCCAGCAGACCGCCGACATTCTGGTGGCCGGCGGTGTACGCGCCATCTGGAACTTTGCGCCGGTACAGATCAGCGTACCGCCGCAGATCCCCATCAACCATGTGCATCTGACCGACTCGCTTTTGGTGCTCTCCTATAAATTGGCGCACAGCGAACAGGCAGCACTGCCTTCGGAGGAAGATTTTTAATGGCAACCACAACGCGCAAAGCCGCCGCGCCCGCGCGCCGTGCGCCGGTACGGCGCAGACGCAGAAAGAAAAACAACGCCGGATGGATGCTGCTGTTGGTTTTGGCGCTTGTCGGCGCAGCCATCGGCGGCGTCGCAATCGCACAGGCTGCGCAGGAAAACAGGCAGATGCGCACCGCGCTGGATCGTACGACCTTTTTTGACGGCATTTATGTCGAGAATGTGCATCTGGGCGGAATGACCTATGACCAGGCGCAGACCACGCTTTCGCGCATTCTGGGGGCGCGTGAGTTTGACGGCAGCGTCATCATTACCTACGGCGAGCAAATCTGGGAAGCTACCAGCGACATGCTGGCAGTGGATTTTGATCTGGATCAGGTGCTGACGCAGGCATACGCCATCGGCCGCAGCGGACAGACCGATCAGGACAACTATCAGGCGGTACAGCAGCTCAAAACCGTCCCCGCGCGTTTCAATGTTTCGGCGCAGCTGGGCGCCGGCGGGCTTTCCGATCTGGCGGCCGATATTGCCGCACAGATTGATAAGCCTGCAAAAAACGCTGCGTTTATGGGTTTTGGCAACGGCGTACAGTTTTCCAAAGAAGAATCCGGTTTGGCCGTAGATCAGCAGCTTTTGACGCAGCGGATTTTGGAGCGGATCCAAAGCGGCGATCTTTCCACCGCCGTAGAGGTACCTACGACGGTGCTTGAGCCGCAGATTACCGTCGCGCAGCTTGAAAGCGCCTACAAACGCATTGCGCGCTATACCTCCAAGGCCACCAGCGATAAAACCCGCAACAGCAACATCAAGCTGGCGCTGTCCGCCATCAACGGGACGGTCGTCGGCCCCGATGAGACGTTTTCCATGAACGGCACCACCGGTGAACGCACCGACGCCAAGGGCTATCAGCCCGCCGGCGCGATCCGCAACGGCGTTTTGATTCAGGAGCTCGGCGGCGGCGTCTGTCAGGTGTCCACCGCGCTGTTTAACGCGGTAGCCCGCGCAGACTTGTCCATTGTCGAACGCAATCCGCATACCTGGCCCAGCTCCTATGTCGAAAAAGGCCAGGACGCCATGGTGGATTACCCCGGTTCCGACTTTAAGTTTAAAAACAACACCGGAGCGGATCTGTATATCTGCTGCTGGTTTGACGACGCCTCCCATACGATCTATGTCGAGCTTTACGGGGTGCCGGTGCTCGAGCAGGGCGTCACCATTGAACTGCGCACCGAGGTGCTTGAAACGATTTCCCAGCCGGAGGATATCGTCAAGGAAAGCAGCGCGCTGCCGCAGGGCTCCGTGGAGGAAACGCGCACCGGGCGTACCGGCTACCGCGTGCGCTGCTACAAGCAATACATGAAGGACGGCCAGCTGCTGCGCGAGGAAAAGCTGTGCGACAGCTATTATGCAGCGCTTGCGGCCATCTTTACCGTGGGCACCGCGCCCGCTCAGACGCCCGAGCAGACGCAGGCGCCCGTTGACTCCCAAATCCCGATCGATACGTCTGAACCGCTGGGATAATGCCCGGCAATAACATGGAAATGAGTGATTTTCGATGAAGCATCATCAAAAGGCCGCCCGCAACGACCGTATTTTGAGAATTGTCCTGCTCGTCAGCGCAATCGTTTTGCTGGCCGCTCTGATTTATACGCTGTTTTTCAATTTTTCCATTGCCAGCACGTTTTTGCTGATCGTGCTGCTTTTGTGTGTGGGCGTCTGCCTGCCCGCCTATTGGCACGCGCCGAAAAACAGCGCGCCCAAACGCCGCTGATGCCAGAGCCGGTCTTTTCACTGTTAGAAGACCCCGCGCGCAAAAGTGCTGCTGCAAAGCAGGTGCTGGCCGATCTGCCGCAATGGTTCGGCATTGCCGAAAGCACGGCGCAGTATGTTCGGGACTGCGCGCAGCTGCCGTTTTGGGCGGCGTTTTGCGGGCGGGAACCAGTTGGGTTTATCGCAGGCAAGCCGACCAGCGAAAAGACGCTGGAAATTTATGTCATGGGCGTATGCCGCCAGTATCAGGGCTGTGGCATCGGTACCGCGCTGTTTATGCTGCTGCGCAGCTGGGCCAAAGCCCGGGGCTACGCATATTTGCAGGTAAAAACCGTCCAGGAAGGGCATTATGACTGTTATGACCAAACCAACGCGTTTTATCGGCGGCTTGGGTTTTGTCCGTTGGAGTGCTTTCCAACGCTTTGGGACGCCTGGAACCCCTGTCAGGTTTACGTCCTGTTTATCGGCGATAACGCCTGACGGCGTCTTGCGGACCTCCCGGACCTGAAGAACCGGTTTTCCTGTAAAAAACTCTGCAATCCAAAAAAGGGCTTACACAAACCGATCGGTTTGTGCAGGCCCTTTTATTTTGAAGAACTCCAACGCGTCAAAAAACAATTGCATCCGGCAGTCCGCTATAAATGCAGCTTTTTGTGCAGCTCCCGGCGCATGTTCTCGCCCTGGAAGCACAAAAGCGCCAAAATGGAAATCACGCTGCCGCCCACGCAGATCACCGACGGATAGGTGACCTTCAAAATCCCTGTGAGCAGAAAAATCACCGGAATTACGCCAAAAAACGCGTCCAGCACCAGATAAATCAGATACTCGCTGGCCGGCGTACGGGTAACCCTGGCAACCACGGCCATCGCAATCATCGCCACCAGGCAGGTGATAGGAAATACATACTCGATCGACCAGCCGTGCCAGTGGGTAAACGCATCCCAAAGGACCGCGCAAACCGAAACGATCAAAAGCTGCCAGATGATATTTTTCAGCAGGTTCGCTTTTTTCAGCACGCCGACCCAAACCGAAACGCATGCGCACCCAATACCAGCCACGACAAACAGCGACCACCAGGCATGGGACGGCGCCATCAAATTGACCGCAACGCAGACGACCGCCGCCGCAATAGCAAAAAACGCCATCCAGCGAAAAAAATGCGAATCCGCCCGCTGCGGCGCAGCCGGCGGAAACAGCGCCTGATCCGGCTGCGGTTTTCCGGTCAAATCCCCCTGGCACAGCGGGCAGCGCCGCGGGGCGCCGGAAACCTGAATTTTACAATTGGGACAATACAGCATTTTCTTTCCTCCCCTGCGCTATCCCTCACGCGGCGCATCGTCGCAGTTGCTTCGGATTTCAACCGCGATGCCGCGCTGGGTGATCTGCCGGAAAAAGTTGCGCTGAATATCCGTGTCGCTATAAACGCTGGTAAAACTCAAAACCAGCTGATCCTCATAGGAACAGATGCAAAGGTTCAGATTCCGGGTACTGGACAGCACATACATCCGCTGAATATCCGGCGCAAGCTCCGCCGGCATGGCAACCCTGCCGACATTGGAAATAACCGCCGTATCGCCCCGGTCGGAGATCCGCCGCGCAAGCTTCAGGCAAAAATCCTTCAGCGCAAGGGGCGCGATGCGCGCCAGATAATTATGCTCAAACGCCGTCAGCTTATTGATCCGCCGGGTCAGCTGATCCATATCCAGTTCCCGCTCAAATTCCGCTTTCAGCGCCGCCGTTACCGCCTCAAAGCCGCCGCCCTTGTCAAAACAGTATTTAACCCGGACATTGCCAAAAAAATTGCGCGCCGTTTCAGAGGGAAACCGCTTGCGCAGATTCACCGGAATGTTGAGCACAACCGGAAACCGCTTTTTCCAAAGCGGCATCTCCTGATCGATGGCGCAGGCAAGCAGCGCGCTGATCAGCACCGTCAGCGACACGCCCATGCTGCCCGCCAACGCCAGCATCTCTTTGCAGGAGACCAGCCCCTGAATCACCTGATAGCGCCCAAGCGGCACCTCGCTGCCGGAAAGCTGATAGGCCCGCTCTGAAAAGACGATCCGTTTATCCTTTTTTCCGCGCTGAAAATATTTTTGAAAGCTGTCCTCGGTGCGCTGGGAAATCGAAGCGTCATAATCCAGCACCGGGACGTCCACCTGCGCTGCGGGCGGCTCTCCCTCCGGCGTTTGCCGGCGCAAGAGCAGCAGATAGTAATAAACCAGCGTTTTAAGGAATTGCAGCGCGCCCGTACCGTCGCAAAGCGCGTGATACACCTCCAGATTGATGCGGCTGCGATAGTAGGAAACGTCAAAAAGCAGATTCTTTTTGTTTTTTATATACAACGGCGCACAGGGCGGACGGTTTTCCTCGTGTACCGCCGGGCGCAGCGCGCTGCGTTCCAGATAGTACCAGAAAAGGCCGCTGCGCAGCACAAAAAGAAAGTGCGGAAATTTTTCAACCGTGCGGTCCACCGCCTGCTGCAAAAGCTTCGGGTCGATCGGTTCATACAGCTCGCAGGAAAACCGAAACACGCTGGTATCCTTTTTCCCATATGTGGACGGAAAGATTTTTCCGGCATTATCCAGCCTCAGCCAATCCCTATTGCGCCTTGCCGCCACCTAAATCACCCTCATCTAAAAAAGCATTGATCAGCTCGTACGTTTTTTTGACATGAACATAGCGCGGCCCCAGGCTGAAAAAGCCGTGCAGCGCATCACGCATCTGATAGCACGACGCGTCGCCCCCCGCCTGCGCCAGACGCGCGGCGTAATCCGCACCCTCGTCGCGCAGGGGATCGTACTGCGCCGTAATCACCAGCGTACGGGGCAGATTTTCAAAATTCCCCGCCAGAAGCGGCGCAAAGTACGGGCTGCGCCAATCCTTCTCGTCATGGATATACAGCTGCATGTATTCGCTGATCCGCTTGCTCGTCAAAAGATAATCCGTACCGTTTTCAATCACCGACGGATAGGGCGATTGGTCGGTATGGTCGGAATAAACCGCCGGATACAGCAAAATCTGCTGCGGGACCCGAAATTCGCCCCGATCGCGCGCCAGAAGCGACACCGCCGCGCACAGGTTGCCCCCCGCGCTGTCGCCGATGAGCGTCACCTGCCCGGGAAATACGTCCCAGCCGGCGCTGTTGCACAAAAGCTCCCGCGTCACCGCGTAGCAGTCGTCCAACCCCTGAGGAAACGGATGCTCCGGCGCAAGCCGATACTGCACCGACAGCACCCTGCTTTGCGTCCGGCGCGCCAGATTCAGACAGACGCTGTTGTAGGTATCCACGCTTTCGCTGACCCACCCGCCGCCGTGAAAGAAAAGCAGCGTATGGCGCGGCGGCTGCTTGGGTTCATAAATCCGCACCAGGATTTCCCTGCCGGCGCAGATCACCTTGTGATCCCAAAGCTGGTAGAGCGGTTTGAGCAGATGCGGCGATTTGAGCTGCTCTTTGACCGTGCGTTCCAGCGGGTAAACTTTCTTCATATCGATATCCGGATAGGACAGCGCTTTGAGCGCCAGCCGCATCAGCTTGTTGATCGCCATTGCGTCACCTGCTTTTCATATCCCGCCTGACTGCGGGGTTCTGTCCTGATTATAGCACACTCCGGCGTTTGCTTCCACCCACAAGCCGCAGCGGATTTTGCATCCGCTGCGCGCCCCTGCCGCCCAACAACAAACGCCGCCCATCCGGGCTGCGCGGTTGCCTTTCCAAAATTCCAAACGGACGGCCCCATATCCATTCCGCTTAAAATATCCGCGCTGCGTCCGTCTCCTATCGCGCATACCGGACCCCGGCTATGACGCCGAACCGTAGCCAGGGTTCATTTTCACCCTTTGACATTTGTGCCAGCCGGCGATCCGCCGTTATGATACCAAAACGCGCCAACCATACGCGGTTTATTTTCAGCCCTGTTTTTGCAAAGTCCGGCTCCCCTTTATCACAGAAGCAAATCCCGCCCTGATGCATAGGAGATCAGATGGTATTTTCGGTATGAATATTGCATCCTCCTGCTGTCGCGCCTTCAAACAAACGCTTTACGGCATCCAATCCATAAAAAAGACGCCTCCTTTTCGGAGACGTCCCAGTGTGTTAAAAAGGCATACCTGTGAAAGGAAGGATCGTCAGGAAAACGCAGCGTCCCCGACCTTCAATCCCGGTATCGCTGCCGAGCCTTTATGCATACAGTGCGCGCAATTTTGCAATCAGCTGCGGATCAATGCGTTCCCAGGTAAAACCGGGCTTGCCAAAATGGCCATAGGCGGCAGTGCCGGAAAACACGGGCTTGCGCAGATCCAGCGCTTCAATAATAGCGGCAGGACGCAGATCGATATTTTGCGCAATCCAGTCGGCCAAAACCGCGTCGTCCACCTTGCCGGTGCCGTTGGTGTCGATATGAACCGAAACGGGCCGCGCCACACCGATGGAATAGCTCAGCTGCAATTCACAGCTGCGCGCCGCCCCGGAGGCAACGATATTTTTTGCGATAAACCGCGCCATATAAGCCGCCGAACGGTCGACCTTGGTGGCATCCTTGCCGGAAAACGCGCCGCCGCCATGACGGGCATAGCCGCCGTAGGTATCGGCGATGATCTTCCGGCCGGTCAGGCCGGTATCCGCCGCCGGTCCGCCCAGCACAAAACGGCCGGTCGGATTGATATAAATTTTCGTATCCGCATCCAGCATATCCGCAGGAATGACCGCGCGAATGACCTGCGCGGCAATATCGTCGGTCAGCTGGCGCATATCCACCTGCGGGTCATGCTGCGCCGAAACCACCACCGCCTGCACGCGCACCGGCGCGCCGTCGTCATACTGCACCGTCACCTGCGCCTTTCCGTCCGGGCGCAGATAGGGCAAAATCCCTTCCTTGCGCACCTGCGTCAGCCGCGCGGTCAGCCGGTTGGCCAGCATAATGGCCAGCGGCATATATTCCGGCGTTTCGCAGCAGGCAAAGCCAAACATCATCCCCTGGTCGCCGGCGCCGATGTCCTTCTGATCGCCCTGGCGGCTCTCCAGCGCATGGTCAACGCCCATGGCAATATCGGGGGACTGGCTGTGGATCGAGCAGGTGATCCGGCAGGCGTCCGTAAAGCCGTACGCCTCCTGCGTATAGCCGATACGCCGGATCACCCGGCGTGCCGCGGCGGAATAGTCCACCTGCGCGGCAGAGGTAATTTCGCCCATGATATGCACCGCGCCGGGCTCCGCCGTCGTTTCGCACGCACAGCGGCTCATGGGATCTTCTTTGAGCAATTCATCCAGAATCTGGTCGGAAATCTGGTCGCAGATTTTATCGGGATGCCCCTCGGTCACGGATTCTGATGAAAAAAGCCAACGTCCTGTCTTGTTCATGATCGGTCCTTTCTGCCCGGCACCTGGCGCGGGCTGAAAAATAAAAACGCCTCTCGTGCAGAGAGGCAATCAAAAAAAACACGCCTCATCTGCCAGGTTCTCACCTGCTGGAATTGGCACCGCTGCATGACCGCGGTTGCCGGGCTTCAAAGGGCCAGTCCCTCCACCACTCTTGATAAGNNGCAGATTTTATCGGGATGCCCCTCCGTTACCGATTCAGAAGTAAAAAACTGGGTTTTCATGGCTGGCGCCGTCCTTTCACTTGTCTCATATACTCCGGCCGATTGCCCGCACGCAGGGCCATCCTGCGCCCCATGCGACAAAAAAGCGGTCCAAACGGCGCACATTCATATAAGATTCGCGGTCAATCGCGCAATTCCTGCTTGCTTTCGCCACAACCTGCACACGCGGCGCAAGAATGCGCGCAGCGCCACAGTTCGTCCGCCACCGGAGCCCAATTCTGCGCCGCCTGTTCGCACTTTGCGCTCAGATCCCGCACCGGCTCCGGGTTTTGAAGGTCGGTGGAATGCGCGCCGGAGGTTTCCACCATATGGGTAAGCGCGCCGGGGTTGTCCAGCAGCGGGCAGGGCCGCAGATGGTTGCCGTTAAACGGCTGGCCGGCCCGGTACGCCATAAACAGCGGCGACTGATACGCCTCCAGCAGCGTTTTTTCATGGATATTGCTGTCGGAATAATGGATGAACGCGCAGGGCTCAATATCGCCGTTGGCGTTG
>DCTY01000043.1:30031-41405 GCA_002329335.1 Christensenella sp. UBA1428
CCAGAAATCCATCGTGAACAGCGGTTTGGTCGTGCGGAAAGCGCGGATTTGACGGAACATATAAGCCCGCTGCTCGGCGCTGGCAATCAGCTGCACCGCCGCGTCGTGCCCAACGGGCATATAGGTGAAAAACCAGGCGAATTTCGCGCCCTTTGCGATCAGATCGTCGATATAGGCCTCGCTGCCGATCACCTGCGTGTTCTGGCTGGTATAGCAGCAGGAAACACCGAAAAGCAGCTTCTTTTCGCGCAGCAGCTCCATCGCGCGCACCACCGCGCGGTAGGTGCCCTTGCCGCGTCTGGAATCCGTCGCCTCCTCAAAGCCTTCCACGCTGATTGCGGGCACAAAATTTTTGACTTCCAGCATTTTCTGCGCAAACGCCTCGTCGATAAGCGTGGCGTTGGTAAACGCCAGGAACATGCAGTCCGGATGCACGCGGCACAGGCGGATGATATCCTCCCCGCGCACCAGCGGCTCTCCGCCGGAATAAATGTACATATAAGTGCCCATTGCCGTGCCCTGGCGGATGATATCGTCGAGGGTCTCATAGCTTAAGTTCAGCTTATTGCCGTACTGCGCCGCCCAGCAGCCGGTGCAGTGNNCCGGTGCAGTGCAGATTGCAGGCGCTGGTCGGATCCATCAAAATCGCCCAGGGCACATTGCAGCCGTACTGCGCCTTGACCCTGTTTTGGCGCGGCGTGCCGATCAAAGTGGTATTGACGATAAAATTTTCAAACAACGTCCGCCGCTGCCCGTCGTCAATGTCCGTCCAGAGGCTTTTGATCAGCCGATACCAGTTACTCTGCGGGTTTTCAACCGCGCGGCGCACGGCATTGCGCTGATTGACAAATTCGTTTTTCTTGTCGTACCGGTCCACCCACGCCATCAGCTTGGGGATATTTTCGTCCGGATTGCTGTCCAAATAATGGATCACCTGATTTGCCGCAAATGTTTTGACGTTTTCTTTCCATGTTTTTTCACTCATCGCTGCCATTCCTTTTTCTCCGGCGCCTTGATTGCGCGCCGTTTTTTCATGGCTTTATTCTACCGGCGCGTTGGCGGCGCGTCACCGGACAGCCCGGCGCAGCTGTGCAAAATTGCGACAGTGTACAAAAGTGTTACCTTTTTAGACATACTTTTGTTTTTGTCCCTTTTCACGGCGGCAAAAATCGTGTATGCTGTATCAGTTTACAGGACGCAAGGAGGAAAAAGGCCATGCTCGTGAAAAAAGACCGGCTGACACGCGCGCTGGTAAAAACCGCCGTTGAAAAAGCGCTGCGGGATTTAAACAGCGACCCGGAGCGCACCGTGCGCAAAGCGGTTGATCTGGCGCTGAATTTTTCCCAGGGGCGGTTCCAGCAGCAGTTTTTCACATGCGCACAGCACATGCTGGAAAACGAAAACAGCGCCTATTACCGTCTGGCGCGGCTTTTGTCCACTCAGGTGGATCTGGCGCATATCAAAACCTTCGGCGTCAACCTGGGGTACGACGGCTGTACCGCAGGGGCGCGCAGCATCCGCGAAAACGAGGCCCGGCTGGGCTGCAATATTCCCTGGGCCATTACCCTGCGCGCGCGGCAGGACGCAGACTGGATCCAGACCGCCGCCTCCATCGTGCAGCAGGGCCGCGCCCTTGGCGTACATGTTTATCTGCTGTTCGGCCCGGAGGCGCTTGACGCGGCGTATCTTTCGCTTTACGAACGCTTTTCCGACTGCGCATTTGTGCTTTTTGTCCCCGCCGCAGCCGTGCTGTCCTGTGATCTTGCGGCGGTCTCGGCGGCCAAAAACGCCATGGTCTGCCCCGGCTGCCCGGACGACGCGCTTTTAGCGCGCGCCTGCGCCGCAATGCGCGAAAAAAGAATGCTCTATTCCGTCTGGGCGCCCTATGAAACGCCCGACGCCCGGAGCCTCCTTGGCGCGCAGCGGCTTGCGTTTTATGAATCGCTGGGCGGTGCGTTTGTCCTTTTGCAGCAGCGCGGCTACGCCAGCGATCCTGCAAACCAGGCGCTGTATCAACAGATCGTTGAAATTCGAAACGCACAGCGCTACGCGTATTTTCTGGCGGATCTCCGGTGCGACCTGGTGGAAATCGACCGGATTATTTCCGACGACGCCTGCTATCTGGCCCTGGGGCCGCACGGGGAAGCGTGCAGTCCCGCCGGCGCTTTTTCCGAGGCGCGCTTTGACGCCGCGCAGCAGCCGCTGACNNCGCTCTGCCCCAAAAAGCCGGCCGCGCCCGTCTAATATCAAAGCCCCGAAAGCATCCGCGCCCGGGCTGGCCATTCGCGCCAGCCCGTTTGGATTCGCCTTCGGGGCTTTTCTGTCAAAAATTGCTGTTTTTAACAAATGGTTTCCGGCGGCCAATCCGGCTCCTCCTGGGCATGGCGCACCACCGTCTGCGCCATGGCAAGGGTACAGCTGTGCAAAAGCGCCACAAAGCGCTCCGGCTCCATACACGCCGGATCCGTCAGCCAGCGGCGAATCGCCGCAATGAACGCATCGGTTAAAAAAGTCGCAAAAAAGCCGGGCGCCTGCGGTTCGTCCATGATTTCACAGAAATAATCCAGCAGTACCGGCTCGAGCACCTCGCGGAAATAATCCGAAAAGGAGTTCTGCCCCTGGATCATCAGCGCGCCGGCATAAAACGTACGGTTGGTGTAAAAATACCGGCAGGCGTCCAAAATCAGCCCCCAGCCGTTTTCATAACCGCGCTGGGCGATGACCTCAATCAGTTCAGTATGAAAAATCCAGTTCACCAGGTCGTATTTATCCCGGAAATGATAGTAAAAGCTCTTGCGGTTCATCCGGCACTTTTCACAGATATCCCCCACGCTGATTTTTGAAAAGGGCTCCGTGCGCATCAGCGCCTTCATCGCCTCGGCAAGCGCCTTTTTGGTAATGCTGGAATCCGGCAACGCGTTTCCTCCCTGCCGCCCCTGCGGCCGCCGCTTTGCCGCTGCACCGCGCCGGTGAAAACGCGGCGTTATGCGGCCTGCACGCCTCCTCCTGGAAGGGGAAGCGGATATGCAGCGCTTAAAACGGATTTTTGCAATATTATACCAAAATCCGCCGAAAAACGCAACCGACCGTCACGCCCCGACGCCAGCAGCGCGCGGCAGGTTCCACCTGAAATGCGCCGAGAGCACGCGCAGCGCAACCGTAACGGCCATCCCGCAGAGCATGGAAACCGTCTGCCCCAAATACGGCCACAGCGCCACGCACAGCGCCGCCCCGGCAACGGACGCGCAGGCATAGATATGCTTGACAAATATATACGGCGTCATCCCCGCCATCATGTCGCGCACGACGCCGCCGCCCACGCCGGTAATGACCCCCACAAAGATCAGCAGAAACGCGCCGCAGGACTGCTGCGCCGAACGCGCGATGAAAATGCCCATCACGGTAAAAACGCCCAGACCGACCGAATCCATCCACAAAAGACAGGTCTCGTACACGCGCGCATTGCGCGTCAGCCCCCGGCGCACAACCGGGATGAACACGATTGCCGCCGTTGCAAGGGCAATGAGCGCATAAACGGGGTTTTGAAACATCGTGGGCGGCGTCAGCCCCAAAATCAGATCCCGGATAATCCCGCCGCCCACCGCCGTGGTCAGCCCCAGGATCACCACGCCGAAAAGATCCATGCGCTTTTTCAGCCCGGTCATCGCCCCGGAAACAGCAAAGGCGATCGTCCCCAAAATCTCAAAGACCAGCAAAAACCCATCCACAGGCCATTCCTCCCACAAAAAAAGAGCGCGCCAAAGCCATGCTTTGGAACGCTCTGTCTGTTTACCTGAAAGATGCTCCGGCGCCGCCGGATTGCTTCATCGGTGCAGCGGCAGATCCGCTGCTTTTCAGAGTGCCGTCAAAACCCAGTCCTTTTGCCTGAGAGTGTCGCCCCTTCGGCGGCGGCCGCTGCCGCGCTCTCCCGGGTTCTTCTTCCGACCCAATTGCGCTATCAGTATATGCCGCCGGCCCTCCTTTGTCAAGACACGGACGAATCGTCGGTTTCCAGCCCCAACAACCACAGCACCGTGGTATCGAGCACCCGCGCATAATACGCCAGCTCATAATCGGGCACCACACGCGCGCCCATTTCCACGCGGCTGATCGTTTTCTGGCTGGTGTCCACGCCCGCCAACTGCAGTTTGGCCGCCAGCTGCTCCTGCGACATGCGCTTTTGAGTGCGCAGCTGCCGGATCCGATCGCCAGAAACATTGTATTTTCCTTGATATGCCTGGATTTTCATGCCATCGCCAACTTTACCGGATCACTAAACATAGTTTGACGGTAACACGAAACAGCCCCGCACTTTACCCATAAGATGACCAGACAGTTTTCGACAAAATCCCCTCCCGTGCATCCCGGCAGATAAAAAACGATAAGACCGCACCGATTTTTGCACCATCAAGGTCTGTCCCGTTCCCGCCGAGAAACCAAAAGCGCCCGTTTTCTCCGTCTGTTCGTCCCTGATTTCAGTATAACAGAATCCTGCGCCAAAATCAATGCGCCCGCAGGCGCGCAAAAGTTAGGGCGCGAAAAAAGATCGCCGGCATGCGCAAAAAAACCGGCGAACTGCGCCTGGCGGCGCTTGACGCACCCTGGCGGTTATGGTATTATACATTTGGTGACGTTGGTGTTTTCCCGCGAACAGGAATTCCTGTAGTTCCCGGCGAAGCGCACGCTTTATATACATCTTTTTTATATATTTCATTCTATCACGAACACCTTGTTTGCCCTGCGCGGGTCTTTGGGCGCGCATTTACAAACATACAACGGAAATGGGTTCCTTCGTATATAATAATGATATCCGAATTTGGTGTCTAAAGCGCTTTATGCCAACGTGTGCGCCCACAAATGGACGGGCGCAGCTTTGCCGTGCGCAGGGCGCCGTTTTTTATATATTCGGAGGTGACATTTTTGGCAGTACCCGGCATCAGTATCGGCACGTTTATTCTATCCCTGGTTCTGGCCGCTGCAGCGTCTATCGCCATCGGCCTTTTGATCGGTTCCGCCTTGAGCAAAAATGTATTTCTCAAGCGCAAGGGCCAAACGGAAGAAGCCCTCAAGCAGCTTTTGGAGGACGGTATGTCCAAGGCCGAGGCCATTCGCCGCGAGGCGATTTTGGAGGCCAAAGAGGAAACGCTTCGGCTCAAATCCGAGTGCGACGAAGAGATCCTGCGCTCCAAGGCCGAATGCGACCGCGAGCTGCGCGACCGGCGCAATGAGGTCAGCCGCAACGAACGGCGCCTGACCCAGCGCGAGGATATGCTGGACAAGAAATACGACAATCTGGAAGCCCGCGAGGCAGAGCTGAACAAAAAGCATCAATCTGCGCAGCAGGCGCTGGAGGAGGCGGAGGAAATCCGCGCCCGTCAGCAGACCGAGCTGGAACGCATCTGCGCGCTCACAGCAGACGAAGCCAAGCACCAGCTGATCGAATCCGTTCAGCGCGAGGCTTATCATGACGCCGCGCTTCTGGTGCGCGAAATCGAACAGAAAGCCGAGGATGAGGGCGAAAAACGCGCCCGCAACATCATCGCCGGCGCCATTCAGCGCTGTGCGGCGGATCACAGCGCGGAAACAACGGTTTCCGTCGTCGCTCTGCCCAGCGAGGAAATGAAGGGCCGCATCATCGGCNNGGCCGCGAGGGCCGCAACATCCGTACGCTGGAAACCGCAACGGGGATCGATCTGATCATCGACGACACCCCCGAGGCCGTGATTCTTTCGGGCTTTGACCCGATCCGCCGCGAGGTTGCCCGCATCGCGCTGGAGCGCCTGATCAGCGACGGCCGGATTCATCCGGCGCGCATCGAGGAAATGGTGGAAAAAGCGCGCAAGGAAGTGGAAACGCAAATCCGCGAGGCCGGCGAACAGGCGGTGTTTGAAACCAACGTCAACAACCTGCACCATGACCTGGTGCGCCTGCTGGGCCGCATGAAATACCGCACCAGCTACGGACAGAACGTATTGAAGCACTCCATCGAGGTTTCCCATCTGGCAGGGCTGATGGCCAGCGAGTTGGGCGCGGACGTCGCGCTTTGCAAGCGCGCAGGGCTTCTGCACGATATCGGCAAGTCCATCGACCACGAGGTGGAGGGCACGCATATCACCATCGGCGCGGAGCTGGCGCGCAAATACCGCGAATCGCCTGCGGTGATTCACTGCATCATGGCGCACCACGGCGATATCGAAGCCAATACGGTGGAAGCCGTGCTGGTGCAGGCCGCCGACGCGATCAGCGCAGCCCGTCCCGGCGCGCGCAGAGAATCGATCGAAAACTATATCAAACGTCTTGAAAAGCTCGAAAGCATTGCCAACAGCTTTGAGGGCGTTGAGAAATCCTTTGCGATTCAGGCCGGCCGCGAGGTGCGCATCATGGTCAAGCCCGAGGACATCAACGACGCAGGCATTCATCTGATGGCCAAGGAAATCGTCAAGCGCATCGAGCAGGAATTGGAATATCCCGGACAGATCAAGATCAATGTGATCCGCGAAATCCGCGCCACCGAATTTGCAAAATAAAATCGTGCTGTTTAAAACCCGCTGCGGCGTTTTGCCGCAGCGGGTTTTGTTTTTTCGTGCTGCCCCGCGCGGATATTTTCCGGTGCGGCCGCAGGAAATGAACGCCGCCGGCATAAAATAGCCCCAAATGGCCAAAGACAAAAAGGAGGCGGAAAGATGCATATTGCTGACGCGCATTGCGATTATCTGTATCAGCACATATTGCAGCAGGCCGGCGCGCCGGTTGTCACCGAAAAAGCGCTTTTGGCCGGCAAAGTCAAAACGCAGGTCTTTGCCGCATTTGCCAACGCCGCAAAGCTGGGGACAGACACGGCGCAGGCCTACCGGCGGCAGATCGACGCCTTTGCCGCCCTGCGCAGCCGGCTGGAAACCGCCATTCCGGGTTTCCAGGCGGTTCTGGCGATAGAAGGCGCGGAAGCGTTCGGCCATTACCCGGAAGCCCTTGCCTTTGCCCTGTGTCAGGATGTGCGCATCGTAACGCTGACCTGGAATCATGAAAACGCGCTGGGGTTTCCCCATACCTGCCGCGGCGGATTAAAGCCCTTTGGCCGGGAAGCAGTCGCCATCATACGGGCGCACCACAGCGCGGTCGATGTTTCTCATCTGAATCAGGACGGTTTTTGGGATGTTTGCGCCCTTTGCGATACGCTGATGGCCAGCCACAGCTGCGCCGATGCGCTCTGTCCGCACAGCCGCAATCTGACCGACGAACAGGCGCGGGCGATCATCGACAAAAAAGGGTTCATCGGCGTCAATTTTTATCCGCCTTTTCTGCGCGCCGACGGCCGGGCCACCGTTCTGGATGCGGCCGCGCATGTTATGCATTTTCTCAGTCTTGGCGGCGAGGACGCCGTAGGCTTTGGGTCGGATTTTGACGGCATTGAATCCACGCCTCAGGGGCTTGAGGGACCTGCCGATTTCCCGGCGCTCCTGGATGCCCTGCGCGCCCTTGGCGTTACGCCGCGCCAGCTGGAAAAAATCGCGCATGAAAATCTGGAACGGTTTCTGGCCGCGCTTTAACCTTTGCATCGGCGCACGGCGCTTTGCCGGAAAGCCCGGATGGTCCGGCGCACGCCTCCCCTTATCCCGGCGCACGGGAAGCAAATGGGCGGGTCCGTACGCAGCCTTATCTGCACAAAAACAGCCCGGCACGCCGTCAAGCCGGCCCGGGCAGCGCAGGCTGTATGGCTGCGCAAACATGGCGTCTTTCCTGATCGGCAGCCGACGATCCATGCCACCCGTCGGGCTCATGCAAAAAAGCGCTCCAATTGTTTTAGGAGCGCTTTGAGGGCTTGCGGAACAGAATTTTTGTCCCAGCAGCAAATTTCGCAGGATCCGTTCTGGACGCGCAGCGCGCGTTTTACCGGTCCCGCTGGGGGATTTCAAGGACAATCGGCTGCGGCGCGGCAAAAAACCGGCTGACGCGCGGGCAAAGCCACACCAGATCCTGGTCATAATCCGTCAAAAAGCAGGTCTGAACAATCTGATGCGGCGCGCTTGCGCTGCCGCCCACGCTCCACTGGTCCATCTGATAAACAACGCCCTGTGCATCGCGATACTGCCTGTTGATCAGCATCTCCTGCGTACCGTCCGCAGGCCCCGGCGCCTGCACCGTAACGATCCAGCCGTCCTGCGTTTTTTCCACCCGGGTCAGCGACATCCCTTCCGGCGCCTGCTCCATCCGCCCGTTTGCCAGATCCACCTGCACCCAGGGCTGCTCCTGGTCCAACAGCTGCGCGCCGGTAACAACCAGCTGCAAATGCTGCGCCGAATCGAAATACGGGCTGTCGCACCAATAGGTCAGCATGGACTGGGTGTTTTCGCCGCCAACCGCCGTTACCGTGCCGGCGGGATCCAACCGCTGCTCATCGGCCAGCACATGAAAGGACAGCCCAACCAGATACGCCGTATTGTGCGCATCCTCCAAAAGCGTCACGCGCATATGCGTAGGATAGATCGCCAAAGACTCCACCGTAAATCGCTGCCCATCCAGCGTCAGCGTCTCATGAACCGGCACGATGGTGCCCTGCGCGGTAAACGCAGGGTCAAACGCCAGATCAAACTCAAACTGGGTGATCCGCTGCGCCGTCTGAGGCGCTTTTTCCGGATTCTCCCGCGCATAGACGTCAATGGTCAGCCGGATCTGGTCGGGTACGTCCGCATCCATATAGTCGACCGTCACCCGCTCAAGCGCGCCGGAATTCCCATGCGCCGTGCCGCCCACAATCGTTTTGGGCAGCTGCTGCGCGTCCTGAACCGATGCACTGGACCAGACGGCCTGATCCGTCCCGCCCGTGACCCGATAAAAGATATTGACCTGCTTTTGGTCGACAATCACATATTCCACCCGCGCCGTCACAGCTTCCTGCGTTTTTTCAAGCGCGATCTGCTGCGCATAATCGTGCTGCACCGCCTGGGAAAGCGCACGGGAAAATTGGACCGCCTGCGCCAGTTCGCGCAATACCGGCACCCGCGCGCAGGCCTGCGCAACCGGGACGCTCCAATTGACCAAAAGCACAAAGCCGATCCATACGCCGGCCGCCGCCGCTGCCGGGCGGATCCAGCGCTGTCTGCGTCGGCGCTGGCGCGCGCGTAAAAGGCTCCGGGTCATTTGCGGGGCTTCCTGTTCCAGGGCGGATAAAAGCGCGCGGTATTCCTGCATCCGGTTCATTGTCCGTCCTCCTTTCCAAAATCAAGCCGCAGCAGCGCCAGCGCCCGCTTCTGACGCGACGCCGCTGTCTGAAGCGGAATGTTCAGCGCCTGCGCCGTCTGCGCCAGCGTGCATCCGGCAAAATAGCGCAGAATAATCACATCCCGAAGCGCTTGCGGCAGGTTTTCCACCGCTTCGCGCAGCGGCAGGCCGTCATAAAACGCCTGCGACGGTTCGCCAGCGTCCTGCAAATGCACCAGGCGCTTGCGCCGCCGGCTCTCCCGATGGCACTCGTTGATGACAATGCGCATCATCCAGGCTTCAAAACACGCCGGATCGCGCAGCCTGCCCACGGCGCACAATCCCTTGTAGACCGCCTCGTCCAGCACGTCCTGCGCCGTGCTTTTCTGACCGAAATACAGCATCGCCGTGCTGTACAGCTTTGCGCGCAGCTGCGTCACCCGCTGTGCGTATTGCTGCTGATCCATCCGGTCGCCTCCTCTCCCGTCCCCTTGCGGTTCCTTTACAGATAAGACCCGGGAACGACGCTTTTTTATGATGCTTCGAAAAAATTTTTTCCAAAGCCGAATCCTTCCGCGTTTCCGCACGGAAAAGCGCAGGCGTCGCCGTTTCATCCTGCGGACGATCCCATCGTCTGCGATTGGCCCGGCATCCGCTGCGGCCGCACCGGCGCCGCTTGAATAAACAACGCAAAAAGGCTGCGGCAGCTTGACGCAAACCGCAGCCTTTTGGGCGTTTCATTGAATTTGGATTTTCCGTGCAGCCTGCGCGCCCAAGCGCGTTTGCGCCCTTATACCATACGACGCAGCAGCACCGACGCCTGCGCGCTGATCCCTTCGCCGCGGCCCTCAAACCCCAGGCGTTCGGTCGTCGTGGCCTTTACCGACACAGTATCCACCGGCAAGCCGGCAATACCAGCGATATTTTCGCGCATGCGCATGATATAAGGCATCAGCCTGGGCTGCTGCGCAACAATGGTAATATCGGCGTTTTCAAGCGCATAGCCGTTTTGTCCCACCCGCTGGCAAACCTGCGCCAGCAGTTTCATCGAGCTGACGCCGCGATAGCGCATATCCGTATCGGGGAACAGGCCGCCGATATCCCCCAGCGCCGCCGCGCCCAGCATCGCGTCCATCAGCGCATGCAGCGCCACATCCGCATCGCTGTGGCCGAGCAATCCTTTTTCAAAAGGAATCTGCACGCCGCAAAGCACCAGCGCCCTGTCCGGTGCAAACCGATGCACGTCATAGCCCGTACCGACGCGCATCGCGCCGGCCGGCCGGCCAATCCCCTCGCGCTGCGCCAAAAGCGCCTGCGCAATGGTAAAATCGCACGGCTGGGTAATCTTGATGTTCTCCGGTTCCCCGGGGAGAATCCGCACCTGCATGCCGGCATGCTCGCACACCGAGGCGTCGTCGGTCGCTTCGTTTAAAAAGCCGTCCGCCCCGGCCAGTCGGTATGCCGACAAAAGCGCGCCGTACGGTCCGCCCTGGGGTGTCTGCGCCGCCCAGAGCGACGCCCGGTCCGGCGTATGCAGGATCGTTTGCGCCCGCGCCTGTTTGATGGTATCGCGCACGGGCACCGCCGCGGCAAAAGCGCCCTGCCGGGCTGCGTCCAGACAGGCCGCAATCAAATCCGCAGACGCCAGCGGCCGCGCGGCGTCATGGATGATCACGCTTTGCGGCAAATCCGCCTCCAGCGCCTCCAGCGCCAGCGCCACCGTCTGCGCGCGCGTCTGCCCGCCGGGCAGGATTTTCACCGCTGCGTCCACGCCATAGGCCCGCGTCAGGGTTTCAAGCGCCGTCAGCTCTCCGGGCGCGCCGCAAAGCGCGACAGCGTCCACACCGCCGCGGATCAGCGCCCGAAGCGTATGGATCAATACCGGCACGCCCAAAAGCGGCATCACGACCTTGTTTTTCGGCGCGCCGCTGCGCATCCCGCACCCGGCGGCGGGCACAATCGCCCAGCGCATCAGCCCAAAGCGCGGTACATCAGCGCCGCGTCGTTTTTGCGCACGTTATCCTCCACCTGAAGCACCTCATAGCGGCTGACCTTTTCGCCGAAGCGAATTTCCAGCACGTCGCCCGGCTTGACCTCGTAGGACGCCTTGACAATTTTACCGCCGACGCTGACGCGCCCCGCGTCGCAGGCCTCGTTGGCCACGGTGCGGCGCTTG
>DCTY01000072.1 GCA_002329335.1 Christensenella sp. UBA1428
CGGCACCGAGGTCAAGTCCATCCGCCTGGGACGATTGAATTTAAAAGACAGCTATGTTCAGATTGAACATGGCCAGGCTTTTTTATATGGCATGCATATTTCCCCCTATGACATGGGCAATATTTTCAACAAGGATCCGCTGCGTCCGCGCCGGCTGCTGCTGCATAAGCGTGAAATTAACCGGCTGTACGGTTCTGTGATGCAGCAGGGATATTCCATTGTCCCTTTGCGCGTTTATCTCAAGCGCGGCCTTGTAAAAGTGGAGATCGCCCTTGCCAAAGGGAAAAAGGCCTATGATAAGCGCCAGGCGCTGGCACAAAAGGATGTACAGCGCGAAATCGAACGCAGTTTAAAACTCGGTTAATCAAGTCCAAGAAGTTAAAAGTCCCTGCGCCGCAAAAGGCACAGGGATTTTTTAAAGCAGTCGTTCCATTTTGTTGTATAAGCACGCCTGTTTTAACAGGCTGTGCAGAGCTTACAAATATCCGGAAGTTCCCGAAAGATCAAGCCGGCAGCGGATCGCCTCTACCGGGCCGCACAAATCCAGCGTCTGTACCGCGCCGTCCGGCAAAAAGCCAAAATGCCGATAAAAATTTCCGGCATTTTTATTGTCCCGCAAAACCCAGACGGCAATTGTATCAAATCCACGGTTCCGCAATGTTTCCAATGCAAAGCGCATCAGCGCCGCGCCGCACCCCTTGCCCATAAACTCCGGCGCCATGTAAATCGCGTAAATTTCACCCGCTTCCGGCAAATCGGCGTCACGACATGCGCCAAAACGGATCAGCCCCGCAGGTACGCCGGATACAAGCGCAAGGTAACTTTCCTGCTGCTGTGCCAGCAGCCGCTCCCACCGCTGCGGCTGACGGGCGACCGCCTGCTCAATGCCCTCCGGGGAAACAATCCCTTCATATGCCGCCCGCCAGGATCGCGCATGAATATCGGCCATAATCGGCGCATCGGCCTGCATCGCTCTGCGAATCGCAACCTGCATAAACTGCCGCTCCTTTCCCACGCCTTCAAAAAACCATCAAACTTTTTAAATCTCGTCCGTCGCTGCATCCGACGGACGCGTTTTTCGCTGCGTCTTTATGACAGCTTTTTAAACAGCCGCGCGCTCCAAAACGTCATATCCAGCTCATCCAAATAAAAATGCAAAATGCCCTTCCAGTTTTTTGTCGCCGTTGACAGGGTTATATACTGCGCCTGCGCCCGAACCGTTTGTTCGCACCGCTCAAAAAGCGCGCCGCCAATCCCCTGCCCGCGAAAATCCGGCAGCACAAAAAGCTCTTCGATTTCAAAAACGCTGCTGTTTTTGGCAATAATCGAAGAATCCCGCGCCGTCTTTTCGAAAACGCCGAAAAGATACCCAACGACCCGCTGATCGTGCCGCGCCAGAAAAACCGTTCGTCCTTCAAGATCCGCAGGCGTATTGCATACATATCCATGGCAGCTGTTCTCATCCGCCCATTTTTGAGAAAGCTGCAAAAGCACCTGGATCACCGGCGGTGTCAGCGCCGTCTGCTCCAATTGAATTTGCGTCATTGCGTTTTGCACCGTCCTTCTTACCGGATTGTATCATACGCCCGACGCTCTGTAAAGCGGCGTCATTTTTCCTATGATTAATTTGGCTGATACCATGCGCTGATACGGTTGCCCACCCCCGCCGTTCGGCGCAGTACGCTGGGGCCTTCCAAATAAAAAACCGTTTGCGTTCTTTGATCCCGCAGCGCAAAAAAATGCGTGCCGTACAGGTAGCATCCGCATTGAAACTGATTCATCGGATCATAACCGCAGATGGAAAAATCCCCCTCGTGCGCGGATGCACGGTCGAGGAACTCCCGAATCATTTGCGCACGCTTGGCAGAACGCTCGTAAAAAAGCTGCATACAAGCCTGATCCGGCGTTATCTTTGCCGGAGTCATCCGGGGAAGCTGCGCGGACAGCAGCGCAAACACCGTCTGATCCAAATCCGCCAATAAACGCCCCAGATCCAACCCCGCCTGCGCAGCCGCCATCAAAAACAACGCGCCGCTTTCATAGCAGCTGCGCCGAAGATCCAGCTGCGTATGCGCCGCTGCAAGCCGCTGGCGCATCTGTGTCATCTGTGCGCGATATTTTTCCGGCGCAAGCGCCCTGAGCGCACAAAGCCCGGCGTACTCCGCCATACCCTCGACGGTTTCAATCTGCGCTTCATATTGCGTCAGATCCGGATACTGGCGCATACGGTCGGCGCGCAGCGCACAAAATTCCGCCAGCAGGGTACGGCGCTGGCAAACATCCAAATGCAAATCCGCCGCCTTGGCCAGCATACGGCTTTCCGCCATCCGAATGCCGTAAAAATGCGCGTCGTCCTCCTGCGCACAGGCGTTTAATTCATCCGGGAAACGGCGTTCTCCATGCTCCAGCCCAAACGCGTGGAACATTTCATGCACCAGATTGGCGCACAGGCAATCCGAATCTGGGCAGTCGTCGTTTTCCAGGTCCCAAATGGCAATAAAACGCCCTTCATAACAAATCGCGGTGTTTCCGCGGAAGCGGTCGTCCCACGGGCGTTCTTCCCGCTCAAAGCAGATGGTTTTATGCGTATAAAGCGCAAACTCATACCGATGAAACCCCGGTAATATCTGATCAAAACGAATCGTCTGGAGTTTTTCATCCAGTTGTCTGTATCGTTGACGCATGAACATCCCTCCTTTTTTTTATATTGTATAAAAAGCAGCTGGAATGTTCAATTTGAAATACGGCCTCGTTTTCATAGTACGCTGACAAGAGCACCGTTAATTTTCAATCAAATAAAAATATGGCGCCGCAGGAGAATTGATCAGCCTGAATTTCCCTACGCTGAATTGCTTTTGCGCAAGCGGTGCCAGCATGCGCTCAATCGCCTCACCCTCCAAACGCCCTTCCTCGTGCCCCGGATAGACGGCGATGAGCAGGCAGGCGTTTTGATCCATCAGCGCAATCGCACGCCGAATCGCCTCAAGCGTGGTCTGCCTTTGGGTGGTCAACGTCTTATCTGCCCCCGGCAAATACCCAAGGTTAAAAATCCCGGCGCAAATGCGGCCCGGAATGTATTGATCCGCCAGATGATGCGATACGCATAAAAGACGGCAATTGTCCGGCGCGCCAGCCTGGACAAGCCTTTTGCGCGTATTTTCCAGCGCCACAGGCTGAATGTCAAAGGCATAAACGCAGCCCTGCGGACCGATCTGGCGGGACAGCCAGAGCGTGTCGTTGCCGTTGCCCATCGTAAAATCCGCCGCAAGCGTCCCAGGGCGAATGTGCGGCAGGATCAGCGATTTTTGAAGATCATTTAAACTGAGCAAAAGAAGCACTCCTTTTTGCCATATAAAAAAGCTTTGCCCTTTGGAACGCCGCCAAAAGCATACCGCCTGAAGCCCTACGAATGCCCGGCACTTGCTGACGGCATTTGCGCAAAAGCCGCCAGCAGATGCGCGCCGCCGTCCGGACAGGCAATCGAAAGCATCCAGCTTCCCGCAGGATTTCAAAAACTTGCTTTTGGTAGGATTCCAAAGGGCAAAGCCCTCGGACACAATTTACATATCAAACGCTGGTAAATTACGCTTTATTTTTTGGTAATATAGCCAAGCTGAACCAGCAGTTCTGCGGTAAGCACCGCACCGCCCGCCGCGCCGCGCAGCGTGTTGTGGGAAAGGGAAACAAAACGATAATCAAAAATCGTATCTTCCCGCAGTCGGCCGATGCTTACGCCCATGCCGCCCTCAAGATCCCGATCGAGTTTGGACTGCGGACGGTTGTCCTGCTCAAAATAGGTCAAGAACTGCTTGGGCGCGCTGGGCAGCGCATATTCCTGGGGAAGGCCCTTAAAGTTTTTCCAGGCCTGGAGCATCTGTTCACGCGTCGGCTTGCGCTCAAATTTGACAAACGCCGCCGCCATGTGGCCGTCGGAAACCGGCACGCGCAGGCACTGTGCGGTAATTTTCGGGCTCGCAACCGGAACGATCTGATCCCCCTGAATGCTGCCCCAGATTTTCATCGGCTCTTTTTCGGATTTTTCTTCCTCGCCGCCGATATAGGGAATCACATTATCCAGGATTTCAGGCATGGTTTCAAAGGTCTTGCCCGCGCCGGAAATCGCCTGATAGGTGCATACGGCCACTTCTTTTACGCCGTATTCCCACAATGCAGAGAGCGCCGGTACATAGGACTGAAGCGAGCAGTTCGGTTTTACCGCAACAAAACCGCGTTTGGTGCCCAGGCGTTTGCGCTGCGCGTCAATGATTTTCGCATGATCGGCATTGACCTCCGGCAAAATCATCGGCACGTCCGGCGTGAAGCGATGGGCGCTGTTATTGGAAACCACCGGGATCTCCGCTTTGGCGTAAGCGTCCTCCAAAGCGCGCACCTCGTCCTTAGGCATATCCACCGCGCAGAACACAAAATCCACCTTTTGCGCAACGGCGTCAATCTGTGAAGCGTCCAGAATTTCCATTCCTGCTACCGCATCCGGCACCGGCACGGACATCTTCCAGCGCCCCTGCACCGCTTTGTCATAGCGTTGCCCTGCGCTGCGCGCGCTGGCGGCCAGCGCGGTGATTTCAAACCACGGATGATTGGCCAATAATGTGATAAAGCGCTGTCCTACCATGCCCGTTGCGCCGATAATTCCGGCCTTGAGTTTTTGCTGCATTGCTCCGTCCTCCTGTTTTGCTGCTTTTCCGCACCGACGGCGGATTGATCAAGCCTCGATTGCCTTCGTATGGATCTTTTCCTGTACCAGCTGCAAAAATGCTTCCGGCGCCATCTGGCCCAAATCGCCCCTGCCTCTTGCACGCACGGCCACTACGCCGTTTTCAACCTCCTGATCGCCCAGTACCAACATATAAGGTACTTTTTCCATCTGCGCCTCGCGGATCTTAAAGCCGATCTTTTCATTGCGCAAATCGATTTCCGTGCGGATACCGGCGCTTTCCAGCATCTTCTGAATCTGCGCCGCCTTCTCGTCCGCGCGATTGGTGATGGTGAGGATTTTCACCTGCACCGGCGAAATCCACACGGGGAACGCGCCGGCAAAGTGTTCGGTCAAAATGCCGATAAACCGTTCAATCGAACCGAATACCACGCGGTGGATCATCACCGGACGATGCTTTTCGCCGTCAGAACCGGTATAGGTCAGATCAAAGCGCTCCGGCAGGTTCATATCCAGCTGGATCGTACCGCACTGCCAGGTTCTGCCGATGGAGTCGGTCAGATGGAAGTCAATCTTCGGCCCGTAAAATGCGCCGTCGCCTTCATTGACAATATAGGAAACGCCAAGATCATCCAGCGCGCCCTGCAGGCCCTGCGTCGCCATTTCCCACATTTCGTCGGTGCCGATGGAATTTTCAGGGCGCGTGGACAGCTCCACATGGTACTTAAAGCCAAACACCTGATACACTTCATCGATCAGCTGATAAACGCCCTTAATCTCGTCGCGGATCTGCTCCGGCGTCATAAAGATGTGCGCGTCATCCTGCGTAAAACAGCGCACGCGCATCAGACCGTGCAGCGCGCCGGAAAGTTCGTGCCGATGCACCAGCCCCAGTTCGCCGCTGCGAATCGGCAGATCGCGGTAACTCCACAGCTTGCGCTTGTATACCAGAATTCCGCCAGGGCAGTTCATGGGCTTGATCGCAAAATCCGTATCGTCAATCTTCGTGGTGTACATGTTTTCATTGTAGTGATCCCAGTGGCCGGAGCGTTCCCACAGATCCCGGTTGAGCATGATCGGGGTTTTAATTTCTTCGTAGCCATGCTCGCGGTGAATCTGACGCCAGTAGTCCTCCAGTACATTGCGCAGGATCATGCCCTTGGGGAAGAAGAACGGGAACCCGGGGCCTTCGTCCATAATCGCAAACAGATCCAGCTCCCGGCCCAGCCGGCGATGGTCGCGCCGTTTGGCTTCCTCGAGCATATCCAGATATGCCTTAAGCTCCTCCTTGCTGGGGAACGCGGTGGCATAGATACGCTGGAGCATCTTGTTTTTTTCGCTGCCGCGCCAGTAAGCGCCGGCAAGGTTGGTCACTTTTGCATTTTTCACCATGCCGGTGCTGGGCAGATGCGGGCCTGCGCACAGGTCGACAAAATCCCCCTGCTTATAAAAGGAAATAACCGCGTCTTCCGGAAGGTCTTCAATAAGCTCGACCTTGTACGGCTCCGCCTGATCCTTCATGAATTGGATCGCTTGCGCACGGGGCAGTTCAAACCGTTCCAGCTTCAGATTCTGCTTGATGATGCGCGCCATCTCTTTTTCAATTGCCGCAATATCGTCGGAAGTAAAGTTTTCCGCCACATCAAAGTCATAATAAAACCCATTGTCGATCGCCGGGCCGATGGCCAGCTTCGCGCCCGGACGAATCTTTTTGACGGCCTGCGCCATCACATGCGAGGCGGTATGGCGCAAAACGCGTTTGCCTTCGTCGTCCTCAAAAGTCAAAAATGCCAGCGCGCAATCATGATCCACAATCGTGGTCAAATCGCGCACTTCGCCGTCGATCTTCACCGCAAGCGCGCTTTTTTTCAGCCCCTGGCTGAGTTTGCCCGCAATTTCAAGCGCGGACAAACCGGACTCAAATTCTTTTTTCGAGCCGTCCGGCAGCGTAATCCACATCATCGTTTCATCCTCCTAATGATACAAAAAGCCCCGGCAGCCAAAAGCTGTCGGGGCGAGTTAACGCGGTTCCACCCGATATTATACGGCGCAAAGCCGTATTTCTCATCCTGCGGCTGTATCGCGCCGCACGCGTCCGCCGGTCCCGTTGCGGTATTCACAGATTCCCGCCTGCGCTGTTTCCAGCCTTGACAGCGCTCTCTAAAAGACGAACAAAACCTGCTACTGAAACGATCCTCCCAGCAGATTATTTGTAGTATAGCACATTTTTTGCGCTTGTCAACACTTTTTAGCCGCCCAAATACGCGCTTTGGGGCAATTCACATCGGGAAAACCCGCACATTCCAATTGCTTTGACAAAAACCGCGCCGTACTGACGGCAAACCGCTTCAGCCCAAACCCTGCATACAGCGCTCGATCGCCCGGCGGTATGCGCCAATGGCCTTGGGCATCGGGCAAAGCGTCGGATCAAAAATCCGTTCCCATAAAATCACCCATGGGCCGTCAAACTGCGCCTGCAGCAGCGTTTTTAACAGCGCGTCAAACGGATAACGGCTGTCTTCCGGCAAAACCTGATGGTTTTCTCCGCGCGCATCGCTGCCCGCAGCCCGGATATGCAGCGCGCCAACCGAATCGGCGACGGCCTGCCAGGCCGAAAACGGATCCTCCTGCTGACGAAACGGCAAAACGGTATCAAAAATTACGCCAAGATTTTCCGGGTCTCCTGCCGCTCTGATCAAGCTGCGCGCCTGAGCGCCGGTCTTAAGCGCGTCATGCATTTCCAGCAGAATCTTCACCGGAAATGAATCTGCCGACCGGCACGCCTGCGCCAAAAGCGGCGCAACCTGATCTTCCGAGGGCTGATTCTGCATCTGCCCCAGATAAATGCGCAGGTAAGACGCGCCCATCTGTGCGCAAAGCTCGGCATACCGCATGATCTGTTCCTGATTCTGCGCCTCTTTTTCTATATCCGCCATCTGGACATAGCTGGTAATGCCGGCAATGGCAACGCCATTGTCAGCGTAAAGCTGCGCAATCTGTTTTCGGCGCGCCGCTGGCGTTTGCGGGCTGATATGCGCGTTTTCCGACTTTCCGCGCAGCTCCACGCCCCAAATACCCTCGTCAACGGCCAACTGCACGATCTGGGGATGATCCATCTCAGGGCATCCCAGGGAACTGAAACACAATTTCGGCTTAAACATCCGTTTTTCCCCCTGCTTTTTATATATTCCCAGCGTCACGCCACTATTATATCACAAAATATCCGCCATGTATGGGATCGTCGGCTCTTCTTTGCGTCTTGCCAACAACGCGCATCGATCGGCTCTTTTGACAGGGCGAATCCGGGAAAATTTCCTGTATCATGCGCAAATCCGCCGTTTTCTTGTCTGATTTGCGCCAGCAGGAGGAAATGCGCGTCCTGAGTCGAAAAAATGATTGAAACCGACAAAATCAGGAGCTGCAAACAATGAATCGCTGGATCAAACGGATTTTATCCTGTCAGTACATGGTCGACGAAAAAGAACGCTGTGGGCCCATTGCGCCAAGCCGGCAAATTTACGGCAAAGCGTTTCAAACCGCATGGCCCACCGCGCTGGAGTTTACGCTCATTGCACTGATCGGCTTTGCCGACACGCTGATGGTCAGCGAAGTCGGTATCAGCGCCGTGGCCGCCGTGGGCATTACCAACGCGCCGAAAATGGTGCTGATGGCGTTTATCTACTCGCTTTGTGCCGGCGTTACGCCGATTGTCGCCCGCCGGACCGGGCAGGGCGATATATCCGGCGCGGTAAATTGCCTGAAACAATCGATTATGATCTGTGCGCTGCTGTCCTTAACGCTGTGCGCCTGCGCGCTGTTGTTTTCCGATCCTATTATCCGGTTTTCCGGCGCAGACGCTGTTTATCAGGAAGAAGCGGCCGCTTATTTCCAGATCATTTCAATCGGCTTTGTCTTTACCGCTCTGGGTTCAACGATCAACGCTGCGATGCGCGCCGTTGGAAAGCCCAAAATTTCGATGCATGCCAACATTACGGCCAATATGGTAAACGTCGTTTTGAACTTTCTGCTCATCGGCGGCAGGTTCGGCTTTCCCGCCCTTGGCATTACCGGCGCTGCGATTGCCACCACTGCCGGCAACGCAGTCGGCTTTTTCGTTTCGCTTTTCAGTGTTTTATCGCCCAAAAGCCCGCTGCGTCTGGATCTGCACGCCTGGCGGTTTGATTTGAAAACGCTGCGTCCGCTCATCCGGCTTGGCAGCGGCGGTCTGGCCCATCAGCTTTGCATGAAGGTCGGTTTCTGGTTCTTTACGAAAATCGTCGCAGAGCTTGGCGCGTCGGCCTTTGCCACCCATCAGATCTGCATGAACGTTTTAAACCTCTCCTTTTGCTTCAGCGACGGCTTTGACGTTGCAACCGCCGCGCTGACCGGCCAATCCCTTGGGAAAAAGCGTCCGGATATGGCAATCGTTTACGAAAAGACGGCACAGCGCATCACGTTTGCCATATCTCTGGTTCAGATGGCGCTGATGTATCTGCTGCGGTTTCAAATTCCAGCACTTTTTACCAAAGATCCACAGATTATTGCCCTGGCAGCGCAGATACTGATACTGATGGCGATTACAACGCCCATTCAAAACGCGCAGGTCGTTTTCGCCGGCTGCATGCGCGGCGCCGGCGACACCGCTTTTGTCGCTTTTACCTCCTTTATGGGCTATGTCGTGGTGCGCCCCGGCGCGGCGTGGCTTCTGTGCTTTTTGCTGAATTTCGGCCTTGCCGGCGCATGGATTACAACGCTGCTGGATCAGGCGCTGCGGCTGATTCTGTTCCGGCGTCGGTTCAAAAGCCTCAAATGGACGAAAATTCAGGTATAGTCCAGCAAGCAAAAAAGAGGAAGACGCCGTTTATCTGTCGTCTTCCCCTTTTTTATGTCATCTGCTTTTACGCCAAAACGCTGGTTCAGCGATCCAGAAGCACACCGGCATAGATTGCCGCAAACAGATTTTCAATTCCAGATGCAACGAGCGTAACGCCCAGCAAAACCATCAGCACCATCGCGCTGTCAAATGGACGCAGCACCAGCAGCAGCCCCAGCACGCCGGTAACGCCCGCCCAAAAGGCGATCAGCCACCAGCGCCGAACGCCATACCGTTTGGTCTGTACCGCCGTCTGGATTTTGAAAACGCTGTCGGTCAACGCTAAAATACCGACAATAACGTATAGAACCGAAATCATTCCACCGGGAAAACAGAACAGTGCCAGCCCCAATACCAAAAGCAGCACGCCCAGCGCCAGGTCATATGCAAACATCGTTCGGTAATAGTCCCGGGTCAAATAGCCAATCAGCTTTGCCGCGCCGCAAACCAGCATGACGCCGCCTAACAGGCGGCAAAGCACTTTAAGCGACGTACCCGGGAAAAAAATCAGCAGGCCCCCCACGGCGCACAGCAATATGCACAGCAGCACATAGCCAAAACGAACCGTTCGTACCACTTGATCCATTTTCATTTCTCATTCCCCTCCTGTCACATGCAGCATACTGCAATTTTTCATCGTATGAAATGGACAAAATCAAATAAATGTGCAAAAATCGCCCAGTTGTATCACTTTGTTTCCAATCGTGCATGTTCGCAAGCAGCGTAACGCTTTTAACGGCGCGCAAACATACGGTTCACCCAATCCAGCGATTCACAAGATCTTCATCAACCTTTACAAAAGCAATATTGACCGTTCAGTCTGTTTATGCTATATTCTACTTTGCAGACTGATTGGTCTGTAAAATAACAGTGATTTCAAAATAGCGTCTGCTGGTCTTAGCGATCAGAACAAAACGGCAGAAAGGAATCGCCATGCACGCCCTTACAGGCTGTATGGCAATTGGACAAAGAAATGAAACCAACACAATCGATTCAGGAAAATCAGACAACGGTACTCTCCACGCTTAATCCAGCCAAGGCGATCGTCCGTCTTGCCGTTCCCGCCACGCTGGCGCTGCTGGCAAAAGCGATTTACAACATCGTGGATACTGCCTATATCGGAATGCTGGGCAGTGATTCCGCCCTGGCGGCAGTGGGTGTGACGCTGCCGCTTTTGCTGATTATGGTATCTATTGAAAACATCTTTGCAGCAGGCGCCGCCGTATTGGCCGGACGGCAGCTGGGCGCGGGCAATCACGACGGCGCAAACCGCACCGTCACCACAATTGTCGGGCTTTCCATGGGGATCGGTGTTCTGTTGTGCGTATTGGGCATCATTTTTATCGAACCGCTTGCCAGAGCGTTCGGCGCTTCCGACGCCATACTGGAACAGACAGAGGCCTATGCATTTTGGATGTTTATCGCCGCTGTTTTCAACCTGCCTGCACAAAGCATGAATTGCGCGGCGCGCGCAGAATCCTCCGTCAAAATTTCCACGATCGCCGTTGCCGTCGGCGCAGCGCTCAATATCCTGCTGGATCCGATTTTTATGTTTTCCTGGGGGCTGGATCTTGGCGTAGCGGGCGCTTCCATCGCCACAACGATTTCTCAGTGCGTTACCTTTGTCATCCTCGCCTGGTTTTATCTGTCCGGGCGTTCCATCATTAAAATTAAGCCGAGATATTTCAAACTTTCATCCGGCCTGGTCTGGAGCGTCGTTTCCATCGGCATTCCGACGGCAGTAATCCAAATCTGCCTTGCCGCGGCAACTTCTCTGACGAATATCGCGGCAAAACCCCTGCCCGATTCGGAACGGATCATCGCCGCTTACGGCGTTGTCCAGCGTCTGATCCTGATCGGCTGCTATGTCGTTATGGGCTTTATGCAGGGCTATCAGCCCGTTGCCGCTTACGCCTATGGCGCAAAAAACGACAAACGGTTCCATACCTCGGTCAGGTTTGCCCTCAAAGGGTCGCTGCTGCTTACGGTCATCATTGCCGCTGTCTATATTTTGTTGGCCAAACCGCTGCTTATGCTTTTCAACCGAAATCCGGTCGTTGTGGATTATGGCCGTTGGTTATTAATTTCCCAGGTTGCGCTTTATCCGGCGTTTGGCCTTTGCTATATGATGACCATCACGTTTCAAACCATCGGCGCTTCCAAAATGGGACTGTTCCTTTCTCTGATCCGCCAGGGACTGTTCTATGTGCTGTTTATCCTGCTGCTGCCGAAATTCTTTGGGTTAACCGGTATTTATCTGGCTCAGCCTGCGGCGGACCTGCTGACAGTTTGCATCTGCATTCCGCTGATCCGTCCCATGAAGCGCATCGCCAGAGAAAACATGAGCGGGCAGAAAGCGGGGGATCCGGTTTGACGCAAACCGTCATCACCATCAGCCGGCTGCACGGCAGCGCCGGAGAACAGATTGGCCGGCAGGCAGCGGAAAACCTTTCCATCCCTTTTTTTGGCAAAGCTGAAATTATGCAGACCGCCGCGCAGGAAAGCGGCATCGCGCTGATGCATTTTTACAGTTCAGCCCTGCGTGCGGATATGGGACCGGTTTTCCCCATCCTGCCGGGCGCGCCCTTTGATCCCCCCTGCGCGACAAAATCGAGTCGGCACAGGCCGCCGCTATCCGAAGCCTTGCGCGCCGGGGCTCCTGCGTCATCGTCGGCGGCGGCGCCTGCAAGCTTTTATGCGACCGTGTTCCGCTGCTGCGCGTTTTGATTTATGCTCCCAAAACAATCCGAATCCAGCATCTTTGTGAAAGATACGCCGTCTCTCCCAAGGACGCACAAAAACGCATGGCGTCTGTTGACCGCCGGCGCATGGCCGATCATTCTGTTTGCAAAAGGGATCCCGACCTTTGGACAGATTCCTTTGATCTGTGTATCAACAGCGCCTGCTTTAGCGTCAGGCAGGCTGCCCGTATGATTGAAAACGCCTATCGGCAAATCACTGTACCGGTATAAATCCGCCGCTTGCCTCAAAATGCTGCAGACGATTCAATTGCTTGTCTTTCAAGGATAATTCTGGTATGATAGGAATCGAAAATAAGGCCGGAGGCAATGGACATGAAATTCACCGATGGATTTTGGAGCATAAAACCGCAGGTATCGGTCATCAGCCCGATGCGCGTCGTCGACGTACGCACACAGCCGGAGATAGCAGAGGTTTTCTGTGCGGTTTCTTCCGCTGATGCGCGCAGCGCAAGCGTAAACGGTCCGATGATCACCTATGCGTTTACCTCGCCCATGCCCGATATCCTGACGGTAAAGGCCTATCATTTCAAGGGTGCGGCCGATCACGGGCCGCATTTTGAAACCGTGAACCAAAACAGCGCCGTCGGCGTAACCGTCGGCGAAGAAACCATCTGCGTAACAGCCGGACGCACCAGCGCCGTCATTACGCGCAATCCCTTTTCCATTGTCTATTATTACGGCAGCCGCCTTTTAACCGGTTCGCCAACCAAAGGCTGCGGTTATATTCAAACGCCCGAAGGCTGCTTCATGCGCGAACAGCTTTCCCTGGATGTTGGAGAATGTATTTACGGGCTTGGCGAACGGTTTACCGCCTTTGTAAAAAACGGTCAGAGCGTGGATCTCTGGAACGAGGACGGCGGCACCTGTTCCGATCTGGCCTATAAAAACGTGCCGTTTTACACGAGCAACCGCGGCTACGGCATTTTCATTCAGGAATGCGGCCGCGTTTCTCTGGAAGTCGCCAGCGAGGTCGTGTCGCGCGTACAGTTTTCCATCGGCGCGCAGTCGCTGACCTACAGCGTCATCGGCGGGGAAAATCTCAAATCCGTGCTTTGCAATTATGCGGCGCTGACGGGCCGTCCTGCCCTGCCGCCCGCGTGGACGTTTGGGCTTTGGCTGACCACCTCGTTTACAACGGATTATGACGAAGCGTCCGTAACCGAAATGATCGACGGCATGGCCGCGCGTGAAATCCCGCTGAGCGTTTTTCATTACGATTGCTTCTGGATGAAGCAGTATGAATGGTGTAATTTTACCTGGGATCCGCAGTATTTTCCAGAGCCCGCGCAGATGCTGGCGAGATTGAAGGAAAAGGGACTTAAAATCTGCTGCTGGATCAACCCATATATTGCGCAGAAGTCTCCTTTGTTTGACGAAGCCATGCAAAATGGATATCTGCTTATGTGTCCGGACGGCAGCGTGTTTCAATGGGATCGCTGGCAGGCGGGAATGGGATTGGTGGATTTTACCAATCCGGACGCCTGCGCCTGGTATCAGCAGAAGCTTGCCGTGCTGCTGGACATGGGGGTGGACTGTTTCAAGACGGATTTTGGCGAACGCATCCCGACGCAGGTCGTTTACTTCAACGGCGCGGATCCGGTACGCATGCATAATTATTATACCTATTTATATAATAAAACGGTTTTTGATTTGCTGACCCAGAAGCGCGGCGAAGGAGAAGCCTGTCTTTTTGCCAGAAGTGCAACGGCGGGCTGCCAGCAATTTCCCGTACACTGGGGCGGCGACAGCTCCTCCAATTACCCGTCCATGGCAGAAACGCTGCGCGGCGGGCTGTCTTTGGCGATGAGCGGATTCGGCTTTTGGAGCCATGATATCAGCGGTTTTGAAAGCACCGCAACGCCGGACGTCTACAAGCGCTGGTGTGCTTTTGGCCTTTTGTCCACCCACAGCCGGCTGCACGGCTCCAAATCCTATCGCGTTCCATGGCTGTTTGACGAAGAATCGGTAGAAGTCCTACGCTATTTTACCCGTTTAAAATGCCGGCTGATGCCCTATCTGTTTGGGCAGTCCTGTTTGTGCGCATCCACCGGGTTGCCCGTCATGCGGCCGATGGTGCTGGAATTTGGCGGCGATCCTGCCTGCGATACCCTGGAGCGGCAGTACATGCTGGGCGACTCGCTTTTGATCGCGCCTATTTTCCGCCCGGACGGTTATGTCGAATACTATCTGCCGCAAGGCGTCTGGACGCATCTGCTGAGCAATGAGACGCATACGGGCGGACGGTGGTACCGCGAGCGCTACGATTATCTTTCCCTGCCGATTTTCGTTCGCGAAAATACCATCCTGCCCTTTGGCGCACGAGAGGACAGCGCGGTATACGATTATACCGATCATCTTGAGCTGCATGTTTTTGCGCTGACCGAGGGCACGCCGGCTCAGACAACAATTTTTGATGCCTCCGGCAAACAGGTATTGAGCGTTACGATTACCCAAAAGGAAAAAAAGCTTTCCATCCGGGTCAGCAGCCGTGTCAACGATCTGAGCTTTGTGTTTAGAAACGTATTTGACACGACGCTTTTTGAGGGCGCCGCCAATGTAGAAATCACAGAGCTTGGCGTGCTGGTACACGCGTAAAGACGCTTTCCCATATTCAAATTTATGCCTATACCTCAAGCGGCGCGTCCATAGCGGATGCGCCGCTTCATTTTGACGACCGGATCAAGCCCTTGGCTTACCGGCTTGGTGATATTGTCACATAAATGCACGCTGCGTTTGATTATAATGAATTTAGCAAATAAAGGAGGCAAAAGGATGCAACAAAAAATAAAGAAAAAGCGCAGGGCGTTTGTCCAGGAAACGCTCTGCGTTGCCTGCGGCTGCTGCGTCAAAGTATGTCCCATGGCCGCCATTGAAATTTACAAAGGAATCCGTGCAGAAATCAACGCGCAAAAATGCGTCGGCTGCGGCAGATGCGCCAAGGAATGTCCCGCATCGGTCATTGAAATTCGGGAGGTACAGGAATGAAAAAGCGCTGGTATGATTATCTTTGGATTTTTTCCTGTATTTACCTGGCTTTGGGTTTTTTCAACATCCTGTTTGCCTGGCTCGGGCTTTTATGCTTTTTGATTCCGCTGATTTTTGCCGCAGCAGGCAGCAAGGGTTACTGCAACCGATATTGCGGACGCGGCCAGCTGTTTGCACTGCTCGGCGGCCGTTTTGGCTTGTCCAGAAAAAAAGACATACCGGCATGGATGAAAAGCAAAGCGTTCCGTTATGGCTTTCTCATTTTCTTTTTTGTCATGTTCTTTCAGATGCTCTACAGCACGTTTCTGGTGTTTTCCGGCGCATCGGACTTAAAGCAGGTTGTAACGCTTTTATGGACGTTTCAGCTGCCCTGGCATTGGGCTTACCAGGGGCAGGCCGTCCATCCCGGCGCGGTGCAGTTTGCCTTTGGCTTTTACAGCGTCATGCTCACCTCTACCCTGCTGGGTTTTTTAACCATGGTTTTGTTTAAGCCAAGAAGCTGGTGCGTTTACTGCCCCATGGGGACCATGACGCAGCTGATCTGCAAAGCCAAAAACGGAAAGCGCTGATTTTCAGGATCCATGCCAGCGCTTTCGCTGCGTCCATGCTGCGAAGCCATATTTTTGAGCGTTTCCCGAGCCGGCGTAAACGCACCGCGCATCAGATTCGGCATTTCGGGTAAAATTTCTTTATTCCAGTTTAAGGCAGGCGTTTTTTATGAAAAAAATTCTTTTGCTGCTTCTTTCGATCGCGCTTTTCACCGGCTGCGCCACAGCCAAAAATCAAACGTACCGGCAAATCTCCGCAGCGCAGGCTGCCCAGCTGATGACCTCACAAACCGATTACATCATTTTGGACGTGCGCACCGAAAAAGAATACAGCCAAGCGCATATTCCCGACGCCATCTGTATCCCAAACGAAACCATCGGCGATACGCAAATTGACCGGCTGCCCGATAAAAACCAGCTGATTCTGGTCTATTGCCGCAGCGGAAACCGCAGCAAACAGGCCAGTGAAAAGCTGGCAAAGCTTGGCTATACCAACATCGTCGAATTTGGCGGCATCCTGGACTGGCCGGGAGAAACCGTGTCGGGAAAAGAGTAAGCCACACAAAACGCGCCGTTTTCCGGGCATATTTTGGTGACATTGTCACAGAGGAAAACGATCTTTTCGGGTATCCTGGAGGCATCAGACAAGGAGGGAACAAAAATGTCCGTCATCCAGATCACAAAAAGCAATTTTGAAAACGAAGTCCTGCACAGCAGCAAACCTGTCCTGCTGGACTTCTGGGCAAGCTGGTGCGGCCCCTGCCGCATGGTCAGCCCGATCATCGATCAAATCGCCGCGCAGCGCACGGACATCAAGGTTGGGAAAATCAACGTGGATGAACAGCCGGAGCTTGCCGGTCAATTTCAGGTCATGGGGATTCCGACGCTCGCGGTTATTAAGGACGGAAAAATCGCCGCAAGAGCGATGGGCGCAAGAACCATGGATCAGATTTTATCCATGCTGTAAATGGAGGCATCCAGATGATTTTTGAAACGCTGTTTCAATTTCCTGACATCAACCAGGGCGTAAAAACGGTCGCCGAAACCGCAGGATCGCTTCTCTTGGATGTACGCACCCGTCAGGAATACGTCCAGGGACATATTCCCGGCAGTCAAAACGTGCCGCTTCAATCCCTTGACAACATCCGCCTGTCCGTTCAAAATAAAGATACGCCCCTTTTCGTTTATTGCTACAGCGGCGGCAGAAGCCGCCAGGCAGCCCAGCAGCTGCGCGCCATGGGGTATACCAATGTGAAAAATCTGGGCGGCATTGCCGCCTATCGCGGAAGGGTGGAACGCTAAGATGAAAGTTGTGATTGTCGGCGGCGTAGCCGGAGGCGCAACCGCAGCGGCAAGAATCCGCAGGCTTGATGAACAGGCGCAAATTGTCGTGTTTGAGCGCAGCGGCTATATTTCCTACGCCAACTGCGGGCTGCCGTACTATATCGGCGATGTGATCACAGATCCCGGGGAACTGACGCTTCAAACGCCCGAAAGCTTCTTTTCCAGATTTCGGGTGGAAATGAAAGTACGCCATGAGGTCCTCGGCATCGACCCGGAAAGCAAGACCGTCACGGTCAAAAACCTCGATACCGGGAAAGTTTTTGACGAATCCTATGACAAGCTGCTGCTCGCCCCCGGAGCCAGGCCCACGATGCCGCGTTTGACGGGTGCGGACATCCCCAACGTCTTTACGCTGCGCACTGTGGAAGACACGCTCGGGATCAAAACCTATATTGAAAACAATCGCCCAAAGTCCGCCGTATTGGCCGGCGGCGGATTTATCGGTCTGGAACTGGCTGAAAACCTGCGCCGCCTCGGCATGGATGTGACGATTGTGCAGCGGCCGATGCAGCTGATGACGCCCTTTGATCCGGACATGGCGGCGCTGCTGCACAACGAAGTGCGCCGGCACGGCGTACATCTGGCGCTGGGACATACAGTAGAAGGCTTTGAACCCAAAGGCGACGGCGTAGACGTACTTTTAAAAGATACCGCTGCGCTGCATGCAGATATGGTTATATTGGCCATCGGCGTTACGCCGGACTCCCGTCTGGCAAAGCAGGCCGGCCTGGCGCTGGGCATCCGGGACAGCATTTTGGTCAACGACCGGATGGAAACCTCCGCCCCCGACATTTTTGCCGTAGGGGACGCCGTACAGGTCAAGCATTATGTCACCGGGCAGGATGCGCTCATTGCGCTGGCAGGGCCGGCCAACAAGCAGGGACGCATCGCTGCGGACAATATCTGCGGCGGGGACAGCCGATATCAGGGCGCGCTCGGCAGCAGCGTCCTCAAGGTTTTTGATCTGACGGCGGCAACCACCGGCATTGGCGAAACCGCGGCAAAAAAAGCCGGTATTGCGGCGGATTCAGTTATTTTATCGCCCATGAGCCACGCCGGCTATTATCCCGGCGGCAAGGTGATGACGATGAAGGTCGTGTTTGAAAAGGAAACCTATCGGCTGCTTGGCGCTCAGATCATCGGATATGACGGCGTGGATAAGCGCATCGACGTACTGGCGGCAGCGCTCCATGCGAGGATGCGCGCCTGCGACTTAAAGGAACTGGATCTGGCCTATGCCCCGCCCTATTCCGCCGCGAAAGACCCGGTTAATATGGCCGGTTTTATGATTGACAACATCGCCAGGGGCATCGTCAAACAATTTCATTTACAGGACGTCGCCGCGCTGCCCAGGGACGGCAGCGTCACGCTTTTAGACACCCGCACGCCGCAGGAATTCGCCAGAGGACATATCGATGGATTTTTCAACATTCCCGTAGATGATTTGCGGGAAAATCTTGGGCAAATCCCACCCGGCAGACCCGTCTACATCATTTGCCAAAGCGGCCTGCGCAGCTATATCGCCGCGCGGATTCTCAGCGGAAACGGCTTTGACTGCTACAATTTTTCCGGCGGGTTCCGATATTATCAGGCAGTTGTGCATGATCAGCAGCAAACACAGACAGCTGCTCCCTGCGGGATGGACCGATAAACCAAAAGCGCTTTCGTTTTCTTTTTGACAAACGAAAGCGCTTTTGGTTCACTATGCAATCTCCCGCATATATTCAACGCCCTTGATGGCGCACAGAGGTTCCAGCCCCTGCTGATGATTGGTCTTTTGACCATTGTGATCGAAAAAAACGAGCGTGTCCAATCAACAGTTCCCCATCGCGCACCCCATGCAGATCTCAACAGGGATAAATTACACCAAAAAATCGCATTGCTCTCCTGGCGCAGCATCCTTCTTACTGCTCGCAGGATGTTGCACCGATGTCAGACAATCGGTTTATTTCGCAAAAATATTCATAAAATTCATTGACTGTCCGCTCCTGCTGCGTGCCTGCGGCAGCCTTTGTCATGTCCAGCAAAATCCGCTGCATGATGTCATTTGGAAAATACTTAAAAGCGACCTGACCCCACCGCGGACAGCAATCTCCATGATCAAAATAGCGCCAATACGACAGCGCTGCATCTTTTGGCAGACAGATTCGGTAACGGTCATGCCGCAGAATATGCCCGGCCTTGCAGTGTTCTCCCCAAAAATCCTCCTTCACCATAAAAGCTCCCCAAATACACCGTTCCTCTTCCGCGCTGTTTGCTAGCAATCCGGTCAACAGACATGATGAGTTTGGCTTTAAACGGCTTGGGATTCTCGGCTCACCCTTCGATCCGCCGCTCAGATAGCGCCCCGCATCGATCCAACCGTTTTGGATCGCGTTTTGGGCTTCATCGTATTCCAGGTTAAAGACCGCCTGGGCATTTGGTGAAATTTTCATTGCACGGATTTTTTTATTCCGTGCCCGACGCGCGCACGCCTTTTTTAATTCCGCCTCTTTATTTTGTACTTTTCTTGCACATTTTTCGTAAAGTTCCCTTTGTATCTGCGCATCGTTTATCGTCAGGTACGTTGCAAAAGCATCCGGATACAGGAATTTCTTTTTATCCTGTCCAAAAGTGATTGTAATGGCTCTATCGGAAAGCCCCGTAACCGTTCCTTCTCCAAAAGCAATGTGCTTAACCGGCTGTCCCAGCAGCTGCATCCATGTATTCTCCCTTCTGATAAAAACGATTTATCCACGCAGGGTTAAAGCGCATGGATAAATCAGAGTAATTTTGTTTTCCTGCGATCACAGGCGTTTGGATCATTCCCCGTCC
Organism: Christensenella sp. UBA1428; assembly: GCA_002329335.1. Lineage (GTDB taxonomy): Bacteria > Bacillota > Clostridia > Christensenellales > UBA1750 > UBA1428. The sequence continues at coordinate 20,002 of DCTY01000072.1, forward strand.
CTGGGCGATGATGTGCAGGGAATTTCAAACAGCAGTTTTTCAAGCGTCCCCCTGGCCTATCCGTATTTTCAAGAACAATATGAATAACACGGTTGACCTTCAGATCGGCTTTCAGTGTCTGGAAGCTGATCTGGAAAATTTTATTATTCAGATTGTTTACGCCTTCTCCTTAATCTGCACCGGAATGATCTGACCCTCCAGCTCACGCCTGCTGTTTTCCCGCTTGCTTCAAATCAGCCTGTGCACAGTTCCTTCGTCAAGCTTCAGCAAAATGGATTGTTTTAATGAACCGCCAAAAAGAGTTCCTAAAACGAAGCCCGTACGCCTTAACCGTTTGGCCCTGACGGTAAGCTTTCTTTTGGGCACTTTAATCGTATTGATGCGATCATTCCTCCTGCCAAGTATTTTTTAAATGCCAAACTTTGCAGGCAGCATTGCCAATACAATCATAATAAAAGAAGGGATTTTTATACAGCGCCATACGGTACCGTACGAAAAGCCCTTCTTATCAGACGGTTCTTTTTATCCTGTTTCTATGATAACACAAATTGAAACTAAAAGCAACCAAAATTTGAAATGATATATTTTATTTTTATTTAAATAGATTCTCAAAGTGTTGTTATTTATTATAAAATTAATTGTTTTTTACAAAGCGCAGGGACTTTCTGAATGAGTCTTGGCAAACATAGTCCCGGGTGTTTACTTTTTATCAAGATATGATATAATAATAAAGTACGGATTGTAAAAGGTTCGTACTGCCTTTGGGGGCGTTTCCGGATTCGACGGGGACGAAAGACGCCGGATAAGCGAGCCCTAGCCCCGAGCTACGTTAAAATCGGGAATTAAACATTAAACGACAACAATTCTGTTGCTCTCGCGGCTTAATGCCGCGACGTCGACCTCAAGCCTCCCGTAGCTTGAGCAATCGGCGCTGTGATACGGGGAACGACCTTACCAAAGCTTTGCGGTAAGCCGGACTTATGAAGCTACTAAAACCGTAAGCCTGTTGACGGGCGTGCGGCAGAGGGAATGTAAAATCATCAACTGCGCTCGGAGAAAGTCCCGCTGATTTGTTTTCGGACAGGGGTTCGACTCCCCTCGCCTCCACCAGTTTACAGCCAAAAAACGGCAGGTCATGTTGCATTTTGTGTTGCATCAGCATCCAAAAGCAGCATGGCCTGTTTGGCTATTATCTGCGCGTAACGCTGTTTTTCCGCTCTGAACGTATGCAAACCTGATCCAGCAGCTGGAACTATGCCCCATCCGCTCGGCAAGGTATTCTTTCGGCACACCAGTCAAGGCCGCCTTGCTTGCAAAAGAATGCCGCAGCGCCTGGAAGCCATACACCGGCAGATCGTTGCCGCGGCGCGCAAACTTTGCCCACACGCCAGAAATTGCACTTGCATCCATTTCCATCACAAATTCCGCATCGCTTGATGCCAGGGCCATCGCGCATATGTGCCGCGCGCACGGAAGATCTCTGTAGCCCGCATAGCTTTTTGGCGCCTTTACCGTCGCACCGCGCTCGCCCGTCACGCGCGCCTGGCAAATTGTAATTCGTTCCTGAACAGGATCCACATCCGCTTTGCGCAGTCCTGCAATCTCGCTTGCCCGAAGCCCGCATTACGTTGCAAGCAGGAACGGCGCTTCCAGCTTTGTGCCTTTTACAGCGCGGTAAAGCACCGTAATTTCGTCCTCCTGCGGGATATTGATCCTTCCCTTTACCGTCTGCGGCAGCGTCGCGTTTGGCGAAAATCCCTGTCGAAACATGCATACCGCACTGATCCGCAGCCCCCATGCGTTACGCACATACTTTGGCGAATGCCCTCTTGAAACGTCACATTTTTGCAGCTGGGAAGATGTCAGGCCATCGACATATAAACCGCTGATCTGATCATAGCAATTCCGGCGCTGACGCTTATACCCCAAAATCGTCGACGGCGATAAGATCTCTTAATCTCTATATATCGGTCAATCGCTTCCCCGACGCGCATCCCGGTTTTCCGCTCCCTGGCCTCCTGCGCCACATACTGCGCCGCCAAAAGCGCCGTTTCCTTCTTCGTCGGTGCGGGAAAACGCTTGTAACCTGCGCTTCCCGTCCTCCCCGATTCCAACATACGCCAGCTGCCGCATGGCAGTTTCTTCGCCATTGCCATGCGAATCACCCTCATATGTTTCCGCCTGGGCGGCTTTTTAATCTTCAAACCATCCATTATCCCAGGAACTCTTCAAAATATTGCAGCGTACTGTATTGACAGAACAATTTGTTTCTCGGAACGTCAAGACGCTGTTTTGCCTTTTATAAACCCGAATACACTGCGCAAGGCGCCGCTTTACCAGCTGCTCCTTACCGCGCAGCGCATCAAATTCTTTGGGACGGATATACGGCGTTTTCGTTTCGTCAATATACGATCCCTTACGCAGCACAATCGTTTTTGAAAAATCCAATCCGCACCCATTCTGCCCGACGACCTTGATGGGCAGCTGGCTCCCACCAGAGTCGTACCAACAACCGCCCTATGCGTCCTTTGAATTGGCTTTCTCCTAAAGAAATTCTTTCTTCCTATCGTGTCCAAGATAATTGACAAACCTACAAGATTCCAAAGCAAAAAAAAGGATGGATAAAGGAAAATACCGCTTTCATCGGACTAAAGTTAAACAAGCGAACCGACGCGGACATTCTGCAAAAATTGCAGCGGAGCCCGAGCAAACAAGGCTTCATCAAAGCATGCATCCGCAAATGCATAAACGAAAGAAAATAAAAACGCCCCGCACGACTGTAAAAAACCGTCAGCGCAGGGCATGCCCCCAACAACACACCTGAAAAACATAAGCGTTCGGAGCACCTTTATTATACAATGCCCTGAACAAAAAGTAAATAAATTTTGCCACCATTTGACAACCACCTCGTCCGGCCGATCCGGGCATTTTTTCGTGTTGCATGATGGCCTAAAATATGAAAAATGCACGCAATATTGCATCCCCCGCAAACGCACAAGATTGACGCCCCATAGCCGCCCGTTTTTGCCCATTTACAGCCAAATGCTCAAAGAATAACAAAAGCCCGGCATTTTTCAATACCGGGCTACTTGGCACCTCCAAGGGGATTCGAACCCCTGTTGCCGCCGTGAGAGGGCGGTGTCCTAGGCCACTAGACCATGGAGGCATTGGCAGCGGAACTAGGATTCGAACCTAGAAAATACGAGTCAGAGTCGTAGGTGTTACCGTTACACTATTCCGCTATTTCACCGCACCGGTCAACTGCGCGGTGCCTGATTATAATAGCGCATTCCCGTTTTTTTGTCAACCCCTTTTGGCAAAAAATTTTCATTTTTTTGCCGCCGCAAGGATTCCCCGCCGCCCGGCAGAAATTTCTTTGCAAAATCCCTTTGACCCACGCGGCTCTTCCGTCTTGCACAGGCGCATTAAAGCAGCGCCGCCTCGTTATGCGTCCAATCCGTCGTCAAACAGCGGCGCAGCGCACTTGGGGCAGCGCGGTTCAGCATCAGCCGCAAGGCTTTGCACATCATAGACAATCCGATACCCGCACTGCGGACATTCAAACTCCAGCAGCGCCTCCGCCTCGTCCTCATCCTCATCTGCATCAAAGCCTTCTTCAAATTCCGACTCGTCCTCGTCCCCACTGGTCAGATCCGCTAAAAATGCGTCCATATCCTCTACGATCTGCGCATACTCGTCAAACGCCCGCTCATTTTCCGAAAGCTGCTGCGCGATTTCCGTCATCACCGCTTCCATCGCCTGATAAAGCGCCCGGTACTGCTCGGACATCTGCGTCTGTCCGGCAAGCGTTTTCATCGCTTCCAGCTTTTTTGCAATATCCGCCATTTTGCGTCCTCCTTTTTAAGATGCAAAAAGCGTGTCGAAAGCTTTTGCTCTCGGCACGCTCCGGTTTTTATGCACGCTCCATATATTCGCCGGTACGGGTATCCACACGGATGCTGTCGCCTGTATTGACAAAAATCGGCACATTGATGACATAACCGGTTTCCAGCGTCGCAGGCTTGGTCACGTTGTTGGCGGTGTCGCCGCGCGCGCCGGGCTCAGTATGCGTCACTTCCAGCGTAACAAAGTTCGGCGCTTCCACAGAGAAGGGCGCGCCCTTGAAAAAGCGCATCGTTACATTGGAGTTTTCCTTCACAAAGCCGATGGCGTCTTCAACCTGCGCATAGTTCAGCGGAATCTGCTCAAAGCTTTCAAGGTCCATGAAATAGTACAGTTCGCCATCGTTATAAAGATACTGGAATTCCTTGGTCTCAATGTGTGCGCGGGGGTATTTGTCATTGGGGTTAAACGTCCGCTCCAGCACCTGGCCGGTAATGACGTTTTTAATCTTGGTGCGCACGAACGCCGCGCCCTTACCGGGCTTGACATGCTGAAAATCCACGATGCTCCATACGCCGTTGTCCATCTCGATGGTGTTGCCCTTGCGGAAATCGCCTGCAGAAACCATAATCCATAACCTCCGTGGTAAATTAAATAAAATTATTAGCCAAGAACCAGCAGCTTCTTATCCGCATGGGACAAAACCTCGCAGCCGTCCTTCGTAACCAAAACAAGATCCTCGATGCGCACGCCGCCCTTGCCCGGCAGGTAAATGCCCGGCTCGACCGTAACGATCATCCCCGGCTCCAGCACCTGCTCAGAGGCCGCGGACAGACGCGGCTGCTCATGGATTTCAAGGCCGACGCCATGGCCGGTTGAATGGCCAAAACACGGACCATAGCCCATCTGGGCAATGTAGTCGCGCGCCGCCGCATCTGCCTGCGCACCGGTCACACCGGGGCGCACGGCATCCAGCCCGCGCAGATTCGCCTGAAGCACAATTTCATAAATCCGTTCAAGCTCCGGATCCACCTGTCCCACCGCAACGGTACGGGTAAAATCCGAACAGTAGCCGCCAACCTTGCAGCCAATGTCAAAAGTAATCAGATCGCCCGGACGAATGGCGCGATTGCCCGCAATGGCATGCGGCAGCGACGAATTCTCGCCGGAAGCGATAATCGGCGCAAAGGAAAAGCCCTGCGCGCCATGATCCAAAAAAAACTGATACAGCAGCGCCACCAGATTCAGCTCCGTCACACCGGGGCGAACCCTGGTAAGCAGATAGGCAAACGCATCATCGGTTAACCGGGCTGCCTGGCGGATCTGATCGATTTCCTGCGGCGCCTTGACTGCGCGAAGCTGCTGCAGATCAACCGGGCAGGACACAACATGAATACCGTCCAGCGCCTTTTCAAGCGCGGCAAACGCATCATGGGAAAGATGATCCGTCTCGCATGCCAGCGTCCGAATGTCCCTTTGGCGCAAAGCCTGCTCAATCCAGGCGTTTTGTCCCTTTCCCCGGACGGTTTCAAACACCTCAAACCCCGGCGCCTGCTGCTGCGCCTGCTCCACATAGCGGAAATCCGTAATGACCGCGCGCAAGCCCTCTGCCACCAGCACCGCGCCTTCCCCGGTAAAACCGCTTAAATACGTCATATTTTCCGGTCTGGTAAACAAACAGGCCATCGGCGCGCCAACCTGATCCAGCACGCGCTGCACTCTATCGAACATCAGACGACACCTCCATCGACTTTTACCGCACAAAAAAGCGCAGTTCTTAACCAAAACCGTCTGTTTTCTGTATTATACCAAAAAACAGGATACCGCGCAACCATTGACAGATCCGGGAGAAAAAATCCCTACAGCCCGAGCATGCCGATTGCTGCGCGCGCCGCAGCCTGCTGCGCGTTTTTCTTTGTGTTGCCTTCCCCGCTGCCCAGCTGTTTGCCCTCGACAAATACCACCGCGGTAAAAACCCGCGCATGCGCCGGGCCGCTTTGCGCGATGATCTCATATTCCGGCGCGCCGTGCCCCTGCCCCTGGGTATATTCCTGCAGCTCCGTTTTAAAATCACGCCAGTCGTCCGGATCAATATTGTCCAGCACGCGGGCGACGACCTGCCTGGCCGCGTCAAACCCGCCGTCCAGATAGACGGCACCGATAACCGATTCCACCGAATCGGCCAGAATGGACCTGCGCAGGCTGCCGCCGGAAAGCTGTTCGCCCCGGCCAAGGATCAGCGCCTCGTTGATATGCATCCGCATGGCTGCGGCATAGAGCGAACGCTCCTGCACCAAAAGCGCGCGGCGGCGCGTCATCACGCCCTCGTCCGCCTCAGTCATCGTCGCATACAGCCTTGTGCTGACGCAAAGCTGCAGCACCGCGTCGCCCAAAAACTCCAGCCGCTGATTATTAGGCGAACCAAAGGAAGGATGGGTCAGCGCCAATTTCAGCAGGGAAGCGTCCTTAAAAGAATAATTTAAACTTTCTTCAACCGCCTCTATCGCACCGCTCATGCCCGGTTCGCCTCGATATACCGGACAATATCGCCCACAGTTTTTAAGGTTTCAAGCGCTTCATCGCTGATTTCGATGCCGAATTCGGACTCGCAGTCCATAATCATCGCCACAACGTCGATGGAATCGGCCTTCAGATCCTCCGTCAGGCGCGACTGCATGGTCACCTCGCTTACATCGACGCCCAGCTGAGCGGCGATCATCGCGGCAATTTTTTCATACATGATAAAGACTTCCCTTCAAAAATAATTGACAGTTTTTTCTCCTTTGACAGGGCGCGCTGCAAAAAGCGCCCGTCTGCCCATTTCCTATGCATCCTGCGCAGCGGCAAGCTGACGGGTAATGGCGCAAACAATGTCGCCTGCAACGGCCTGACGCGCCTGCGCGACAGCGCTGGCAATGGCTTTTGCGTTGGATGATCCATGCGCCTTGATCACCACGGCGCTGATGCCCAGCAGGGGCGCGCCGCCGTATTCGCTGTAATCCAGCCGTTTTTTAAACTGACGCAGCGCAGGCTTGAGCAGCACCGCGCCGATTTTTGCCCGAGTGCTGGACATAAAGGACTCTTTCATCATCGTCATCATGCTCTGCGCCAGGCCTTCGGTATGCTTTAAAATGAGATTGCCCGCAAAGCCGTCGCATACCAGCACATCCGCGTCGCCGCTGAGCACATCGCGCGCTTCCGCGTTGCCGACAAACGAAACCGGCGCCTGCTGCATCAGCGGATAGGCGCTTTTGGTCAGTTCGTTGCCCTTTTCCGCCTCCGCGCCGATATTGATCAGCGCCACACGGGGTTTTTCAACGCCCATCACGCCCTGCATATAAACCGAACCCATCAGCGCAAAGCTGGTCAGATAGGAGGGTTTGCAGTCCACATTGGCGCCGCAGTCCAAAAGCAGCACCGGCGTCCCCTTGACCGTGGGCAGCGCCGTCGCCAGCGCCGGGCGCTCAATGCCGCGGATCCTGCCGATACGGAAAATCGCGCCGGCCAAAATCGCGCCGGTTGAACCGGCGGACAAAACGGCCTGCGCCTGTCCCTGCTTGACCAGATCCATCGCCCGAACCAGCGAAGAATTCGTCTTGCGGCGAATGGCCATTGTCGGCGATTCATGATTGGTAATCACCTCGGGCGCATCGACAATTTCAATCCGCTGCGCATCCTGCGGCAAAAGCGCCTGAAGCTGCTCCTGACCGCCGCACAGCAAAATCCGGATATCGGCATGGGTCTTTACCGCGCTTAAGCAGCCGTCCACAACCGCCTGCGGCGCATGGTCGCCGCCCATCGCGTCCACTGCGATGGTAATCATGTGCATCCCCTCTTTCAAATGCAATCCGCTTTCTGATCACAATCATCTTATTTTAACAAATTCCCCTGCGCATTGCAAGAAAAAGCTTATAAGTTCCGCACAAAGGGTATGGTTGCGCGCAAGATTTCGATTTCCACATCTGCTTTGTTTCCCAGTGCAGATAAAAAGCCGCTTCTTTTGCCGGGCCGCCCATGCATTTTCACGTCAGGTTCACCAAACGCCGCCTTTTTTAGATATCCCACCGCCAAAAGCACCCGTCTCAGGCACGCCGTCCGGCGACCGGGCCGGCTATCGCGCCGCCGTCTGCCTGCGAAGCAGCTTCCCACAGCGCAGCATCGGGCGTATCCGTCCGGATACGCCCGATTGCGCTTAGAAGATTCTAAATCCACAGATAAAGTGCGACGTCCAATAGTTGCTCTTCAGTACGCCGGTAGAGGTGACAACCTTGCCCTTACCGGAGGACGCATGGATCATCTGACCGTCGCCAAGATAAATGCCCACATGGCCATAGTTGGTGCCGGAAAAGACCATCACGTCGCCGCGCTTGAGGCTGCTCATGGAGCTGATGCGCTGGTATTTGGTGCATTCTGCCCAGCCCGCGCTGGTCATATACGACTGACTGACGCCTGCCTTGTTCAGGCAATAGTACACAAACCCGGAGCAGTCAAACGTCGTCGGGCCCTTGGTGCCAAAGACATAGGAGCATCCAAGCTTGCCCTGCGCCACCGAAATAAACGTATCGATTTTATTGGTCTGCGCCGTTGTCCCCGCGCCCGTGCTGCCGCTTGAGCCGGAGGAAGCGATCGCCTGGGAAGCGGTCAGCTTGCTCATGGTGACCGGTCCGACCGTACCGTCTACGGCAATCTTATTATTTTTCTGGAAGGCCTTGACGGCTTCTTCCGTAATCGTGCCGAAATACCCGGTGACCGCATCCATATAGCCCAGCCGTTTGAGGTATTTCTGCACGTTTTTCACGTCATCGCCGTTCATACCAAACTGCAGCGCGTTGCCCTTTGCCGACGAGGACTGCAATTTCTGAACCGTGGAATAGCCCAGGAAACCATCGGGAATCAAGCCGTGAATCTCCTGGAAGCGGGCAACCGCCTGCTTGGTATCCGTACCGTATTTGCCGTCCGGCGTGGTGGTCAGATACCCCAAATCCTTCAGACGCTGCTGATACAGCTTGATGGTTTTGCTTGAATCGGCGTATTTGGCGAAATTCGCCTGCGCACCGCTGCTGTACAGCTTTTCACGCGTCTGTCTGCCGACCTTGCCGTCCGCTGTCAGCTTGTTGTTTTTCTGAAACGCTTTTACCGCTTCCTCGGTTTTTTCACCGAAGTAGCCGGTAACCGTATCCAAATACCCCATCTCGCGCAGACGCGTCTGAAGCTCGGTAACGTCGCTGCCGCTGGCTTCCAGCATCACGGTGTAATGCTGGGCCTCCGGGCTGAACAGCGCCTGATACGTTTCCATGCCGACCATCCCGTCGATATCCAGCCCGTGCTGGCGCTGGAACAGCCGTACCGCCATTTCCGTTACCGGGCCAAAATAGTCCGTCGGTTCGTCGTCTTCCATATAATACAACTCCATCAGCCTTTTTTGCAATTCCTGCACAAAAGGCGCATGAATGCCCTGGCGGATCACCATATTGGTCGGGTGCGGTTCCGGCGTCGGGGTCGGAACCGGCGTCGGGGTCGCTACAGGCGTCGGCGTCGGCGTTGCCACAGCGAATGTCGGCGCCGGCGTGATGGAAGCCGCCCGGGCCGCATCGGTACTTGCAGGCCCCCCCGTTCTGGCGCCGGAGATTAAAAATCCAATCGTCACACACAAAAGCACCAGCGCGCACAGCGGCGCAGCCACCGCGCAAACCGTCAGCACACGCCGCTTTGGCGGCATGGCAAAAAAGCGGCTGCGCGCCGACGCAAACCACCGCGCCATTTTGGCGCCAAAGCCATCGGGCGCTTCCGGCTCAGGCGGCTGATACCCCTGGGCATACATCAGCTCCGCCGGGACTTTCTTGCCCCGGTGCGTGCGCGCATACGCCGGCTTTTCCCGCCGAGGCGCAGCGCTGTGCGCCTGCGGCTGCTCCTGTGTCGGGCCGTCCTGGGCATGCATCAGCTCCGCCGGGATTTTTTTCCCGCGGCGCGACCGTACAAACGCCGGCTTCTCGGCGCGCCTCTGCTGCTTTTCCTGGGGCATACGCGCCTGCGCCGGCGGCTGCCCCGTCACCGGTTCCGGTATTTGCGCCGCGCCGTCCAGCGTCGGATCATCCATTGGCTCCTGCTCGGCTACCGCCAGGATTTCCTCCACCGCGCGCGCCTGCTCCTGCTGGGGCTGCGTTTCAGCGCGGGCGTCCTGCAAAGGCGCGCCGCCCTGTTCTTTCTTATCGTGATCGATCATAACTGCATCAATTCCATTCAAAGCTTATGGCATACGCCATCAATTTTAGTATTTTATCATACAATCCGCTGTTTGCGCAACCTTTTGCCCCTGCATGCCTCTATTGTGAAACGAATTGCAGCGTCCGTCTGTTCGATAAAAAAAATGGCAGCGTTTCTTAATTATAGGATAAAAAAAGACACGCCCGTACAGGCGTGCCCCAACGCACCAAAACATGCGCCTGAAAAATATTAAAAACGCGTCAAGCCGGGCCCGGCTTATGTCAAAACAGCTGCACCTGGGCGCCGCCGGGCACCTGCACAATGCGCTGTCCAACGCGCAGATACGCGCTTTGGCAGGAAGGATTGTATACGCAGCTGGAATCGGCAAAAAACGACAGCCGGCTGCATACCTGCATATATTCAACAATTTCCATATTGGTCGCATACCAGATATCCTCGCGCCCGCCCATCTGCGCGCAGAACTGTTCCATCAGCGCCCAATTGTTATCCTGATCAAACTCATAGCTGTGCCCCCACACATACATCAGATACAGATACTGCGATTTTTCAAGCGCGCAAAACGCCCTGCCCTTCTCCAGCAAATCCTGCTTGTGATGACAGGTAGGATCCCACCGCATGAAATCGCGCGGCATGGCAAAGCTGTGCGTGCTGGTCACCGTCCGGGCATAGCGAATGCCAAGATGCGACAGCAGCTGGCAGATTTCATCGGTATACGAACCGTTGGGATAGGACAGCCCGCGCACCGGATAGCCCATGGCCGCCTCCAGCGCCTTGCGGTCCATCAAAATCTCATCGGCAACCTGATTGAGCGGACAGCGGGCAATTGTCGGATGGGTATAGGTGTGACAGGAAACCTCGTGCCCCTGATAAAGCGTCTTGAACGCTTCTATCGGGATCCGCCGGCGGGATGAGGCGCTTTTTTCACCGCTGGCAAGCCCCGCATTGACATGAAAGGTGCCGCGGATCCCGTTGCGGTTGAAAATATCCACCAGGCGCCGGTCAAATTCCGTACCGTCGTCATAGCTCATGGTCAGGCATTTGAACTTTCCGCCCGGAAAACACTGGTATACGGTCTGCATATTCGATTTCTCCTTTTTGCGATTTTTCTTCGACCGTTTCATTATAAATCCGCGGCGCCGTTTTTTCAAGCCGTTTCCTTTTTTGACCGCTGTGCAGCAAAAAACGCAGTATTTTCCGTACGCTTTCAGGGCTTTTCGTGCATACGCAGCGCCTGCACACCCATCCGGTTGGTATTTAAATGGGTAATCATGCCGTAGCGCGCCCCCGCCGCGTCCCGCCGCAGCAGCGCGTCGGTAATCCGGCGATGTTCCCGCCGGGTATCTTCCCGATAAATCCAGCCGGTTACGTCGATACAAAGCGCGATGGACGAATGAATCACCGGCAGCAGATTGGCCACCACGCGATTGCCGCAGGCCTGCGCAATGAGCCGATGAAACAGCATATCGCCCTGCGTATAGTCCTCCCCCGCGTCAATCTGTTTTTGTACGGCGCTGCATTGCGCGGCAATTTCTTTTAAATCCTGCGCCCCCGCATGCACAGCGGCCATCGCGGCAATTTCCGGCTCGATCATCAGGCGGATTTCCAGAAGATCCATCGCCTTGCCAATATCGTCCGGCAAAAAAAGCAGCCCCAACGGGTCCTCAGGCACGCCTTTTTTAGCGGAAACAAAGGTCCCCGCGCCCTGACGCACCGTCAGCACATTGCGCGACGCCAGCTGCTTGATCGCTTCGCGCACCGTGCTGCGCCCAACGCCCAACAACTGGGACAGCTGCGTTTCATTGGGCAGCCGATCTCCCGCGGCAAGATGATGGCTCAAAATATAGGCGATCAGATCCGTTTCTGCCTGTTCCACCCGGGATGGCATCACAAACACCTCAATTCATCAGACGATTTATAGGTATTGTATCATATATTGAAGCGCATAACAACATGCAAATTTCATCTTGACGAACCCTGTCGAACGTGATATGCTAGTGCGGACTTGAGCGCAGCAGGAGGTTTTACGCAAAAATGATCAGTCAAGACATTCGTAAGCTCGCCCCGGAAATGGATCCGCTGAAAATCGGCAGCGGTTGGACATCAGATGATTTGAGCAAGCCCCAAATCCTGGTAGAAAGCACGTTTGGCGACAGCCATCCCGGCAGCGTCCACCTTTTCGGACTGGTAGAACGCGCCGTTCGCGGCGTGAGCTTAAACGGCGGCAAAGCGGCGCGCTTTTTTGCCACGGATATCTGCGACGGCATGACGCAGGGCCACGACGGCATCAATTATTCCCTCGCGTCGCGCGAAACCATCTGCAATCTGATTGAAATTCACGGCATGGCCACGCCCTTTGACGCCGGCGTATTTATTTCCAGCTGTGACAAAGCGGTTCCCGCACAGCTGATGGCCATCGGCCGGCTGAATCTGGCGTCGGTCGTCGTGCCCGGCGGCGTCATGGCCGCAGGTCCCAATTTGCTGACGCTGGAACAAATCGGCATGTACAACGCCATGTATCTGCGCGGTGAAATCACCGAAGCGGAACTGAACCAATACAAATGCTCCGCCTGCCCTTCCTGCGGCGCATGTTCGTTCATGGGCACAGCCTCCACCATGCAGGTCATGGCCGAGGCGCTTGGCCTTGCGCTGCCCGGCAGCGCGCTTTTGCCCGCTACCTGCGGCGATCTGCTGGAAGTAGCGCAGCGCGCCGGAAAGGTTGCGGTGGATCTTGCGCGCAGGGGCGTTCGGGCAAGGGATATCGTGACGGAAAAATCGCTTGAAAACGCGGTCAAGGTACACGCCGCCATTTCCGGTTCGAGCAACGCTATGCTGCACCTGCCCGCCATCGCGCACGAATTCGGACTGTATATGGACGGCGATCTGTTCGACCAGCTCCATCGCGGCGCGCATTATATCGTCAACATCCGTCCCACCGGCTATTGGCCTGCGGAATACTTCTATTATGCCGGCGGCGTGCCGCGCGTTATGGAAGAAATCAAAAGCCAGCTGCATCTGGATGTGATGACCGTCACCGGCAAGACGCTGGGCGAAAACCTAGAAGATCTTAAAAAGAACGGCTATTACGAAAAGTGCGAAGAATATTTGAAAAAGACCGGCCTTTCCCGCACCGATATCATCCGTCCGTTTGACAAACCGCTGGGCGATAACGGCACCATGGCCGTGCTCAAGGGCAATCTGGCGCCGATGGGCGCTGTCATCAAGCACAGCGCCGTGCCCAAGCCCATGCACAAGGCCGTCCTGCGCGCCCGTCCTTTTGACAGCGAAGAGGCCGCGCTGGAAGCGATTTTCCAAAACCAGATTCATCCCGGCGACGCAGTATTCATCCGCTATGAAGGCCCCAAGGGCAGCGGCATGCCGGAAATGTTCTATACGACCGAAGCGATCTCCTCCAACCCGGAGTTGGGTGCGTCTATCGCGCTTTTGACTGACGGCCGTTTCTCCGGCGCGTCCAAAGGTCCCGCCATTGGGCATATTTCCCCCGAGGCTGCGGACGGCGGCCCCATCGCGCTGGTCGAGCCGGACGATCTGATTGAAATTGACGTGGAAAAACGCCTGCTGGCCATTGTCGGCGTCAAGGGCGAACACAAAACGCCCGGGGAAATGGACGAAATCCTGCGCCAGCGCAAAGCCGCCTGGATCTCCAAGCCCTCGCGCTACACCCACGGCGTGCTCAAGCAGTTCACGATGCATGCCACCGCGCCCATTGCCGGTGCATACATGGACTAAACGCGCCGGAAAATCCGAATTTCATCCTGTCTCAGGTTCAAAAAAAGGCCCTCCCCTTGCAGCATTCAGGCATTCTGCAAGGGGAGGCTTTTGTATGATCCAATTTCGTCAAAAACAAATTTCCGCGAAAATCCTTGGCACCCCTGTACAGTCCGCCACAGAGGATCTGTGCAAGGGTGTTTTTTATCCATCGCAACATTTTTCAGATCGTTTGCGGCTCACTAAGCCTGGGTATAACAAGTCAAAAAGAGAAACGCTTACCTTCGGATGCGCAAGGAGGCTTGTCCCCCGGGAAAGCATAACTTCCGCAGGGCAGTACCGTTACGCTCTGGATAGCCAATAAACGTGCCCCAACCCGAACGCACAGGACAACGCCTTATTACAGTGTTGCCGCCCACCATAGTATCATCAGAACAGTGGAGCAAATCCAAAGCAGTCGAGCCGAATTTTTATATTTCCTTTTTATACAACAAAAAAACGCCACAATTATGTGACGAAACAACAAATTTATCGTTCTTTATGGTTTTATATTACCACAAAATCGAGAAAATTTCAAGTCTTGAACTTTCTAAATCAAAAGTGTATTAAGAATGCAGGAGGTGTTTGGGGATGGAACAAAAAAGCATGACCGCGCTGATAAGCGCATTTTCAAGGGCATATCATGCATTGAACAATGAAGTGAAGATTTTCAATGACAGCACAGCAAGGCAATTGCTGACGGATGATGAATTTAATCAAATAGCCAAGAATATGTCCGGCGGAATAGGATTTTTCAATCCGTCATTTACAGGCAATCCAAAACAGGCATTAAGGTGGATTGTCGATAATCAGCTATCCCCCTCGCCGCTTGGCAGGGCGGCTTTTGCCGAAAAATCGCTCGAGCGGGCCATTTGCACGGGAGCAGAACAATATTTAATTTTTGGCGCAGGCTATGACACATTTGCATACCGGCAGCCATCCTGGGCAGAGACATTGGATATTTTCGAGATAGACCATCCATCTACTGCAAAAGATAAACGAGAGCGGCTGCAAAGGGCCGGAATTGCCATTCCCGGCAATGTTCACTACATAGAGGCAGATTTTACAAAAAGAACATGGAAGGAACCACTGCAACGTCATCCCTCGTTTAACAGGGACAAAATATGCTGCTGTTCGATTCTTGGTGTTGCCTATTATCTCTCAAAGGAATCCTTTGAATGGATGGTTTCTTCTATCAGTGATCTTACATCAAAAGGCAGTTCCATTATATTTGATTATCCGGACGAAAACAGTTACACTGAAAAAGCTGGAGAAAGAGCAAAAAAGCAATTCATGCTGGCTGGCGGAGCAAATGAAAAAATGTTGGCATCCTATTCCTGCTCCGACATCGAGCAGCTGCTTTCGGCACATGGGTTTTTGATCTATGAACACCTTGGCCCGCAGGAAATAACGGAACAATACTTTGCGCTCTATAATGAGGCGAATCCCGGAAATCAAATGCGCGCATTTGACAACACAAATTACTGTCTTGCAGTGCGACAATGAATAGAATCCCCCATCGCAAAAAAGGGCAGCCTGTCGATGCCGTCGCGTTAAGGGGGCGGCAGCGCTCCGGGCTGTCACCCCTCCTGGTTTGCCACCAGCAGGGCAGATGGCGCCGTTTGAAAGCCGGGTATCCGTCCACTTCAGCCTTAACGGGCGCTGTCTGTTCTGCGGTTCTTTGCCAATCATTGCCGACTGTAAATGTATCGCTTCAGCCATAAGAGAACCGTTTTTCGAAGTCGAATTGCGTTCCTATGCGAGAATCGGACTTTGGATGTTCCGCAAATCAAGGAGCCAAGACTGAAGCATGATTTGTCCAGCCCACTTTTGCCGGATTTATCCACCCTCGCCCATGAAACTGTTTGACCAATCCTGCCCCAAATGAGTCGCGGCCTGATTATGCATTGGGGTAATCAACCCACTCTTTGCATAGTAACATTCAGCGCCTTTCATACGACCGCCCTTACCAACCCTTTGAAGTACGAAAAGCAATCCCGCCCAACGCCTTGATTCCCGCAGCGCAAGACCGGGCATGACAGCCCCCCTGCCGCAGCCATATGCGCCGACCTTCCCGGCTCCGCAAAAATCGCCCCCTTCCTCCTCATCGCTGGATTTTCAGCTTACTCTTTGATGAAATTTTTATCCGCATCCGGTATGCGATCCTCAGATACATACCGTTCTACCTTCATATGAAGGTCATATTTTTCTCTGAGTTTTGCAATCTGTTTCATCATCGGCGAAGCATGATGGATATCAAGGGCATTTTGATTTTCCCAGCGATCAATTAAAAGCAAAGTTTCCGGTTCCTCCATGGGAAAGAAATATTCATACTGAATATTGCCCGATTCCTTGCGGATGTCGCTGACAATTCCTCCTGAAACCATTTCTTCAGCAAACTTTTTTGCGTTTCCATTTATCCCGTTATAATAAATATGGATCGTAATTGCCATCCAATAGTCCTCCGCAACTTCAAATTTTGCATTTGTGCTTCCGTCTCTTACAACAGCATTATACAAATCCGCCTGATACTGCAAAAACCTGCATACCGGCTCAGGATATTTCAAGCATCAGAACAGAAGCCGGCGCTGGTGCGCGCAAGATTCTGTTCTATATGCGTTCGCAATTGCCCTGACAATAGCGAGAATACCCTTCTCTCTATTCCCACTCGCCGGATTAAATCCATTTCTAAACTTTTTTGTATAGAGGATTTAATTCGTAGTGGTTCCATTTGATACAGATTATCCTTATCCTATGGTCTATCCGAAATTTTGCTATCAAAAATCTATCACACCCGAACTATCATAGGTAATCCTTGATGCGGCAGTACCGGTGGATTAGATGTATTATAGCATATGATTGGCGGTTTTTCCAGAGTCTGTTCGATAATTTCATGATACATTATATTTGTTAAAAACTACATCTATTGTTGAAGAGCATTCGCAGAAGAAAGGAAAGACCTATACCCGGTAATTGCCGGAGGCTGCTTTCACTAATTGTACGGAACCTACGCAGTCATTGAGGCAGAGTATATACCACATTTAATATTGCCAAACTTTTTTAGTGGTTGTCTTCTATTTCTATCAGCCTATTCCGAAATATTACTCGCTTTTTACGGTTTATCATGGTCTCCTTTGTAACTACTATATATTGGCATCATTCAAGAATTACTTTTCCCTGAATTGCACATTCTACTTTTGAAACATCAATATCAAAAAAGTCGCCTGACTGATTATCTGGCTTTAGGATAATCTCTGCATTGTCTATACAATAGCGTTTGCACATGATTTCTCCATTAATGCTAAAAATGCCAATATCACCATTTAACAACACATCCACTTGTTTTACCATTACAACAGAACCATCTGCAATGGTAGGTTCCATACTTCTACCGGAAATTTTTACGGCATAATCTGCATTTAGGTTATCTACTTCAATCCTCTCAAAGGGAACATTGGCCTGGTCAAAGTAAAAACCATCTCCAGCACAAGCGGGCCAATCAAATAGCGGAATTATTTTCTTGCTTTTGGAGGTGAACTGTGTTTCATCAATGAAACCAAATTCGTTATCTTCTTGTTCGTTGTATTGGTCTTCAGTTTTTTCAGGCTCAGGTAATTCTTCCTCAATAGCTTTGAAAATTTCCTTGATCCAATCGAAAATATAGCGCCCTTTTTTCAATGGATCAGAGGAATTGTCAGAAATTTTGTTTTCAAAATCGATTGCAGATAAAGGCAGCATTTCTAAAGTGGTGCATCGCCTGCTTACGGAAGGTTTCACGGCTGTTTTCTGCGTATGTAGTTCCGTAATTGTTGTTGGAAAACGCAATCATATCATGGATGCGAATCCAGCCATTCGTGGCGTTCGCCCATGCAGTATCTTCCAGTAGGTCAGCCATTGCCAGCAGGACACAGCAACACATACCATTCTGCTGCTTTGCAGGAACCTGTAAGGCATTCAAAATCTCTTTTGCTTCATCAATTTTGCTCATACATAACTCCTCAAAATGTTGTCGCAGGATGCCTCCGACATATCTCTGATGCGAATTAACTCTTTTCCCATCTCCTCAATAATGCTCATGGGTGGGACGGGCATGGAGTTGATTTCAGTCGAATTAACCTGAGTAGACCCGTTTAAGATACGGTAGTAGCTATCATAAAGTGTAGAATTGAACAGAACATAAAGACCATACACAACACACTCTGATAGGTCACGCAATCCACAAATAAAATTGATTTTATTTTGTGTGCTAATCTCGGTATACTCCGGGTGCTTACGGGCTAAGTACACACCACATTGAAGTCTGCGGCGTTCTTCTTTCGCCGTAAATCGTTTCACAAACAAGTAGTTTGTATTCTTCTGACGGAGACCGTTTTGCTCAGTGACAATGTATTCATGCTCTTTTCCCACCGGGAAAACCACTTTGCCGTCTTGGATATGTTGAGAATAGAATAGGGGAACAGCTTCTTTCTCAACACCATCCCGTAATGCTTCACGATTTCTAAAGTCGACAGTCAATCCTGTTTTCATTTTCAGTCCGATGCTTGGCAATGTATCTGCCCAGTTATTCATCTTGCTTAGTGTTTCAACTTCTTCTGAGTTAGTCACTAAATAGACATAGCGATCTTCACCATTGACTACAGTTGAATAAGGAGCATCGAACACTGTTTTTTGGGAAAAGTCTGCATTGCTTTGCGTAGTGGTTATTGTAATACTATCGGGTTTTACAGTGGTTTTCTTTACTTTAATAATAATAGTCTCTTGTAAAACACTCTCCTTTTCAAAAACCTTGTCACGGCTGACAAAGAGGTGGATATGCTCCAACGCACCATCATCTAAAAACTTTTGCCGGAATCTCTTGAAGTATGCTCCTGAAGTCCAAGAACGGGGAATGATGTATACCATTTCTCCATTGTCCTTTAGATTAAACAAACTCATTGAAGCAAAAAGAAAGTAAAGATTAGGAGCACCGTAGCACACATCCGGCATTGCCATTGCTTCGGGTGCATCCTTTGGAACTTTCATGTAGGGCGGGTTACCAATCACCAAGTCAAATTTACGAGGATTCAGAACGGCACCCAGCATTAAGTTATAGTTATCCATTTGGCTGAGGATGTAGTTGTCAGTGACGATTTGAAAGGTGACTTCCTTGATAGCGTGACTGCATACCCACTCTAAGTTGGAACGCAGCAAATCCAACACATTAGGGTCATTTTCATAACATACTAACTCAATTTTTCTAATTGAAGGAACTGCTTGTAGGCGTTCAATAAGTGCAACCGAAAGAATGCCTGAGCCTGCACCGGGATCAAGCACAGAAATCACTTCTCTTTTTGGGATAGTAAACAATTCTGCCATAAAAACAGCAGTCTCTTTACTGGTAAAGAACTGCCCGTACTTTTTTCGCAAGGACTTCGGCATTTGCTCGATGTATTCGGTTGTAGATTTTACTACATAATCAATTGTATCTTTCATTTGTAAACTCCATTACATCGTCAATACCGCAATTTAGGGCCGCACATATCTTATACAGGCTCTCCATTGAGATAAATTCATTCCGGCCCATCTTTGCTAACACATTGAAACTTACTCCTGCAACATCTTTCAATTCAGTACGATTCATTTTTTTATCTATTAGCAACTTCCATAGCTTGTCATAATTGGCCGGCATATTGACACTCCATTCATCTTCGAGTTCGATAATTCAATAATATTATAACACAGAACACACTTTTTTCAAGATGTTCTCACGAAATCATGAGTATAGTGCCTGATAAAATGAGAAACCACCCGCAGGAGCTTGATGCCCCCACGGGCGGCAGGGTATTTAGCTATCCAGCGGCTTGTATTCGGTAACGGCTTTCAAATATTTCTGTGGGTCGTCGTTGAGAATCAGGTCGGCGTATTCCAGAGGAGCATTGTAGATCAGCCAGTCCATCTCTGACCGCTGGTACATATTATCTGCAACCTCGTTTTCCACGGCAGTGCAATCAATTGAGATCATCGTACCATCGGTGTAGAGCAGCTCCACGCAAGCGGTGTCCATATTGAACTCACAGGACAGGATTTTCATTGTCATTCCTCCTCAGATTTTGGGTGTGTTTCTTGGCCAGATCACTGGCGGCTTTCCGGCGTTCCTCTGTGTAGGGGGCAGTCAGACGAAAACCGAACCGTCCTTTTTTGACTTCAAAGCTCATGCAGCCTTGACCGTCATCATCAACAATACGGCATTCCTTGGGATAGAGAGAGGCGAACTCGGACAGTCTGTTTTTGAGATCGGTATTATAGGTGCAGACCTCAATCATATTGCTGTTCTCGTCGAAAAAGATGCTGGTGGTTTTCTGCTTCTTGGAAAGACCTGTTTTCATAAAGCACCTCCACATTTTACAATTTTTTATGGCTTTACAGCCGTGAAAGTGAGTGGTTTTTCCGATGGAGAACGTCCGAATGATGCATAAGTCATTCAGAGCGCTCCCACCGGATTTTTTGCGTTTTTCACGGTTCTACACGGGATTTACCGGACATCGCTTCTGCTGTGGATTTTACTGCGTTTCGGGCTGAAAAGATGCCAGAGATTATTGCGCTCAATAGTCGTTTCGTAGCTGCGAATTTTCGACCGCAACTGCTCGTTTTCAACTTCCAGCCCATCTGGATGGAGCTTCCTATGGATAGATCGGTACTCAGTCAATTCAGCGGTCAGTTCAGAGATTTTTGCCTTTAACGCTGCAATCGCTTTATTGGCGGCCTCCAGCATTTTTTGAAGCTGATGTTCCTTCTTTTCTTGCATGGCATATTTTTTAGCCGCTGTAGCCAGACTTTCAAACTCAGAGCGTTCCAGCATGACCTTGGCGGACAGCGGCACAGACTTCGGCTCAATTTTGTCTACTGCTTGGACTGCAACCTGTTTCTTCTGGATTTTCTCAATTCTCTTTTCCAGTGAAGCGGCCTCCTGCGCCTTTTGCACTGTCTGCTCGGTGAGATTGGCAAGCCGTTCCTGTTCTTTCTCAACCTTAAATTGGGTCACGGTCAGATGCTCCTCGGAGCTGCCTCGCTCTCCTCGTTCCACATCGGTGTAGCCAGCGGAGCGCATGGCGTTATAGAAATCGTCCTGCAAAACCGAGTAGGATTTTCTGAGAACCTTTTTTCCTTTTTGGGTCAGCAGCGGCCTTCCGTCTTCGCCTAGGGCGGGCTTGGAATCCCACTTTTTGCTCATGCTGACTTGAGTGATTGTTTCCTTGACGCTTCCCACCAGCGATTTATCCTTACACCGTTTCGACCAGAGAATTTGTTTCTCTACCACCGGGATGTAGACAACATGGAGATGGTACGGCTGCAAAGTATCGTGGGCTCTCCGAGGGGGTATGCGGCTCCTGCGGGAGCCTCCCGCCTTTCATGGCTTGCAGGTGGTACCCACAACCCATAAAATTCGGCGTGGTCAGCAACTGGTTCGCAGCTCATTTCTGCTCACCATTTACCGCCCACTGGCAGAGAAACTTCCCCGAAGTCTCTCTGCCGTCCGCTTCCATATTTGCGAATATTCCAGCGGGGACGGGGGATGCGAGGGGCTTGCCCTGTCACCCAATCCTTGTGCCTTGTCTGCCAGAAACAGGAGCGTGCCACGCTCCTGTTATCTCTCCCAAGGTGAAGTAGTCCAGCGGTAGCTCTCCGGCACACCACGGCGGTCAAGGTACTCCTGCCGTGCCTGTTCACGCTGCTCCTCGGTGAGGGCGGTCTTGTACCGGGAATAGAGCTGGCGATTCAACATGGCGTCCAGTTTCTGCTCCAAACCCTGCCGGATTTCTTCGTCAAAATCTTCTTCGCCGTTCAAGTGGTACAGCACCAGATCAACAAACAGGTCATAGGAAATTTGCACATTTTTCATTCGCTTCCATTCCTTTCCGTGACGGTCGTGACGATGGTGACGGTGTTTGAGATACCATCAAAATCACCGTCACGACCGACACCATCGTCACGCCTGATTCATAACAAGCGTCAGCTTAATTCTTCTTCCGGCGTGAGTGCGGGTGTTTTCGTACTGAATGTTATGCTCGTTAAACAGCCGACCAGCGTTCACATTCAGGTGCTTGGTTAGCGTGTTGGGCTGCATATCCACCTTCAAAAGTTCCCGTAGCTCCGTGGGACTACCGCTCCACTCAGCACTGACAAAAGCTGCTACGGCCTCCAAGATCGGGTCTGGCGGCTCCCGATGCAGCTCGTTCTCCGTCTTTTCCAGATTCCAAATCTGCGTTTCCGGGTCTTTTTTTAGATAGAGAATCTGATCCTGCTGGTCACGCCCCACCACATCAATGGTGGCATCCAAAGCGGTACGCTTTTTCTTCTGCATCAGCAGAGAGCCATCGGCGCAGCCAAGCAACCCCGTCGTGCCGGAGATCATTTCAAAGCTGTCCCCAGCGGGCTGCTTCCGGGTGTGGTGGACAGTCAGGACACAGATGCAGTGCTTGTCCGCAAACTGTTTGAGCCTGCCAATGATTTCATAGTCGCTGGCATAGCTGTACGCCTCACCGCCGACCTCACGGATTTTCTGCATGGTATCAACAATAATCAGCTTGGTATCGGTATGCTCCCGCATAAAATTTTCAAGCTGTTCATCCAGCCCATTCCCGATTTTTCCGGCTGCGGTGGCAAAATGAAGATTGGGCGTATCCTCTACACCATACATCATAAACATCCGGCTCTGGATTCGTTGGTAGTCATCCTCCAAAGCGAGGTAAAGCACCGTTCCTTGGTGGACTTCGTACTCCCACAATTTTTGCCCGGTGCTGACATGGTAGGCGATCTGCGCCACCAGAAAGGACTTGCCGATTTTGGGCGCACCAGCCAAAATATAAGCCCCGGCGTAGAGCAGGCCGTCGATGATCGGCGGTCTGCTCTTGTAGGTTGTCTGGAAAAGCTCGGTCATGGTGATGGTGTGGAGATAGTGCGGGTCGGTAAGCCTCTGCATCCTCCGGCACATTTCCTCGAAACTTTCCCCAGAATTTTCAATCTGGTCATTGATTTCTGATTCAGAAGTGGGTATAATATTCTCAGAAATTGTTTGAAACGACTGCCCATCCTCTGCGCCAACAGAGGGAATCAGGGCGGTCTTTTCTTTTGTCTCAATCGTCATAGGCACTGTCCTCCTTCATTCCGTCCATAATTTCTGCAATCATGTGAATCGTGTCCATCAGCTCGTCGTTCACGCTGGCTCCTGCCTCAATGCGCCGCAGTTCGTTCAGCACAGCGGCGAACTGGTCACGCAGAGCCTTGTATACTCTGGGATTGCCCTGTACCACCACATCATGGCACAGAAGCCGCCGGGTGATATAGTCCTGCTTGGTCAGGCCGGACAGCTTCACGAAAACCTCAAGCTGCTCGTCCTCCTCCGGCGATACCCGGAACGCTACGGTTCGGTTCCTCCAACGGTTGTGGTTGTCCATGTTTTTTGCTGACATAATTAAGCTCCTTCCTCAATTCGTTCAAAGTTCAGTTTCTCGGCCATTTCCGTCTGGCGGGTCGGGAACAGGTGGGCGTAGCGGTAAGTGATGTCGATGCTTTCGTGTCCCACCCGGTCAGCGATTGCCAGAGCGGAGAAACCCATATCAATCAGAAGTGAAATGTGGGAATGTCTCAAATCGTGGATTCTGATACGCTTTACCCCGGTTTCCTTGCACCCCCGATCCATTTCACTGTGAAGGTAATGCTTGCTGATGGGGAAAATGCGGTCATCTTTTTCTGCGCTGTAGAACATCTTGATATAGTCCTGCATCTCCTCACAGAGGAACTGCGGCATTTTAATGACCCGGTTGCTCTTTTTGGTTTTCGGGGTGGTGATGACATCCTGCCCCTTGAGCCGCTGGTAGGATTTGCTGATGGTCACGGTGCTGTTGGTGAAGTCAAAATCCGAAGCACTCAGAGCCAGCAGCTCGCCTTCCCGAATACCACACCAGTAGAGCATTTCAAAAGCGTAGTAGGAAATAGGCTTGTCCATCATGGCATCTGCGAATTTCAGGTACTCCGCTTTTGTCCAGAACAGCATTTCCTTCCGTTCCTCGCTGCCCATGTTTCCGGCCTTGGCTGCCGGATTGGATTGCAGCCCATAGTATTTGATAGCGTGGTTGAAAAGGGCGCTGAGTTGATTGTGGACGGTTTTCAGATAGGTGGTGGAGTAGGGCTTCCCCTTGGAATCCGTCAGGCTTCGGATCTCATTCTGCCAGTCGATCACATCTTTTGCCGTGATCTCTGACAGCTTCCGCTTTTTGAAATACGGCAGGATTTTCTTCTGGATGATGCTCTCCTTGGTCAGCCAGGTATTCAGTTTCAGCTTGGGCTTTACATCCTTTTCATAGAGGCTGACGAAGCTCTCAAAGGACATGGTCACATCGGCCTGCTTCTGCATCAGGAACTCCCGCTCCCATGCCTGGGCTTCTTTCTTGGTGGCAAAGCCACGCTTGCACTTCTGCTTTCGTTCACCCTTCCAGTCGGTGAACCAGCACATGGCGTACCATGTGCCGCTGTCTGCGTTTTTGTATACGGACATTGTTAGACGCTCCTTTCGGTCTGATTTTTGGTTGCGTAAAACTTCTCATGGAAGAACTTACGGTCAATGCGGCCTGCAATGGTGATGCAGCCTGTTTTCTTTAATTCCTCATTCATCTTGCGGATGAGCTTGTACGCATAGGGGATGGAAACATCCAATTCCTCAGCAACCTCCTCCACACGCATAAACATCTTTCCTGCCATAGGCACATACCTTCCTTTCCTCATTTGTGGGTGTTGATATTCGTACTGCCGTTCTCCCTTTCAGACTCTGACAGGCAACCCTTTTCGGCGCTGTGTCGGTTTCATTTCTCCTTGGCAAGCTCATATCCTCGCTTACTTCCCCGGAGAAAGTATCTGTCTGGCGGTCATTCAGTTGTGCTTTCTTGAAATACCCCTCCTCACTTTACAACGGACATTTTCTCGCTGTTTTGTTGGTATCTGGATTGTAAAATTTTTACGAACTAAGCATATTTGTTTAGCTTACTTATACTATACTACACATTTCTGTTTAGGTCAAGTGGCTTGCGAAATAAAAATTAAACAAATTTGCTTCTGCTATCTTGACTATTCTAAACAAATATGCTATACTCACATTATCCAAATACATACGACAGGAGCGATGGCTATGGCAATCGGTGAACGCATTCACTTTTTCCGTACCCTGCGGGGTATGACACAGAAATATCTCGGCACTCAGGTGGGCTTTCCCGAAAAGTCTGCTGATGTTCGCCTTGCTCAGTATGAAACCGGGACAAGAACCCCCAAAGCGGACATGACCACGGCCTTGGCGAATATCCTTGATGTATCTCCTCTTGCTCTGTCCGTGCCGGACATTGATTCCTACATGGGGCTGATGCACACCCTCTTTACCTTGGAGGACAGATACGGTCTGGAAATCTGTGAATGTGACGGGGAAGTGAATCTCCGTGTCAACATTCGCCACGGCAAGGACGCCGCAGAACTGACCCGATCCCTGATTGCATGGCGGGAACAGGCTGCCAAGCTGGAAGCCGGGGAGATCACCAAGGAAGAATACGACCGCT
Source organism: Christensenella sp. UBA1428 (assembly GCA_002329335.1). Classification (GTDB taxonomy): domain Bacteria; phylum Bacillota; class Clostridia; order Christensenellales; family UBA1750; genus UBA1428. Next base: position 45,414 of record DCTY01000072.1, read on the forward strand.
GGCGTTACCGCTATCCTGAGTACGATACTTCAAGCATTCATGCCAAGGTGCCGTCCCAGCAACTCAGTGACTGGCTGGTGGAAGAACTGAAAAAGGACGAATAACAAAAAACGGCCTTGCTGATTTTCAGAATCAACAAGACCGTTTTTCTATGCCCCTCTCAAAACTGCTTCACCTGCAAGCCAGTGTCTACATGGCAACAAATAAAACAAATCGGTTTGGGGCGTTGGTTATCAAATTGTTATCAAAAGGCAAAAGGAAACCCCAAAAGCCCAGTGTTTCCAAGGCTTTTGGGGTTTGGTTAATTATTCCCACTCGATCGTGGCCGGCGGTTTTGATGTAATATCATAGACAACGCGGTTGACATGCGCGACTTCGTTGACGATCCGGTTTGAAACGGTTCTGAGGATATCATAAGGAATTTCCGCCCAATCGGCGGTCATAAAATCGGTTGTTGTCACCGCGCGCAGCGCGATGGTATAATCATAGGTTCGTCCATCCCCCATAACGCCGACCGAACGCATATTGGTAATAACGGCGAAATACTGGTTGACGCTGGTATCCAGTCCTGCTGCCTTGATCTCCTGACGGAAAATCGCGTCAGCATCTTTCAAAATATCCAATTTCTGTTTAGTAATATCGCCGATCACCCGCACGGCAAGGCCCGGCCCCGGAAACGGCTGGCGCCAGACAAGATCATGCGCCAGGCCAAGTTCCGTGCCAAGTTTACGAACCTCGTCTTTAAACAGCAGCCGAAGCGGTTCAATGATTTCCTTAAAATCCACATAATCCGGAAGCCCGCCGACATTATGATGGCTTTTGATCACCGCCGCATCGCCCAGGCCGCTTTCTATCACATCCGGATAAATGGTGCCCTGCACCAGAAAATCCACCGCGCCGATTTTTTTGGCTTCCTGTTCAAATACGCGGATGAATTCTTCACCGATGATTTTACGTTTACGCTCCGGGTCTGTTACCCCTGCCAGACGGGCAAGAAACCGATCGGCGCAGTTTACGCGTACAAAATTCAAATCAAACTGCTTGGTAAAGATTTCCTCAACCTCATCGCCTTCGTTCTTACGCAGCAAGCCATGATCCAAAAACACGCAGGTAAGCTGTTTGCCCACCGCTTTGCTGATCATCACCGCCGCAACAGAGGAATCCACGCCGCCAGACAGTGCGCACAACACGCGTTTATCGCCGATTTTCCGACGAATATCCGCAATATACTGCTGCGCGTACCGACTCATCAGCCAATCGCCCTTTACCTTGCAGACGCGATAAAGAAAATGGCGCAGCATCTGCGTGCCGTTTTGCGTGTGATTGACCTCCGGATGGAATTGCACGCCATAAATGCGTCTTTGGACGTCTTCAAACGCCGCTACAGGGCAGGAGTCGGTGCTGGCGGTTACTGAAAACCCTTCCGGCAGCGCAAAAACCTGATCGGTATGGCTCATCCAGCAAGCCTGCCGGGGCGCCATCGCTTCAAACAGCGCGCTTTGATCCTGAACGCTTACATCGATCTTGCCATATTCCCGCTTGCCGGCCGGCCGCACCTGACCGCCCAGCAAATGCGCGATCAACTGTGCGCCGTAGCAAATACCCAAAATCGGAACGCCCAGCGAGAAAATCTCCGCCGAGCAGGCGGGCGACGCCGGATCGTACACGCTGTTTGGCCCCCCGGTAAAAATAATACCGACCGGATGCATCGCGCGGATTTCCTCGACGCTCGTTTTATACGACTTTACCTCGCAGTAAACATTGCATTCCCGCACGCGTCTGGCAATCAGCTGGTTATACTGTCCGCCGAAATCCAATACCAAAACCAATTCGTTCACAGACATCCCCCCGAAAAAAACATGCACCCATGATAGCAAATTCCAGCAAAATGCGCAACCCACATCGAAAAAAAATTAAAATTCAATGAAAAAGGACTGCCGGCAAGGGCAGCCCTGATCTGTTATTTGGTTCCAAAAATCCGGTCGCCGGCATCGCCCAGGCCCGGTACAATATAGCCGTGCTCATTGAGCTTCTCGTCGATAGCCGCCACATAGATATCCACATCCGGATGCGTCTTTTGAATATACTCGATTCCCTCCGGACAGCCCACCAGGTTCACCAGTTTGATGGACTTGTTGCATCCGCGGTCCTTCAAAAACTGAATCGCCGCCGCCGCGCTGCCGCCGGTGGCCAGCATGGGATCTACCACGATCAAATCGCGCTGCTGCGCGTCAACAGGCAGTTTGCAGTAATATTCCACGGGCTTTAACGTCACCGGATCCCGGTAAAGACCGATATGACCGATTTTCGCGTTCGGTACCAGCCTGACAAAACCGTCGACCATGCCCAGGCCGGCGCGCAAAATCGGAATAATGCCAATAGGCTTATTGGCGATCATCTTAAAAGTAGACGTCGCTACCGGCGTCTGTACCTGCACGTCCTTCAACGGCAGATCGCGCGTGACTTCATAGGCCATGAGCATGGCAATTTCGTTTAACAGCTCGCGAAATTCCTTTGTGCCGGTTTCCTGCGCGCGCATCATCGTCAGCTTATGCTGAATCAGCGGATGGTCAATTACACATACTTTACCCATGTCCGATACCTCCCAAAAATTGCTCCGTTATTCTTTTTCTTCCAGTTCCATCTGACGCACCATATCGATCCGGCGCTGATGCCGGCCACCCTCAAAGGGCGTTTCCAGCCACAGGCGCACAATTTGCAGCGCCAGCACCGTCCCGGTCAGATCCGCGCCCAGGGAAAGCACATTGGAATCGTTATGCATCCGGGTCAGCTTTGCGCTGTACAAATCCCCGCAAAGCGCGCATCGAATACCATGGACCTTATTGGCGGCAATACAGGCGCCAATACCGGTTCCGCAAAGCACGATTCCACGATCACACTGACCCTGCTGCACCATTTTTGCCACACGCCGGATAAAGACAGGATAATCCGACATGTCCTTGCCGTCGCTGCCGCAGTCGGTCACCTCAATGCCGCGCGCGCGCAGATCCTGCGCAATGGCGGCTTTGAGCGCAACGCCGTGATGGTCGCATCCGATCGCAACATGCATGGGAATCACTCCTTTGGTCAGATTGATTTTCATCTGACCCATTATAGCATCCCATGCAAGGCATTTCAAATAAAATCAACAATTTTCGAATCAATTTTCCAAAATTTTCGACACGGCGTCAAAAATCTGACGGGCGCACCGGCGATAAACGTCCTCATCCCCGCCAAAAGGATCCTCCACCGGCTGATACGCGCCAAACGCATACTGTGTCAGCGTATGAATTTTCTGGCAGAACTGCGGATATTTTGCCAGCAGCGCCTGCTGATGGCTCTGCTGCATGCACAAAATGACATCCGCCCGTGCAAGCATCTGCGCAGTAACCGTCTGCGCCTGATGCAGGGTCAAATCCGCGCCGTAATCCTCCATTGCGCACTGCGCCCCCAGGGACGCCGGCATTCCCTCACAGGCCATAATGCCCGCGCTGGTGGCAAAGGTATCCAGCCCACGCTGCCTGGCCAACAGGTTATAAAGCGCCTGTGCCATGGGCGAACGGCAGGTATTGCCCGTACAGACAAATAAAACGTGTTCAGCCAACGGATGCATCATGCGTACCTCCCTGCGGCGCAACCCGTTCCACCTGAAATGCCGCCGCGCGCAAAAGCCGGTTCATCAGCGCCAGCCCCATACCGGACGCCGGCACGCTCTGGCAAAAAATGATCTGCGTTTTCCCATCATCCAGCGCGCGCAGCGCGTCAAAAAGCGCCGAAGCATAAGCGGCGTCATCTGCACCCGCATCCCATACGCGCACATGCTGGGGCAAAAGCGCCGCAAGCGCATGCTTGACTACCGCAGCGCAGCACAGGCCATGTTCCTGCGTAAAGCGCGCCACATGGCGGGCAATGTCCGCATCCGCGCCTTCCAACACCAGCACGCGCGCGAAACGCGGCGCATAGTGCTTGTGCTTCAACCCGGGAGAGCGCGCAACCTCTCCCTCGCCAAGAGACGCCATCACACCGCCGCCGATGCGCACCCGCCCCAGCGCCTGCGTAAGCATTTCAAACGTCACCGCCCCCGGGCGCAGCAGCACCGGCACGTCGCCGGTCAGATCCACGACCGTGGACTCCACCCCGAAACCGCATGCGCCGCCGTCGAGAATCAGCGGAATTCTGCCCTGCATATCCTGCAAAACATGCTCCGCGCGCGTCGGGCTTGGCAATCCGGACCGGTTGGCGCTGGGCGCGGCAATCGGTACGCCCGCAGCGCGGATCACTTCCTGCGCCGCAGGATGGGACGGCATTCGCACCGCAACCGTATCCAGTCCCGCCGTAACTTCAAAGGGAATCCGATCGCTTTTTCTTAAAATAATCGTCAAAGGCCCCGGCCAGTATCGTTGCATGAGCCGGCGCGCGTTTTCCGGAACGTCCGCAACCAGGGGTGCAAGCTGGGAATCTTCGGCAATGTGTACGATCAGCGGATTATCCTGCGGACGGCCCTTCGCCTGAAAAATCGCTTCAACGGCCCGGCTGTCAAACGCATTGGCGCCAAGACCATAAACCGTTTCCGTTGGGAAAGCCACCACCTCGCCCTGCGCGAGCAGCCTCCCGGCCAGCGCAACCGAATCGGGGTTGACCGGCAGGCACTGTGTCTGATATGTTTTCATCCCGTTACACTTCCTGATTTTGATGCTGCAGCTTTTCTGTGCGCTCAGCCAGCGTCAGCGCATCGATCATTTCGTCCATATCGCCGTTTAAAAATGCGTCCAGCTTATAGATCGTCTTGCCGATGCGATGATCGGTCACGCGTCCCTGCGGAAAATTATAGGTGCGGATGCGCTCGCTGCGGTCGCCCGTACCGACCTGACTTTTCCGATCCGCGCTAAGCTGGCTGTTTTGTTCCTGAAGCGCTTTATCGTACAGCTTCGCACGCAGCATCTGCATCGCGCGCTCGCGGTTTTGAATCTGGCTGCGCTCGTTTTGGCACTGCACCACGATCCCTGTCGGCAAATGCGTAATACGCACGGCCGAGTCCGTCCGGTTGACGTGCTGGCCGCCCGCGCCGCCGGCGCGATACGTATCGATACGCAGATCGGTGGGATTGATCTGGACGTCAACCTCCTCCGCCTGAGGCATAATCGCCACGGTTACGGTTGACGTATGAATCCGTCCCTGAGACTCCGTTTCCGGCACCCGCTGTACGCGATGCACGCCGCTTTCGTATTTAAACCGGCTGTAAGCGCCCTTGCCGGAAATGGTAAAAACAACTTCCTTCAGCCCGCCAAGCTCGGTCAGGTTTTCATCCACCATCTCGCAGGTCAGCCGGTGCGCGTCGGCATAGTGGGTGTACATGCGTACCAGCTCCATGCCAAACAGCCCGGCCTCGTCGCCGCCAGCGCCGGCGCGCACCTCAACGACCACGTTTCGGTCGTCGTTGATATCCTTTGGCAGCATCAAAATCTGCAATTCCTGCTCCGCAGCCATCTTTTTTTCACCCAGCTCGTCCAGTTCCGCCTGCGCCATTTCACGCATATCCGGAAACTCGAGCATCTCCCGCGCCTCATCCATATGCTTTAGCAGCTGGGTATACTGCGCATAGGCCTCGACAATCGGCGCCAGCTCGCTTTGCTCTTTCATCAGCCTGCGCCAGCGTTCCTGATCGGCAATCACATCCGGCTGAGCAATGAGTATATTGATTTCGTCAAACCGCGCGCGCAGCGCGTCCAATCGGGTGAACATGGCAACACTCCTGTATCGTCGCTTAGTATTGAATCCGCACGGCGCGGCATACGCCGTTCAAATCGTTAAAAAACTGCATCGGACGGGCAAAAAGGCCAAAAATTGCCTCCTGCTGTCCCACGCCGAACTCCAAAAGCAGCGATGCGCCGCAATTAAGATATTGTGGCGCTTCCTGCGCCAGCCGGCGGTAAAAATCCAGCCCATCCGCCCCCGCAAAAAGCGCCAGCGGCGGATCAAAATCGGCAACCTCGCGCATCAGCGGCAGTCCGTTTGGAATATACGGCGGGTTGCATACAATCAGATCAAACCGTTCGCCCTGTACCGGCTCAAACAGATCGCCCTGCAAAACGCGCACCGCAGCGCCATGCACGGCGGCATTGCGCGCCGCAGCCTGCACGCACGGCAAGGACAGATCCGACGCGGTTACGGCCAGCCCGCCCAGCTTTGCCAGGCACACGGCCAAAACGCCGCTGCCGGTGCAAAGATCCAGCGCCGTATGCGCGCCCGTTTCCCGGGCAGTCAAAAGCGCCTGTTCGCACAGGGTTTCCGTATCCGACCGCGGGATCAGCACCTGATCCGGCACCTCAAACGCCAAACCCATAAACCAGGCTTTCTTTAAGATGCGTCCAATGGGCTCTCCGGATGCGCGCCTGGCAATATAATCGTCATAACGCGCCGCCGTTTTGGCATCGACCGGCTGAGCGCCCTTTAGAAACAAATCGCCGCGTTCGCAGGACAGCAGCGCGCACGCCAGCCAATCCGCGTCTGCCGCCGCATCCAGCACGCCCGCCTGCGTCAACGCCGCACGGCCTCTTTGCCGCAGCTGAAAAACCGTCATCTGAAAAACCGCCGTCAAACCGATTGCGCGCAGGCATCGGCGTCCTGCGCCGTCTTTTCCCGGGCCGGTTCCGGCCGCTCCGCATCGGCGTCCGCTGCGGCATACCGGCCGTTTGTGCAGGCGTTAAACGCACAGATCGCAACCTCCAGCATGCCTTCGTCCGGCTCCCGCGTAGTCAGATTCTGCAGCCACATGCCCGGCGCGCGCAGCGCCCGCGCCAGCAGATTATCGCAGTGCCCCAGCCACTTGAGCAGCTCATAGGACACGCCCGCAACCACCGGCAAAAGCAGCAGCCGGCTTGCAAGCCGCGTCCACATATTGATATTGATGCCGAAAACCGAAAAAATCAAAATGCTCACGACCATCACAATCAGCAAAAACGCCGTGCCGCAGCGCGGATGCTGACGGGGATATTTGCGTGCGTTTTGCGGCGTCAGCGCTTCGCCCGCCTCAAAGCAGGCGATGGTCTTATGCTCCGCGCCGTGATACATAAACGTCCTGCGGATTTCCTTCATCGCAGAGACGGCCAGCATATAGCCGATAAAGATCACCATGCGCACCGCGCCTTCCACCAGATTGACGGCAACGGCCGAGGCGATAAACCGTTTGAGCAGCTGCGCCACGAACGCCGGCAGCAGAAAAAACAGCCCGACCGCCAGCACCATGGCCACCACCATCGCCGCGCCCATAACCACCGCCTCGGTGGATTTTCCAAGCTTGGCCGCGAGCCATTTTTCAAACCGGCTGGGTTCTTCCTCCTCCAGCCCCAGCATGGCGGAGGATTTGCTGATGGTCTGATAGCCGATTTTAAGCATGGATACAAAGTTCACCACGCCGCGCACAACCGGCCAGCCCATCCATTTGTGCTTTTTGCTCAGCGCCGCGACCGGTTCGCTTTCCACCACGATTTGCCCGGACTCCCTGCGCACGGCAATGGCCATTTTTTCATCGGCCGGCGAGCGCATCATCACGCCTTCCAGAACCGCCTGGCCGCCGATGTCGGTATATTTACTGGGCATTGATACCTCCAGAAAATTCAAAAATACAGCTTTTGGATAGCACAAACCCCGTGGAGAAGCCACGGGGTATGCAAACCACTAAATATTGTAGCGCTTCTTGAAACGATCCACACGTCCGCCGGTGTCCACCAGTTTCTGCTTGCCGGTATAGAAGGGATGGCACTTGGAGCAAATTTCCACGCGCAGCTCTTCTTTGGTCGAACCCACTTCGAAGGTTTCGCCGCACAGGCAGCGGACAGTCGCTACATGATACTTGGGATGGATGTTTTCTTTCATCGGTTTTTTCACCTCTCTGGCCGGAAGGTCTAAGCAACCCGACGGGGTCGCTTAATCAACAGCTTTTTTATTATAACATGCCAAAACCAGAAAATCAAGCGTTTTTCACGCATTTTATCGTGCCTGCGCCGTCTTGGAAATCCCGCCGATTTTCCGGAACCGTATTTTCCCCAATCTTTTGCAGAAAAGCGAATTATCCGCAAAAAAATCAGGAAGCCAGCCCTTTTCAATATGGTAAATTTCCTGTATAATAGAGCCATCAAATTCAAATTGGAGGATTGACCATGAAAGGCGATCTTTACCAGTCCAACGTCACCTCAAAAAAAGATCCGATCACCGGCGTTGAAGTGCTCCGGCTGACGGACAACAAGGGCATCTATGACCGGCCCTATTTCACCACCACCCAGTTTACCGCCGACAGCCGTTATACCATTTTCGCATCGGACTTTTCCGGCACCTCGGTGGTTAAAAACCCCGACGCGCCCGCCATCGGCAAGGTCGGCTTCGGCGAACTGTTTTCGCTGGACCTGACGACCGGCGCAATGCTTCAGCTGACCCAGGGCGAGGCCATCAAAATGGGTCACGGCTGTCACGCCGTGATCGCACCCTCCGGGAAAAAAGCGTATTATTACAGCAACGAAGAGCTTAAGCAGGTTGATCTTCAAACGCTGGAGAGCAAAACGCTCATGCATATCCCCTACACCAACTTTCACAGCCTGTCCATCACCAACGACGAGCGTTATCTGGCCTTTACCGTCGTAGAGGAGCTGCCGCTTTTGGCCTATCAGTTTGCGCAGATCAATCCGCAAAGCACGCCCGGCGCGCGCGAGCGCTTTTTCCGCGAGCCCACGAGCCTGGTAATCCGCTATGACCTTGAAAAAAACGACATGCATGTGGTCTGCGGCGGGCACCGGCGCATGACGCATGTCAGCTTAAAGCCCGACGACGGCGATTATATGCTCTATTGCCACGAAGGGCCGTGGGAATTGGTTCAGCGGATGTGGATGGTACGGGTCAGCACAGACGAGCATTGGCCGCTGATCCAGCAGCAGCGCAACCTGGAACGCGTGGGGCATGAATTTTTCACGCCTTCCGGCCGCGTCGGCACGCAGTATTCCTACCGCTACAAGGCAGACATGCCCTTCTTCGTTTTCGCCGATATTTACTGCGATTACGACGGCAAAAATGAAGAACGCTTCTATTATCCCCATACGCGCCCCGCGCATGTCAGCGTCGGCCCGGACGATCTGCTGGGGGTTGGCGACCGCGCACAGCTCACGGCCGATACGCCGCAAAGCGACAAGCTGCTTTCGCTCATCCAGTACGATACGGCCGAGCATCGCGCGAATATCGGCGTAATCTGCCGGCACGATTCCTCCAACCGCAAAAGCGCGCACGTCCATCCGGTCTTTACGCCGGACGGTCAGCATGTCGTATTTTCCTCGGACGCAGACGGCCAGCTGAACATCTATATGGCGCCTGTTGCGCAAGACAAGGTCGTTTACCGTCTGTAATTGAAATTTAAAAAAGCCTGCTTTTGTCCGGTTCCAGCCGGGAAAGGCAGGCTTTCTTGATTTTCAAGGCCGATGATGATTCACTCAAACGCCAAAGCGCCGCACAACCGCCGCAGCGCAGGCTGCGATCCGATCAGCACCATGCGCGCCCGGCCGTTTTGATACCGGAAGGAAAAACGCGGCCGTTCATATTGCGGATCGTTTACCAGCGGCAGCGTATAATCCAAAATATCCTGCACTTTCTGAGGTGATATCTGCGGCCAATCCAGAACCGTCAGCTGCTCAGCGCCGGATTGAATATAGGCATTTTTAAGGAAATCCGCAATCAGCGCGTCCTGTTTGGCTTTGATGCGCGCGCATACGGCAGGGGTATCGAAGAACTGCTGCACCTGCTGCGGCGAAAACCGCCACTTACCGTTTAGAAGCGTTCCGTTTAAAATACCCTTTTTCAAATCGCTGCGCAAGGTTCTGTCCGTAAGCCCCGTCATCTGCGCAAGCAGCGCAATATCATACGTTTTTTCCATCACAGCCACCGAATAAACGCCGTTTTATCCTGGGCATTAAACCCTGCGCGCTGATAAAAGCGCAGCGTTTCGGCGTCCTTTGCGCCGGTCATCAACATGATTTTATAGCAATTGCGCTGTTTGGCCAGCGATGCTGCAAACGCCAGACAAGCCGTTGCCAATCCCTTTTTTCGCCACTGCGGATGGGTTACAACATTTTCAATCAGCGCATACGGCCGCTGATCATGGGTCAGGTTCGGCACAATCAGGCAGACGCAGGACGATATGATCCCGCCTTCTTCCTGCGCAACGACGATCTGATGGTTGGGATCGGCCATAATCTGCCGCCAAACCGCGCCAGTTTCGTCCCGGGAAGCCTGCCGCGTATCGTGCAGATGGGCGTACAGCGCCATCAGCCCGTCCAAATCCCCAGCGGCGGCCGTGCGGATCATTGCCCGTGCGCCAGCGGCGTCAAAAGCATCGTCACCGTCGGCGTGCCATCCTGCTTACAGGCCATCAGGCTCAGGCCCTCCGGCGTTTCTTTTCTAAAAAAGCACAGCGTTTCCCCCTCATGGCTCTCATGCAGATAATGGATATTCATCTCGCAGGCTTCCAGCGCGCTCAATTCGTTCTGAGTCAGCATGTCCAGCAAAAGCCGGCAGGAAACCGCGTTATTGGTATGATTGGACAGATCGATATCCGAAGCGCGCAGCAAATGATCGTAGACAAAATCCGTTTCTTCAAACGCCGCCGTTACCCTTCGGTACGGTCCCTTTGCCGCACACTGATCCAAATAGTCCAGCTGCCGGGGATAGCAGGTGCTGTCCAACCGCCGCAGCTTATGGGTATCGCAGTCGAGCATGACCCACTGCGTGCGCGCCTGCACGCAAATATTGCCGTCGGAGACAATCGTACAGTTGCGGTCGCAGCTGATGGCGCTGGGCTGGTTTGGCCAGGTCTGAATCGTTGTCTGCTCAAACATCCGCGGCAAACGGGAAACGACGATCTTCGTCTTGGTAATCGCCCAATAGGCATTGCTCTTTTCCCGCAATGTCGGTCCGTCCACACCCATACGCTCGGCATGCTCGGTTGAAACATCCTGAATCAGTACCGGCAGCTGACTGAGGCAAAGGCGCAGCTGCGGCCCGACCATGCTGGATTGGATTTTTTGAGTTTGTTCATAAAACTGCATAGCTTGCTCCTTTTCCGGTCATCCATGTAAAAAAACAGAAGCGAAAGCTTGCGCCTTCGCTTCCGAATCATCGTTTTTTCTCGTATCCGACGCAGGATCAGCCTAAAATGCGCAGCGCCCAGCGGAACGCGCCGCTGTAAAAATCGGAAGAAAGGCTGTTCAGCTGCACCTTGCCGCCGCCGGAGCTGGCATGGATAAACTGATCGTTGCCAACATAAATGCCGCAGTGGTTAATGGCCACGGAACTGTTGCCGGTATTGAAGAACACCACATCGCCCACCTGGAGGCTTGAAATATTGTTGATCCTCGTGGCGTTTTCATACTGCGACTGCGCCGAAGAGGAAGTCGGCAGCGTCACACCGTAAGTTTTAAACGCATAATACACCAGGCCGGAGCAGTCAAACGCTTCCGTGCCGCGCGCGGCATACCGGTACGGCTTGCCAAGCTGTTCCAGCGCCAGCGATACCACGCTGGAAACCGGTACGCTTGTCCCCGAAATCACATTGCCAGAGCCCGTCTGGGTCGATACCGGCGCGCCGGTGTTGGCAATGGCGTTGTTGCTCATCAGCAGAGACGCCGTCGCATTGCCCAGTACGCCGTCCGGGGTCAGACCGTTGACCTGCTGGAACTTTTTAAGCGCCGTCTCGGTCATTTCACCAAAATAGCGGGTCGTTTCCGCAATGGAAAGATACCCCAGCGCCACCAGACGCTCCTGTGCCAGCTTGACAAAGTCGCTCTTAACGCCCATCACCAGCGGCTCGGACAGCGTCACCCCGCTGCCGGTAATGCTGACCTGAACATCCACTTCCCGGGATGATTCTCCGTCCACAACATAAATTCCCTGAGAGGAAACATACGTCACCTGTCCCTGGGAACCCTCCGGTTCGCTCTGATACGCATCCACATCAAACAGCGCGCGGTATTCCGCCCCCAAAAGCGCGGTCAATGTCGCCTCTCCGGCAATGCCGTCGCACGCAAAACCGCTGGCCGCCTGAAACGCGCTGACCGCTTCCTGCGTAATTTCACCAAAATAACCGGTAACATACTTTTCATCCAGATATCCGTTGAGCCAAAGCGCATACTGCATCGCAACCACTGCGTCGCTCTGGCTGCCAAGAGAAAGCGCATAGCCTGGCTGCGCAAAGGCGGCCGCAGGAACAAGCAAACAAATAATCAATAAAAGCGCCAAAACACGTTTCACGCGGACGCCTCCCTCCACAAAACAACAACTTTATTTTTCAAAAAGCGGCAAAACACCCGCATCCGCAAAAAAACGTCTGCATCAGCGTCCCAAATAACCGCGCATTTGCGCGCATACTGCCCCTTACCCAAAAATCATACTATGCCGGCAAAATTTTGTCAACCGTTCCAGCTTCTTCCACAACGATCCAAAAACGCCTGTTTCCCGGCATTTATCCACAAGATCTATGCAGGAAGCTCCCCGGCAGCCCCTACATCTTGTTGAAAAATTCGCCGCTGGATGCGAAAAAAATTTGCCAAGAAAATTACAAACAAGAACGATTTCGCCCGGATATCAAACGCAATCCAACGGATTCATTTAAAAAATCCCCTCTCTGCTTGAAAATCAAACCAAACCCGTGCTTTATGCGGCGTCACGCGCAATCAATATCAAAAGAATGATTGAAAAAACATCACGCAATGGGTTCCGACCGACTTCATTTTCACAGGATCTGCAAGCTAATCTGCGCAAGAACCCTGACGGCATCACAAAATTCCGCAGCGCAGGAAGGCGCCTCGGGGATCACCGATCGTTCAACGACTTTTGTGCGCCGTCGCGCACAATGCAACAAAAAAGTCTGCCGAAAAACCCGACAGACTTTGTGGTATGCGCCAGCACGTCAAAACGTTCAGCCCAGTTTTCCGCCGTTTTTTGCGCCGAGCTTCCCGCCCTTGAGCCCGCCGCCGTCGGCAAGCTTGGAAAGGATCTGGGAATCATAGGAAAAATTGTTCAGCTGTTTATCCGCATGCGCCTTCAGCGCCGCATCGATCATCCGGTCCAGCAGCTGGCGATAGGAAATTCCCATGGGTTCAAACAGATAAAAGGCCAGCGATCCCGGAATGGTATTGACCTCGTTGATATACAAATTGCCGTCGGTCCTGTCAATCATGTAATCCACGCGGATTACGCCCTTCATATCCAGGCGCTTGAACACATCCGCCGTCATTTTGGCAACCCGCTGGGTCATCTGGGTGGAAATCGGCGCAGGAATCTTGCGCCGGAGCGACTGCATGCCCTTGACGCCCTTGCTTCCGCGCAGATATTTTTCGTCAAAGGTCAAAAATTCCTCCCAGGACACGGGCTGTTCACACAGCGAAACCGTCACATCGTCGCCGTAACCGACCGCGGCGCAGTTGACCTCGTCCAGCTCGGAAAGCCCCTGCTCCACCAGGATCTTGCGATCGTAAGCCTTGGCAATCTCAACCGCCTCGATCAGCCCCTGACGATCCTGCGCCTTTGAAATGCCGATAGAGGATCCCAGGTTTGCAGGCTTGACAAAAACAGGATACCGGAGCGTATTTTCCACGCTGGCAATCATCGCCTCGCGGTTGGCGTCCCAGTCGCCCCGCGTAAACCAGCAATACGGCAAAACCGGCATGCCCGCGCCCTGGAAAAAGGTTTTCATGATGATCTTATCCATACCCACCGCGCTGCCAGCGATCCCCGGGCAGGCATAAGGGACGTTATACAGCTCCAGCATGCCCTGAACGGAACCGTCCTCGCCATTGACGCCATGAAATGCCGGTAATACCACGTCGATGGTGACCAGGGGGCGCTGCTTAAACAGGAACCCCCGCAGCGGATATTTGTACAATCCCAGCTGGCACGCGCCCACCGGCGCGGGAATCACGCGCGTCACCTCATAAGCCTCGTTCATCGGGCCGCTGTAGGAGGCGACGTTGAGCAGGCCGTCCCCGGTCCACCAGGCGCCGGTCCGATCGATATAAACCGGCACAACGGTGTGTTTCATATCGATATTTTGAATCGCCTGCAGCGCGGTCACGATCGACACGTCATGCTCGCAGGAACGGCTGCCGAAAAATACGCCCAATACCATTTATGCTCACCTCGTTAATATTGATCCGGCAGATCGTTTTCAAACAAAACCGCATCGCCGGGGCCAAGAAGCGTGCCGATCAGGGCGACCGCCTCGTCCATAGTTTCCACAATATGCAGGCGCTGCTGCTCAAAGCCCGCCTCGCGCAGCCCCTGCGCGATTGGCTGCGTACGCTTTGCGCCCATCAAAATCACAAAGTCGCAGCTTTCAGCCATCTGCCGGCCGAACTGACGGTTCAGCTTTTCTTCCTCCTCGCCCAATTCAACCATGCCAGGCGTAATCACCAGGCGTTTCCCCGGAAACGCGCACAGCACGTCCAGCGCCGCCTTTGCACCGACGGGGTTGGCATTAAACGCATCGTCGATAATCGTGATTCCCCGCGCGCCATGAATCAGCTCCAGACGGTGCTGCACAGGCTTGAGCGTCAAAAGCGCCTTTTGAATCTGCTCCAACGTTACGCCAAGGGCAAGCCCTACCGCACAGCAAAGCACGATATTGCCGATATTATGCTTGCCCAACAGCTGGGTTGTCACGCGGATTTCCCCTTCCGGCGCGTGCAGGGTAAAGGACGAGCCCTGCGCGTCCACCTGGATCTGATCGGCGTAGACCTGACAGGATGCGTCAAACCCGCACAGCGTTTTGGGCACAGCGGTACGATCGTACATGGCGCGCACAAGCCCGTCGTCGTTTGCAAAAAACGCGCGTCCGTCCGGCCCGATCGCCTCGACAAGCTCATATTTGGTATTCACGATATTTTCAAGGGTAAAAAATGTTTCCAGATGCTGCTTGCCGACGCTGGTAATCAGGCCGTACTGCGGCGCAACCAGCTGCGTCAATTCCCGGATATCCCCCACATGGCGCGCGCCCATCTCCGCAATGAACACCTCATGCTGCGGCAAAAGCTGTTCGCGAATAACGCGGGTCAGCCCCATGGGCGTGTTAAAGCTGGCAGGCGTGGGCAGGACATTGTATTTTTCCGCCAGAATCGCCGCCAGAATAAATTTTGTGGACGTTTTTCCGTATGAACCGGTTATGCCAATTTTGATCAAATCGTCCCGGCCTGCCAAAATGGCTTTGGCGTCGTTGAAGAAACGACGGTTGATCGCCTTTTCCACCGGCGCAATCAAATAACCCGCCGCCAGCACCACCGCCCAGTAAAGCGCGCCCGCGCCGGCCAGGATCAGCGGCTCTGCCAGCCCTGCCAGCAGCAGCACAAGCACAACCAGCAGCGTCACCAGCGCAAGCCGGCGCATCCGCTTGGTAAAATCCAGCTTTTTTTTGACCTTTTCGCCCCGCGTCTGCGCAAGTGCGTAAACCCACGCGTATGCGCACGCCAGCGCGGATACAATCAGGCTGATCCAGGAAAGGGGGCAAAAGCGCGTCAAAACCGCAGCGCCCACCGTCAGCCACACCGCTGCGCAGGCATAGACGCGGCCGGTATTCTGGCGCAGCCAGCCCCAATACTGTTTGGGCACATACCCTTCAAGCTGGTAGATGTGCAGCATCAAAAAGGACAGTCCTCCAACGGCAAGGCCGCACAGGACGATGGCAATGGTTTGCATTGTATTCACCTGCTATGGATTAATCAGAAAATGGCGCGCAATTTTATTAAACTCGCCGGAACGCTCCAGATAGGCAAAATGCCCGCAGTCGTCAAAAACGACCAGCCCGGCGTTTGGAATTTCCTTTTCCATGATCTGGCCGTCGCGCAGCGGCGTGGCAGTATCCTCCCGCCCCCAGATCAGCAGCGTAGGCGACTGGATCCGGCTCAAATACGCCCGCTCGTCAAAATTGACGACCTTGACAAACATCTGCTTCAGCTGCCTGGTCGGCAGCGCCCGGTAATCCGCGGAACTGAAATAATCGCGCAGCTTATCGCGCAGCTGGTCGGTCGCAAACCGGTTAAACACGCTGTAGGCTGCCGCGCGCAGCCGCGATTTGACCGTCGGCGGCGGCAAAAGCCCCGCGCCGCCGGTAAAGACCAGCTTGCCAAATTTTTCCGGGTGCTGCGCCGCCATCAGAATCGTTACGCGCACGCCAAAGGAATGCGCGATAACATGACAGGGCGCAATGCCCAGCGCATCGATTAATTTTAGCGTATGATCCGCAAACGCGTCAACACCCCAAATGTCCGAAGGGGTATCGCTTTGCCCATGCGCCGGAAAATCAATCGCCGTTACGCGAAAATCCCCGCAAAGCGCGTTTAACACCGGCGCAAGGCTTTCCCATTTTCCGCCCCAGCCATGCAGCAGCAGGACGTCCGGCCCTGCACCGGCCATCTGATAGCGGATTTTAATCCCATCGACGGTAATGAACATGCGCATTTCTCCATTCTGGTTCAGGCTTTCTTTTCAAAATATATGTCCTTTCCGGCGCGCTATGCCTAAAGCACGCAAAGCATGACATAAGCGTCCTCGCCGGTATCCTCATAATACTTTTTACGCACCGAAAGCACGGCGAAGCCAAGTTTCTTGTACAGCGCCCGCGCCGGAGCGTTGGAAACGCGCACCTCCAAAAGCGCAACGCGCACGTCCACGCTTTTTAAATACGCCAAAAGCGCGCGCGTCACCGCCTCGCCGCAGCCCCTGCGGCGAAAATCCGGATGCACGGCAATGTTGGTAATATGCCCTTCATCCAGGGCAATCCATGCCCCGGCATAGGCCGCCACCACGCCGTCCATGCACGCCACCACATAATAGGCGGCTGGATTTTCCGCTTCATTTTCCATCGACTGACGCGACCAGGGCGTTTGAAAGGACGCCGTCTCAATCGCCATGACGCCGTCCAGATCCTCTTTGCGCATCCTGCGCAGCGTCATCTCAGCCATGCGCCGCCCTCCCGGCATACTCGCGCTCCGCCTGCGAGGCGCGCAGATATTGCGGCAAAAGCGCGTCGTGCGCCGTCATCCTTTCCGGATGCGCTGCGGCAAACACCGCCGCGCCGGAGGCGCAGACCTGATTTAGATGCGCCGGAGCAAACCGCGCCTGATCGCCAAAGACCGCGCAAATCTGCGCCCGATA
Organism: Christensenella sp. UBA1428; assembly: GCA_002329335.1. Classification (GTDB taxonomy): domain Bacteria; phylum Bacillota; class Clostridia; order Christensenellales; family UBA1750; genus UBA1428. The sequence continues at coordinate 62,595 of DCTY01000072.1, forward strand.
CGCCAAAGCGCCGTCCCCCACGAACAGGCAGGGCAAATCAAGCGCATGCGCCTGATGGACAAAGTCCGCCACGCCGCGCGCCTGCTGTTCCAAAACCGGACGGCCCGAAACAAACGCCGCGCAGTATGCCTGATCGTGGCGCGCGTCGATCATGGCGCAGATCGCCCCGTCAAAGGGCAAAACGGCCAGCGCTTCCAGTGCCGAAACGGCAATGACCGGCTTTTGCTGCGCCATGGCCATCGCGCGCACCGCACAGACGCCGATGCGCACGCCGGTAAAGGAACCGGGGCCCGTCACACAGGCAAACGCGTCCACCTGATCCAGCCCGCAGCCGCACAGCTCCAGCGTCTGCGCCGCAAGCGGCATCAATTGCTGGGAATGTGTGTTGCCATTGTTGACCAGAAGGCAGGCCGCAATTTCTCCGCCGCGGTACAGCGCGGCCGAACACGCCGCGCCGGAGCTGTCTATCGATAAAATTACCATGCGATCCGTTCCTCCAGCGGCCCCTGAACCGTCAAACGCCGGCCGTCGGGGCAATAGGTCAATTCAATTTGAGTCACCGGCGCGTCCCGTAAAAGCGCCATTGCGCACTGCGGCCATTCCACCAGAGAAACGCCCCCGGCAAAAAACAGCTCATCCGCACCCGATTCCAAAAGCTCCTGCTCGTCGCGCAGGCGATAAAGATCGAAATGATACAGCGTCATCCCACCGCCGTCGTATTGGTTTACCAGCGTAAAGGTCGGGCTTGAAACCTGATCGGCACAGCCAAAATACGCCGCGGCGCCCCGCACAAAGCAGGTTTTTCCCGCGCCCAGCTCCCCGATTAAAACGATCACGTCGTTTTTTTCAAACAGCGCCGCCATTTTTCCCGCCAGCGCCAGGGTTTCCCCTTCGTTTTTCAGCTCAAAGACTTTCATCCAGGGCCGGGCAGCTAGGCCTGCCGGGCGTAAACCTCCTTACCGTCGATCCAAACACGCTCCGCCACGCTGCGAAAATCCAGCGGATGGCCGTCAAACAGCACCAGATCCGCATCCTTCCCCGGTTCAATGGAGCCGATGCGGTCGGCCACGCCCAGAACCTGCGCCGCATGGATCGTAATGCTGGCCAGCGCCTCCTGTTCCGGCAGCCCCTCGCGCACGGCAAGCGCCGCAGTTACGGCGAGATACTGCTCGGGGATAACCGGCGAATCGGTCATCATCGCAAAGGGAATCCCCGCCTGATAAAACAGCGCCGGCGCACGATAGGTCATCTGATTGAGCTCCACTTTGGACCGGTCGGACAAAAGCGGCCCCAGAATTACCTTGGCGTTTTCTTCTTTCAGGACGTCCAAAATCAAATGCCCTTCGGTGCAGTGATCCAGCGTATAGTCTACGCCGAATTCTTTTGCAATACGCATTGCCGTCAAAATATCGTCCGCGCGGTGCGCATGGCACTTCAGCGGCATTTCACCGCGCAAAACCGCGCACAGCGCCTCGTTTTTCAAACAGCGCTCCGGCATATCCTCGTCCGGATCCTCGTTTGCCCGGTCCATTTTACGCTGATATTCCTGCGCGTCGATCAGCGCCTGGCGCAGCACCGCCGCCGTGCCCATGCGGGTGGACGGCGTTTCCTTCTTATCGCCGTAAACGCCCTTCGGGTTTTCCCCAAAAGCGCATTTCACCGCAAACGGCTGGCGCATGATCATATCCTCCACGCGCACCTTGCCATTGTTTTTTAAAAGCACAAACTGGCCGCCGATCACATTGCCGCTGCCCGGGCCGGTGCAAAGCGCCGTCACACCCGCGCGCCTTGCCTCCTCAAAGGTTGGATCCAATGTGTTGATTGAATCGATCGCGCGCATCTGCGGGGTCACCGGATCGGTCATTTCGTTGCCGTCCTCGCCTTCCTGTCCCATACCGTCGTTAAAAAGCCCAATATGGCAATGCGCGTCAATGAAGCCCGGGCAAAGCCATAATCCCTTTGCATCGATTCTGCGCGCGCCGGCACAGTCGATCTGACGGCCAACCATCAGAATTTTCCCATCGTCGCCAATCAGAACGCTGCCGGGGTCCAGCTGTACGCCGGCCATGGTCAAAACGTGCGCATTTTCAATTAAAATCATTCCTGCGTCTCCTTTTTGCCCGCGGGCACCTCTACCGCCCCCGCCGTGCGCACCTGAAGCACCCGAACGGAGCCTGTGCCGAAAACCGCTTCCATTTTTTCCCGGTAGGTTTTTGCCGCGTTTGCCGGCACAACAGCCAGAATGGTCCCGGCAAACCCGCCGCCATGAACGCGCCAGGCGCCGGTATGCTCCAGCAGCCTGCGGCTCAGCGCCAGCGCCAGCGCCAGCTTGCAGTCCCCGCCGGGCGCCTGCACGTTTTGAAGCTGCATAAAAGAGCTTCTGCCCGACTCCACCGTCAAATCCAGATAGGTTTGCATGTCGCCCGCCTCCAAAGCGCGCTGCATCTGAACGACCCGCTGGTTTTCTTCAAAAAAATGCATCGCCCGAAGCACGGCCCGGTCTCCTGCCTGCGCACGCACCTGCGCCAGCGCGTTTTCAAACGCCGCCGGATTGACCTGCCGCAGGGTTTCTGCGCCGAAAAACGCCGCAACCTTTCGCATGTCCGCAGGGATCGCCGCATAGCATTCGGTCAGATCATCATGCGATCCGCCTGTAAAGGTCACCGCGAGCACATAGCCCTGCGCCGAAAAATCCACATGCAGCGGCGATACCATAACCTGTTCTGCGCCAAAATCGATGCCGACCAGCGCGCCGACCGCGCTTGCCGCCTGATCCATCAGACCGCTTGGCTTGCCGAAATAACGGTTTTCCGCCTCCTGCGCCGCCTGCGCCCGAAGGATCGGCGGCATATCGCCCGCACCAAAAAGCCCGTCCACAACGGTGGCGAGCATCACTTCAAACGCAGCGGAAGAGGACAGCCCGGAACCCACCGCCACCTGCGAGCTGCACACGGCGTCAAACCCGCCGGGCGTCACGCCGCGGCTGCGCATCGCCGCGCAAACCCCGCGGATCAGCGCGCAGGTTGTGCCGGTTTCGCCCGGTACGGGCTCCAGCTGGTTTAAATCGACCTGAAAACAGGCGTCATAGCCCTGCGACCACAGCCGCACGCAGTTGCTATGATTGGGCCGCGCCGCGCAGATGCTGTCCAGGTCAATCGCTGCCGCCAGCACGCACCCATGATTATGATCGGTATGATTGCCCGCAAGTTCCGTACGCCCCGGCGCGCTGAAATAGCGCAAACCCGACGCGTCGCCAAATTTTTCCGCAAATCGATCCTTCAGCGCCTGGTAGCGCGCCTGCTGGATTTTCGCGCCCTGTTCGTCCGTCTGGTACAATGCCTGCAACGCAGGCAAACCGGGAATGCAAGTCATGACAGCGCCTCCCTGTTCTTTCTATCTTATTTATTATAGCCAATTGTTCCCACTGCGGCAAGCGATTGCAGTAATTCCGCAAAAAAAGCCTGCCGTTGCAGGCCTTACGCAGTTTCGTTGCCTCACTCCGGCTGCGCCCCGTACTGACTGCGCATATAATCGGCCAGCATCTGGGAAAGCGCGTCTGTGGACGGCGCCGTGTTGATTTTCTCCCGCATTGCCGCCGCGTCGCGCAGCCCCTTGATATACCACCCAATATGCTTGCGCATTTCCTTGGCCGCCACGGCCTCGCCCTTCAGATCGCGCAAAAGACGAATATGCGTCAGGGCGGTTGAGAGCTTTTCCTCCGGCGTTACGGGGTCGTACCGGCCCGTATGCAGATACTGCTTGATCTGACGAAATAAAAACGGATTTCCCGCCGCGCCGCGTCCAATCATCACCGCCTGGCATCCGGTGGTTTCAAACACGCGCAGCGCATCCTCCGGAGAGGCAATATCCCCGTTTGCAATCACCGGAATCGCGCTGTGCGCAGCCGCCCGGGCAATGGCCTGCATGTCCGCCCTGCCGGCGTACATCTGCGCGCGCGTCCTGCCATGAATGGCGATTGCCGCCGCGCCGGCCTGTCCCGCCATCTCGACCATATCCATATAATTTAAGTGGGCGTCGTCCCACCCAAGCCGGATTTTCACCGTTACAGGCACCGTGCAGGCCTGGCGCACCGCCTCGATCACCAGCCGGGCCAGTCCACGGTCGCGGCCCAGCGCGGCGCCCGCGCCGCCCTGCACGATCTTTGGCGAAGGGCACCCCATATTGATATCAATAAAATCATACTGATCGCCGACCATCTGCGCCGCTTTTTCCATCACACGCAGATTGACGCCAAAAAGCTGCACGCCGACGGTTTCCCCCGGCGCTTTTTGCATCAGCTGACGTTGGATGGGCGACTCTTTTGGCGAAAGCACCAACCCATTGGCGCTGATCATCTCCGTTACGCCCCAATCGCAGCCCATCTGCATGCACAGATAGCGAAACGTGCAGTCGGTAATGCCCGCCATCGGCGCCAAAACCAGCGCATTTGAGCAATTTTGAAAGTCCATGCCGTCATTCCTTCGCTATTTTTTATACCGCCGGGCGCGCCGTCGATGCAGGCAGCGCCTCCACCGGCCGGATCTCCCGGATAATCCAGGAACCGTTCTCCCGTTTTTCCAGAATAATATCATACACATAGTTTTCCCAGGCCGGCGCAGGAAATTTCTCCGGGCTTGCCAGCTGCTCGGCCGTCTGATAATCCGTTTTGAGCTCGCCCTCGAGCGTCACGCGTTCCTGCGCAACGGCCGTAACGCGCGTCTGCCACGGCCAGGCCCAAAGCGACTGAATTTTCAGGCTGTAGCTGGAACCCTTGATCTTATAATAGGGATCATACACAGAATGCTGCAAAAGCGTATCCCCGTCCAAAAACGTCTGGTCAAAATACTTGGACAGGTTTTCGCCCTCATTTTTGCCCAAAATCGTATTGGCGCGCAGCTCCATGCCGTCGTTGATCAGAATAAACAATTGAGATAAGTTCATGGCGCTGATAAACGCCGTCGTCAAAAGCCCCAGGATCACCAGCAGCGCCAGCCCCTTGCGGGCCAGCAGCGTGATAAGGCGGATGATATACTTCAAGAAACTCCCCTCCTTTGGGGTTATGCGCCTGCGGCGCGTTATCCAGTATACTATAAAACAGCAAAAAAATCCAACTAAAATCCTCCCGGCGCTTGCCACCGGACGGACAAAAGAGTATAATGGGAAGCAGTCATTTAGATTGCGCTAAGTTTTTTGTACAGGGAGATGGTTTTTTCATGGACAGTAGCGGACCTTTGTTATGCATATTGTTCGTATTGCTGTTCCTGGGCGGCGGATATTTCGCCGCAGCAGAGATCGCTTTTGCCTCGGTCAACAAGATCCGCCTGCGGACGCGCGCGGACGACGGTGATCGGCGGGCGCGCAAGGCCATGTATGTGCTTGCCAATTTTGATAAGGCGCTCACCACGCTGCTTATCGGCAACAACATCATGCATCTGAGCACCGCATCTTTGGCAACGGTGATCGCCACCAACCTGTGGGGTCCCTCCAGCGTGACCTATACCACCTTTGCGGTAACGCTTCTGGTCTTCTTTTTTGCGGAGATGATCCCGAAAAACTATGCTAAAACCAACAACGAGCAGTTTGCCCTTTCTGTTGCAGGGTCGCTCTGCTTTCTGATGAAGCTGCTGACGCCGGTTTCCTTTCTTTTCGGCCGTCTGGGCACCTGGCTTTCGCGCATTACCCATGCGGACGAAACGCCGACCGTAACCCAGGACGAGCTGGATGAAATCATTGAAAATATTGACGAAGAGGGCACGCTGGACCAGCAGCAGAGCGAACTGATCCAAAACGCGCTTGACTTTGACGAAACCACCGCTCAGGATGTGCTGACCGCCCGGGTTGACATGGTATGCATCGACGTTCATGCCAAGCCCGAGGAGATTTTAAACATCATCAAATCCGAGCAGTTCTCGCGCATGCCCGTCTATGAAGAAAACACCGACAATATCATCGGCATTTTACATATCCGCAAATATCTGCGCCAATATGCAAAAAACGGCGGCAAGGTTGATTTGCGTGCGCTGCTGGACGAGCCCTGCTTTGTCCACAAGGCAACCAATATCGACGAATTGCTGTCCTTTATGAGCGCAAAAAAAATCCATCTGGCGATCGTCACCGACGAATACGGCGGAACGCTTGGGCTGATTACCATCGAAGACATCGTTGAAGAGCTGGTCGGCGAAATCTGGGATGAAAGCGACGAAATCACCTGGACGTGCCGCAGCGCCGGCGCCGGCGTCTTTGAGGCCACCGGCGACTGTGCCTGCATGGATTTGTTTGACGCCATGGGGTTTGACGATTACGATAAGGATGATTTTCGTCACAAAAATGTCGGCGCCTGGGCGCTGGAGCATTTTGACCGCATGCCCCAAAAGGGCGAGGGCTTTGGCGCGTTTGACGGCGCGATGCGCGTGAAAATCGATCAGCTGGATCATGCGCGCATCAAAAAATTGACCATTCGATATCATCAGGAGTTGAAACAGAGCAATGGGCAGTAGTTTGCCATATATAGGAATTATTATTTTAATTTGTTTTTCCGCGTTCTTTTCCGGTTCGGAAATCGCCTATGCTTCCGCCAACCGTTCAAGGCTGAAAAAGGCGGCGGACGGCGGCGGACGCGCTGCGCGCCTGGCGCTGTCCATTTATGAAAAGTACGACGACGCGCTGGTTACCATTTTAATCGGCAACAATCTGGTCAATATCGCTTCCTCCTCCATTGCCACCGTCATCGCGCTTGCGCTGATGGGCAATTCCGGCGCCCCCATCGCCACGGCGATCATCACGGTGCTGATTTTGATATTCGGCGAAATTGTACCGAAAATCCTGGCCAAACAAAAAGCGGACGCATTCGCGGTTTTAACGGCGATTCCGCTCAAGCTGCTGATGTGGCTGACGTTTCCTGTGGTGTACCTGCTGACGGCGTTTTTGCATCTGCTCGCGCGCCTCTGGTCGCATCCCCAGCCGGACGCCGGCCTGACGGAGGAGGAGCTGTCCACTATCATCGAAACCGCGCAGGATGAAGGCGTCATCGACGAAGGCCAGGGCGAGCTTTTGCAGTCCGCATTGGAATTTTCCGAAATACAGGCTCAGGAGATCATCACGCCGCGCGTCAATATGCTTTCAATCGATATTGACGATCCGCGCCAGGAGATTCTCTCGGTCATTTTCAATTCGCCCCATTCGCGCATCCCGGTATATAAGGACAGCATCGACAATATCATCGGCGTTCTGTATGTCAACCAGGTGCTCATGGCGCTGGCAGAAGATCCCGACGCAAAGCTGCGGCCGCTTTTGATGCCGCCCTGCTTTATCCACAAAACAATGAGCCTGCCGGCGGTTCTGCGCGAACTGCGCAGCAGAAAAACACATCTGGCGGTCGTGATGGACGAATATGGCGGCACGCTTGGCATTGTTACCATGGAGGATCTTCTGGAACAGCTGGTGGGCGATATCTGGGACGAAACCGATGAAATCGTCGAAGAATTCCATCCGATTGACGAAACGCATTTTGAAGCCCGCGGCGAAATGAGTCTGTTTGAACTGTTTGAAAAGCTGGATCTGAACGACCGGGATCTGGACAGCGAATATACGACCGCCGGCGGGTGGGCCATTGAAATGCTGGAAGGCACGCCGCACGAAGGCGACAGCTTCGATTATGACGTGCTGACGGTAACGGTAAAGAAAATGAACGACCGCAGCATTGAGCTTTTGGGGATTGAAAAGCATCCGCCCCAGGAGCCGGAAGACTTGTATTGACAAAAATGGCTGTGCCCAAATACATGCGCACAGCCGTTTTTTATCAGGAGGGCAGCCGATGCAGATCACACTCAAACCGGTTTTAAAATCACAGCGTGAAATTTTAAAAAACCTGCTTGAAAAATACGACTATGAATTTTCCCAGTACGACCTCCGGGACGTCAACGAACTGGGGCTGTACGGGTACGATTATCTGGACTATTACTGGACGGAGAAAAAACGCTGGGCGTTTTTCATCTATGCCGACGGCAACCTGGCCGGTTTTGTCATGGTCAACGATTATCCTGAAAACGGGCAAAAAACCGATTATACGCTTTCGGAATTTTTTGTGCTGTATAAATACCGCCGCTGCGGCGTCGGCCGTTATGCCGCCAGAGCCGTGTTTGACCGTTTCCGCGGTTCCTGGCAGCTGAAACGCCACCCCAAAAATCTGCCCAGCGTGGCCTTTTGGGATCGGGTCATCGCCGAATATACCGGCGGCGCATACACGCTTTTACGCGGCGTGCAAAGCGCGGCCTATGACGACGGCACGCCGGCGGATTTATTCTATTTCAACACTTAACCTGTTTTTTGTAAAAGGCCGCATGGGATTTTCCGATCCCATGCGGCCCTTTTTGTCTTTTGATTTCGCGCCCACCGCTTTACGCGCTCCCGAAGCCAATACCGCAGGCTCCCCCGACAGCGCGTTTAGTGTTGGCCCTGTGTCACATTTTCCGCCAGCAGCTGCGCCTGCACGCACAGCTGCGCCGCTTTGAGGGCATGGCGCTGAGTCATCGCGTTTTCAGTTCTGTTGATGCAGTCCAAAATCAGCTGGCCATAATAGGGGAAGCCAACTTTTCCCAGCACATTTTCATAATGCTCGCCGGTTCCATCCGCCCAGAAAACATGTCCCCCCGCCTTTTCACGGGCAATATCGGTATATTTGCGCAGTTCGATGTAGCCCTTTGTGCCCAGGATAAACGTACGCCCATCGCCCCAGGCGGCAAGGCCGTCCGGCGTAAACCAGTCCACCCTGAAGTAACCTGCGGCGCCATTGTCCCCCGTGAGAGCCGCATCGCCAAAATCGTCCAGCTCGGGATATTGCGGATGATTATAATTGCCGATACGCGACGCGTTGATCACGGCGTCCTGCGCCCCGGTATAAGCCAAAAACTGCTCGATCTGATGGCTGCCGATATCGCAGAGAATGCCCCCATACTGCTCTTTTTCAAAAAACCATGCCGGACGTCTCTGGGGACGCAGCCGGTGCGGCCCAGTACCCAGAACCTGAATCACCCGGCCAATCACGCCGTTTTCAATGAGCGCGCCGGCATAAACCGCCGCTTCATTGCTGAGCCGCTCGCTGTAGCTGACAGCATATTTTCTGCCCGTTTCAGCGATCACATTTTTCACCTGAGCGAGCTGCTCAAGCGTCGTCAGCGGCGCCTTGTCGGTAAAATAATCCTTTCCGGCGCGCATAACGCGCATGCCAAGCGCCGCGCGCTGGCTGGTCACGCAGGCTGCTGCAACCAGACGCACCTGCGGATCATCCAGGACTTCCTGTTCACAGCGCGCCGGACGAACCGTTTCAAAAGCCCTGCAAAAAGCCGCAAGCTTTTCCGGGTCCGGGTCGTACGCCCATTTGAGCGTCGCACCCGCCGCCAGAAGCTGACGCGTCATCCCGTAGATGTGTTCATGATCCATCCCGACGGCGGCAATGGCAAATTCCCCCGGGGAAACGACCGGCTGCGGTTTTTGAATGTCCAGATACATGCTCATTCCTCCTTATTTTTCGCGATAGGTACCAAGGGTGATTTCGTCGGTTTCAAAATTTTCAATCGCCGCCGTTTTTTCATAAAAATGCGGCACATGGCGCAAAAGCCCTTCAAAGGTATAAAAATCATCCTCCGGCTCAATGGGCAGCGCGACCGTTCGCCCAAGCGCGCCGGATTTATAAATCGCCGTAATCAGCTCCACCGTTGCGCGCCCGTCAATACCGGTAATCATTGGTTTGCCGCCGTTTTCCAGGGCGGAGAGAAAATTGTCGATTTCTCCGGCATGCCCCTGATATTTCAGCGGTTCAACCGCCTCATAGGCATCATGGAGCTGTTTTTCCAGCGCCTCGTCCCGCACGGGGAATCCATTGCTCCGTGCGGTGGACGCATAGCAATCCCACGGCGTTTCCAATTTTGCCCGTTCGCACTGCAGCACAATCCCCTGCTCTTCCTTGTGGTGGACGACCGACGCCGTTACCAGCGCCATAAGGCCGTCGGCATAGCGCAGCGCAGAAAAGGACAGATCCTCCACCTGCGCATTATCATGCATGGTATTGGCCAAAACCGCCGTCACCTCGCAGGGCAGCTCGCCCTTCATCCAGTTGAGCATATCGATATGATGCACCGCGTGGTTGAGCGTACAGCCGCCGCCTTCCTTTTCCCACAGCCCGCGCCACCAAAGGTCATAATAATTATGGCCGCGCCACCAGAATGAATTGACGTGCGCAACGCACGCCTTTCCGGCAAGCCCGGTATCCAGCACTTTTTTTAACCGGTATACCGGATCGCGAAAACGGTTTTGCGCAATGCAGCCCATCGTCACGCCGTTTCTGCGCTCGGCGCTTAGCATCTGATCGCACTGCGCCAGGCTGGCGGCCATCGGTTTTTCCACCACCACATGCTTGCCTGCGTCCATCGCATGGATCGCAATAGGCGCATGTGTGTACGGCGGCGTGCAGACATGAACCAGATCGATCTTCAGCCCGGAGGCAAGCATCTTTTCATGATCGTCAAAAATCTGGCAGTCCAATCCGAATTTTTCCTTCATCGCCTGCGCTTTTTCCGGATAAATGTCGCACAGCGCGACAATTCTGCATCGCTGCGGAAATTCCAGCAGCACCCGCACATGCGCCGGGGCAATATTGCCGGTCCCTACAATTGCAACGTCATGCATCGCGATTTCCTCCAAGCCATTTTTATTGGATACGAATCCCTGATTTCGTATTGTCCGATTAAAAACAGCTTAAAACAAAATCCAACCCGGTTCCAGCCAAAATTTGCCATGTTCGCCTCATATGCCGCATTTTTTGCCCAACACAAAACGCCGCTGGCTTTCGCGCCAGCCTGCATGCCCGGGCGCCGGCGCCATTATAGCAAGGACTGCCTGCGCCATTGCTGCGCCGTCATACCGGTTAACTGCTTAAATACGCGCTGAAAATGCGCTGCACTTTCAAACCCGGCGGCAGACGCCGCCTGCGTGATGGACATCTGCGGCTGGCTGCGCAAAAGCGTGCCGGCGTATTCCACGCGCAGATGGTTGACGTACTGAACAAAGGAAATGCCCACATGGCGTTTAAAGCTGCGGCTTAAATAGCTGGGCGTAACATAAAACTGGCGCGCCACCGCTTCCAGCGTGATCTTTTGGGTAAAATGCGCTTTCAAATACGCAACCGTCATCGCAATGCGCTCTATTTTCGGATCCACCGGCCCATTTGCCGGCTGTACCCCGCCGCTTTGCCGGATCCAGCGCCGGACGAGCACCAGAAGCTGCCCCAGCGCCAGCTTGGCGTAAAGCGTTTCCCCTTCCCGATACGCCCACTGAATCTGTTTAAACAGGCAAAGGGCGGTCGCCTGTTGTTTTTCATCCAGGGAAAGCTGAAAAAACGGACCCTGGACAAGCGCCAGAAACGCCGCCTTTTCCTCCCGGAGCGCATCGGACAAAAAAGCCTCTGTAAAATTCACAACAATCCGCGCGCCCTGCGATTGATCGCCCTGAAAGGATTGGTGCAGTTCCAGCTTGTTTAGCCAAACCAGGCCCCCCTGTCTGACGTAACAAAACGCGTCGCGCGCAAACACATACCGGTCGCCCGCCACCTGGTAATAAAGCTCATAATTGTCATGGTAATGCGCCTGGTGCATCGTCGGCAGGCTGTCATGGGTATTGTACTGAATGGCAAACGCCCTGGGCATGGTGTGAAACAGACTCATATCGGGACTCCCTGCATACTTCAAAAAAATAAAATACCCCGACAAGTCCTATCTGCCGGGGTATTGGAGCAGGATTTATTTTGCAACCAGTTCAACCGTGTCACGGGCAATTGCCAATTCCTCATTGGTATTGACAACCCAAACGCGCACCTTGGAATCCTTGCCGGTAATCTCAACCTGCTTGTGATTTTCCGCCTCGTTTTTCGCTTCGTCAATGCTGGCGTTCATGTAACCCAGGTTCGCCATGACCTTCTGGCGCACAACCGCGTCATTTTCGCCGATACCGCCGGTAAAGGCAATCACGTCCACGCCGCCCATCGCCGCTGCGAACGCGCCAACGTACTTGGTAATGCGGTAGCAGACCATCTCCAGCGCCAACGCCGCGCGCGCATTGCCTGCGTTGACAGCGGCATGCAGGTCGCGCATATCGGAAGAAACGCCGGAAATGCCCAGCATACCGGATTTCTTGTTGTAAACGTTGGTGATCTCCTCAATGGACAGCCCCGTGTTGTGCATCAGATATTCGGTAATCGCCGGGTCCATGTCGCCGCTGCGGGTACCCATCATCAAGCCTTCCAGAGGCGTGATGCCCATGGAGGTGTCCACGCATTTGCCGTACGCCACGGCGGACACGGACGAACCGTTGCCCAGATGGCACACGATGGTGCGCAGGTCTTCTTTCTTCTTCCCGCACAGCTCGGCAACCTTCGCCGATACGAACCGGTGGCTCGTGCCGTGGAAGCCATAGCGGCGCACATGATACTTTTCATAGTATTCATAAGGAAGCGCATACATAAACGCATGGGCGGGCATGGTCTGATGGAACGCCGTATCAAACACCGCTACCTGCGGCACGCCGGGCATGATCTGCTGGCAGGCCACGATGCCCTGCAGGTTGGCCGGATTGTGCAGCGGGCCCAGCGGGATATTCTCGCGGATGGCGTCCAAAACCGCATCGTCAACCACAACGGAAGCGGAAAACTTCTCGCCGCCGTGCAGCACGCGGTGCCCCACCGCCTTGATGGAGCTCATATCGGCAATAACGCCCTTTTCACCGTCGGTCAAAGCCGCGACGGTATACCGCATGGCGTCGGTATGGTTCGCCATGGGCGCTTCGATGACAAATTCACCCTTGGGCGATTTCTGGGTCAGCTTGGAGCCTTCGATGCCCACGCGCTCGACCGTACCCTTGGCAAGAACGTCTTCGGTATCCGTTTCAATCAAAAGATATTTCAGCGAGGACGAACCCGCATTGATGACAAGAACGATCATTTCTGTACGCTTCCTCCTTTAATTGCTGGCCGCCTGAAGCGCAGTGATCGCCACAACGCCCACAATGTCCTCCGCGGAGCAGCCGCGGGACAGGTCGTTCACCGGCTTTGCCAGGCCCTGAATGATCGGGCCGACGGCTTCGGCGCCGCCCAGACGCTGTGCCAGCTTATAGCCGATATTGCCCGCCTGAAGATCCGGGAATACCAGCACGTTGGCCTGACCGGCCACTGTGCTGCCGGGGCTCTTGAGCGCGCCGACGGACGCGACCAGCGCGGCGTCTGCCTGCAGCTCGCCGTCGATGTTCAGTTCGGGCGCCAGCGCCTTGGCCTTTGCCGTCGCTTCCACAACCTTGTCTACATTTTCATGCTTTGCAGAACCCTTCGTGGAGAAAGAGAGCATCGCAACTTTGGGCGTATCAATCTCGGCAATCACCCTGGCGCTGTTGGCAGAAGCCACTGCAATGGCGGCGAGCTCGTCGCTGGTGGGATTGGGAATCACGGCGCAGTCGCCAAAGACCATCACGCCGTCCTGACCGTATTGACGGGCGGGGCAATCCATGATAAAACAGGAAGAGACAACGGAGATGCCGGGAGCCGTCTTGATGATCTGCAGCGCCGGGCGCAGCACATTGCCGGTGGAATTGATCGCGCCGGCGACCATGCCGTCCGCATCGCCGGCCTTGACCATCATCACGCCAAAATACAGCGTGCTGGCCAGCAGCGTTTCGCGGGCTTTTTCAGGGGTCATCCCCTTGTTTTTGCGCAGTTCATAAAACAGATTGGCATATTCCTCCAGCTTGTCGCTCTTGGTATGGTCGATGATCTGCACGCCGGTCAGATCCACACCCTGCGCCGCAATTTCCGCTTCATTGCCGATCAGCGTCACCTTGGCAAGCTTCTGCTGGGTGATCATCTGCGCCGCTTTGACGGTGCGCGGCTCGGTGCCTTCGGCCAGCACGATGTGTTTTACATTGGCCTGGGCGCGCTGCTTGATGCGATCCATAACGCTCATGGAAGTTCCCTCCTAAAATTTATGCGGACTTGCCGCAACATAATCTCCAATTATTATACACGCATTTACAGGAAAAGAAAAGAACAAAAATCATGAAAATTACCGGAATTATCTGCGAATATAACCCTTTTCACGCCATGCACAGCGCGCATATCCGTTTGGCGCGCGAAAAAACGCAGGCGGATTACATCGTCTGCGCGCTGTCCGGGCCGTTTGTTCAGCGGGGCGATCTGGCCATATGCGACAAATGGCGCCGTACAAAAATGGCCCTTTTGGGCGGCGCGGACGCGGTGTTTGAACTGCCGGTGCGCTTCGCGCTTGGCGCCGCGCCGGATTTTGCCCGCGGCGGCGTAACGCTGCTGTCCGCCCTTGGCGCCGACGCGCTTTGTTTCGGCAGTGAAAACGACGATTTGGCCCTGCTTGAGCAGGCCGCACGGCTTCAGATCGACCCGACGCAGGGGCTAAAAGACGGCAAAAGCTATCCCCGTGCGCTGGGCGAAGCGGCAGGCGCGCTGTCCCCCTGGCTCAGTCTGCCCAATTTTACCCTTGGCGTGGAATATCTGCGTGCCATCGCGGCCTATGCGCCGCATTTGCAGGCCGCCGCCGTTTTGCGCACCGGCGCGCACCATGCAAAAACGCTGGACGCCTTTGCCAGCGCCGGCGCGATCCGCGCTGGGCTTTTTGCAGACGAAACGCAAAGAGGGCAGGCGCTGGCGATACTGCCGGATTTTTCCGCCGCGCTTTTGCCCGCAAAGCCGCTTTGTTTAGACGATCTGAACCAGGCCGTGCTCTATGCGCTGCGCACCATGACGCCGGAGCGCATGTCTGCAATTTCCGGCATGCGCGAGGGGCTGGAAAACCGTATTTTTCAGGCCGCACAGGTCAGCCGGACGCTGGAAGAGCTGTTTGCAAACGTCAAATGCAAGCGCTATACCATGGCGGCGATTCGCAGAGCCGTCTGCGCCGCCGCCCTTGGCATGACAAAGGAGCTGGAAAAACAAACGCCCACAGCGCCCTATGCCCGGCTTTTGGGCTTCCGAACCGGCAGCGCCGCATTGCTCAAGCAGATCAAGCAGCGGGCCCAAATACCCATTTTGACCAAAATTGCCGACGCGCCGCCAAACGATTGTCTTTTGCTGGATATGCGGGCTCAGGATCTGGCCGATCTGGCCGCCTGTCAGCCCATCCGGCGCGATCTGACGACTTCACCCATGCGCATCTGACCCGCCGCGGCGCACAAACCCGCCATGCGGGCATGTCCAATGCGCTTTTGGTTGAAACGATTTTATCAAGAAGAGGTGTCCTTCCATGAAACTGCTGCTTACCGCTTTTGAACCGTTCGGCGGCGAATCCGTCAATCCCTCCGCGCTGGTGCTGGAACAGATCCGGGAGCCAAAGGGGCTTCGGATTGCAAAAGCGCTGCTGCCCGTTTCATTTTCCGGCGCGCCCAGCACGCTGCTGCAAAAAATCGATCGGTTTTGTCCCGACGCAGTGCTTTGCCTGGGGCAGGCTGCGGGCCGCGCCGCCCTCACGCCCGAACGGATCGGGATCAATTGGATGGACGCCTCGATTCCCGACAATGACGGCGCACAGCCGCGCAGGAGCAGGATCCGTCCCGACGGCCCCGACGCTTACTTTTCAACCCTGCCGGTCTACGCGATGGCAGATGCAGCCCAGGCGGCGGGGATTCCCGCGCAGGTTTCCCTCAGCGCCGGCGCATATGTATGCAACTGCACGCTGTATTGCGCGCTGGAAATCGGCGCGCATCGGAAGATCGCCGCAGGCTTCGTTCACGTCCCCTGTCTGCCCATGCAGGCAGCAAAAAAACAGTTGCCCAGCATGACCCTTGAACAAATGACCGCCGGCATCAGCGCCATGCTTGATGTGCTTCGGTAACAGAAAATACAGGCCGCTGCATCCGCCGCGGCGATCCATTGCGCAATCGATCAGAGCCGCGCAATTGGGAAAAAGAACGTGCACGCGCCTGTCTGAGCGTCATAAAATTCCTGTACTGCCCCTGCAAGGCCATCGCCCTGCGCCCGAAACTGCGCGAGGGCTTTTTTAAACGCGTCGCTGCCCTGCGCCCGGATACAGCAATATTCAAACGCCGGCACCATCCATTTGGCCCATCCAGCGGGAATCGCTGCATCCGGCGCGCACTGTACCCCCGCCAGATACAGCCCTTTGGAAAAATCGTCCTCCCAGGGCTGAAATGTCCTGGAAAAATCCGTCATTGCGCCCCAAATGCCAACCGGCCGGCCCTTTTCGTCCCGGATGGCCAAATGGGCGATCTGATCAAACGCTCCGTTTGCTTCCCGCCAGAGCGCCTGCACAAAGCCCGCGCCATCCCGGGTCGAGCCCTCCTTGCCGACAACGGCAAAGGATGCCATTTTACAGCGCATCCCTGTCATGGCTGATCCCTCCTTGATCCAAATGTTTTTTCGTCAGGCGTTGCCAAAATGCGGCCCGCAAGATAACGCGCCACGCCGTCCCGATCATTGGAATCGATGACCGCCCTCGCGCGTGCCTTGAGCGCGTCCACCGCATTGGAGACCGCATAACATTCATCTGATACATCAAACATCGCCAGATCGTTGACCGCATCGCCAAAGCTGACCACCCGGCCGCAGCCCAAAAGCTGCTTGAGCTTCAAAACGGCGTTGGCCTTGGTGGCAGCCCGAGGCATCAGCTCGCACCAATACTCCCTGCGGTAAAGCTCCTGCTGCATCAGGCAGGTAAACCGTGCGTCGGCATGAAAATGCGCATAGACCGGTTCCAGCTGCGTTTTATCACCTACACAGGTACAATAAAACACATCGCCCGCATACAGCTGCCGGCGCGACAGGACCGGGCGCAGCCTCGGATCCCCGGCGCGCTGGCTCAAGTAATGTCGAATTCCTTCGTTTTCCCGCCCTTCAAGCCAGGATACGCGCTGCACGCCGTCTACAAAGGCGTATACCAGCGGATCAATATCCAGGCCGGACAAATAGTCCGCCGTGTGCTTACGCATCTGCGCGTCAAACGACAGCGACAGCAGCACGCCGCCGTTCTCCGGGCGAACAATCCGCGCGCCGTTGTAAACGATGACGGGAATCCGCATATCCAACCCCTGGCAGACACGCTGGGCAGACTGTTCGGACCGGGCGGTCGCATAGGTAAAAATCATACCTTTTGCCACCATGGCGTTGATTGTTTCCACCGTATACGCGCTCAAACGCGTATCGGAGCGCAGCAGCGTCCCGTCAAGATCGGTTACATAAAGCGTTTTCATGACGCTCTCCTTTTTCCCGCAGCCAGATTTCCTGGGGTCCGCAGACCAACGCAGACGAATTGCCCAAACGAAAAAGCGCCCGACTTTGTCAAAAATCGAGCGCCTGTCCCTTTTATTCCAGCACAGCAACGGCAATATCCCGGGTTACGGCCTGCTCCACCCAATGCGCAAAGCAATCGTATGCACCGCCCTGAAGCACCTTCAGTCCCTGCGCCGCTAAAATTGCGCGCGCCCTTTCCGTGGGCAGCGTATGGACGTTATACGACACCGCCACCGCACCGCCGGGCTTTAAGACCCGAACCCAGGCGGGCGCCAGCTTTTCAAGCAGCAGCGCCGGCGGAATCGGCCGCTTGCCGTCCTGACCCGCATGCTGCACGCCATAGGGCAGATCGGCCGCAATGGCATGAAACTGCGCGTTTTTGAAAAACGCAGGACAGTCCATGCTGTTGCCCTGCACCACGGTCAAACAGCCGGGCTGCGTCTTTAGCGCCTGCGCATCGGGCGCAAACGCATAGGAAAAACGCGTCCCGCCCGCTTTGCCGCCGACGGTCAGGCTGGTCTGCCGGACGGTATGTTTGTAGCGATGATATTCCAGATATTTTTTAAAATAACGGTTCAGCTCGTCGGTATCCTTTTTATCGATTTCAACGCCGCTGGCCTCATAGCCCATTTTCAGCGCTTCAAACAGCGCCGTGCCGCGCCCGCAGACGGGATCGAGGATTTTTAAATGCTGGTCAAAGCGATTGGCATAATCGCCGCTGAACACCGCCAGATTGATCAGCAGCGCGGTAAAAACCTCGTTGGTTTTTCCCTTGTACTTGAGCACACCGGAAACATCGTCCGGCAAAAAGGCCGGATTGGGATTGTCCAGAGGGCACAGCAGCCCGTCGCGCACTTCAAACACCACATAGGCCGCGCTGAGGCGATAGGCTAACCGGCGAAAAAACGGCTCGTCCGGCGCGTCAAAACACAAAAACGGCGTGCCGGCGAAGGGGATTGACTCAACCGGGTGCGCATCGCCCAGCAAAATCGACAGCTCTGCCCGTATCAGTTCGCGCTGCACCGCATCGTAACGGACGTTGGCGTGCGGCGCCGGCAAAATTGCATAGCGCATCTCAGCCTGCCTCCTTCTTTCTCTGTACAGCTTCAATCGCTGCAAAAATTTCCGGCAGATGATAGGTCGCCTCACCTCTGCCGCGCTCCAGACACTCCTGCGCCTGGCTCAGGCTCGTCATCGTAATATGATGCAATTCCGGATGCAGCAGCACGTCCGGCGGCGTTTCAGAGGCAATGACCTGATACTCCATCAGTTCCAGCGCGCGCATCATGACGTCTACAGTGTTGCGCACGCTGTAGCTGCCGGTACGCGCGCCGACATCCACGGCGATCGTCACATCTGCGCCCATATCGCGCACCACGCTTACCGGCAGCCGTTCCATGACGCCGCCGTCCACCAGCAGCCGGCCCTCATATTCCACCGGACGAAAGACGCCCGGCACGGAAACGCTCGCTCGCACCGCCTGCGCCAGATTGCCCTGGGACAGGACGATCTTTTCACCCCGCTCAATATCGCAGGCAACGGCGGCAAATGGGATTTTCGTCTGCTCAAAGCTTTTATTGCCTGTAATGGTCCGCATAAAGGCAACGATCTTTTCGCCCTTGATCAGCCCCATCCGCGGCATGCCCACGTCATAGAACATATTTTCCGAGCAGGCGCACACCAGCTTGCCCAGCATAAACGGGTCCGCCCCGGCGGCATACGCCGCGCCAACCGCCGAACCAATGGACGTCCCTGCCACCATACTGATCGGGATCTTGTTTTCGGCAAGCACCTGCAAAACGCCGATATGGGCAATGCCCCGAAAGAAGCCGCCGCCCAGCGCCAGGCCGATTTTTACATTGTCACAATTCATGGCATTGCCTCCCGTATCATAAAGTTAAAACGGTGATGACGTTGAAAAAGACGATTTGGATACCCGCTGTGATTTATCTGGTACTGGTGCTTGCATCCCCGGCAAAAGCCGCGCAGGCCGCCACCGACGCGCTTTTATTATGGTTTACCCGGGTGCTGCCCACGCTGATGCCCTGCTTTATCGGCGCGCTGCTGCTTGAAAAAAGCGGTGTGACCCAATTGGGACAAAACCGGCCTTTGGCGCTGACCCAAAGGCTTTTCGGCATGAACGCACAGGCGCTGGCGCTTTTGGCCGTTTGTTTTTGCGCAGGGTTTCCAACCGGCGCCAAGGTCATCTGCGAACAGCAAAGCAAGGGCGCGCTGACCCGCGCGCAGGCGCGTACCATGCTCACCGCCGGTTCGGTGGTTTCGCCCGGTTTCATTTTGGGCAGTCTCGGCGCCATGACGCTCGGCCAGCCGCGTCTGGGCACAGCTATCCTTGCAGCACACTGGCTCGGCGCGCTTTTATGCGCCGTCCTTTTTGCCGAAAAAGACGGCCGAACGCCGCAAAACGCCGCGCAAATGCCGACGGCGTCTTTTTCAGAGCTATTATGCCAGGCCATCGGTCAAAGTAGCGGCGCAATGCTTTCCGTCGCCGCCGCCATGGCGTTTTTCTCCGTGCTGATCCGCTTTTTGCCTCAGCGCTTTTTCCTGCTCAGCGCCATATTGGAAATGACCTGCGGCTGCTCGTATTTGGGCGCGCTGCCGCTGCCAGCCGCCGTCAAAGCCGTCGCCCTTTGCGCGGCCGTTTCCTTCGGGGGACTCTGTCTGGGCATGCAGGCGCTGACCTACGCCAGCCATCTGCTGCCCGCCGGTTCGTATTTTCTGCGCAAAGCCGTTCACAGCGTCATTTCCGCGCTTCTGCTCGCGCCGCTGCTGTTTTGGGGCTAGGCTTCGCGCGAAATTCCCGTCCTGCTGCCCGAAGGGCCGCGGCGTCATCCGGCGCACAGCAGAATTCAGCTGTGCTGCTCCTGCCCGCCATAGGGATTGCGGCTCATCCGTACCAGTTCATCCCGGGTCGCTTCCAGATCTCCGATAACGCCGACGGTGGTTTTGTGCAGATTTTCCACCATGCGCATGGCGTACTCGGTGGCCTCGCCGACGATATTTTGCGCGCTGGCGTCGGCCTGCGCCAAAAGCTGTCCCGCCTGGTTGCGCGCGTCCTGCAAAATGCTGTGCTCGCTGACCAGCTCATCATGGCGCGTATTGGCGTCAAGCAAAATACGCCGCTCGGTTTCACGGGCATCCTGCAGAATTTTTTCGCGGTCCTGCAAAATTTTCTGCGCTTCAATCACATCGCGCGGCAGCGCCACGCGCATATCGTCCAGAATTTCCATGATCTCGTCGTAATACACCACGCGCTTGTTCCCGCCGGAAAGCGGCACCGCGCCTGCGTTTCGAACCAGATCGTCCAGTTCCTCGATCAGCTCCATCAAGGTTCTGTTTTTTTCGCCGCGGCCATTGTCCTGCGAATTCATGCTCATTTTTGTGTCCCCCTCAGTTTTTCAGTCACTTCATCCACAATGGACGGCGGCAAAAACGCGTCCAAAGCAAACCCCAACGCTCCCAGCTGGCGCACATGGCTGGATGACACATGCGCACAGGACGGATCGGACATCAGATATACCCACTCGATCTGCGGGCAAAGCTGACGGTTGATCAGCGCCCACTGATATTCGTATAGAAAATCGGCCTCATTGCGCAGCCCGCGTACCACCGCGCATGCGCCGACGCGCTGGGCATAGGCCAAAAGCGCGCCGCTGTCCGCCTCACAGACGACATTGGGCAGATCCTGTGTTATCTTTTTCAGCAGCGCGACCCGCTGCGGCGGCGTAAAAACGCCTTTTTTGTCCGGATTGATCAATACCGCCACGCGAACCTGATCGTACATGCCGCTTGCGCGGCGGATCAGATCCAGATGCCCCAGCGTCGGCGGGTCAAACGAACCGGCGTAAACGCAAACGCGCATCAGTTGACCACCTCCTCGATGATAAAGCTGATCGTGCTGCGGCCATAGGTCCGCCGGTCGTAAATGCGGTATTCATAGGGAATCTCAAACGTCGATCCGCGCCGGTGCTCACAGACGATCATGCCCTCCGGCGCCAAAATCCCCCGATCCCGGATCTTCTCCAATACCGGCGCGTACAGCCCGGCGTCATAGGGCGGATCCAGAAAAATCAGATCAAACGCCATGCCGGCATCGGCCAGAATATCCACCGCCACAAAGGCGTCCTGACACATCACACCGGTATCATCCTGGACCTTCAGCGCTTCGACATTGTCCTGAATGATCTCCACCGCCTCCGGCGAAGCGTCGTTGAGCACGCAGAACTGCGCGCCCCTTGAAAGCGCCTCCAGCCCCAGCGAGCCGGAACCGGAAAACAGATCCAGCACCTGCGCCTGCAGCGGCCGTTTGCCAAGAATATTAAACAACGATTCCTTCACGCGGTCAAGCGTCGGCCGCGTATCCAGCCCGTCGAGCGATTTGAGCTTTCTTGAGCCATATTTGCCTGCGATGATGCGCATGCGCCTCTCCCCTTTACGCTCAGGGCAAAAGCATGCCGCTGATGTGCGCAAGCGAACGCTCGGCATAGGCCGCATACTTAAGCTTTTTATTTTTATATCGACCCGGCAGCGGTTCCACAATGGAAAAATTCGCGTTCATCGGATCAAACCGGCTGTGCGGCGCGCTGATATAGCGTCCCAGGCCGCCGATCACCGTTTTGGCGGTAAAATCCGGCGCAGGCATGCCCTTGAGCGCCGCCGCCAGCGCGATGCCCGCCGTAAGGCCGGACGCCGCGGATTCCACATAGCCCTCCACGCCGGTAATCTGACCGGCAAAATACAGCCCCGGACAGGCAATCACCTCATAATTGGCGTTTAAAAACCCCGGCGAGCGCAGATAAGTGTTCCGATGCATGACGCCATAGCGGACAAACTGCGCGTTTTCAAGCCCCGGGATCAACGAAAACACACGTTTCTGCTCGGGAAATTTCAGGCGCGTCTGAAAGCCGACCAGATTATACATCGACGCGGACGCGTCATCCTGACGCAGCTGCACCACGGCAAAGGGCATCTTCCCCGTACGGGGATCCTCCAGCCCGATGGGCTTGAGCGGGCCGAAAGCCAGCGTCTGAAAGCCTCTTCTGGCCATGGATTCAATGGGCATACACCCTTCAAAGAGCATATTTTCCTCAAACCCGTGCACCGGCGCGGTCTGGGCGTTCAAAAGCTCGGTAACAAAGCGGGTATACGTTTGTTCATCCATCGGACAGTTGATATAATCGTCCCCGTCTCCCCGGTCATAGCGGGATTTCAAGTACGCTTTGTCCATATCGATGCTCTCGCGCGTAACAATCGGCGCCGCAGCGTCAAAAAAGCTCAGCGCATCCTGACCGCTTTTTTCCGCAATGGCCTGCGCCAGCGCGCCGTCGGTCAAAGGACCGGTCGCAATGATCGCCGGCGAATCCGGGATTTGTTCCACGCGCGCATGCTCGACCGAAATTGCCGGATGACTGCGAATTTTTTCGGTAATATAGGCGCTAAACAGCGCCCGGTCCACCGCCAGCGCGCCGCCGGCCGGGACGCTGGTTTCCTGCGCCGCCTGCAAAATCAGCGACCCCAGCTGACGCATCTCCGCTTTGAGCAGGCCCGCCGCGCTGTCAATCCGCATGGCCTTGAGCGAATTGGAGCAAACCAGCTCGCCAAAATCGTCGCTGTGATGCGCCGGAGATTTATGCTCCGGCTTCATTTCCACCAGGCGCACCGCAATGCCCCGGTTCGCCAGCGCCCAGGCCGCCTCGCACCCTGCAAGCCCGGCGCCGACAACGGTTACCGTCTTACTCAACGTCAGGCGCCTCCATCGGTTCGGATTTGTATTTGCACGCAGGATCGACGCACAGGTGATAAACCGACCCTTTCCGGTCAAACTTGCGCACCATCATACCGCCGCACTGCGGGCATTTTTCCTTCACCGGCATATCCCAGGACGTAAAATCACACTCGGGATAGCGCTCACAGCCATAAAACTTTTTACCCCGGCGCGTCGTACGCTCCAAAAGCCTGGCGCCGCACTTGGGACAGGGCACGTCCAGCGCCACGATGATCGGCTGTGTATTTTTGCATTCCGGGTAGTTGGGACAGGCCAGGAATTTGCCGTACCGGCCCATTTTATAAACCATGTTGGCGCCGCATTTTTCGCAGATCACATCAGAGGGCTCGTCCTTGATTTCAATTTTTTCAATCAGCTGTTCCGCCTTATCCACCGATTGCTTAAATTCCCCATAGAAACCGGCGATAACCTGATGCCAGTCCTGCTGGCCTTCCTCCACTTCGTCGAGCTGTTCCTCCATGGAGGCGGTAAATTCAATATTGACCACGTCGGAAAAATGTTCCGCCAGCAAATCCGTTACCACTTCGCCCAGCTCCGTCGGCACCAGCGTACGGTTTTGGCGCTTGATATAACCGCGGCTGATAATCGTAGCGATGGTCGGCGCATAGGTGGACGGCCGTCCGATTCCCTGTTCTTCCAGCGTACGCACCAGGGACGCCTCGGTATAGCGCTGGGGCGGCTGGGTGAAATGCTGCTGGCACTCCGGTTCGTCAAGGGTCACCTGAGCGCCCTGCTGCACCTGGGGCAGCACGCTTTCCTTTTCCGCCGGCGCATCGCTGCCTTCCTCGTAAAGAACGGAATAGCCGTTAAACCGCTTGTGCATGCCGGAAAATACGAACACCGCGTCGCCGTTGGTCACGCTCATGGACAGCGTATCATAAATCGCCGGCGTCATCTGTGAGGCGACAAACCGGGTATAAATCAGCTTATAGAGCCGATACTGGTCGCGCGTAACCGAAGCTTTGACGCTCTCGGGCGTACGGGTCAAAAGCGTGGGGCGAATCGCCTCATGCGCATCCTGCGCGCCGCGGCGGCTTTTATACACATTGGGCTGTTCCGGCAGATACTGCGCGTCATAATGCTCGCCGATATAGGCGCGCACGTCGTCGAGCGCTTCCTGGGAAATACGGGTCGAGTCGGTACGGATATAGCTGACCAGACCCACCG
Source organism: Christensenella sp. UBA1428 (assembly GCA_002329335.1). Classification (GTDB taxonomy): domain Bacteria; phylum Bacillota; class Clostridia; order Christensenellales; family UBA1750; genus UBA1428. The sequence goes on from DCTY01000072.1 coordinate 86,876, forward strand.
CGCCTTCTCCTTTAAGCTCGACGCCTTCATAAAGCTGCTGGGCGATCAGCATGGTTTTTGATGTGGTAAAACCGAGTTTCCGGGCCGCTTCCTGCTGAAGGTTTGAAGTGGTAAACGGCGCGGCCGGGTTTTTTCGTCTTTCGCCGCGGCGCAGATCCCGCACGGTGTAAACGCCCTGTTCCAACCGCTTTACCGCCGCATTGGCCGCCTGCTCGTCGGGAATCGGCGTTTTTTCTGCGCCAAAGCCCACAAAACGCACCGGGAACGCCCGCTTGCCGTCGGTACACTGCGCGCTGATCGTCCAAAATTCCTCCGGCACAAACGCGTCGATTTCCCGTTCCCGATCCACAATCATCTTGGCCGCCACAGACTGCACGCGCCCTGCGGACAGCCCCTTGCGCACCTTTGCCCACAACAGCGGGCTGATCTTATAGCCCACCAGCCGGTCCAGCACGCGTCTTGCCTGCTGGGAATCCACCCGCTGCAAATCCAGCGGGCGCGGATGGCTGATCGCATTGGTCACTGCGTTTTTGGTGATCTCCTGAAACTCAATGCGGCAGGGCGAGCTGGGATCCAGGTGCAGGATATGCGCCAGATGCCAGGAAATCGCCTCCCCTTCGCGGTCAGGGTCCGTCGCCAGGTAGATCTTTGAAGCGGTCTTGGCCTCGCGCTTGATTTTTTCGATAATCGGGCCGCGTCCGCGGATCGTAATATATTTGGGTTCAAAATTATGTTCCTCGTCCACGCCCAGCGTCGATTTGGGCAGATCGCGCACATGGCCGTTGGAAGCTTCTATTTTATAGCCCTTGCCAAGGAATTTGCCGATGGTCTTTGCCTTGGCGGGCGATTCGACGATCACCAGTTTTTGTTTGGCTGCCATTGAAATCCTCCGAAATATTGTTGCGGCGCGTCATTGGGTAGAATAAACGCCGCCGGGGTGCTGTTTTATTATTCCCCGTAATGATAGCATTGTCAAGAGCGAATTTAAAGCCTGCGGCTGCATTTTTGTGATTTGCTCCAGCTCGTCAAAGGTTAAATCCTCCCTTAAAAGCGGCGCAACCACCGCCGCCTCCTGCGCGTCGAGCTGAACCGAGGACGTATTGCCGCGCGGTTTTTCCGCCGTGCGCACGCCCCAGCCCATGGTTTCCACAATATCCATCGCGCTGGCGGCCAGATGCGCGCCGTCGCGGATCAGCTGGTTTGGGCTTTCGCTCATGGGCGAATCAATCGGCCCGGGCACGGCAAAAATCTCCCGGCCTGCATCCGCCGCAAAGTCCACTGTGATCATCGCGCCGGATCTGCGCGCGCCCTCCACCATCAGGCACGCCTGGGAAAGCCCGGCAATAATCCGGTTACGCTGACGGAAATGGATCGGCAGCGGCTGCGCGCCGGGCAAATATTCGCTCACCAGCGCGCCCTGACCGGCAATGCGGTCAAACAATCCCCTGTTTTCCGGCGGATAGCAGATATCCAGCCCGCAGCCCATCACCGCGATGGTTTTCCCGCCTGCATCCAAAGCGCCCAGATGCGCCGCAGAGTCGATTCCTCTGGCCATACCGGAAACAACGCACACGTCCTGACGCGCCAGCTGCGCGCTCAAACTGCGGGCTGCGCTTTGACCGTAGCGCGTTGCCGTACGGGAACCGACCACACCGACCGCCTTTTCCTGTGCAAGGGGCAGCGTTCCGCGGACATAAAGCACATAGGGCGGATCAAAAATATCCTCCAGCGCCGCAGGGTATTGCGGCGAATACCGCGTGACGGCGCGCACGTCAAGGGCGTCAAGGCGTTTAAACAGCGCCTCATGATCGCCGTCACAGGCGCATTGCAAAAATCGGGCGCATAAGGCCGGCCCGAGAATTTCGCGCAGCGTCCCCGGATCCAGGGCAAACACCTCCTGCGGCCGCTGCACGGCGGCCAGCAGCCGGCTGATGCGCCTTGGCCCGACGCCCTCAATGGAGCTTAAAACAATCAGCGCCCGTTCCTCTATAGAATACGTCATTGCCCCACCCTCGATACATGCTTTTCAACAACCGCGCATCCGGAATACGGTGCGCCGCAGTCCAATCCGCTATACACAGCAATCCATAGTATTTTTTATTATAGCATGCGCGTTTCAATCCATCAAGCGGATCATGGACAATATTGCAGGCCTCGCACTATGTCCGGCCCCCATGCCCGCCGTGCATATAAAAAAACCGATTCATCTGATGGATGAACCGGTCTTTTTAACAAAAATCAGCGCCGTATAAAATCGATTCTTATATGCCCTGCGGGCCATTGCCGCAGCGCGGCAGGTATGAATATTTTCCATTATTATTGCCGTCATGGGCCGGCACACGGCCAATTCCGCGCCCACGTTCAGATGCATTGCGCACAGGCCGTTGAAACCGCGTCATCCCCAGTATTTCCGATCCAGCGAACGATACTGCACCGCCTCGGCAATATGAGTCTGATCGATGATCTCGCTTCCCGCCAAATCGGCAATGGTACGCGCCACCTTGAGCATGCGCGTATATCCGCGCGAGGACAGCTTCAGCTGCTCACTGGCAAGCTCGATCAGTTCCCGTCCCTGCGGCGTAATGGGGCAAAAATGTTCCATCATCGACGCATCCAGTTGGCTGTTGGCGTAGATTTTCCGCCCGGCATACCGCTGCTGCTGCACTTTGCGCGCCGTACTGACCCGCGCCCGAATGGCGCTGCTGGGTTCCTCCTGCGGCTCCCCCTGGGTCATCTGCGTCACGGCAATGGAGCTGACCTCAATGTGCATGTCGATCCGATCGAGCATGGGGCCGGAAATCCGGCCCAGATACCGCTGGATCTGCCCCGGCGTACAGCGGCAGACCGCCCCGCGCACCCCCAGATTGCCGCAGGGGCAGGGATTCATCGAACATACCAGCATAAATCGCGAGGGATAGGTAATCTGCGCGCCAACACGGGTCACCATCACCTGACCGTCTTCCATCGGCTGACGCAGCGCCTCCAGCACATTTCTGGAAAATTCGGGCAGCTCGTCCAAAAACAGCACGCCGTTATGCGCCTTTGAGATTTCCCCCGGCATCGCGTCGCGCCCGCCGCCGATGAGCGAAGCGGGAGAGGCCGTATGATGCGGCGCGCGAAACGGCCGTTTTGTCCAGATGCCCTGCATTGGCTGGCCGGAAATGGAGTGGATCTGCGTCACCTCCAGCGCCTCTTCAAAGGTCATATCCGGCAGGATGGAGGGCAGCGCCCGCGCCATCATCGTCTTGCCGGAGCCCGGCGGGCCGATCATCAGAAGATTATGCCCGCCCGCCGCCGCAATCTCCAGCGCACGCTTGGCAAAATGCTGCCCGCGCACGAATTTAAAATCAAACGGATCCTCCTGCGTATGCGGATCCGGCGCATACGGCGTCTGCCCCTGCGGCTCAATCGCGTTTTTGCCGCGCAGATGTTCCGCCAGCTGCGCAAGGGATTTGACCGGATAAACCGTTACATCCCCGATACAGGCGCACTCCTGCACGCTGCCCTCCGGCAGGAAAAACGTCTTGACGCCGTTTTTGCGCGCTGAAATGACCATGGGCAAAACACCGGAAATCGGCCGGACCGCGCCGTCGAGCGCCAGTTCGCCGGCAAACACTGCGCCGGCAGCGCTTTGGGGCGGCAATTTCCCTGTGGCCAGCAAAAGCGCGACTGCTATGGGCAGATCATACGCCGGTCCTTCCTTTCGGACATCCGCCGGCGCCAGATTGACGGTCATACGCATATAGGGAAACGGCAGACGGCTGTTGTTCATCGCCGAGCGCACCCGTTCGCGCGATTCCTTCACCGCTGCGTCCGGCAGGCCGACCAGTTCAAACATCGGCATGCCGTCGCTGCAGTCCGCCTCCACGGTAACGGCAAAACCGTTGATTCCCATAAGGCCGCAGGACATCACCTCAGAGAGCATGGCGGCTTCCCCCTTCTTCCGTTTTATTTCTCCTGAAATACCAAAAGCTTGTTCAGCACAAAATTAACGCCCAGCGAACACACGACCGCCACGCACTTCCCCGCCATCCGACCCAAACCAAACCGGTCGACGCACAGGTACAGCGCCAGGGAGGAAACGCCCAGCGAAACCAGATTCACCGCAAAAAACAACGCGACGCGTTTGGCGCCCATGGCTTTTTTTTCGCGGAAAGTAAAGCTTTTGTTCATCCACAGGCTGTTGAGCACGCCGCAGGAATAGGAAATCGTCTGCGCCGCCAGATAGTGCGCCGCAAAAAACGGCGTAAGCGTCAAAAGAGCATACACGCCCATGTCCACCAGCGTATTGACACAGCCGACCAGGGCAAACCGAATGCCCTGACCGGCGAGTTTTTTTAATTTTTCCATACAATCCCTTCCTCAGTACGCCCAAATGGTCCACGTCGGCATCCACCTGAGCAGCTGCGCGTACCATACGGGCATATCCACACCGGAAATCGCCGGATAGAAGAATACAAACAGCGCCAGCGCGACCGCCAGATACCCGACACAAGCGCGCGTCAGTTTTTTGCGTCCCGCAGGGTCCGCGTTTTCAAAATACTCGCTGACAAAATAACAGATCGCCCAGATGATAAAGGGGACGCTGGCAAAATAATGGTAAATAAACGTGGAGCGCGGCACAAGCACCCAAGGCAAAAACTGTGCCGCAACGCCGATGATCAGCAGCGTCGCCGGAAGATTGCGCGCCTTACCGGCGCATTTTCTGCCGATCAGCCACAGCATTGCCGCCAGGCCGACCCACCAGACGGCCGGGTTGCCCATCGCATTGATGGTCGCGATCCAACCGTCATGATTGCCCTTGTAATACCACATGGGACGGATGATCAGTGGCCATTCATACCAGGGCGAAGCATAGGGGTGCGAATCCACCAGTTTGGAATGGTAATTGAACATATACTGCTGCGCTTCCCACCAGTCGGCAAGCGTTTTGCCGCCGCGGATCATAAAATACTGCGTATAGGACGCCATATAGATCAGCGCCGGGATCACCAAAAACGCCAGCACGCAAAACGCACAGGTCAAAAGCGCGTTTTTCCAAAATGCTTTCATCACCGCGCCGCCCTGCGTCTTTGCCAAAATGCGGCTTTCGCGCCAACGCAGATACAGGCAATAGAAAAACGTCACCGCAAGCCCCGCGCCGGCATACATCCCGATCCACTTGCTGGCGATGCCAAGACCCATCATCACCCCGCTGGCCAGCAGGCACGGCAGGGTTTTGGAAAGCTTTTCATGATTAAAATTATGCAAAAGCACATAACGCATCATGAAATAGAACATCCAGATGATAAACAAAACCGCAAACGAGTCGATCGTGGCAATGCGCGTTTGGGTATAATGCATGCAGTCAAAGGTTAAAAGCAGCATGGCCATCAGGGCGATCCGGCTTCTTTTAAACAGCAGCTTTGCCGTCATATACATCCCCGGCAGCATAAAAATCCCCGCCAGGGTGCCGGCCAGGCGCCACGCAAACGGCGTCATGCCAAAGGCCATGATGCAAAGCGACATCAGCGCCTTACCCAGCGGCGGATGCGTGGTCTCGTACCACTCCATGCCGGTTACATGCTCATAGGCGGTTCTTGCATGATAAATTTCGTCAAAATACATGGAATTAAGATAGGAACGGCGCGCCGGGATTTCCTGCTGCTCATCCACCAGCGCCGCAGCGTCATAGGTATCCACGCGCGCGCCCTGCGCCTGGGCGCTTACCGGCGTACGCACCTGACCCTGCGCATCCCAAAAGCCCACCTCGATTAACGAAATGCCCGCCGATTCAAACGTCAGGCGCACCTGCGTAACCGAACAGGGCGAGACGTCAAACTCATGCCACTCAAACATGGTATTGAGCGCATATACCACCTGACCCTCGCTGTAGCTGCCGCCGTCGGCGCTGAGCAAAAGCGGCGCCCAGGTTTCGCCGTCGGCGCTTCCCTCCAGATGGAAAATACCGTCGCTGATGCCGCCATAATAGACAAAACGGTTCAGCTCAAACGGCTCTTCCCAGGAAAATACCACCGATTCCTGCTGGGCAGTGGCGGTATAGGTCGTAATGGGCGCATGGGTATCGCCAAGATTGATCAGCGCAAATACCGCATAAACCACCGTCACAATGCTCATGGCCAGCGCATCAAACCGCGTAATTTTCCCGCGCGCACCGTCCTGCGGCGCATTCAGCGCCAAAATCCGGTCGTCGCGCTGGCTGGCGCCGGCATTTTTTTCCTGCGGCGGCAAAACGCAGCGCCCGCGCAGGCAAATATCCCAGGCCGTATAGCAAAAATACGCCAGCGTCCCCAGGTTGATCAGCGAAAAAACGATGGTTGCAACCTGCTGGCCTTCCAGCAGATGAGTATATGCCAGTACCAGCGACACATTGATAAACTGCGACGCGCTAAACAGCACGAAAATATGCATCAGCCGGATGTCGCCATACAAGCCCCAGGCCAAAAGCAGCATCATCAGCGCAGGGAACAGATATCGCTCGTGCATCCGCACACCCAGAACGAACACGCCGCAAAGAATGATGGCGCCGCAGATCGGCAGCGCGCGCAGATCGCGCTTTTTCAGGAACAGGACGGCTGCATAGACAAGGGACAGCACCATCATCGCCGTACCGAACATCTGATAGGTTACCGGCCCAAACAACGACGCGGTCTGATCGACCCAGTTGCCGCCAAAGAGCGCAAACAGATTCATCGCGTTGACTGTCGCATAGGTGTAGCTGGACATCGTCGCCAGATATTTTTCCACAATCCACAACGGCTCCTGGCTGCCCCAGAAAGGCAGCACTGCAGCCAGACAAAGCGCCGCGCAGATCAAAAAATCCGTCGCCAATTCCATCCAGCCGCGGCCCCTGCGCCGGATGATATCATCGATAAAAGCAAACAGCAGCAGCGGCCCGGCCATCAGCGCCTGCGGCTTGATCAGCACGGAGACGGCAAAGCACAGCGACGCGCGCAGCAGGGAGCCCTTGAGCAGATACATCAGCATCAGCAGCAGCCCCAGCACCAAAATCGCGTCAATCTGGCCCCAGCATGCGCTGTTGATCAGTGTCGCGGGATTAAACCAGTAAAAACACGCGCCGATCAGCGCCGCACGGTCGCCGACGCGCGGCCGCAGCAATTTCAAAAGCACCAGCCCTGCGGCAACGTCGCATAAAATGGCCGGCAGCTTCAGCAGCAGCAGATAAAGCGCGCTTTCAATGCCAACGCCCAAAACGCGGCGCAGCAGCGCAATAAACCACAGGATATAAAGATAGCCCGGCGGATAATCGCAAAATGAAACCGTCTGGTAAAACTGCATCGGACCGACTTGATAAAGATGTTCCGACCACCCGGTAAAGCAGCTGATATCCACCTGATAGCCGGGCACCGCAACAGCCAGCGCCAAACGCGTCAAAAGCGCCATCGCCGCAATAAGCCAAACCGTTACCGAATCCAGCGCATACGGCTTTGCACCCTTTGGCTTTCGGGCAAACAGCCTGCCGGCAAGCGGCACAAACGCCAGCATTGCAAGGGCAAGCACCAGCAGCCAGGCGCCGACATGATCCGATACGCCGCTTTGCTCAGACGAATTCGCCGAATCGATGGCCTGATATGGATAGACCGACGCGCCCTGCGGCGCAGCCTCCACCGCGCACACCGTCACATCCTTAAACCATGCCTCGCCCATTGCATCGTTTGAAAAAAAGCCAAGGCGCAGCTCGATGCCCAGCTGGGTTTGATCGGCGCTGTTGACATACAGCGTCAATTCCCGCCATGCGCCGTCCGTATCGTAGACCTGCTCCGAGGCAATAAAGGTATCGCGCACCGAAAGCCCCGCGCCGTAATCCAGCCCGGCGACATTGCGTGCGCGTACCTGCGCGCTGATCCGGTAAATCGTATTTTTCGCCGTCTCAACCGTCTGAACAAATCGGGAATCGTTGCTGGCATAATGTACCAGATGCGCCGCGCCGTCCTGAACGTCGGCAAGCGCCACGGCGGTATTGTTTTCATACGCCACATACTGCCAGCCTTCCGGCATGCCGTTTTCATCTTCCGTCATGACGCCGCCGTTTACGATCAGATTTTGATCGTAGCGCGCATCCTGCTGCGTACAGCCGCAAAGCGCGCAGGCAAGCAGTGCAAAGACGCACAGCAGACTCCAAAATCGCTTCATATGCCCTCCGAAAAAACAACAAACAGAATTTTTCGCGCAGCACCCGCTGCTTTTTGCCGCCCCGCCGGGCGCTCGGCCCAAAACCGCCAGACGCCGTGCCCGTCAGGGATATTTTAAAGGAAAACGGTATTAACACCCCTCAGGCAGGCTTAACGCCAAAACGACCCCGCGCGCGTTTCAAACGCAAACGCCGCCGGGATATGGTCGATCTGCATGCGCTCCCCCTGCCCGGTCAGCACCACAACGTCAAAGCGCAGAGCCGTATCCAGCAGCCTATGCTTCTGCGCATAAGCCAGCGCGGCCTGACAGATACGCCGGCGTTTTGCGGCGTCAACCGCCAGATAGGCCTGCCGCCCGGCCGCATGCGTCCGGGTCTTGACCTCGCAAAATACCGTCGTTTTCCCATCGCGCATCACCAGATCGATTTCCCCACCTGCAAGACGTACGTTATGCGCCATTAGTTGCATGCCCTTTTGCTCCAGATACGCCTGGGCAATGCGTTCGCCAACCGCGCCGGTATAATTGCCGCCGCTCATGGCGCAAGCAGATGCGCCGTAAAGGATCGGCGATGACAGGGACAAAGGCCGTATTTGCGGATTGCCGCAATATGCTCCGCCGTGCCGTAGCCCTTGTTGCGCGCAAAGCCATACTGCGGATACTGCGCGTCCAGCGCCGTCATCATGGCGTCCCGCCGTACCTTGGCCACAATGGACGCCGCGCCGATCAGATAGGAAAGCGCGTCGCCGTGAACCAGCCGGGTCTGCGCCACCTCTGCCGGCACCGTTTCCGCATCCACCAGCACATGGGCTGCCTTTGCCGCCAAAACCGCGTCGCGCATGGCGCAAAGCGTGGCCTGACGGATATTGATCCGGTCGATCGTCGCTTCATCGGCAAGACCAAAGCCCACGCCGATTGCCTGCTTTAAAATCTGCTCGCTTAACCGTTCGCGCTTTTTGGGGCTGATCTTTTTAGAATCGGTAATCCCCTCAATCAGCGGCTCCGGCGGCAGGATTACGCACGCCGCCAGCACCGGCCCGGCAAGCGGGCCGCGGCCGACCTCGTCCACGCCGCCGACGCGCACACCGGCATGCCACAGCGGCGCTTCATAGGCGGTAATCGCCAAAAGGCGCTCCTTTTCGTCCATTTTCGCCATCACTGCGCCTCCGGCGGCATTTCCAGGGAAATTCTTCCCAATTTACCGCTTCGGTATTCGTCCAGGATCACCCGCGCGCCGCGCAGCGTGTCAAACCTACCGCCGGAAAGCAGCCAGCCGCGCCCCTGACAGGCACGCTCCAAAAGCGCATAGGGTTCCCCTTCAAAATCCGTCATCTTAAAACGCTGCGTCAGCGCCTGCGGGTTTATCTGCGCCATATCCGACAAAAAGGCGCAGGCAAGCTCCTCCAAATCCATGATATCGTCGCGCACGGAACCAAGGTAAGCCAAACGTCTGGCGACGGCCTTGTCCTCAAATTTCGGCCAAAGNNCCACTGCTTGCCGCGGGTTACGCCCGGCTTGTCCGAGGCCCTGGCCGCCGCACGGCCGCGCAATTTATTGATAAACGTGGACTTGCCGACATTAGGGATCCCCACAACCATCGCACGCACCGTTTTGCGCACGCCTTTTTGCGCCATACGCGCCACCTCGGGCGCCATCACGCGCCCGACCAGGTCCACAACGGGCTTTACGCCCTTGCCGCCCGTGCAGGTCACCGCCAGCGCGCAAACGCCCTGCGCGCCAAACCAGGCCGCCCATTGTTCCGTAATGCGCGCATCGGCAAGATCCGACTTGTTTAAAAGCACAATGCGCGGTTTTTTCGCAAAAATACGATCAAAATCCGGATTGCGCGTCGCCAGCGGCGCGCGCGCATCGACAATTTCCACCACCAGATCCACCGCCTTGAGGTTTTCCTCGATCATGCGGCGCGTTTTGGCCATATGGCCCGGGTACCATTGGATGTTCACACAGCTGCTCCTTTTCAATGGTTTCTACCATATAATAACGAATTTATCATACCACCTGGCAGGCGTTTTGGCAATACGCGCCGGTTTCTCCCGTGCAAATCAAGCGCGCAGTTTTTGGGAAAATTTTATCGTTTTTCATTGTGTGCAGATGCGCGCCATGATAAAATAAAACCGTAAGAAATAAAGCAGGGAGGCGCTTAGCGTGCGTTATGGAATTTTTTGTGCGATGCCTGCGGAAGCAAGACCGCTTTTGGCGCGCATGCAGGTTTGCAGCCGTCAGCAGATCGCCGGACGGGACGTGGCTTTGGGGCAATGGCACGGCATGGATACCGCCGTGATCACCGCTGGCGTCGGCAAGGTTCACGCCGCCTCCGCCGTGCAGCTGTTAATCGATCGGTTCGACATCCGGGCACTGATTATTGCCGGAACAGCCGGCGCCATGGACCCGGCGCTGAAGATCGGTGATCTGGTCCTGGCCGACGCGATGGCCTATCACGACGTTGCTCCGGGGCTGCTGGCCCAATTCCACCCGCAGCTGCCCCATATCGACTATCTGCCGGATCCGGCGCTTTGCCGGTCCGTCCGCCAGGCGCTCGACAAAGCCGGCATGTCCGTGCAGACCGGACGTTTTGTCACGGGCGACGCCTTCATTGACCAGCAGGGCCGTCAGCACATCTGTCAGACGTTTACGCCGCTGTGTACGGATATGGAATCCTGCGCCGCCGCACAGGTCTGCGCGCTTTACCGCCTGCCCTTTGCTGCGCTGCGCGCCGTTTCGGATACGCCCCAGCACAGCGGCCTTGCCACCTTTGAGGAAAACTGCGCATATGCCGCAGACCGGTGCGCCCAAGGTTTGGAAGCCGTTTTTTCCGAATTTTCTGCACAGAGCGCTTGACAGGTTTTGAGAAAAACAGTATAGTTTTTTTAGAATAGTTCTAATTTTGGAGGAACTGTTTTGACCAAGCAACGCGCCCTGATTTACAGCATTGTCACAACGTCGCAGGAGCATCTTTCGGCTGAACAGATCTATTTTCTTGCGCGCCAGCAGATGCCGGGCATCGCGCTGGCAACGGTTTATAACAATCTGAACCGGCTGTCGCGCCTGGGGCTGATCGCGCGCATTGCGCTAAGCGGGCAGCCGGATCGTTTCGACAAAAATCCCGCGCCGCACGAACATGCATTGTGCGATTGCTGCGGCAGGCTGGACGATATTGCCGACGGCAGTTTTTTTCAGGTGCTTCAGGCACACACGCAGCTGGAATTGACCGGCTATGAACTTACCCTGCATCATCTTTGCTCCCATTGCCGCAAGGGCTGACGCTTGGCGTCATGCTTTTTATTCTCCCCTACTATTTTGCAAAGGAGTGTTATCATGAGCAATTTGAAAGGAACCAAAACGCAAGCCAACCTGCTGGCCGCTTTTGCCGGCGAAAGCCAGGCAAGAAACAAGTATACCTATTTCGCCAGCGTCGCTAAAAAAGAAGGGTACGAGCAGATCTGCGAAATTTTCCTCAAAACCGCTGAAAATGAAAAAGAGCACGCCAAAATGTGGTTTAAGGCGTTGGGCGAGCTGGGCAGCACCGCACAGAACCTGCTTGCTGCCGCCGAAGGGGAAAACTATGAATGGACCGACATGTACGACAGGTTTGCCAAAGAAGCCGAGGAGGAAGGCTTTACCGACCTGGCCGCACGGTTCCGCATGGTTGCCGAAATCGAAAAATCTCACGAAGAACGCTATCGCGCGCTGTTAAAGAACGTGGAGATGCAGAAGGTTTTTGAAAAATCCGAGATTACCATGTGGGAATGCCGCAATTGCGGGCATCTCACCATGGGCGTAAAAGCGCCTCAGGTATGCCCGGTATGCGCGCATCCCCAGAGCTTCTTTGAAGTACGCAAGGAAAACTATTAAATTCATGAAATAAAACAAACGCTGCGCCGTTTCGGCCCGGCGGAGGGTATTATGCACTGCTATCAGAAAATTTCCCAGGATTTATACTGGGTCGGCGGCAATGACCGCAGGCTCGCACTTTTTGAAAACGTTTTTCCGATCCCGCGCGGCGTCTCCTATAACGCCTATCTGGAGCTGGATGAAAAAACCGTGCTGCTCGATACGGTGGACACCGCTGTCAGCGCCGTGTTTTTTGAAAATCTCAAAGCGCTTTTAAACGGCCGCACGCTGGATTATCTGATCGTCAACCATATGGAGCCGGATCACTGCGCGATGATCGAACAGGTTTTGCTGCGCTATCCGGAGGCGTGCATCGTTGCAAACGCCAAGGCGCTTGCGATGATCCGCCAGTTTTTCACGCTCGACGCCGCCGTTAAAACCCTGCAGGTCAAGGAAGGCGACACGCTGTGCACCGGACGGCACACCTTTTCCTTTGTCATGGCGCCTATGGTACACTGGCCGGAGGTGATGGTCACCTACGACGCCGCGGACCGCGTCCTGTTCAGCGCCGACGCGTTTGGGACCTTCGGTGCGCTGGGCGGCAATCTGTTTGCCGATCAGGTGAACTTTTTTGACCGGTGGATGGACGACGCGCGCCGGTATTACACCAACATCGTTGGGAAATACGGCACGCAGGTGCAGGCGCTGCTGAAAAAAGCAGCCGGATTGGATATCGCCATGATCTGCCCGCTGCACGGGCCGCTGTGGCGGCGCGATATCGGCAAATTCATCGAAAAATACGATCTTTGGAGCCGGTATCAGCCCGAGGAGCAGGCGGTAGTGATCGCTTATGCGTCGGTATACGGCAACACGCAAACCGCTGCGGAGCAATTGGCGCTGCGTCTGGGCGCGCTTGGCCAAAACGACGTGCGGCTTTACGACGTATCGGCAACGCATCCTTCCGAATTGGTCGCAGAAGCGTTTCGGGTAAGCCATCTGGTATTTGCCTCCACAACCTATAACGCCGGTATTTTCTGCAATATGCAGACGCTGCTGCACGACCTTACGGCTCATAACCTTCAAAACCGCACGATCGCGCTGCTTGAAAACGGTTCCTGGGCGGCAACCAGCGGCGCGCTGATGCGCCAGGAGCTTGAAAAGTGCAAAAACATGACCTTTCTGGAGCCGGTCGTTTCCCTGCGCAGCGCGCTTAAGGAAGAACAGCTGCCGGCGCTGGATCAGCTTGCGCAGGCCATTTACGATTCCATGCCCCGTCCGGCGCAGCCGGATCACGCGCAGCGGATTGACCCCGACGCCCTGCACCGGCTTTCCTACGGACTGTTCGTTCTGACAGCGCAGGAAAACGGCCGGGACAATGGATGCATCATCAACACCGTGCAGCAGGCAGCGGAAAATCCCACCCGGATTACCATCGCGGTCAACAAACAGAATTTGACGCATGACATCATTTCGCGCACCGGCGTCTTTAACGTATCTGTTTTGACGACTCAGACGCCTTTTTCCGTATTTGAGCGTTTTGGCTTCGCCAGCGGACGCGACACCGACAAGTTCGCCGGGTTTGACACTGCGGCGCGCACGGAAAACGGGCTGCTGTATCTGACGGAGCATGCCAACGCGGTACTCTGCGCCAAAGTGCTTGAAACCATTGACTGCGGCACCCACACCCTCTTTGTAGCGCAGGTTACGCAGGCCTGCGTGCTTTGTGAGACGCCCAGCGTGACCTATCAGTATTATTTTGATCACATCAAGCCCAGACCGCAGCAGCCTCAGGAAGGCAAAAAGGGCTTTGTATGCCAGATCTGCGGCTATGTGTATGAGGGCGACGTGCTGCCGGAGGATTTTATCTGTCCGCTGTGCAAGCATGGCGCGCAGGATTTTGCTGCGCTGACCTGACCATCCCCTATCCATCATTTTATAAAACAGGAGGAAAAAACAATGAAGTATGTATGTGACGTTTGCGGCTGGGAATACGACGAAGCGGTCGGCGATCCCGATCAGGGCATTGCCCCCGGCACCAAATGGGAAGACCTGCCCGATGATTTTGTCTGCCCGCTGTGCGGCGTCGGCAAGGATCAGTTCTCTCAGGCGTAGGCACCTGCGGTTAGCCGCGAAACGCTTTTTGAAATTCGGATGTCAAAAGCGCAATACGCTGCGTCAGCATTTTGCGGTTTCCGTTCCCTGGAGTTGTTTTTCACATGAAAAGCTGCACGATAAACCCAATCGTGCAGCTTTTTGTTTCATCCAGCTGGATGCCCCAATCCCGCGGGACACCGTACGCTCCGCCGCAAAAAAAGATATTTTTCAGCATACGACGCCATTTTGATGGAAAATATACGCCGTCATCAGAAAAAATGTTCGGTTTTCCGCGTGCTTTTTGTTGACTTTTGCCGCCGCGCGTGCTATAGTAAACCCTGAATTGAATAGCGTTGCCAATATAGGTTTGGATGTTTGGCCCAAATGTTTCTACCGCGGCGCCATAAAGCTGCGACTATTGGTTTTTTTAGCGTACAGACTTCGGTGGATTGGCAAACAGATGGATAGACTTATAAACCGTTAAGTCTGTTTTTTATTTGCTAGCGAAGCAACCCAAAAAGGAGGCGTGCCCCTTGAAGGCTCTGGAAGAAAAAATTCTCGCCGAAGGCAAAGTGCTTCCCGGCAATATTTTGAAAGTCGGGTCCTTTTTAAACCATCAGCTGGATGTGGATTTTATCATGCAGATGGGTCAGGAAATCGCGCGGCTGTTTGCAGACAGCGGCGTAAGCAAAATTCTTACCATCGAAACCTCCGGCATCGCCATCGCCATGGGCGCGGCAGCGGCGCTGCACGTCCCGGTCGTATTTGCAAAAAAACATCGTACGGGTAATTTGTCCGGTGAAATTTATACGACTGTGGTGCATTCCTATACCCATGGCCAGGATTATAACGTCGTGGTCAGCCGGGATTTTTTAACGCCGAAAGATCATGTGCTGCTGGTAGACGATTTTCTTGCCAACGGCAAAGCTCTGGAAGGGCTGATTGATCTGGTTGGCCAGGCAGGCGCGCAGCTTTGCGGCGCGGCCTGCGCCATTGAAAAGGGATTTCAGCACGGGGGCGACAGCCTCCGCGCAGCGGGAATCCGCGTAGAATCGTTGGCAATCATCGATCAGATGGACGATTCTGCCGTAATCTTCCGCCCGCAGCCCGCTGCGGACGGCGCCCCAATTTCCATATAAAACACAACTGGAGGAACTGAAAATGAAAAAGTTTATTTCCGTGCTTCTGGTGGCTGTTTTTGCGCTGACGATGCTCGTTGGCTGCGAAAGCAACGCCCCTGCGGCAACCGACGCTCCCGCGGCGACGGACGCCCCTGCGGCAACCGACGCTCCTGCTGCGACCGATGCGCCCGCAGCAACCGACGAGCCCGCGGCCGAAGCGGATGTGAAGGTTGGTTTCATCTTCCTGCACGACGAAAACTCCACCTATGACAAGAACTTCATGGACGCCGCCAAGGCCGTTCAGGCTGAGCTTGGTTTAAGCGACGATCAGGTGATGTTCAAGACCAACATCCCCGAATCCAACGAATGCTACGAAGCGGCTGCTGAGCTGGTGGACGCCGGCTGCACGCTGATCTTCGCCGACAGCTTTGGCCACGAGGATTACATGATCCAGGCCGCCAAGGAATTTACCGACGTGCAGTTCTGCCACGCCACCGGCACGCAGGCGCACACGCTGGGTCTGCCCAACTTCCACAATGCGTTCGCTTCCATTTATGAAGGCCGCTTCCTGGCTGGCGTCGCCGCCGGTATGAAGCTCAACGAAATGATCGCGGACGGCACCATCACCGAAGACGGCGCGAAAATGGGCTATGTGGGTGCGTTCCCCTATGCCGAAGTAAAATCCGGTCTGACCTCTTTCTATCTTGGCGCCAAGTATATCTGCCCTTCCGTGACCATGAACGTGCAGTATACCAACTCCTGGTTTGACATTGCCGCTGAAAAAGAAGCGGCGCTGTCCCTGATCGCCGACGGCTGCGTTCTGATCAGCCAGCACGCCGACTCTGAAGGCGCTCCCAAGGCCTGCGAAGAAAACAATGTGCCCAACGTCGCCTACAACATCAACACCACGCCCATCGCCCCCAACACCGCGCTGATCTCCTCGGCGATTTCCTGGCAGCCCTATTTCAAGCTGATCATCGAATCGGTGATCAACGGCGCCGAGATCCCCGCGGACTACTGCAGCACGCTGGCTGACGGCGGCGTGATTCTCACCGAGCTGAACACCGCGGTCGCCGCCGAAGGCACGCAGGAAGCCATCGACGACGCCAAGGCCAAGCTGATCTCCGGCGAGCTGAAGGTGTTTGATACGGCAACCTTTACGGTTGGCGGCGAAACCCTGACCTCCTACATGGCCGACGTGGATACCGACGCCAACTTCACCCCCGATACCGAAGCGATTGCCGATGGGTATTTCCATGAGTCCGAAATGCGCTCCGCGCCTTATTTCGACATCGACATCGACGGCATCACCACGAAGTAATGCTTTCATAACTCCTAAAAGGCGGAACCTAAAAGGTGGAATTTTAGGCTCCGCCTGCCTTTTTTTCCTGTGCCGCCGGCATCCGGTGCAAAACCGGGCGCCCTGCGGCCGAACGATTCTTATTATAGGAGGCGGCACAGTGGCCGGCAGCACAGCAATCGAGCTAAAAAATTTGACCAAGCGGTTTGGCAGCGTTGTAGCCAACCACCAGGTCAGCCTGAGCGTGCGAAAGGGCGAGATTCTTTCCGTTCTGGGCGAAAATGGCAGCGGAAAAACCACGCTGATGAACATGATTTCGGGAATTTATTTTCCCGATGAAGGACAGATTTTTGTCGACGGCAAGGAAGTCGTCATCCGGTCGCCCAAAGACGCGTTCGATCTGAAGATCGGCATGATCCACCAGCACTTTAAATTGGTGGACGTTTTTTCGGCGGCAGAAAATATTGTACTGGGGCTGAAGGAGCCGGGCAGCTACGATATCAAAAAAGTGGCGCAGCGCGTCGGCAGCATCAGCGAAAAATACGGTTTTGACATCGATCCCAACAAAAAAATCTATGAAATGTCTGTTTCCGAGAAACAGACGGTTGAAATTATCAAGGTGCTCTATCGCGGCGCGGATATCCTGATTTTGGACGAACCGACAGCCGTGCTGACGCCGCAGGAAACGCAGAAGCTTTTTTCCGTACTGCGCCGCATGCGCGACGACGGAAAAGCCATTATCATCATCACCCATAAATTAAACGAAGTCCTGGCCCTTTCCGACCGTGTCGTCGTGCTGCGCCGTGGTGAATATATCGGCGCGATTCAGACCGCGCAGGCCAATGAGTCGATTCTCACCGAAATGATGGTCGGCAAAAAGGTCAGTTTGAATATTGCCCGCAGCGAACCGGACAATCCGCAGGAGCGTCTGGTAGTCCGTCATATCAGCGCCGTGAGCCGCGACGGCATCAAGCTTTTGGACGACGTATCTTTTACCGCGCGTTCCGGGGAGATTCTGGGCATCGCCGGCATTGCAGGAAGCGGCCAGCGAGAGCTTTTGGAGGCCATTGCGGGGCTTCAGCACCTGGATCGCGGCGAATTGCTGTACCACAACCCCAATACCGGGAAAATAGACAATCTGCGCGATAAAACGCCCATGCAGATCCGCGAGCTGGGCGTCCGGCTCTCCTTTGTGCCGGAGGATCGGCTGGGCATGGGGCTTGTCGGCAATATGGATATTACCGACAATATGATGCTGCGCAGCTACCGCAAGGGCGGTTCCGCCTTTTTGCAGCGGAAAACGCCGCGCGATCTGGCGCAGCGGATCATCAGCGATCTGCAGGTCGTCACGCCGGGCATCAACACGCCGGTGCGCAAGCTTTCCGGCGGCAATGTTCAAAAGGTATTGGTCGGCCGTGAAATTTCCGCCGCGCCGACCGTTCTGATGGCCGCCTACCCGGTGCGCGGGCTGGATATCAATTCGTCCTATACGATCTATCGCCTGCTCAATGAGCAGAAGCAGGCCGGCGTCGCCGTCATTTTCGTCGGCGAGGATTTGGACGTACTCACCGAGCTTTGCGACAGAATCATGGTAATCGGCTCCGGCCGCGTCACCGGCATGCTGGACGCAAGAGAGGCGACCAAGGAACAGATCGGCCTGATGATGACCAAAACGGAGGTGGCACAGAGCAATGGAAACTGAAAAAAAACGCCATGAACCGCTCGTTCGCCTTTCCAAGCGTGACGAGATGGTATGGTGGAAGGCGTGGCTGGTGCGTTTGACGGCAATTCTGCTGGCGCTTTTGGCCTGTGCAGGCGTAATCGTGCTCATTACAGACTATAATCCCATCCAGATCTATGTCTCCATGTTTCAGGGCACGTTCGGTTCCACGCGTAAAATCTGGATTACGCTTCAGAAAACCGCCATGCTGCTGTGCATTTCCCTGGCCGTAACGCCGGCGTTTAAGATGAAATTCTGGAATATCGGCGCGGAAGGGCAGGTACTCATCGGCGCTTTGGCAACCGCCGGGTGCATGATTTATTTCGGCGACACGATGCCGCTGCCCCTGCTGATCGCGGTCATGCTGATCGCCAGCATTGCCGCGGGTGCGCTTTGGGGCCTGATTCCCGCGATTTTCCGGGCAAAATGGAACACCAATGAAACGCTTTTCACCCTGATGATGAACTATGTTGCGATTCAGCTGGTTTCCTACTGCATCACCTTTTGGGAAAACCCGATCGGATCCAATACAGTCGGCATTATCAATGCCGCCACCAGCGGCGGCTGGCTCCCCGCCATCTTCGGGCAAAAATATCTGCTGAACATCCTGATCGTTTTCGTGCTGACGCTGGCGATGTACGTTTATCTGCGCTACAGCAAACAGGGCTATGAAATTTCCGTCGTTGGCGAAAGTGAAAACACCGCCAGATATGTCGGCATCAACGTCAAAAAGGTCATCATGCGCACCATGGCGCTCTCCGGCGCAATCTGCGGGCTGGCCGGCCTGATGCTGGTAGCTGGAACGGATCATACGATTTCAACCAATACCGTCGGCGGTCAGGGTTTTACCGCTATCATGGTATCCTGGCTGGCAAAGTTCAACCCGGTTGTCATGATGCTCACTTCTTTTCTGATTATTTTCCTGGCGCGCGGTTCCGGCGAAATCGCTACGGCGTTCCGCTTAAACGAAAGCGTATCGGACATTCTCACGGGCATCATTTTGTTTTTCATCATCGGCTGTGAATTTTTCGTCAACTATCGGATCAATTTCCGTTTTGCGCGTAAGGAGGGGAAAAAATGATTGCGATTTTTGCATCGTTTCTCCGCCAGGCTATCATTCAGGGGATTCCGCTGCTGTATGGCTCCACCGGTGAAATTCTCACGGAAAAGTCGGGCAATTTAAATCTGGGGATTCCGGGCATCATGTACATTGGCGGTATCATGGGCGTTATCGGCGCCTATTTCTACGAAAACGCCGTGACGCAGATCAATCCGTTTTTGTGCGTGCTGATTCCGTTTTTGTGCGCGTTTCTGGGCTCGGCGCTGATGGCGCTGATTTACAGTTTCCTGACCATTACCCTGCGCGCCAACCAAAATGTCACGGGCCTTGCGCTCACCACATTCGGCATCGGCGTGGGCAATTTCTTTGGCGGTTCGCTCTCCAGCCTGTTTGGAGAAGGCGGCTCCATCGCGCTTAACGCCACAGGCGCGTGCTTTAAAACGCCGCTGCCCTTTGCCGACAAGCTCGGCCTGTTTGGACAAACCTTCCTCTCGTTCGGATTTCTGGCCTATCTTGCGATTTTTATCGCGCTGGCCGCTTCCTGGTTTTTAAACCATACGCGCGCCGGGCTGAACCTGCGCGCCGTCGGGGAAAGCCCTGCAACGGCGGACGCCGCCGGCATCAACGTCACCGCCTATAAATATGCGGCGACCTGTCTGGGCGGCGGCATCGCAGGGTTGGGCGGCCTGTATTTTATCATGGACTATATTGGCGGCGCCTGGACCAACGGCGGGTTCGGCGACCGTGGCTGGCTGGCCATCGCTCTGGTAATCTTTGCGCTGTGGAAACCCAAAAACAGCATCCTCGGCTCCATCCTCTTTGGCGGACTGTACCTGGTTTATCTGTACATCCCGGGGCTGAGCCGCAGTTCGCAGGAGATTTTCAAGATGCTGCCCTATGTGGTGACCATTCTGGTGCTCATCGGCGTGAGCATCCGCAACCGCCGGGAAAACCATCCGCCCCAGAGCCTTGGGCTTTCCTATTTCCGGGAAGAACGCTAAAACAGCAAACCAAAACAGCGCGCATACCTCAATGGCGGTATGCGCGCTGTTTGTTTATTTGAAATCATACAATACCGGTAAATTCTTTACTTGCAGGCAAATCCTCTGGCGTAAGCCCAGGCATTGTCCGCACACAAAAGGCGAAACAGGTTTCAGCAAAGCACCGTATCGCCCTTTAGCCAGCGAACGGTATCGATAATCGTCTGATACAGATCGCGCGGCTGATACTGCAGCTCCATGGTCGCCTTATCGTGGTTAAACCGATCGTTGCTGCGCAGCGTATAGAGCGAATACCTGGTATACAAGGGCCGCTGTTTGCGTGCTTTGGCCACCCACGAAAGCAGCGGCGCCGCCAAATGCGCCATCCACATCGGCAGCACAGGCAGTCTGCGCCCGCCGCAGACCTGACGCACAATCGCCAGCACATCCTTAATTTCATAATGGCGGTTGGACAAAATATAGCACTGACCGCTGCGTCCTCTTTGTGCGGCCGCCAAACAGCCGGCGGCAACATCGCGCACATCCACCAGATCGTAGCCGCCGCGCACGCAGGCCGGCAGCTTTCCCGCCACATAATCATGGATCAGCTGAACCAGATGATTTCCCTGCCCTTCAAACGGCCCAATAATGCCGGAAGGATGGACGACGACCGCATCCAGCCCCTGGCGCGCCGCATCCAAAACCAGCTGCGTTGCTTCTGCCTTGGTTTTGGCATAGCCGCCGACGACCGACTGAGCGCTGAACCGATCCGTTTCATTCAAGACGCTGTAGCGGCCGGACTCCGCAATGGCATGCACAGAGCTGACATGCAAAAGCCGCTTGACGCCGTATTCGCGGCACAGCGCAATGACCGTGCGCGTGCCTTCAACATTCACACGATACATTCTGGGCGATATGTCGCCGGAAATATCGACGATCCCCGCTGTATGGATGACAATGGTATTTTCCGGCTCAACGCCCTCAAAGAGCGGGCGCAGCGTTTCCTTCTGCGTCACATCGCCGTGATAGTATGTGATGTTTTTCTGGTTCTCCATGCGCTGATCCGGCAGGAGCAGCCCGCGCACCTGACAATCCCGTTTGCTAAGCATACGAATCAGGGTACCGCCCAAATGGCCCGCCGCGCCGGTAATAATATATACGGATTTCAACGGTTTCCCCTCCCTGCAGACCGGTATAGACTTGAATCCGGTCTTCACCTGTAGTATAATAAAGCAAATAGAAAAATTCAATAGACAAAAATGCCCGGAGTGTATGTTTTTACGACATACCATGGGACATTTGCAGAAGGCGAGGTGTTTTTTGTATGAAGCACACAACCGGCGATCATCGAACCCGTGTTACGCGCATGCTGCTGCGCAGCGCCTTTATGACGCTGCTGAAGGAAAAACCCATTGAAAACATCACCATCCGGCAATTATGCGACCTTGCCGGCCTGAACCGCGGCACATTCTACGTTTATTATCGCGACATCTACGACATGCGCAGCAAAATTGAACAGGAAATGTTCGATGAATTTAAGCAGGCCATGGCGCCGCTGCTGGAAACCGCATCGCAAACCTCCTCAAAGGATTATATTCTGGGCATCTTCAACTGCCTGCGCAGCAACGCCGACCTTTGCACGGTCACACTTGGCAAATACGGCGACAAAGCGTTCATGCTGCGCCTGCTGGACCTTGGACGGGATTATTATTTTCAAAACTACCGCAAATACGTTGCGCATGTCGGCGCGCAGGAACTGGAATACTATTATGCATTTGCCAGCGCCGGCTGCATCGGGATGCTGCACAAATGGCTGGATGACGGGATGCCCCTTGCCGATACGCAGATTGCCCAACTGGTGGAAGGCTTTTTATCCCATGGCGCCGCTTATTTTGCCGCAATCAAAGACGCCCAAAAATAAAACGCTTTGACGCGGCATGTCAAAGCGTTTTTTTGAAATAAACCATATCAACCAGCTGCACGCCAGCCTCATAGATGGGATGGTCGTAATGCTCCAGGAAAAATCCTGGCACACGATGATCCGGCACAAAGCCGCATCGCAGGTAAAAGGGTACCGTCAGCGGGCTGTCGCCTGTTCCTACCCAAAGCGTGTCAAAATGCGGCTTTGCCCATTCCTGCACCCATTGGATCATCGCCCGGCCATATCCGCAGCGCTGCCAGGCCGGCGCGACGGCGATGTTTTTTATCTCCGCCACGCCGCCGCCCTCGTCGGTCACCGCGCAGACGCCGCGAAGATCCGGATCATACAGCGCAAACAGGACCGCCCGATCCAGATACCGCAAGATCATCGACTCCTGTTCATCCCCCAACAGCAGCAGCGGCAAAAAATCCCGTTTGCCGGCGTCAATCCGTATGATCTTCATATCTCCTCCAGGCTCAGCCGCTGCTGGGCATAATGCGCGATGCGCTGCGGCAAAAAGGATAGATCCATCTGACCGGTTTGCATATAGCGCGCCACCGTGTCAAAATCCGCCTGCGCCGCTCTGCCGCCAAGCGCCTGACATTTGATCGCCGCGCTGGCAGCAGCCCATTGCGCACACTGGATGGTGGACCATTCCTGCGCTTTACCCACAACAAACGCGCCGTGAAAGGTATCCCCACAGCCGGTCGTATCCACGACCCTGTCAACCGTGCAGGCCGGCAGCGCAAAACTGCCTTCCGGACCAATTCCGGCACAGCCCCGCTCTCCCAGTGTAAAAATCACCGTATGCGGCCCCTGCCGGCGCATATCCTGACAGCAATGGAAAATGTCTGCCTGCGCGCCGTATCGATCGCGATAATAAAATTCCGAGGCAATATAGATGGTAATATACGGCAGCATCTGCTCATGCTCCGGCCGGTAAAGGGATGCATCATAGATCACCTCACCGCCTTTTTCCCGCATCGCCTTTGCTGCGGCGCACGTTGCCGGCGTATTGACATCCAAAAACAGATAACGCGCGCTTCGGATATAATCCAGATCCAGTTCCGCTTCCCGAATTTGCCGTCCGGGCTTTTTTTCGGAAATAAAGGATCGGCCTTTGGTTTTTAAATCGCACAGACAAATGGTATACAGCGTCTTTTCCTCATCGGTGGTATACAGATGCGTCGTCTCCACGCCGTTATAAGCAAAATCGACATACTGTGCGCGTCCGTTGGCATCATTGCCGACAAACCCGATCACGCCTGCGCTCATCCCCTGCCGGGCGCAAGTCACCGCAGCCGTTGCCGCGTTGCCGCCGCACTGCCAGGACTGCGCCAGTATTTTCGCCCCCTGATTGGGCTGCGGCATTTCCTCTACCAAAACCATATGATCCGTCACGGGCGTACAGATTGCAACTACCTGCGGCATAACCAGCATCCTTTCCAAACATTTCCTATTTACTGTTCATAGCTTTATTATATCCGATGCTGATCCGCGCCGCAAGTACGCAGGTTGCGCAAATCCGGCGCGCATGCTATACTGAATTATCCAAAAAAACACAGAAAGGATCATCAAAATGGATCAAACGCTGTATACACGGCCCGCATCGATCGATGCAGTCAAAATTCACGATTCCTTTTTCAGCCGCCTGATGCAAACGACCGTCGAGAAGCTGATCCCCTATCAATGGGAAGCGCTCAACGACCGGCTTGCTGATACGGAACCCAGCTATTGCATCCGCAATTTCAAAGCCGCCGCCGGGCTGACGGACGCCTCGCACGGCGGGAAAGTGTTTCAGGACAGCGATCTGGCCAAATGGATCGAATGCGCCGCATTTTCGCTCATGTGGCACAAGGATGCGGATCTTGAGCGGCGCCTGGACGAAACCATCGCCCTGATTGGTCAGGCGCAGCAGCCGGACGGTTATTTGGATACCTACTATATTTTAAACGGTCTGGACAAGCGGTTCACCGACATGATGAACAACCATGAGCTTTACTGCGCAGGGCACATGCTCGAAGCGGCAACGGCGTATTATCATGCCACAGGGAAACGCACGCTTTTGGAAATCATGATTCGCTTTGTCGACTATATCGACAGCGTCATCGGGCCTGAGGAGGGCAAAAAGCACGGGTATCCGGGGCACGAAGTGCTTGAAATGGCGCTGATCAAGCTCTATGAAATTACGGGCGACGAAAAGCATCTGCGCCTGGCCAAATATCTGATCGACCAGCGCGGCCAATCCCCGCTTTATTTTGAAGCGGAATACAAAAAATACGGCAACCCTTACCATTGGGAAAAAACCGGGATGGGGATGAAATATTATCAGGCGGACAGGCCGGTGCGCAGCCAGGACAAAGCGCAGGGCCATGCCGTACGCGCCGGTTACCTGTACAGCGGGATGGCGGACGTAGCGCGGGAAACGGGCGATGAAACGCTTGTTGAGGCATGCCGGAAAATTTGGGATAATATTACGCATCGTCAGATGTATATCACCGGCGCCATTGGCCAGTCCAAAACCGGCGAAGCGTTTTCGTATGATTACGACCTGCCAAACGCTCTGGTATATGGCGAGACCTGCGCGGCGATTTCGCTGGCATTTTTTGCCCAGCGCATGCTGCGGCTGCAGCCCCGCGGCGAATACGGCGACGTGCTGGAGCGCACGCTCTACAACGGTACGATCAGCGGTATGTCCCTGGACGGTCAGCGCTTCTTCTATGTCAACCCGTTGGAAGTGGACCCGCAGCGCTGCGAACAAAACGAACAGTTCCGTCACGTCAAGCCGCAGCGGCAAAAATGGTTCAGCTGCGCCTGCTGCCCGCCCAATCTGGGCCGGCTGATCACATCGCTGCCCGGTTATGTTTATCATACGCGCGGCAATACGGCCTTTGCCGTGCTGTATACCACCAACGACGCGCAGCTGGCGCTTTCAGGCGGAACGCTGACGATCAAAACCGAAACGCGCTATCCCTGGGATGGCGTTGTCACCATGCATATTGAAAACGCCTTTGACGGCGCGCAAATCGCGCTTCGCATTCCGGGTTGGTGCAAGGGCTACGCCCTTCGCGTCAACGGCGTTGCCAAGCTGCTCCAGCCGATGGATGGATTTATCTATCTGGGCGTTGCCCAGGAGGATGAAATTGTTCTGACGCTGGACATGCCGGTTCAGGTTGTGCGCGCCAATCCGATGGTGCAGGACGATATCGGCAAAATCGCCGTTACCCGCGGCCCGGTCGTTTATTGCCTGGAACAGCCCGACAACGGCAAGCAGCTCCAGCGCGTATTTTTGCGGGCGGACGCGCACTTTGAAACGCAGTGGGAACCGCAGCTGCTGGGCGGCGTATGTACCATCCGCTGTATGGGCGACCGGCTTTGCTTTGACGACTGGGCGCCGGACGAGCTTTATGGCACGGGTGCGCCGCAGTATCGCTTGCAGCCGCTTACGCTGATCCCCTACTACGCCTGGGCCAATCGCGGGCTGAGCGAAATGACCGTTTGGATTCACGAACGGCTCGGCTGATCAACCCACGCATACAGAAAACTTCACCGCCGGATGATTCGGCGGTGAAGTTTTTTATAACAGACTTTTTTGGCGTTTCACAGCCCAGAGATCGGCGCTACGGCAAACCACGTTAAAGACCGTCCGCCAAAACCTGTCGGTACGGCATTTTGCTTCCCTGCGCAGACCCGCTCCTGTTCCAGTTTCAAAAACGATGGAAAACAGATGACGTCGCTTCTGTGCAAAGCCTCCGCCCGGATTTTTTGCGTCTTACTCCGAATCTTCCTCCCGCGCGCCAAGGCGCTGGAAGAACCGACCCGGAGTCGCTCCTTCGACCTTGGCAAACGCGCGCCGGAAGGTTTTGACAGAAGTATAGCCCACCATTTCCGAAATCCGCTCCACGCTCAGCTGCTGATCCCGCGCAATATGCTTGGCATGTTCCACGCGCACCTTGGCGATATAGTCCAAAATGCCCTCTCCTGTCGCCTGACGGAAACGCGTTGAAACCGTCTTGGAGCTTACGCCCATCACCTCGGCAATGGCCGTGATGTTCAGATTGGGATCCGTGTAATGTTCGTCAATATATGCAGCAATGCGCTCTGCAAAGCCAATGGCCCGCTCAGAGGAATAGCGCTGCACCATCTGGCAAAGATGCATCACCAGCGCGGTCATTTCCGCACAAAGCGGCTCCACAGCGCGCAGGCTGTTGAGCGCCTCAATTTTCTCATCCAGCACGCGTTTTTCCTGCTCGTCCGACTCAAAGGCCTGCATAAACGCGCCGATTGGTTCGTTAAGCAGCGCAATGAGGCTGTGGCGCAGCATCGGTTCAGGCAGCTGTAAACTCCGCGTCAGCTGCATCAGCGAACCCAGCGCATGATTTGCCTCATCGCTGTCGCCGTGCCGGATCGCCTCCACCAGCTTGCGCGCCATAACGCCGCTGGTTGCCGCCACCGCGTCGTCGCTGCTGCCGTCCCTGGCGCGCAGATCGCGCGTGCGGATAAACCCGTTGCCGCCGGCGTCATCCATATACTGCATTGCGCCCAATGCTTCGGCATAGGCAATGCTCACCTGCGAAAGATCGGTAATCGGATCGCAGATCGCCGCCGTCAGCACCTGCGGGAAAGCGCGGTCAAAAACCGCATAAAGCTGATCCAAAACGCCGGTAAGGCTGTCGATTGCCGGCGGATCCCCCGCAAAAAGCCAAACCAGATAGCCGCCGTCCCAGAGCCTGAAATAGCCGCAGCGTTCTCCCAGCAGCTCCAGAAGAATATTCTCCGCCGCAAAGCTCATCACATCATGGTAGGCCAACCCGCCCTGACCGCTCAGCGGCTTAAAGCTCATCACCGTAATCTGAACGGTTTTCCCGCCCAGCGTGCCCTCCACCTGATTGACAATATCCGGATCCGGTTGTTTTTCAACGCGGCCAATGAGCAGAGAAAGCAGATATTTATCCAGCAGCCGTTCCCGCAGCAGGCTTTGTTCCTCGCGCATGGTACGGTTCTCGCTTTGCAGATTGGTCACAACGCCCCGGATAACGTCATACTCGTTTTCCACGCGCGCCGCTTCCCCGTTGGGCTCGCCCGCCAGGCGCAGCAATTCGGAAAGCGGCAGATAATTATGATGTACAAAAGCTGCCGCAACCGCAAAACCGACCAGAGTCGCAACTAAAAGCGACAGCAGCAGCGTCCGCATCAGGGAATGCGCATGCGCATAATACTGTGCCGATGGAATGATCTGCACATAATACCACTGCGGATTGACGGTGCTTTGCAGGTAGGTGCAGATATAACTGGTGTTTGCTTCCGGCACATCGATG
This sequence comes from Christensenella sp. UBA1428, assembly GCA_002329335.1. Taxonomy (GTDB): domain Bacteria; phylum Bacillota; class Clostridia; order Christensenellales; family UBA1750; genus UBA1428. Next base: position 114,393 of record DCTY01000072.1, read on the forward strand.
CTGCTGCTGCCTTCGCGCGCAGCAAACGCCGTTCCCTCCAGCAGAGAAACATCCAGATTCTGCGGATTCCAGTCCCACAAAACGCTTCCGGATTGATCCGCAATAACAAATGAAACCGAATCGCTCAATCCCGCAAGCGACGCGCAGGGAAGCGAAACGTACAGATTCACATAACGGTCATTGCCTGCCGTTCCAAAAGTACGCGCGGCATATACAAAGGAAGGCATCCCGACATTGGAATAGCTCAGATTGCCGGAAACAAGGTATTGCGCGTCCACCGCAGCGTCAGCCAGCCGTTGTTTCCATTGCTGCAGCGTCATACCCTCGTCCAGCCTGTTTTGCACGACTGGAAAAAGCATATCCGCATCATTGGCTGTTTCATAGGAAATCAGCTTCTCATCAAACGGCGCGTAGCACAGCATCGACAAACCCAGATTGGAGTCCCGGTACTGGCGAAACAATTCCATACAACGCAGCGCGTCATGCGGGAACGACGCCTTTGACGCCGTTGCCAGCGCATTGACCTGAGGATCCGACAAAACAGTCGACGAAAGATAGGACAGCGTTTCCAGAGTTGTATCCGCCTGATTTGCCAGGCCGCTCAGGGACAGCTGCGACATGGACGCAATTTCATCCATAATAATCTGATTGCTTTTATAATGGTTGTAAATGCTCACCGAAACACTGATGGTCAAAATCAGCAGATAGGAAAGGCACCAGGTAAGCCATACCTGTCGGGACAAAAGCTTGCCTTTTAAGCGATAAAAAAAAGAAGATTTCTTCATATGTTCCTCTTTACCAACAAATAACGCGCAGTGGAAGGGGCGTCTTATAACAAAATGCTAAATGCTGTTTTACTATATGAAATTATACGCTGTCTGCTTTTATTTGTCAATGCGCCCAGAAAGAAGCGGACAATTTCAGAAAATGCCCCAAAACAGCGCGGCTTTTGTGTGTCAGCTTCTGAAATTGTCTGTTGATCCATACACATATCTATGTTATAGTTTGGATTGTTCGAAACGAAAGCACATAACGAACCGATGCAATTGCCAAAAAGAACAAACCGTCTGTTACGCCAGCGGCTTCTTGCCTGGCCGCCTGCGCGTCAAATTAACAGATCCTCTCAAAGAGGAACCATAACTTTGTACCTTATCATAAGCGCCCAAAGCTTCATATGAAATCTGCGCAGAAATCTAAAAAAATATGCACAGATCCTGTGTCGCTTCCCGGCGCCATGATATATGTTAAGGTAAAGACAAAAGAAGAAAGGACCGAAAGACCCATGACCAAGCGTATCGTATCAATCGTTCTGGCGCTGATGATGGTAGCCAGCCTGTGCGCGTGTTCTTCCACCGCCGGCACTCCCGCCGCTACGAACGATGCTCCTGCGACCGCTGCTCCCGAGGCAACCAGCAACGCCTCTGCTGAGCAGACCCAGCAGGAAATCGAATCTCTGGAAGCGGATGAAATCACTTATCCTCTTGACACCGACGCGAAGTTCACCTACGCGCTGGAAACCGCCACTCAGGTTACCTCCCGTTTCACCAGCCTGAGCGACACCCCCTTTGCCAAGGCGCTGATGGAGCAGACCGGCGTTGAAGTCGATTATCAGTTCCTGCTGGACAAGCAGGCTTTCTCCCTGATGTTCGCTTCCGGCGAGCTGGCCGACATCATCTGCTACGACTTCATCAAGAACTATGCCGGCGGCATTGAGCAGGCGATCAAAGACAACGTTATCGTTCCGCTCAACGACTACATGGAATATGCTCCGGATTTCTTCGCGACCCTGACCCGCAACGATCTGTGGCTCAAGGCCTGCAAGACCTCCAAGGGCGATTTCTACGGCTTCCCGATGGTGATGGACGACACCAATACCTTCCTGCAGGTAACCAACGGCGCGGTTATCCGTGACGACTGGTGCCGCGATCTTGGTATCGAGCTGCCCACCACGCCCTCTGAAGTGAAGAACATGCTGACCCTCTTCCGCGACGAAAAGGGCGCTACTGTTCCCTTCTCCTACAATGATCTGTTCGCCAACGGCTACTTCACCGCGCCCTTCGGCGTTGGCTATGAGCTTTGGTATCACAACGACGGTACGGTTCAGTACGGCGCCTATACGCAGGAGATCAAAGACGTTTACCTGTATCTGGCTGACCTGTACGCTGAAGGCCTGATCGACCCCAACTGGGTAACGGTTGACTCCGACACCTATCGTTCCAACTTCATGAACGGTAAATCCGGTATGCTCTTCCGCAACCTCAACGGCGGTATCGCGACCTTTATCCAGACCATGCGCAACGACGAGAATCCCGACTGGTCCTGCACCGGCGGCCCCTACCTGGTTGCTGACGAGCTGGCCGGCACCGATGCGATTCCGATGTGCGGTTACCTGAAGAACCCCGTCGGCACGACCATCACGGTTGTGACCTCTTCCTGCAAAGACGTCGAGACCGCTGTGAAGTTCCTCAACTACGGCTTCACCGAGGCTGGCGACCTGCTGTATAACTTCGGCGTTGAAGGCGAAAGCTTCAACTTCGTCGATGGCACGCCCACCTACAGCGAGTACATTATGGAAAACCCCAACGGCCTGACCACTCAGGAAGCCATGGCGGAATACACCCGCGCCTGGACCAACGGCCCGTTCGTGCAGGGTCTGGAATACGGCAAACAGTACAACTTCCGTCTGCCCGAGCAGATGACCGCAGTTGAAAACTGGGCCCGTACCGACGCGCAGAATCACTTCATGGACTATATTTCCATCGGCGCTGAGGATGCAAGCGAATTTGCAAACATCATGAGCGAAGTTGAAACCTATGTCGATGAAATGCAGATCAAATTCGTCAACGGCGAGCTGGACATCGAAGAAAACTTTGATTCCTACCTTGAAACTCTCAAGAGCATGAACATCGAACGCGCCATCGAGCTGAAGCAGAACGCGCTCAACGAGTTCAACGCCCGCTAATATCCAAACAAAAGCATCATTTGCGGGGGTGCGGCATATTGCCCACCCCCGCGCCTTGAATTCATTGATGATGAAGGAGGGTTGTAAATGGCAAAGACCGCCGCGAGCGTTGCCCTGAACAAACCCGTAAACAAAAAAGGATACTGGCAGCAGCTGCGCTATGATATCATGAAAAACATTGACGCATACCTGCTTGTCATTCCGGTATTGCTGTATTACTTCCTGTTTCACTACAAACCCATGTACGGCGCCATCATCGCCTTTAAGGACTTCTCCCCGACGCTGGGCATTATGGGCAGCCCCTGGGCCGGCCATTTTGGGTTTGAGCATTTTATCAGCTTTTTTAAGTCCGTTTACTTCTATCGCGTGGTAAAAAACACGCTGGTGGTCAGCCTTTCCTCGCTGATCTTCGGCTTTCCGGCGCCGATCATTCTGGCGCTTTTGCTCAACGAAATCAACAGCACGCTCTTTAAGCGCACGGTGCAGACGGTTTCCTATCTGCCGCACTTCATCTCCACCGTCGTTGTCTGCACGCTGATCAAGATTTTCACCAAAGAAGGCGGCGTTATCAACCAGCTTTTGCAGCCGCTTGGCATCCAGGGCGGCGACATGCTGGGACACAAAGAATACTTCGTCCCGATCTACGTCATCTCCGGTATCTGGTCTGAAATCGGCTGGGGTTCGATCATCTATCTGGCAGCGCTCTCCGGCATCGATCAGGAGCAGTACGAAGCCGCCAGAATCGACGGCGCAAACCGCTGGCAGCAGACGCTCAACGTTACCCTCCCCGGTATTATGGGCACGATCATCATCCTGTTCATCCTGCGTATGGGCAGCGTGATGAACGTCGGCTACGAAAAGGTTCTTTTGATGTACAACCCCGCGATTTACGATACGGCGGACGTTATTTCCACCTATGTATATCGCCGTGGTCTGCTCGATTTCAGCTGGAGCTATTCCTCCGCTGTCGGTCTTTTCAACTCGATTATCAACTTCCTGCTGATCGTTACGTTCAACAAGCTCAGCAGCAAGGTGAGCGAGTATAGTTTGTGGTAAAGGAGGGTAAGAGGAAATGATTCAAGATAAAACACCTGCTTATCGCGTTTTCCAAGTGTTTAACACGTTGTTCATGATCCTGATCGTCATCGTGACGGCTTACCCGATGTATTATGTTCTGATCGCCTCCATCAGCGATCCGCGCATGCTGATGCGCACCTCCGAGATCCTGCTGGTGCCGCTCAAGCCCTACACGCTGGACGCTTACGCACGTATTTTGCAAAACCCGATGATCGGCCAGGGCTATCTCAATACAGCGTTTATCATCGTTGTCGGCGTATCGCTCAACATCGTTTTAACCTGTATGGCCGCCTACTTCCTGTCGCTTAAAAACATCCGCGGCGGCGTGGGCATCATGTTCCTGATCGTGCTGACCCGTTACTTTAACGGCGGCATGATTCCCAGCTACCTGAACGTCAAAGATCTGGGCCTGCTGGACAGCACCTGGGCGTTGATCATACCCGTTGCGATCAATACCTATAACACCATCATCTTGCGAACGTCGTTTGCATCCATTCCAAGCAGTCTGGTCGAATCCGCGCAGCTGGACGGCGCGCGCCATTACAAGATCCTGTATCGGATCATGATTCCGCTGGCCAAACCGACCCTCGCCGTGCTGGTGCTCTACTACGGCGTTTCCCATTGGAACTCCTGGTTCAGCGCATCGATTTATCTGCGCACCCGTTCCAAGTGGCCGCTGCAGCTGGTCATGCGTGAAATCCTGCTGGCTACCGAACAGTCCTCCGCCGTCAGCGGCGCGGATCTGGACGCACTGGCAGAGCTGAGCGATCTGGTAAAATATGCTCTGATCGTCATCGGCACCGCACCGATCCTGTGCCTGTATCCCTTCCTCCAGAAATACTTCGTCAAGGGCGTTATGATCGGCGCACTCAAAGGTTAACTCCTCCCTTTATTTTATACAAAAGCGCATGGAAATTCGCTTCCACGCGCTTTTGTTTTTTTATGCGCTCCCATTGCTGTCGCGAATCCTCCCCACATGCGCGGGACTTTGCATTTATCCATCAGGTTGGTGCGACAAACAATTTGCCGACCTCCATGAGCAGGGTTCCCATTGGCGCCGATCCCATCACGCCAACTGTCCATGCTCAAAGAGCCGGCTATCGTTCGTGCCTGCTTTCCTGCCAGATCCTCCGGAAGGCTGACAACCCCCAACGCGCATATCCATGGAGGATTGGGCGGTCGCCAGCATATAAACGATATGATTGAAAAACTGTACGCTGCGGTGCAGGAAGCGGCGCCGCGGCGCATTCTCCGGGTGCTGCCCGCCAAATGAACACACCCCTGATTTGCCGGTTTGCTCCAAAGCATGGGTTGCTCTGCGCCCTGAAAACCCGCTTTATCGCCGTCCACGCCCATACCGCGTAAATGGGAAGCCCTGCCCATGCCTTCAAGCCATAACCGTGCGAAATCCCGCGCTGTCAGGACTTTTTATCATGCGGCGTTCCCACCATACGAAAACACACGTTTCCCACACACTGCCAAGCCCCCCCTTTTGTCCCTCCCCGCAACAGCCATATAAAAATGCCTCCCGGAAAACCGGGAGGCATTTTGTTGTTTTTACCATTTAACGTACTTTTCTGGCCGCATAAACCGCCGTAATCAGCGCGCAAAGCGCGGCTGCACCCACCATCAGGTTTGCCGGAAGATCCGAAGAATCCCCCGTTCTGGGCGTATCCGGCAATACTGCCGGCCCGGATGCCGTCGGCGCCGGTGTAACCGGGCGCAGCGACGTCGTTGTGGGGATTGGCGTAGGCGTGGGGTCTGGCTCCTGCGTCTCAATCGGAATTTCCTCTACCGAGAACACCCAATCGATCTGCCCATAAGCATACTGACATTCGTTGCCCATCGTAACCGGTACGCTCAACTGCGCCGTCAGCTTTTTCTCGCCCACCGAGGCAAACGAGGCAATCAGCACCCGGTTTTCCAGCCCGTCCTGCTGGCTTGCAAGGCCTTCAAAATAGGTCGTATTGCCGGTTTCATCCGTGACCTTCAGCGTCAGCTGTTCCAAAAAAGCAACACTTTGCTCGTAGCCTTCCGGCACCTGCGCGTCCGCAACGGGCAGCGCGCGCAGGTAAATGTTCACCTTTCGGCCCCGCACTTCGTTGCGCACCGTAATCTGCTGCGTCAGCTCGTCGCCCGGCATCACATCCTTAAAGCTGTCGAACAAATCGTCGTCATCCAGAAAGACGAAGTTTTCCGCACTGCCCTCATAGCGTACCGTTGGCTCCGCGGCAAACGCGGCAGGCATTGTCATCACCATCAGCACCATGCATACCAGAAGGCATATCCATTTCATTTTCGCACTGCGTTTCATTTTCATGCCCTCCTTATTGACCCACTACGCCTGCGCCCCAGGCCTCATTGACCGCGCTTGCCGGCGCTGCCTGAACCGCCGAGCACAGGATCTGCAATTCAAACGCATATCCTTCTTTATCTGTCAGAGGCTCGCAGGATTCGATCAGCACCCCGGTGCTGCCGCCCGGCGCAACGGCTTTGCTGTAATAGTAAAAGCCGTCTAATCCCGCCTGCCATCCATCATTTGCCAACACCAGGCTGTAATCCTCCCCGGCCGCTGGATTTTCCGGCGCCACATTGCCCTGCGCGTCCCTCCATACCGGAACGAGCGCAACGCGGATATACGCGTCAATATTGCTGGTATTTCGGATTGAAACATCGGTTTTTTTGTTGTTCTCAAACGTCTCTGCAACCGCACAGGAGACCTGTGCAGGCACAAGCACATTGTCGATTTGTGTGGTTTCCGTCACAATCCACGCCAGCGAACCGCCAACCGCGCACAGCAGCAGCGCCGCGCTGACCAGCAGGATCAGCGCCTTGGTATGCCTGCCGTGAAATTCTTTCAGCAGTTTCATCGTCACAGCTCCTTTCCCGCCGATCAATTGGCCGCAATCAGTCGATTAAACAGATTCACAATGAAACTGTCGCCGCTGAGCCATTTGCCATTTGAAACCGTATTGGTAACGGTCACGGTACCATTGGCGTTATCCCGGCTCAGCGTCACAGGGCCCGTATTGCCCGTAACCTCATATCGCCACGACCATCCGCCGTCCTCCGTTACCGTATAAGTCCCAACCGGCAGATCGGCAATCGTAACGCTGCCGCCCGCCTGCACCGCAACCTTTAAATCAATTCTTGAGCACAATTCGTTATCGTTGCCGCCTTTTACGGTAAAGATGAACGAATCCGTCGCGCTGCCGCCACCGGCACGGCTGCTTTGGTTGTCATAATATGTGCCGGCCTTGGTGATCGTCAGCGTACAGGTCTTGATCCTCACGGTAAATTCATGCAAAGGATCCGTTCCTGCATGCGCTGTCGGCGTATGCGCCGCATTTACAAACGTCGTCACCTCGGTAATATCCTCCGCACCGTTTTGGACGGTTACCTGCACCGTGGTGTCCGTTTCAAACGCGCCCCCCTGCGGGTCGTAGGCAAAGGTCAATGCCGGCGCCGCTCCAAACATCGTCACAGTGGCATCCGTACTGAACTTATTGCCATGCTTCCACACGGGCGTTCCATCCACGTTTTGCGTTTCGTAATCCGCCGTTTCGCCCAGATAGATCTCGCTGTCTTTAAACGCAATCTCAGGCCTGTAAATCTCAACCCTGCCCTTTGGGTTTGCTTCAGATGTTCCGGTCGTCCATTGGCCTTGAGTATTTGCATCCCTCGACCGAATCGACGCCGTGATCGCGTATTCGCCGTCCTCAGTATTGCTGATCGTCTGACCTTCCTCCAACGCATACGTCAGCGTACGCACATCCACGTATTCCACCTGCCACGCGTCCGCATCCGTTGGAATGGGAATCGGCGTATACAGCGCCGTGTCCGTATTGCTTACAGTCGGCACGGATCCGCTGTAATATACGCCTGCCGTCTTTCCCTCAAAACCGGGCAGCCGGATCGGTACGTCAACCGGAGTGGGCACCGGAAAGTTTTTGGAATATTGGCTTGTGCTGTCAAACACGCCGGAGGTTTCCTCAACATTTGTCGGAACCTGATTGCCGCCCCAGAAACCGTCCCGCGCCTGAACCGTAAACTCGATGACCAGCTTTCTGCCATAGAAATTCGTATCCGGATGCGGAACTTCCGACACATAATTGGCGTTAAAGTCAAATCCCGTAACCGAAACCATATTGCCGCTGACACTGGGCGTTACGCCCGCTGCGCTTTGGCGGTCTGCCCATCCGCCCGCCGCGGTGCGATCCTGGGTATATACCGCAATATCGCCGGCACTGGCCGGCACGGTGAAATAAGGCGTTACCTCATCGCGCACCACCGTCGTCTCCGTGTTCAACGCAATATCCGCAGAACCGATCTCTTCGCTGATTTCTTTAAAAACAGTATTTAATAAATCGCTATCACTTGCTGTTAAATAGTAATTTGATGCTTCCCGGGAAAAATTCTTAGTAATCGTACATTTCTCATAAGCAACGATGAGAATATTATATGCCTCATACGTCAAGCCAACTTCATCCGCATTAGGATAATTCGATGACAATAAGTTCATAAATCTGTTTGCTGCCGGAATACTGACCTGTGTGACATCCCCCCATAAAAGAACTCGAATACCGTCCCAAGAAGACCCAACTGTTCCATCAGCTCCATCGCCAAACATTTGATCGGGATTTGCTCCACCAAAAATGCCAACAGAATAAACCGTTGCACCGGAATCTTTGAGCTTTTTCGCACTGGCGATTGCAGCATCGGCAACCGAAATACTAAAATCGCTCTGCGTTGTCGGTACACCGTCCGTAAACACGATGACGATTTTTTGTCTGTTGGTGTTGCTGCCCGTATAATTATAGCCGCTGCCCATCAGGGTTTCCGCCTGCACCATACCGGCACCCACATTGGTCGCACCGCTGGGGGAATTTGGCAGACCGTTGATTTTCCCTGTAAGCGTATTTTTTCCAGTAGCATCAACCGTCGTCCAAGGCTGCAGCACACTGGCGTCGCTGCCAAAAGTCACAATCGCCATCCGATGATCCGCAGATGCAGCATTGTATTTTTCCGCAACGGCGGCGATAAATTGATTCACCGCCTGCTTCATCGCGTACTGACGGCGATCTGCGTTGGTACTCGTGCTGTTTCCGCTGAAATCATAAGCCATGGAACCGGATTGATCCAGTACCAGGACAACGTCTACCGGCGTAGCCGACGAGGTAGTCGTAACTTTACCGGTGGTATATGCCTCCAGCGTAATTTTAAAGCCATCCCCGTCAGGAACGACATTTTTCGCCAAAATCAAACCATCGTCCGATCCCGCTGCTCTGGCCCGCGCGGCGGCAAACATCCGTACCGCTGAAACCCGTACCGCAGGCATGAGCGGCCCGGCATCGGTAAACGTAACCGTCTGCGGCAGCTCCGGTTCCGGCTGCAAAGACTGAAGATGCGCTTCCAACTGCGCCAACTGATCTTCCGGCAGGGATTCCAACGCTGCCAGCTGCTCCGGCGTCAGCTTCGCCAGATAGGCTTCAATTTCCTCCAGGCTTTGCAGCGTGAGCAAATGTTCATACGCCGCCTGCACCGTAAACGCACCGCCATCCACAATCAGCCCGCCGGGAACGGGGGTTGCGCTGGGATTGGGCGAGACACTGGGATCCACGGTTGCACTCGGATTGGGAGAGACATCGGGCTGCGCCGACGGATCTGCTTCCGGCGACGCGGTCGGGCCTGCCGATTGCACCGGATTGGCCGATGCGTCAGGTTCCTCAGACGCGGCAGGGGTTGGTGTATTGGCCGGCTGCCCGGAGGGCGCGGGTGAACCTTCTGCACCGGTTGCCAACGCAGTAGCCATGCCGGAGAGCGCCAGGACAAAGCAAAGCACAAGCGCCAAAACTTTTTTCATGAAACTCCCCTCCCCTTATTCTTCCGGCCAACCGGCGGCCTGAGAAACGGTGCCGCCGTTGTTGGCGCTTTGCACTGCCTGAGCAGAAACGGTAATCTGCACGTCAGCGCCCTGGTATTCATTGCCCATCGCCGGGCCGTCAAACGCAACGGCGGACAAAAGCGCCTCCGTCTGTGCCTGCGGCGCCAACGGCTTTTGATAATAATACCAACCGTCCGCGCCCAGCTGCCAAAGCGCCGCGTCCTGCGAAACAACCAGCGAGATCACGTTCGGATCGGCAGGCTGCGCCTGCGTCTGCCCAGCATAAACAACCGTCGCGGTAAGCTTGACGCGCACCCACGCATCGCCGCGCGTATCCGCCGGGGCAGTATTTTTAACCGACACAATCTTGGACGCCGACATGCCCGGCATGACGGAAACGCCCGCAGTTGGGAACGGTTCCAACGCCGTCTCGCCGTCCGGCTGGGTCACGGCCTGCTGCTCCACCAGTTCGATGGAAACGCCGCCGGCAGTGATGACGTTGTGTGCGGTTTCCTCGGCGGTGTAATACGCCACCGTTCCCGCCGCCGCAACCGCCAGCACCGCGCAAAGCAATGCGCCGGCCAAAATTTTCTTTTTCATGGGCTTCACTCCTTGGCACAAACTGAGGCAAACGCCCCCAGACAGCAAACGCTGTCATCCTCATGANNGGATGACCCGCCGCAGATATACGGCGGGAAAATCCAAAACATATTATTATTCGGCATCCAGCGCCGCAAAGGCGGTTTCCATCGTCATATCGCCATTGGTACCCGCAGACTGGATTGCTTCCGCCTTGACCGTAATGGTCAAATCTTTCAAAGCTTTGATCTCGTCGCCGTCCAAATTGGCCGGTACGACAAGCGCATCAAACAGCGCATCCAGCGGCTGATCAGACGCAGAAGAGGCAACCTTTGCTTTATACCAGAATTCATAGGTACGCGTGTTGTCATTGTTCTTCGTGTTCTTCTTGAGCAGCCAGTTTGTTGCATCATAGCCCTTAAATACCGTCGTAATGGTATCTTCGGTCAGCGGGATCAATTCGTCCGTTTTATCCGCCGGGCTGATGGTAACCAGCAAGCGCACATAGCAGTCCTCGCTGTTTGCCTTTACCGTAACAGTCGGATCCTTCGGAATTTCGGTGTTCGGAACCAGCTTGCTGTTTTGCACCCAGGCGGGTTCTGCCAGTTCAATGTCAACATTACCGATTGTGAAGGTGTTTTCCACTTCGTCTGCATCCGTGAAATACGCCAGGGATGCGCCGGTTACCAGCAGCGCGACAAGCGCCAGGGACAGCGCGACGGTCAGGATTCTTCTTTTCATGTTGCGTCCTTCCTTTCCAAAATAGATGGATATTTTGCGAGCGGCAGGCCCAGTTTGCGGACCGACCCGCCGCCCGCCATCCAAAGCGGAAATTCCGCCTTGAAAGCGTCAGGATGATGAGGGAGCGTTACTTAGTTAACTTTTGCCCATGCCGCAGCAGCATTGTCGGCGGCGGACAACTGAATGGCATATGCCTGAACCGTAATTTCCGGCTTATTTTGCCCAATTTCCTCAAGCTGCGCTTTGGTGATGTCCTGGCTGTAGGTGACTTTATTGTCTGCCAGCACATTAAATTCCTGATCTGCCGTAATACCTGTCACTTGACGCGCATAAACGCCGGCAGCGCCCGTAACCGCTTCCCAGCTCGTATCAATTTCCCATGCCGCATATTTGCTGCCGGTACCGGCAATGGTGTTATTGGTTTCCGTTATTTTTACAAACAGCCAGCAATCCTCGCTGCCAGCCTTTACGGTCACCTTCGGATCCTTTGTCGCCTCACCGCC
>DCTY01000031.1 GCA_002329335.1 Christensenella sp. UBA1428
CGATACGATGGAAAAATACAGCCCGGAGCTGAACTATAACGTCGTGTATGAATGGATCAAGGAGCACAACGCTTAAAACGAACGGCATCAAGGCGTATGCTTTGATCCGGCTGCGCGTCAAAAAAACATCCTTGAGGAAGCATTGTCAGAAAAACACAGCTGCCTTGATTTTAAATTCCGGCGCTGCGGCTTTGCAGGCCTGCAAATGCCTTTAAATGCGCGGCAGGGCTGCTTCAAAAAAATCGTATATTCCGTTTGAGGCTGTCGAAATACTTTTTCGGCAGCCTTGTTTTAATGCGGTTTTGGCAGCATGGAAAATAAAAGTATTTTATTGCAAATTATATTTTATAAAACCCATTAAAAACCAATAAATAATAGACAAAAACAGGAAAATATGATATAATATAAATATGCAGAAAACAGAAGGAGAGATGTCGTATGGCTTTGATCCGGGTTCATTTTAACTCGACGGTGTTCAACATGGGCACAAGCCTTAGCGTGATTCTGCCGCAATATGCAGCGGCTCCGAACCGGGGCGGCACATCGCATAAAGGGCCGTACCGTACTTTGTATCTGCTCCATGGCATGGGCGGCGATTGTACTGAATGGCTGCGCAATACCAGCTTGGAGCGATATGCCGGCGCCTACAGCCTGGCGATCGTTATGCCAAACGGAGATAACAGCTTTTACAGTGATTTGGAAAACGGCATGTCCTATCAGAATTTTCTGACGGGAGAACTGATTGAAAAATGCGAGCAATGGTTTCCGTTGTCGCAAAATCCGGAAGATCGCTTTATCGGCGGAATTTCAATGGGCGGCTATGGCGCGCTGCGCACGGCGCTGACGCATCCCGGGCTGTATGGACGGGTGTTCGGCATTTCCAGCGTTACGGAAATTTTGCCGCTGTATGAAAAGGTTGGGTTTGAGGATCGCGCAAAAATGCTTTTCGGGCCGAAAGAAACGGCGATTGAAAGCGGCGCGGAGCTGTATGCGCAGCTGCGGCGGCTGCATGGGGCACGGGAAACGCTGCCGAAGGTCTGTCTGATTGGCGGATTGTCCGACCCGCTGTGCCCGCAAAGTGAACGGATGGCGGAAGCGCTCCGTGACGCAGGCGGCTCGGTGCGGCTGCACCGGAGCGAGGGCGGGCATGACTGGGTGTTTGGAGACCGGGCCATTGTGGATGCGCTGGCATGGCTGTTTGAAAAGGAGGAAAAATCGTATGGCGCTTTTTGAGGTCAATCTTTTTTCGTCTGTTTTAAATCTTCAAACGGAGGTTTGGGTAACGCTGCCGGAAAAAACGCCCGAAGGAAAGTTGAAAGTGCTTTGGTTTATGCCGGGCGGCCATGCGGACGCGTCGTCCTGGGTGCGCGCCAGCGGGATTGAACGGATGGCGTCTCGCCGCGGCGTTGCAGTGGTCATGCCGGGTTGTTATAATTCCAGCTGTGTGAATATGCATCGCTGGCATCCGGTAAACCGGTATATCGGCACGGAGCTTGTGCCGGCCATGCGGGCGATGTTCCCCGCATTTTCGCACGACCGCATGGACAATATGATCTCCGGCTTTTCAAACGGCGGCTATGGCAGCTTTAATCTTGCGCTGACCTATCCGGAAATCTTCGGTTGGGGCGCGCCCTTTGGCGCAGGGGACAAGGCTGATGTAGACTGGAACGGAAAGGAAAAGGAGCGCAATCTCGTTTACGGCGATGTGGAGATGAAAACCAGCGACTATTCCCTGCGCACGCTTGGCAACCGGCTGATCGCTTCGGACCGGCCAAGGCCGATCCTGTTTCATGGCTGCGGCGAATTTGATCCCTGGCGGGACATGAACGAATCGGTGCGGGATTATATCCTGTCAATTCCGGGCGATCCATTTTCCTACCAGTTTTCCATTGCCGAGGGCTGCGGACATGATGGAGATGCGGTGCGCATTTTACTGGAACGCTTCTTTGACCGCGCAGGGCTTCCCATTGTGGCAAGACGATAATCCATTTTAAGAATACAAAACCATGTCCCTGCCGTCAAAAACGCAGGGACATTTTTTTGATGCGATATTGCGCGCTTTTGCCTTTTGCAGGGTAAAAACAGGCGGCGATACAATACCGCCGCCCGTGAAGCGCCCAGGATGATTATTCGCCGTGGATCTGCGCCCATGCAGCTTCCCGCTCTGCGCAGACTTCGTTTCCGTAAAGCTCCATAAATTCGCCGACCATCCGGTCATAGGTTTCGCTGAACTGATCCTGCGGGCAGCTGTAACAGGTGATCAGGATATCCATGTACATCTCCTGCATGGCCTTTGCATAGGCCGCCTCGGACTGGATGGTGATCTTCCAGAAGGGGAAAAACCAGGGATCCAGGCGCGAATCCACGCCGGCGTAGTCAAAGGCTTCTTTGGATGTTTCCGCATAATCGTTGGTATAACTGACGGTGCGGGCCAGAATGTTCAGCTCGTCGCTGCCATAGTCATATCCGTTGAACAGAAAGTTTAGGCCCGAGTCCATGTCCTGATCGTAATAGTTGCCGTCTTTGACGATGACGCCATTGTCCAGACGATACGCGGCGCCGGAGCCTTTTTCCGCCTCATCGACCACTTTGCCGAAACTGTATGCTTCCCGGGGCGTGTCGTAGCACAGCCAGTTCAAATACATGATGGCTTCGTTTGCGTGATCGGAAAATGCAGGCGTAAAGATGAATTTGTCATAGGGTTGATTGGAAAGCTTCGGGTGATTGCCGTTCGCGTTTGTGAAGCAGTCGACGGCCACATAATAAGCGCCGGGGACGGTTTGCGCCATCTGATCGAAATTACCGCCGACATTCATATGCGACAGGCAGTTTTCAACCACGAAACCGACGTTGCCTGCGACAATTTTGGAGGTGAGGTCTGCGCTGGAAGCCAGGCCGAATTCGGACCAGATCAAGCCTTCGTTATACAGCTTGTTCATAAATGCCACGCCGTCCTTATAGCCCGGATAGTTAAACGGATAGGTGCAGGCGAGCTCTTTGTCCGTCAGATCCGGATCCACAAAGGAATAAAGCGCGTTGAAGTAGCCGATGGACATTTCTCCGGGATACATGCCCCAGCCGATGAACTGATCGCCCAGCTTGCCGGGATCCTCTGTTTTAAAGGCAGTGAGTACCTGATAGAATTCTTCTGTCGTAGCAGGTTTTTCAAGGTTCAGCGTGTCCAGCCAGTCGCCGCGAATGGACGCGCCGACGATTTCCGTATACAGACGGCGGCCAAGCAGGAACATCTGGCGGCCGTCGAATTGACCGAATTCCTGCAGTTCAGCGGTATGATATTCAAGCAGTTTGCTGCCGTATTGCGCCAATGCGTCGGTTAAATCGGCCAGGCCATCCTGCAGCCGGTAATTCTGCACGATGTTGATATCGTAGGTGTAACAGATATCCGGCGCTTCACCGGAGGCCATCCATACGTTGAGGGTATCCGTCTCTGCGGAGCGATCCATGATTTGATAGACGAGACGGATATTGTTGACGTCGCCGAATTTTTCCTGCATCCAATCGGCCCAAAATCCTTCCCCCAGGGCAAAGGGACGGTCGGTAGTGGTCCATTCCAGAATGGTCAGGTCGATCGGATCGCCCTGACGGACGGGCTGCTCCCAATCCGCTCCGGCATCGCCGGCAGCGCCCTCCTGCGCCGGCGCTGTGGGCTGCGCGCTTTGCGCCGGTGCTGTGGTGGCAGGGGTGGCAGGGGTGCTTGCACACCCGAACAGCGACGCCAGCATCAGCGCCGTGAGCATGAGGCAAAAGCATTTTTTCATTTGGAACATTGGTATTTTCCTTTCTTTTTTTTTATAGACCGCACGGTTGTGCGCATCATTCCTTGACGGAGCCGAGCGTAACGCCGCGAACAAAATATTTTTGCAGCCACGGATAAACGGCCAGAATTGGAGCGATGGTGACGACGATGGAGGCAGACTTAATCCCCTCTGAGGTTGCGGTGCGGTCCATCAGCTCCGGGTCATTGATCATCTGCTGACTGGAAAGGGCGTTGTTGGTGATGATATGGTTGATTTTCTGCGGCATTACGAAAAGTTCGCTGCGCGTGATATAAAGCTTGGCGTCCTGAAACCCGTTCCATCGGGATACGGCGTAAAACAGCGCCAATGTGGCCAGTACCGGCGCGGACAGCGGCAAAACCACACGAAACAGGGTTTGAAGCTCGTTGCACCCGTCAATCAGCGCTGCTTCCTCAATATTTGGCGGGATGCTGTTTTTGAAAAAAGTGCGCAGGATGATCATGTTGTAGGTGCTCAGACAGCAGGGGAGAATCAGCGCCCAATGGTTGTTGAGCAGCTTCAGATTGCTCACCAGCAGATAGGAGGGAACCATGCCGCCGGAGAACATCATGGTAAAAAGAATCATCCCCATGATCAGTTTGCGCCCGCGCAGCCGCGTTTTGCTCAGCGGATAGGCGCATAGAACGGTCATGATCATCGCGATGCCGGTTAACAGCACGGTGACTTTTACGCTGCTGAAAAAAGAGGAATAGATCATCGGATCATTGAAAACCTTATAATAGTTCAAAAGATCGAATTCCACCGGCCAGAGGAATACCTCGCGCGCATTGATGGCCCGGTTGGATGAGAACGAAAGCGCGACCATGTATACAAAGGGCAGCAGGCAGACCAGGATGCCGAAGGACACCAGGACATAGATGATCGTGTCAAATACGGCGTCAAATAATTTCGCTTTTTTGTCGCGAAAGGGATTCTGTGTTCTATTTTTGACTTCTATGGTCATAAAAACGCCTCCCTGTTTAGAAAATGCCGCTGCCGTTGACAGAATTTGCAATGGCGTTGGAAAGCAGCAGCAGCACCATGCCGATGGCAGACTGCATCAGGCCGACCGCGGTTGCGATTTCATAATTGCTGGATTCCAGCCCCATACGGTATACATAGGTGCTGATCACGTCGCTGGCTTCCTTGACATAGGTGTTGCCGAGCAGATAGGGTTTTTCAAAGCCGATGGAGACCATGGAACCCATACGCATGATCAGTAAAATGACGATGGTTGAGGAAATACCCGGCAATGTGATATGCCAGATTTTGCGCAGGCGGCCTGCGCCGTCGATGGCGGCTGCTTCGTACAGCTCCGGGTTGATGCCAGCAATGGCGGCCATATAGATGATCGAACCCCAGCCGGTTCCCTGCCATAATCCGACGAACAGATAGACGCAGGTCCAAAGCGTGGGATCGGACAAGAAAGGAATGGGCTCGCTGCCCGCACGCTTGCGCAGCACGTTGATGATGCCGCTTTCCGGTGCGAAAATCTGAAAGACCAGGCCGGAGATGATCACCATGGAAATGAAATGGGGCAGGTACAAAATGGTCTGTGAGATTTTGCAAAAACGAATGCTTTTAAGCTCGGAAAGCAGGATCGCCAGAATGATGGGCAGCGGAAAGCCCAGGATCAGATCCAGCGTGTTGAGCACCAGTGTGTTTTTTATAACACGATAAAATTCCGCCTGATGCAGAATTTTGTTGAAGTATTTGAAGCCGACCCATTCGCTGGCCATAATGCCTTTGAAAATGTTGTAATCCCGAAAGGCAATGGTTACGCCATACATGGGAATGTAGCAAAAAACAATATACCATGCAACCGGCAAAACCAGCATGGCATACAGCAGCCAGTCGCGTTTGAAATAGAACAAGCCTCCCTTTTTTTCGGGCGGTTTGATTTGCGGTGTACGCTGCAACGCTTTCATCTCCTTTGAGTCGCTTTCGCGGCGTTTTTTCGTCAAGTACTTTCCTTGACGAATTTGAATCAATCCAAAAAACGGGGAAGCGTCAGCTTTTCCATATAGGCGCGTTTGAGCGGCAGAGAACTGTGTACATATTGATCCATTGTCAGCTTTACGCTGGCGTGCCCCAGTATTTCGCTGAGGGTCTTGACGTCAAAGCCGGATTCGATGCATCTGGTTGCAAACGTGTGACGCAGCGCATGGAAATTGGCCTCGGCAATATGGCCCTGATTCAGATAGGATTTAAACCGGTTTTGCATGGTGCGCGGTTCAATAAAGCCCGCTGTGCCGGTGAGAAAAAAGGCGGAGGGGTTGCTGCAGGAAAAGGATTGAAGCAATATAACTAAAAAGGCCGGCAGCGGGATCATTCGGCGCGCACAGGGGCTTTTGGGTTCGCTTATGGCAATGCAGGTTTTATTTGCGCCATTTTCCTGTGCGATTCGCTGAAGGGTATGGACGATTTGCAGGCAGGCATCCTCCAGATGAATCGATCCCCAGCGAAGTGCGCATAGTTCGCCGATTCGAAGCCCCGTGTACAGACAAAGCAATATGCCAAGTTTGCTCAAATCCATTGAGTCAAAAAGAACCTGCAAAAGACGGCGCTGCTCGGTATCGGTAAAGACACGCGCTTCACGGCGCATTTTTTTGATGCGGATGCGCTGCGGCAGGCCGTCGATTTGGGCGCCTTCGGATTGTGCATATTTTAGAATGCTTTGAATCACCGAAAGCTGATCGGAAACCGTTTTGGGCGCCAGCCCGCCGCTGGCATCCAGACGGCCGGCCCGCAGCTTTTCGTGCGCGTACGCTTCCAATTGCCTTGTTTGGATCTGATTGATATCCAGACGGCCAAGCAGCGGGCAAATATGCCGTTCAACGGCGTTTTTATACCGTGTATAGGAAGATGGCTTTACCGACAAGCGAACGCGCCAGAGCCAGCGGTCGGCCCATTGGTCAAACGGCAGATTTGGGACGTTTGAGGCAGGATTGCCTGCGGCGTGATAATTTTGCATAAGCAGAACCCTTTCTTTTTTTATATGTTTTTTGCTCCGGTTTGCTTGACAAAGCGAAAAACATCGTTATAATGAAGATATCCAGAATTTGTTTAAATTGTACTGTGTTTTTCGTCAAGGAAAGTACTTGACGAAAGCTCAAATGATATGTTGACCTAGTGAAAAACAGCGGGCTTTTGGCGGGGCGCAGGACGCTTGACAATGTGGCGTTATGGATGCACACCGCTGTTTGAGCACGAAAAAAGGGCGGGAATACGTGCGCATGTATTCCTGCCCTTTTGGTGAAATTTTAAATTCGAAGCGTTAATCGGCGCTGCTGGCGCATCCAGATAAAGAGCGCCGCCTTGAACCGCCAACCTGGAAAGCGTCGCAGTCCTGCCGCGGTGCAGCCGTAAAACGGTTGACGCTGTTATGCCAGCGTGACCAGATGATAGACCTTTTTGCCCTTGCGGATGAGCATGCCGTCGGCTTCAAACATGTCGGGGACGCACAGTTCGTCTGGGTTTTTCAGCTGCACGTTGTTGACGTATACGCCGCCGCCCTGGATCAGCCGCCGGCCTTCGCCTTTGGATTTGCAAAGGCCGACCAGCGTCATGACGTCAATGACGCGCGGGTTTTCCGCCAGCTGCGCGGCGGTAATCTGGGACGTGGGGACGTGCGCCATATCCGCGCCGCCGCCAAAGAGCGCCTCAGTGGCGGCTTTGGCTTTTTCCGCCTCGTCCTGACCGTGAATCAGCTTGGTGACCTCGTAGGCCAGCACCGTCTTGGCAATGTTGATTTCGCTGTCCCTGAGCGCGCCCAAACGACGGACTTCGTCCATGGGCAGGAAGGTCAGCAGCGCCAGGCATTTTTCAACATCCTGGTCGCCTACATTGCGCCAGTATTGATAAAACTCATAGGGCGAGGTTTTGGACGCGTCAAGCCAAAGCGCGCCGCGTTCCGTCTTGCCCATTTTTTTGCCTTCGCTGGTCAAAAGCAGCTTGAACGTCAGCGCGAATGCGTCCTCGCGTTCCTTGCGGCGGATCAGGTCGGCGCCGCCGAGCATATTGCTCCACTGATCGTCCCCGCCCAGCTGCAGCCGGCAGCCATAGCGGCGGTAGAGTTCCAGAAAATCGTAGCTTTGCATGATCATGTAGTTAAACTCCAGGAAGGTTAACCCCTTTTCCATGCGCTGCTTGTAGCATTCCGCCGTCAGCATGCGGTTGACGGAAAAATGCACGCCGATTTCGCGCAGAAACTCAATATAATTTAAATTGCGCAGCCAGTCGCCGTTGTTGACGATGATGGCCTTATCGTCGGAAAAGTCCAGAAATTTGCTCATCTGCTTTTTGAAGCATTCGATATTGTGATCGATGTCTTCCACGGTGAGCATTTTGCGCAGATCGCTTTTTCCGGAGGGGTCGCCGATCATGCCGGTACCGCCGCCCATCAGCGCGATGGGTCTGTGTCCCGCGCGCTGCATGTGCGCCATGGCGATGATCGGAATGTAGTGGCCGATATGCAGGCTGTCCGCAGTGGGGTCAAAGCCAACATAAAAAGTTGTGGGTTTTTCAAGCTGTTTGTAAAGATCCTCTTCGAAGGTCACCTGAGCCACAAAACCGCGCTCTTTGAGGATGTCCAGAATATGTTCTGCCATGGCTGTTTCGCTCCTTTATGCGTTTTTCAGCGTCTGCGCCAGAATGTTCATGCCTTTTTCAATCTTGTCCAGCGGCGCGTTGGAAAAGTTCAGGCGCATGGTGTTTGCGTGACCGCCTCCCGCGTAAAAATGGGTGCCGGCCACATAGGCTACGCCGTTTTGCGCGGCGGTGGGCAAAAGCTTGCCCGCGTCGATATGCTCCGGCAAATCCAGCCAGATAAACAGGCCGCCCTGAGGCCGTACGCACTTGACGCCTTCGGGGAAAATGGACAGCATGTCGAGCATTTTGTTCATCTGCGCGCCGTAGCTGGCCAACGCTTCTTTCATGTGATCAAACAGCAGCCCGCCGCGCAGATAGGCGTCGACAATCGCCTGGTTGAGCGTCGGGGTGTGCAGATCGCTGCCCTGCTTGCAGATCACCAGCTTGCGGTGCAGCTCCGCCGGGGCCAGAATTGCGCCGACGCGCAGGCCGGGGGAAATGGTTTTGGAAAAGGACGAGAGATAAATCACATAGCCGCTTTCATCAAAGCTGCGGATTGCCGGCAGCGCCTCACCCTCATAGCGCAGATCGCGATAAGGGTCGTCCTCCAAAATCAGCGTTTCATATTTTGCCGCAATCTGCGCGATCTTTTTGCGGCGCTCAACCGGCAGCGTGCGTCCCGTCGGATTTTGGAACGTGGGGATGATATAAACGAATTTCGGATGATATTTTTTGATTTTTTCCTCCAGATCCTCCGGAATCGTCCCATCTGCGTCCATTTTGATGGTCTTGATGTCCGCCTGGAACAGTTTCATCACATGCATGGCGCCCAAGAACGTCGGCTCCTCCACCAGAATCACGTCGCCCGGATCGATCATGACCTTGCAGAAAAGGTCCATTGCCTGCGTGGAGCCGGTTACCGGAAGCACCTGGCTGGGATTCACCTGGATGCCGGCGGTCCGGACAAACTGCGCAATGCTTTCAAACAGCGGCGGATAGCCTTCCGTTGCGCCGTACTGCAAAATGCGCTTGCCGTCCTTTTTGAGCACCTGATCGGCCAGCTGCGCCACATATTCGTCGCGCAGGGCGCTGGCGGCCGGATTGCCGCCGGCAAAAGAGATGATGTCCGGATTGGACAAAAGCTTGAAAATGTCGCGGATGGCGTTGCCGGACATATGCTCCATGCGGGATGCGTATTTGAGCTGCATATGAAAACCTCCCTTTTCATCAAAAAAGCCGCCTTCCCAACAACAGGAAGGCGGCGTACTGCCACGGTACCACTTCGATTTTGCCATAAACGGCCTCTTTGCGCTGTAACGGGCGCGCCCGTCCGACCCTAAGTATACCCTTCAGGCCGGCCGCTCCGGGGTGTAATTCGCCGACACGCCGCGGCCTGCTTGCACCGCCGCAGGCTCTCTGAACACGGAATGCGCAACGGCTACTGATCCCCATCCTTGCGCTTGTTTTTCCATTATACCTGCAAAAAACGCTGTTGTCAATCGTTGACATGCCGTTAGAAAAAGATCGTGAAAACCGGTCGTTCCTGGATCAGAACGCCGCCGTGCGGCTATAGGGCGTCCGATACGGTGGTCAGGCGCAGCCCGCGCCCGCGCAGCGTATCGATGATATCGGCCAGCGCCTCAACGGTTGCGGGGGTGGGATGCATCAGCAGAAAACCGGTATCGGCCATTTTTTCCTGTGCGCGCGAAAGAATCAGCGCGGCGTCCTGGTCGCGCCAGTCAATGGTATCGGCGCTCCATAAAACAGTGACCATGCCCATATCGGCCGCAGCGTCAACGGTGCCCTGGTTATAATCGCCCGCGGGCGGCGCGTACAGCGTGCTGCCATGGCCCAAAATACCCATAAGCACTGCTTCGGTGCGCCGGATTTCCTCCATGGCAATTTCGTTGCCGACCTTGGTCGGCAGCTTGTGGTTAAACCCGTGGTTGCCGATTTCGTGGCCGGCCTGCTCGATGGCGAGCAGCGCGTCCGGGTTTTGCTGCGCCCAGATCCCGCCGACGAAAAACGTGGCTTTGACGTCTTTGTCGGAAAGAATATCCAAAATTTCATACACCTGATCGGTATTTTGATAGACGTTGAACATCAGCGCCGCGCCATCGGTTCCCTGGGATACGGCCTGTGTTTTTGCCGCCAGCGCGCCGCTTTGCAGGCAGGTCAGCAGACAGACAAACGCCAGCGCGGCTGCGGCCAGGCGCGCGCCGTTTTGAAACCAGCGACGCAGAATATGGAGCCATTTCATGATGATTTCCCTCCTGTCAGGTGACTGATGGATTGTATGCGCGCGGCGCCTGGGAAAGAAGCGCATAAAAAATTGCCGTTTCCAATTCCAGATTGGAAACGGCAATGGAAAAGGCCTAGGGCGTACCGGACTTTCGCAATGCGTCAAACGCGCCGCCGCCGATGCCGTCGCGGCTGAGCATATTTTCAAGCACGGTAATATCGGTTGAAATATCCATCGCTTCATCGGCAAACAGGTTGTCCAGCGTTTTTTCAAACCCGGCGATCAGCGTATCGAGCACTTCCTCGATGTCGGCCATGGTGGCGTTGATGTTGTCCCCGTCGATGCCCTGCTGTTCAAAATTGGCATAGGCTTCCAGAATTTTCAGCGTATTGGGCAGATAGTATTCCTCAAAGGATTTGAGCTTTTCCCGGCGTGCCGGACGGCGCTCGACATAGGAATAAATCTTTTCGGTCAGTTCCTCCAGCCGGTACATCTTCTGCGAAACCTGGGGATGGGCAATGCGGTCGTTGATCGCGCGGATCTGCTGCGCCGGCACCGTCAGATCCTCCTTTTGCGCGCTGGCGGTGCGCAGCGTCTGCGCATTTTTGCGCGCCTGCTCGTCCTGCTCAAACGGGTTGCCGATGACAAACAGCTGGTTTTCCCGGTCAATATAGGCCTCGGTGAAATAGCCCTGGTTGATCAGGCGTTCAAGGGACTGCTCAATGATGTCGGGATCCATGCCGGTCAGCGCGGACAGCCGGGCAAGCGGCACCTGCTTGTTGGCGCCAATGAGCTGAATCAGCCGGCGCATGAGCGTCGTGCGCTTGCGCAGGCTCATCCCCAGCAGCATCATGATAAATCCAGGAATGGCAAAGCCGCAGTCTGTAGCCAAAAGCGCCATGTTCAGCCCGCCGCCGCCAAGGAAAATGCCGCCGGCTACGATGGTTAAAATACCGCAGACGCTCAGCGAAATGATGCTCAGCGTCGTCAGCGCCGTGGCGCCGGCGGTGCTGGGCAGCTTCCTGCCGGACTGTGAGCGCGTCAGGGAATTTGTCTGCGGTGCTTTTGCCGGGGCTTTGGGACCGGAATCCTTGCCGGGCGTCATATGGCTGGGCATATCCGGCGCCTTGCGCTGCGGTGCAGCCGATGCAGGGCGGTAGCTGCCGGGGTACTGCGGCGAAGCGCTGCGCCGCAGCACTTCAGGCGATGTGGCGCCGGAAGGGCGGTAGCTGCCGGGATATTGGGGCGCGTCGGCGCGCTGCGGCGGTTTGGGCGGCGGCGTATTGAGCTTTGGCGGAGCCAGCTTTTCCTTTAACAGCTTCTGCCCGCCGTTTTCCAGAAAAATTTTGGCAATAATGGCCACTACGCCGATCGGCGTAGCCGTACACAACAATATGATGATCAGCCAAATGGGGATATCAATCCCGCCGTTTTTGCTCATAGCGTGTCCTCCGTGATTTTGGTTTTACCCAAAATCCAGTCTAGCGCAAATGCGCAAAAAAGTCAATTAGGATGCGGGTTGTTTGCCCCGCAGGATATTGACGAATCGCCGATCCGGGCAGTATAATAAGGGGTATGTTTTTTGGGGAGGTCGGCGCATGACAGACAGGCTTACGCTACAAAATGAAATCCAGCGCAGACGCACGTTCGCCATCATTTCGCACCCGGACGCGGGCAAAACTACGCTGACGGAAAAACTGCTGCTCTACGGCGGGGCAATCCGGCAGGCGGGTTCAGTCAAAGCGCGCAAGGCGGACCGGCATGCAACCTCGGACTGGATGGAGATCGAAAAGCAGCGTGGTATTTCTGTAACCAGTTCCGCCATGCAGTTTGACTATGACGGTTACCGCATCAATATTCTGGATACGCCCGGTCACCAGGATTTTTCGGAGGATACCTATCGTACGCTCATCGCGGCTGACAGCGCGGTGATGCTCATCGACGCCGCCAAGGGCGTGGAGGCGCAGACGATCAAGCTTTTCAATGTTACCCGCAAGGCGGGCATTCCCGTTTTTACCTTTGTCAACAAAATGGACCGCGCTGCGCGCGACCCGTTTGAACTGATGGAGGAAATTGAAAAGGTGCTGGGCATCCGCTGCTGTCCGATTACCTGGCCAATTGGTGTGGACGGGGATTTTCAGGGTGTGCTGCACCGGGCAAAGGGTGAAATCGAGCTGTTTTCCGGCGGCAGCCATGGCGCAAAACAGGTGGACGTGCAAAGGCTGAAGCTGGATGAGGCTGGCGGTGTTTTGGCGGATCACTACCTGACCCGGCTGGCGGACGAATCCGAGCTTCTGGATGGCGCAGGGGACGAGTTTGACATTGAAAAGGTGCGCGCAGGCCAGCTGTCCCCGATGTTTTTTGGCAGCGCGATGAATAATTTCGGCGTTGAAAGCTTTTTGGAGTATTTTACCCAGTATACCCTTCCGCCTTTCGGACGCGAATCCGACGCCGGCGTGATTGATCCGGCCAGTCAGGATTTTACGGGCTTTATCTTTAAAATTCAGGCGAACATGAACCCGGCGCACCGCGACCGCATCGCCTTTATGCGCGTATGCTCCGGTAAATTCGAGCGCGGCATGGAGGTATGGGCTTCCGGCAGTGAAAAAATGGTCAAGCTTGCCCAGCCGCAGGCCTTTATGGCCGATGAGCGCAAGGGCGTGGAAGAGGCATATCCGGGCGATATCATTGGCCTTTTTGATCCCGGCGTGTTCCGTTTGGGCGACACGCTTTGCGGCGGGACGCATGTGCGTTATGCCGGTATCCCGCTGTTTGCGCCGGAGCATTTTGCCCGTGTGCATGTGGTGGACAGCTTAAAACGTAAGCAGTTTGTCAAGGGCGTGACGCAGCTGGCCGAGGAAGGCGCGATACAAACCTTTAAGGCGGTGGGCAGCGGCACGGAGGATTATATTGTCGGCGTGGTCGGCGTGCTGCAGTTTGACGTTTTGATGTACCGGCTCAAAAGCGAATACGGTTTGGAGGCGGTGATGGAGCCGCTGTCCTTCCGCCATGTGCGCTGGGTGGTGAAAACTCCGTGCGAACTTGACCGCCTGCGGCTGATTTCTTCCACGCGCCGCGCGCTGGACCGGCACGAGCGCGACGTCCTTTTGTTTGACAGCGACTGGAGCATTGACTGGGCGCTGAGCAACAACGAAGGGCTGGAATTGTCCGACACGGCGGTGCGCTGAGCGCTGTTTCCGTTTTTTTCTGCCTGCCTTCGTGCGGCTTTCGATCCACTTTCATTTCCTTTGGGAAAGAAAGATTGATGAAAAGAGGGGTTTTTTGTGAACATTACCCGCAATGACATCCGCAATATCGCCATTATTGCTCACGTTGACCATGGCAAAACTACCCTGGTGGATGAAATGCTCAAGCAATCGGGCGTTTTTCGTGAAAATCAGGTTATACGCGAGCGCGTGATGGATTCCAATGACATTGAGCGCGAGCGCGGCATTACCATTTTAGCCAAAAATACGGCTGTAGAATACGGCGGCGTGCATATTAATATTGTCGACACCCCCGGTCACGCCGATTTTGGCGGCGAGGTGGAGCGCGTATTGAAAATGGTCGACGGCGTGCTGCTTCTGGTCGATTCGTTTGAAGGGCCGATGCCGCAGACCCGTTTTGTGCTTTTAAAAGCGCTGGAGCTTGGCCATAAGGCGATCGTCGTGATCAACAAAATCGACCGCCCCGACGCGCGGCCGGACGAGGTGATCGACGAAATTCTGGATCTGTTTATCGACCTTGGCGCAGGCTCGGAGCAGCTGGACTGCCCGTTTATCTTTGCCTCCGCGCGCGAGGGAACCGCGACTTTGGATTATAACCAGCCGGGCAAGGATCTGCGTCCGCTCTTTGACGCAATTTTAAACTATATCCCCGCGCCTCAGGGCGACCCGGAAGCGCCGGTGCAGGCGCTGATCTCCACCATCGACTATAACGAATATGTCGGGCGCATCGGCGTTGG
Source organism: Christensenella sp. UBA1428 (assembly GCA_002329335.1). Classification (GTDB taxonomy): domain Bacteria; phylum Bacillota; class Clostridia; order Christensenellales; family UBA1750; genus UBA1428. The sequence goes on from DCTY01000031.1 coordinate 14,594, forward strand.
CCGCGTGGAGCGCGGCACGCTGCGCAAGGGGCAGATGGCGGTGCGCGCCAATCTGGAACGGGAAACGCAGCCGGCGCCGGAGCGCGTTACGACGCTGTATAAATTTGAAGGTTTGAACCGTGTGGAAGTGGAAGAGGCCAGCGTGGGCGAAATTATTGCCGTTTCCGGTTTTTCCGAAATGCATATCGGCGATACGCTCTGCCCGCCCGAGGCGGTCGAACCGCTGCCCTTCGTGCGTATTTCCGAGCCGACCATTGCGGTCACTTTCCGCGTTAACGACAGCCCTTTTGCCGGACAGGAAGGCAAATATGTGACTTCCCGCCATCTGCGCGCAAGGCTGATGCGCGAAACGCTCACGGACGTTTCTTTGCGCGTGGAGGATACCGATACGACCGATGCGTTTAAGGTCAGCGGCCGGGGCGAATTGCATATTACGGTATTGATCGAAAACATGCGCCGTCAGGGCTATGAATTTGCCGTATCCAAACCCGTGGTTTTGTATCGGGAAATCGACGGCAAACAGTGCGAGCCGATCGAGCGGGTGGTCGTGGACGTGCCAACGGCCTATATGGGCGCGGTGATGGAAACCCTGGGCGAGCGGCGCGGCCAGGTATTGGACGTTGTGACCGGTCAGGAGCGCGTGCGCATGACCTTTAAAGTCCCTTCGCGCGGTCTGTTCGGCTATCGCAGTACCTTTATGACCCAGACGCGCGGCGAGGGTATCATGTCCAGTGTTTTTGATGGATACGAGCCGTATAAGGGCGAAATTGCCACGCGCGTCTCCGGCAGCCTGGTGGCGTACGAAACGGGAACGTCCGTGCGCTATGGTCTGTTTTATGCGCAGGATCGCGGCGAGCTGTTTATTACCCCCGGCGAGCGGGTCTATACCGGTATGGTGGTTGGCCGCAATTCCCGTCCCGGCGAAATTGAGGTCAATGTCTGCAAGGAAAAGCAGGTGACCAATATGCGCAACTCCGCCGCTGCGGAAGATGCGATGCGGCTGCGTCCCGTGCGGCCGATGACGCTGGAATTCGCGCTGGATTTCATGGACGACGACGAGCTGATCGAGGTAACGCCCAAGAGCATCCGAATCCGCAAAACCATCCTGGAGAGCACTGCCCGGATGCGCGCCAACCGGAAAAAGAGCTGATAAAAGCGCGGCTTGTTATAGAACGAAAAATCCCGCAATTGGCATAAGCCAGCTGCGGGAATTTTTTTGGATGTGCTGTGTACCGCCGGACGATATAAACGGGAAAACATGGGATAAACACTGCCGGATTACAGCGCCCGAAAGCCCTTGCCGATGGTTTCACTGGAATTGACAATGGTCAAAAATGCCTGCGGGTCGGTTTTTCGGATGAAATTACGCAGCAGCATGGCTTCCCGGCGGGAAAGAACCGTGAGAATGATCGTTTGAGCCGTGTGCGTATAGGCGCCGCTGGCCGCGTAGGTGGTTGCGCCGCGGTTGAGCTTTTGCGTAATAAACGCCAAAATGGCTTCATGCGCATGGCTGATGATGGTGACCTGTTTGCGGGTGTTGAGGTTGTCGATGACAAAATCCACGACGGTGGACTTGATAATCAGCCCCAAAAGGCAGTAAAGCCCCGTGCGCACGCCGTAGATCCAAAGCGTGCTGGCGGCGATGAGAAAATCGCTGACCAGAAGTGCCTTGCCGATTTCAAGGCTGGTATATTTGGCAAGCACCATGGCAACGATATCCGTGCCGCCGGTGGAGGCGCCGATGTTAAAAACGATGGCGCTGCCCGCCGCCGGCAGCAGCACGGAAAACCAGAGTTCCAGAAACGTATCCTGCGTAAACGGCGCTGTCATTGGGAAAAAGCGTTCCAAAAGCCAGACAAACAGCGACAGCGTCAGCGAAGAATAGATCGTCGCCCCCATGGAGCGCGCGCCCAGAAAAGTCAGGCCAAAGCCGATGAGCGCCAGATTGACGATGAACATAAAATCGCCCACGTCAAGCCGCGGCAAAAGCGTTGCGGCGATAATCGAGATGCCGCTGGTGCCGCCGATGGCAAAATGATTGGGGCTTTTGAAAAAGTGGATGCCCAGCGCCGTGAGAAAAAGGCCGAGATTGAGCAGCAAAAACCAGCGAAGGTGGTCTTTGGTAATCAGGCGTGAAAAAAGCGCCCGTGGCGAATTGGACATGAAAAAAATCGCCTGCTTTCCTGTTGCTTGAAGATATGCCGCAGTCAGTATAGCATGCGCGCCGCGGTTTTTCAAGCGCAGGGCGCACATGCTTTTTTGGCATGACTGTCCTATTGACGCGCACAAACCGCAGCGATATAATAATCGAAGAAAGAATGCGTGTTTTTTCGCGTTTTTTGGCAAAAACAGGCGGCGGTTCCAAGGGATCGCACCCGGCTGCGGCGGCAATGAAGGCCGCGCAGGCTCTGGATGGAGGTAGTTTTCATGTTTGAAATTTTGGCCAAGCAGGCGCTTAATCCCACCGTGTCCAAAATGGTGGTGCATGCGCCGCTGATCGCCAGAAAGGCTCAACCGGGCCAGTTTATTATTCTGCGCGTAACCGACGACGGAGAGCGGATTCCGCTGACAATTGCCGATTACGACGTACAGGCGGGCACCGTTACGATCATTTATCAGATCGTGGGCGGTACGACCATGGCGCTGGATCAAAAGCAGGTTGGCCAGTCGCTGGCCAGCTTTGTCGGCCCGCTGGGCAAGCCGACGCATACGCAGGGGCTTAAAAAGGTTGCGGTAATCGGCGGCGGCGTTGGCTGCGCCATCGCTTACCCGATTGCAAAGCATCTGCATCGGATGGGCTGTCAGGTGCATGCGGTCGTCGGTTTCCGCACGCGCGACCTGGTGATCCTGGAGGATGAGTTCCGTGCCGCAAGCGACAAGCTGCTGCTGATGACCGACGACGGCTCCTACGGCGAAAAAGGGCTGGTGACCAACGCTCTGGAGCAGCTGATCCAGCAGGGCAACCAGTATGATCAGGTGATCGCCATCGGCCCGTTGGTGATGATGAAATTTGTGTGCCTGCTGACCAAAAAATACGCCATTAAGACCGTGGTTTCCATGAACCCCATCATGATCGACGGCACCGGCATGTGCGGCGGCTGCCGGCTGACGGTGGGCGGCGAAACGAAGTTTGCCTGCGTGGACGGCCCTGATTTTGACGGCCATCTGGTGGATTTTGACGAGGCGATCAAGCGCGGCGCCATGTATCGTGAATTTGAGACGCATGCACGCGAAGAAGCCTGCCGTCTGTTTGACAAATAAGGGGGAAGAATCGTGAAACGCAATATGAGCCTGAAAAAGTGCCCGATGCCCGCTCAGGCGCCCGAGGTACGCAGAAATAATTTTGACGAGGTGGCCACCGGCTATACGCTGGAAATGGCCATGGAAGAAGCGGGCAGATGCTTAAACTGCCCCAAAATGCCGTGCGTGAGCGCTTGCCCGGTGCGGATTCATATTCCAGCATTTATTGCGAAGGTGGCGCAGGGGGATATGGAGGGCGCTTTTGAAATCCTTTCCCGCTCCAGCACGCTGCCTGCCGTGTGCGGCCGTGTCTGTCCGCAGGAAAGCCAGTGCGAATCCAAATGCGTGCGCGGCGTCAAGGGCGAACCGGTGGCCATTGGCCGGCTGGAACGCTTTGTGGCGGACTGGCATCGTACCCATGCGCAGGATACGCCGGTAAAACCCCAGAGCAACGGCCATAAGGTCGCGGTGGTCGGGTCCGGCCCCAGCGGTTTGACCTGTGCGGGCGATTTGGCGCGCATGGGCTATGAGGTAACCGTTTATGAGGCGCTGCATGTGCCCGGCGGCGTGCTGGTGTACGGTATTCCGGAATTCCGTCTGCCCAAGCGCATTGTTGCGCAGGAAATTGAAAGCCTGAAGCAATTGGGCGTGGATGTTCAAACCGATATGGTCATCGGCAAGGTGCTGACGGTGGACGAACTGTTTGAAATGGGCAATGAAGCGGTCTTTATCGGCACCGGCGCGGGGCTGCCCCGGTTTATGGGTATTCCCGGCGAGAGCCTCAACGGCGTTTACAGCGCCAACGAGTATTTAACGCGCATCAATTTGATGAAGGCCTATCGGCCCGACAGCCACACGCCGGTGAAAAAGGGCGGTAAAGTGGCGGTCGTAGGCGGCGGCAACGTGGCGATGGACGCCGCGCGCTGTGCGCTGCGTCTGGGCGCGCAGCAGGTTTACATCGTTTACCGGCGCAGCATGAACGAGCTGCCTGCCCGTGCCGAGGAAGTTGAGCATGCGCAGGAGGAAGGCGTCATCTTTAAGACCCTGAACAATCCGGTGGAGATTCTGGGCGACGATCAGGGCAATGTCTGCGGGATGCGCTGTGTGCAGATGGAATTGGGCGAGCCGGACGAAAGCGGACGGCGCCGGCCGGTGGAAAAGCCGGACAGCGCGTTTACTTTGGATGTGGACACCGTTGTCATGTCCATCGGCACCAGCCCCAATCCGCTGATCCGCTCCACCACCCCCGGTCTGGATACCAACCGTCATGGCTGCATCATCACCCAGGGCGAGGACGGTTTGACCAGCCGCGAGGGCGTCTACGCCGGCGGCGACGCTGTGACCGGCGCGGCGACCGTTATTTTGGCCATGGGCGCGGGCAAAAACGCCGCGGCGGCGATTGACCGCTATATTCAGGATAAATCCGAAAAATAAGGAAGCATCGGATCAAAAAACAAAAACAGGCATCCCCCAGCGCTATTTGCGGCGCAAGGGATGCCTGTTCTTTTTTATTTATCGGACGGGGCCGGTCAGGGATTCGACCTGGCTGTTATCCCACTGATATAGGGTGGGATCCAGCGTTTTCAGCGCAAAATGCCGCAGCCTGGACTCGTCGCTCAAACCACGGTCGGCGGTCGCGTCAAACCACAGCCAAACGCCGTCTATCTGCGCCAGATTCCACATATGCGATTCCCGATAGGCTTTTCCGCTGATCGTATAGCAGGGGATTCCCGCTTTTTCAAACAGAAGCCTGATGGCGTTGGCATATCCGCCGCAGATTGCCAAATGATCCTTTAGCGCGCCCAGGGCGGTTTGAGACGCATAGGGCATGCTGGCCTTGTCCGAATAATAGCGATGGTCGTAACGGACGGTTTGCGTGACGGCAAGATACAGCGCGGCAGCCTTTTCATGCTGCGTCATGTCCGGCGCAATCGTTTGGGTCAGAATCGAATCGGCCAGGGCGTCTGCTTGTTCAAGCGCTGAAAGACAGTCGTCGATGGTCATGCCATAGGGAGCGCTGTAACAGATCGCCGTTGCGTCGGCGCTGAGCGTGCAGTTGATATAGCCGCCTCCTGCCTGCTGGAGCGCACGGTTGAGCGCATCCGGCGTCAATGCCGGGTCGGTAATCCGGATTGGGGTGGGGACTTGACCAAGATGCTGCTGCGCGGCGGCGATCAGCTCCTGCACGCTGCCGATGGCCAACCCGGAGAAATCCTGCGGATACGCGCCCGTTTTGTAGGGCATGTAGTCCATTTGACAGGTAAGTATTCCGTCGTTTTGCACACAGGAAAACGCATAGGCGTATTTGAGCTCCGGCGCGTCTGAAAGAACCCTGAAATACAGGTTTTGAATCTCGATTTGCGGCGTTTCGCCCAGATCCAGAGCGGAAACGTCCATGGGCGCCGGTTGGCGCAGCTGCCTGATGGCGTCCGTTAGCTCTGACAGAATCTCCTCCTGGCTTTCAATGCGCAGCGGCACTGCGGCAGCAGGCGCCGATTCGCTGGCCGGTGCGGTGGGTTTGGCGGTGCGTACGGCGGTGTCCGGCGTACAAATCGCCGCGGATGCAGTAGGGAGGCCGGTTACCACAGCAGCAGACGTTTTTAGCGGCAGCGCGTGGATCGCCGACGGGGCGGGCGGCAGCGCTGCGGCGCGTTGGGAACAGCCCGGAAGCATGGATGCAAGCAGCAGCACGGCAAGAAACGCGAGGCGGTCGTGTCGGTTCATGGCAAACTCCTGAAAATGGAAAAAGATGATGCTGTATCAGCAAACCCGCCAAACGCTTTGCGCACAAAACCATTTGGTTTGTCGGACAGGCTGGCGTTTTGGTGAATTCAGGCGGTCAGGGCTTTGCAGCGGCGTCAATCACGCCGTAGAGAAACATATCCAGCTGCTGGCGGCATTGCGCCTCGTGCGCTTCAAACGTTTGCTGCGCAGGGGTTCCCTCTGCCAGGGACGCATAAAAGCGCATGTTGAAATAGTCGGCATACAGGCATACTGCCTGCGCGGCACTTTGCGCTGTGATACCGGATCGAAGCGGCGCACTTTTGAGGATTCGTGTCAAAATGGTCCGATTTTCCTGGTCAAAAGCGCTTTTGATTTGCTGGATTTTTGGTGCCAGCGCCGGGGGCGGCGTCATCAGGCTTTGCAGAAAAATCCCAAGATACAGGGGATTGTCTGCAAAAAAATGCAGCCGGAACTCAAAATATGCCTCCAGCTGCCGGGCAGGAGCAGCGATGTCTGCCAATGACAGCGTGGCCAGATGCCGGGTCAGCGCGTCAAAGCATGCGCTGACGCAGGCCAGATAGAGCGCCTCTTTGTCCAGAAAATGATGATAGAGGATGCCCTTGGAGATTCCGTCCTGCGCGCACATGGCGCTGAGCGACGCGCCGTCGTAGCCTTTGCCGGCGAATTCCCGAAGCGCGCTTTTCAAAATGCGCTGGCGCGCCAGGGCGCTTCTTTCCTCCTGCTTCATGGGACGTCATTCCTTTCGATAAACAGACCAAACAGTTCATTTTACTATAGCACGGCGGATCGGATTCGTCAACGGCGGTAAAGGCGGCGCACTTTTCTTTTTTTTTCGTATATGCTATAATATAATGGTTTTTGTACAGGCGCCGGGTGGGCGCGGCGGAAAGCGAGGCAGTGCGTTTGTTCCTGAAACGAGTGGAAATGCAGGGGTTTAAATCCTTTGCCGATAAAATTGAGATGCAGTTTGACGGCGGCGTAACCGGCATCGTCGGCCCAAACGGCAGCGGCAAATCCAATGTGTCCGACGCCGTACGCTGGGTGCTGGGCGAGCAAAGCGCCAAGCAGCTGCGCGGCGGTACCATGACCGATATCATTTTCAGCGGCACGGAAAAACGCCGGCCGCTGCAGTTTTGTGAAGTATCGCTCGTATTTGACAACGCGGACCATGCGCTTCAAAGCGATTATGAGGAAATCATGGTGACGCGCCGCGTTTACCGAAACGGCGAAGGCGAATATTTTTTGAACAAAACGGCCTGCCGGCTGCGGGATATTGTTGACCTGTTCCGCGATACCGGCATTGGCAAAGAAGGCTACAGCATCATCGGTCAGGGGCGCATTGATGAAATTTTGTCGGCAAAAAGCGAGGACCGCAGGGCCATCTTTGAGGAGGCGGCCGGCATCGTCAAGTTTAAGGCCCGCAAAACGGAGGCCGAGCGCCGGCTGGAGCATACGGTTGCCAATCTGACGCGTGTAGAAGACATTACCAGCGAATTGGAGCGTTCGCTCGCGCCGCTCAAGGCGCAAAGCGAAACGGCCAGAAAATATCTGGCGCTGTCGCAGGAGCTTAAGACGCTGGAACTGTCCGCGTTTGCGATGCAGTATCATGGGTACCATCAGAAAATCGACGCGCTGGAAAAGCAGCTGGCGCTTTTGGAGCAGGCAGCGCAGGAATGCGCGCGCCAGCAGCAGGCGGATCAGCAGGCGTTTTCCGCGCTGGAGGCGGCCATTGCGCAGGACGATGCGCTTTTGGCGCAGCATCGGGAAACGCTTTTAACCCTTACCCGGCAAAGCGAGGCCGCTGCAGGGCAGGTGCAGCTGCTGACGGCGCAGTTGGACGGGATTGGGCAGGAGCGTGAACGCGCGCTGAAACAGCGTCAGGATGCGCTTGCACAGCGGGAACTTTTAAAAAATACCGATTCGGCGGACTTAAAGCAGCGTCAGCGCGTGGTCATCGCGACCTGTCAGCAGGCGCTCAATCAGATTACAGGACAGCTGGAAGCGCTGCAGCGCACGCTGTCGGAAAAAGAGACCGCGCTGGAACAGCAAAGCGAGCAGATGATTGCGGCGATGAACCGGCTGTCGGATGTGAAGTCGGCGCAGACCCGCATGAGCACGATGAAGGAAAATCTGCAGGCTCGGTTAAGCCAGCTGGACCAGACGCCGCAGGCGGATCTGCGGACGCATCAAACGCAGATCGATCAGGCCGAGCAAAACGCACAGCATGCGCATCAAACGCTGGCGCAGCTTAAAATACAGCTGAATCAGGCGCAGGAAAAGCAGCAGGCGCTGCGCGATCAGCTCACCGGCGCGTTTGCCGTGCAGGAAAAGGTCATGGGCGCTTCCCGGGAAATCGGTTCGCGTTTAAAGCTGTTAAAACAGATGAAACACGACTTTGAGGGGTACAATCAAAGCGTGAAGGAGGTTTTGCGTCTTTGCGCCTCGGGCAGAAGCCAGGCGGATGTGCGCGGCGTGGTGGCGGACTTGCTCCGTGTGCCCAAGCAGATTGAGCGTGCGGTTGAAATGGCGCTGGGCGCACAGGCGCAGCATATCGTCTGCGCGAGCGAGCAGGACGCCAAGACGATGATCGAATACCTGCGGCAGAACCGCTATGGCCGTGCGACGTTTCTGCCCATTGCCACGGTGCGCGGCCGTACGCTTGGCGCCAATGAGCGCGAGGCGCTGACGATGCCGGGCTGTCTTGGACTGGCAAGCGAGATGATCGCATACGACGACGTTTATCAGGGGATCGCCGAAAGCCTGCTTGGCCGTACGGTGATTGCCGAAAATCTGGACAGCGGCATTGTGATTATGCGCCGGTTTCGCCAGAGCTTCCGTCTGGTCACGCTGGAAGGCGATGTGATGAACCCGGGCGGCGCCATCAGCGGCGGTTCGGTTCATTCCAGAGCCAGCAGCCTGTTTTCGCGCGAGCGCGAGATTCTGGAACTGGAGCAGGCACAGGCCAAAATGACCGGCAAGCTTCAGGAAGCGGAAAAGCAGATTGGCCAAATTACCGATTTGCGCGAACAGACGCGCGCGCAGATCGGCGCGCTGTCGGCGCAGATCCAGCAGCAGGAAATTGCCTGCGCGCGCGATGCGGAACGGTTGGAAAACGCCAGGGCGCAGCAGCGCCAGGCGGGCGAGGCGCAAAAGCGGTTGGAGGCGGAGCGCACGCAGATTCTGGGCGCGCTTGAGGATGTGGCGTCCGCGCTGGCGCGTATCGAGCAGGATTCCGGCAGCGGCGACGCCGATCGGGAAAAGGCTCAGGCTGCCATTGCGCAGCTCAACGCGCAGGTGGGCGACCTGCGCGTGCAGGCCGAGACGCTTCAGGAAACCCAAAGCGCGCGGCGCATGGCGCTTTCTCAGGCGCAGCATGAGTTGGAACTTCTGGAACGGGATGAAACGCACGCACAAAATGAAACCGCGCGTTTAACCGCTGCGGCACAGCAGGCATCCGATGCGCTTGAGACGCTGTCGCTGCGGCAAGAGCAGCAGCAGCAGGCGCTTGTGGAGGCGCAGGCGCTTTCCCGTGGGCTGGACGATCAGCTGGACGTGTGCAAGCAGCAGCTGGCGCTTGCGGAGCTGGAACGGGTAAAGAAGGTGCAGCGCCAGCGGGGTGTTTCCGATTCTCTGGAACGGCTGCGCATTGCCGCGCAGGAGCAAAGCGAAAAGCAGCATCGCGCGGAATTGTCCCTGACGCGCATCAGCGGGGATTTGAAGGTGCATTGCGACCGCATTTGGGAGGATTATCAGTTGACCTATGCCGGCGCTGTGGATTATCTGACGCCGGCGTTTGTCCTGGAGGACGGTTTGAAGCGGATCGACGCCATCCGGCGCACGATTCGGGCGATGGGTTCGATCAACGTGGGCGCGATCGATGAATATCGTGCTTCTTCGGCCAGATTTGAGGAGCTTTCCAGCCAAAAGGCGGATTTGACCCGTGCGATGGAGGATTTAAAGCAGATTATCGGCGAATTGGAAGATAAAATGCGCACGCAGTTTACGGCGCAGTTTGCGCTGCTGGGCGAAAATTTTGCCCAGACTTTCCGCGAGCTGTTTGGCGGCGGTCAGGCGCAGCTGCGTTTGGCGGACGAAAACGATCCGCTCAATTCCGGAATCGAGATTATCGCCCAGCCGCCGGGCAAAAAGCTGCAATTGATGTCGCTGCTCTCCGGCGGAGAACGCGCATTGACGGCCATTGCGATTCTGTTTGCGATTTTAAGGCAGAAGCCCTCGCCTTTTTGTATTCTCGATGAAATCGACGCGGCGCTGGATGAAGCCAATGTGGATAATTTTGCCCGGTTCCTGGCGGATTTTTCCAAAGAAACGCAGTTTATCGTCGTTACCCACCGCAAAGGTACGATGGAATGCTGCAACAGCCTTTATGGGATCGCGATGGAGGAAAAGGGCGTGTCCAAAATTGTATCGGTGCGTTTGCGCGATCTGACAGACGCACAGCAAACGGCATAATGGCTTGACGCGGCGTTTGCGGCAAAACAGCGGCGATCGCGGCACAGCGGCGAAATTCAGCGCGCAGGCGGCAAAGCCGGGACGGTTCCCAGAGGATGAGCCCGCCTGATCCCTGTCTGTACGTTCCTGTCCCGGCAAAACCTTGAGCGCCTATATTCGTATAAAAAAGCAGGTACAGGTCGTATGTTTTGACCTGTGCCTGCTTGCGTATTGCAAAGCAGTCGGTGTGTGCCTTCCATTTTAATTGTACCTGTCAACGATCGCGTATCAAAAAGCGGTTTGCTGGGATCCATAGGACGGCTTCCTTAGACAGAAGCGGGCAATCGCCTTTCGCTGTTGTTATTCGTCACCGGGGATTGCCGGGGCATCCATAGCGTTCGCCATCAGCCCTATGCCGAGCCGGAACCCGTATGCAAACGCTTCAAAAGCCAGGGCTGAAGACCTTTGCAATTCCATATTGCCCAAATCATCCAGGCATTTCCCGTCATAGGAAGAAAGCGCATCTTTCAGAGCCTTCTTTTGGTCTTGTATTTTTTGTTTAATGCCTGGTCCGTGGGCGTCTTTGCGACAATTTTTTCAGATGGGTTGATTTGTCCATTGTAAAGTTGTTCCAGGAGCGTTTTCATTCGTCCGCCTCCTTGCTGCGCATGAAATCATTCTTGCCGCCGGCAAAGACTTCAAACAGCATCAGTACGCCGATGCGAAACCCCCGGGTGAAAACATCGATTTGATAAAGACGGCTTTCCTCGTCCCGCGCGATGCAAAAACGCTCGAACAGGCTTTTTTCCTCGGCGCTTAACATCGTTTCGAGCGCTTCGGAAGTTTGACAGAGGTTTTTGACGGCTTCTCTGTATTTGCGGCTCCCCTTGTATGCAAGGGGCGTGACGCACAATTCATCCTCGGCAAACGCGTTTAAATTTTTTCCCATTTCTTTTGTCTTTCCTTTCCTGTTTTGCTTTGAATTTGCTTAAAAAACATCCATGCCGCTGCATATTCCTGATTTTTGCGAACTGTCAGACAGGAAAACGGCAGGCGATGGCTTTGCACTGGTGGTGACGTCCCGATCCTGATTGCTGTTTTGCCGCTTCGTTTTTTAAGCGGTCAACCATGTTTTCGCCATACGTCAGAAATCTTTCCTTGTCTTCTTCGCTAAGCTTTGGAATCAGATTGCCGAAAGATACCAGAATCTGCTTTTTGTGTTCGGACATTGTTGATTACCTCCATAAGATGTTGATCATGCAATAATTATAAATCACTAAAAGATAAATGTCAATGTGAAAATATTGATTTTGTGATTTTTTAATTGACTTAGTAATTATCGTATGCTATTATTTTTATAAAGCGATTGGGGAGGAAAGATGATGCACGAGCGAATAAAAATGCTGCGAAAATATTTGAATTTAACACAGCAAGCGTTTGCTGGTCGAATTGGATTAAAACAGAATAGTATTGCATTGATAGAATCCGGGAAACGAAATATTTCAAATCAGGCCATCTTTGGTATTTGCCGTGAATTTCGTGTAAATGAGCAATGGCTTCGAACCGGCGAAGGAGAAATGTTTGTTTTGGTTGAGGAAGCAGATGCGATTACGGCTTTCATTGACGATTTGCTGTGTGATGAATCTGCGCGTTTTAAGCGGCGTCTGATTCGTGTGCTGTCCGAATTGTCTGAAAAGGAATGGTCGCTATTGGAATTGAGGCTCAGGCAAATTACCGGCAATGCTGATATAGAATCAGCGCCGCATGAATGAGATCGGCTGTTTATAACCGAAAATATGAAGCGATGTAAAGTTGAGATCGCCACATTTACTGTATCTGCAAGAAGCTCACGCAATGGCCGGCGCGCAGGACTGCCATAGAAATCGTATTCTCTTTGTATACGACGAATGTTGTTTCTTTACGCTTTAAATTAGATTGCCGAAAGCTTGGGAGGGATTTGCTTTTTCGTATTCAGGCATAAACGCGCTTCCTTTTGGCATATGAATCGTGATAATATGAATCGTTAGCTGGATCGTTGGGTTACCTCTTTTTTTATTGATGCATAATGGAAAATGGAGTATTCTTTTATTCAGGTCAGAGGGATAAAAATGCGCGATCGATTAAAGCAATTAAGAAAAAATCAGGGTTAATGCACCATGCGTTTTCAAATCGCTTAAAAACAAGCAGAAACTATATTGCGACATATAAAACTGAAAAGAGTATGCCAGGCGATCCTGCCGTATGGTTAATTTGTTAAGAAGAAAATTAGCAGGGATTGGAGGATTGCTCCTTTTTGGTTCAGCGATGATTGTATATTGTTATTTCTGTAGGGCGATGGAGGAGGAATGATGATGCACGAGCGAATAAAAATGCTGCGAAAATATTTGAATTTAACACAGCAAGAATTTGCAAAACGAATTGGGTCGTCGCAGAATGTATTGACAAACTATGAGAGCGGACGAAGAAATCCTTCAAGTTCTGTTATAAACAATATATGTAAGACCTTTCATGTAAACGAAGAATGGCTTCGCAGCGGTGAGGGTGAAATGTTAAAGCCCTTGGTGGAAGAAGATGAAGTTACAGCTTTCATTGACGATCTGCTGAGTGATGAATCTGCGCGTTTTAAGCGGCGTCTGATTCGTGTGCTGTCCGAGTTGTCTGACAGAGAATGGTCGCTATTGGAATTGAGGCTCAGGCAGATTACCGGAAATGCTGATATAGAAGAAAAGACGGACAAATAGGTCCGCCTTTTTTATTTGCGATGCGTTTTTCCGGCTGAACCACAGGGGGCGGTTCGATGCATCGTTATTTGTATGTCGGTACGCGGTATACGGCGCGCAGGTGGGCGTTGTTTGATATGTTGTTTGCCCACGAGAATGGTTTCACACTTCTTTGCAAAGGAAGGAGAACGAACGCATATTTCTGGAAGAAAGACAGGATAAGGCATATGCCAGGAGCAATGCAGGGAAAGGAGGACCACAAAAACCGGGTCCAAAGGCGTAAGAAAATTTCATAGACGGAGCATCAGCGGCTCGATTGAATACATAAAACAACTCAGCGCCTTGGTTCTTGCGGAAACGCGAAAGAACGTCAAAAGCATTCATTGTTTTTGAACTAAGGCAAAAATTAATAGGGGCATGGCAGCGATGTGTTTTTTTGTGAAAATCTTATTTGGAGGCTTTCTGTCTTATAGAAGGTCAGACAGACGTTTGCTATAAAAAAAGTCATGAACGATCTGGTTGTACTCTTTCCACAGCGGAAGGGTTTTGCACGTTTCGGTTCTCGCACAGGGCGGCGCACCTTCCGTCAGGCAACTGACGGTCGCAAGGGAACCTTCCATCCATTCCAAAATCTCACCGATCGCATACGCCTCTGGCTCGCGGCAAAGAACATACCCCCCGCCATGGCCGCCTCGTCCGGCGACCATCTTTCCCAGAACCAGTTCTTTTACGATGATCTCCAGGTATTTTTTTGAAATCTCCTGACGGGCGGCAATATCTTTTAACGGGATGCAGCCTTCCCCTTTGTGCTCTGCCAAGTCGATCATTACTCTGAGCGCATAGCGCCCTTTGGTTGAAATCATGTTTCTCACCTCGCTTGACCTATTGTACCACAGGGTTAATAGGCAAATCAATCGAATCACACGAATAAATTTTTAATAAACCTATTGACATAGTAGGTTAATGGTAGTATACTTCCAATTGTAAACCGATTTGGGTGAGATCATGAGGAAGGAGACGATTGTAATGGCCGGATACAATGCTTATCAGGTGAATACCATTATGTGTTGTCGAATGTTTTGCTCCCGGGCATGTCATATGGCTGGGGCTTGTCTGCATGCCTCATGCAGTTGTTCGCCTCAACACTGTGTTTGATTGATGGGTCAGCATATTGTCAGCCATTTGCCCGGGAGCTTATCACAAGCTTCCGGTTTTTGTTTTTTAAGAACCGGAATATTGGATTTCGCTGAAACCGACTATATTTCAAAACAAGGAGATTGCGATTATGAGTGAATATAAATTTGAAACCCTGCAGCTTCATGTTGGTCAGGAGCAGGCTGATCCCGCTACCGATTCTCGAGCCGTTCCTATTTATCAGACCACTTCCTATGTCTTTCATGATTCCGCACACGCTGCCGCCCGTTTTGGCCTGGCCGATGCAGGCAACATCTACGGCCGTCTGACCAACTCCACCCAGGAGGTACTGGAAAAGCGCATCGCCGCCTTGGAGGGCGGTGTCGCAGCACTGGCCGTTGCCTCCGGTGCGGCAGCCATTTCTTATACGATTGAGGCGCTGGCGCAGAAAGGCGAACATATTGTTGCTCAGAAAACCATCTACGGCGGCAGCTACAATCTGCTGGCACACACACTGCCTCAGTACGGCATTGAGACTACTTTTGTAGACGCTCACAATCTTGCCGAGGTGGAAGGGGCCATTGGCCCCAACACCAAGGCCGTTTATCTGGAAACACTGGGCAACCCCAACTCCGACATTCCGGACATTGACGCCATTGCGGACATCGCCCACAAACACGGCTTGCCGCTGGTAATCGACAATACCTTTGGCACCCCGTATCTGATCCGCCCCATTGAGCACGGCGCAGACATTGTGGTCCACTCGGCCACCAAGTTTATCGGCGGCCACGGAACCTCTTTGGGCGGTGTGATTGTGGATTCCGGCAAGTTTGACTGGAAAGCCAGCGGCAAGTATGCCCCCATCGCAGAGACAAATCCCAGCTATCACGGCGTATCCTTCGTGGACGCCGCAGGCCCGGCAGCGTTTGTTACATATATTCGTGCGATTTTGCTGCGGGATACCGGTGCAGCGATCTCTCCGTTCAATGCGTTCCTGCTGCTGCAGGGCGTGGAAACGCTTTCGCTGCGACTGGAACGCCATGCTGAAAATACCAAAAAGGTCGTGGAGTTTCTCTCCAAACATCCTCAGGTTTCCAAAGTCAATCATCCCTCTCTGCCGGAGCATCCTGACCATGAGCTATATGAGAAATATTTCCCCAATGGCGGGGCATCTATCTTCACCTTTGAGATCAGGGGCGGGCAGGAAGCCGCATGGAAGTTTATCGACAATCTGAATATCTTCTCTTTGCTGGCCAATGTGGCTGATGTGAAGTCGCTGGTGATTCATCCGGCTACCACCACCCACAGCCAGTTGAGCGAGGCGGAGTTGGCCGACCAGGGTATTACGCCCAGCACCATTCGCCTGTCCATCGGTACGGAGCATATTGACGATATTATCGCGGATCTGAAAAAAGGATTTGCAGCGATTCAATAAGGAGGAAAAACATCATGTCTCATATTTATAAAGGAACCCTGGGGTTAATCGGCAACACCCCTCTGGTGGAAGTTGCTAATTTGGAAGAAAACGAACATCTGGAAGCCACTGTGCTGGTAAAGCTGGAGTATTTCAATCCGGCAGGCAGCGTGAAAGACCGTATTGCTAAAGCCATGATTGAGGACGCAGAGGAAAAGGGTCTTCTCAAGCCCGGCTCTGTGATTGTTGAGCCGACCTCCGGCAATACCGGTATCGGTCTGGCGGCGATTGCCGCTGCCAAGGGGTATCGTCTGATCCTTACCATGCCGGAAACCATGAGCGTTGAGCGCAGAAATATTTTGAAAGCCTATGGTGCGCAACTGGTTCTGACCGAAGGCGCCAAGGGTATGAAGGGCGCAATTGCCAAGGCGGAAGAATTGTCCGGAGAAATTCCCAACAGCTTCATTCCCGGACAGTTTGTGAATCCCGCCAATCCTGCCATTCACGCCGCAACCACCGGCCCGGAAATCTGGAAGGATACGGATGGTGCTGTAGACATTTTTGTGGCCGGCGTGGGTACCGGCGGTACGATCACCGGCGTGGGTGAATATCTGAAGAAGCAGAAGGCAAATGTTCAAATTGTGGCTGTGGAGCCTGCGGATTCGCCTGTGCTTTCCAAAGGCAGAAGCGGTTCGCATAAAATTCAGGGCATCGGCGCCGGTTTTGTGCCGGACGTGCTCAATACGAAGGTGTACGATGAAGTGCTCCCGGTAAAGAACGAGGACGCATTTGCGGCGGCAAAGCAGCTGGCCAGAAAAGAAGGCATTTCTGTGGGAATTTCCTCCGGCGCCGCGCTCTATGCAGCCATCACACTGGCAAAGCGTCCGGAAAACAAGGGCAGGGTGATCGTTGCCCTGCTGCCGGACTCTGGTGACCGCTACTACTCTACGCCACTGTTTACGGAGTAATGGGCCGGAATATACATCCTGTCGGACAGGAAAATTTCGCTTGCCGTTATTATTACGAAGCAGCAGCACAAAGAACATGAAATATATGACCCGAAAAAGAGGATAAGTTTTTCTTTCTATTTCGCTTTGATGATGAGAAGCCATTTTGCAGCGCATGCAAAGTGGCTTCTTTGATGATTGGAGACGGACAAATAAGCCCGCATTTTTTATTTGAGATGCGTTTTTCATAACAGCAACCGCAGGAGCGTCGGTCTGATGTCACTGTTTGGCATGTTGTGCTTTTTGTATCTGGAATGCGTAGGCCCATTGTAACTTGGTTGGCGCGATCAGATGCGGCGTTTATGCAATTTATTCGCATTGCCGACCGCATTGCGACTTTTAGGCTGGCAGCACCGGGCGGCAGGTGCGGATTTGTACTCCGGCCTGCTATACGGCGCGCAGGTGGGCGCTGTTTTGTACGTTGTCTGCCGGTTCCTGTGCGGCGGATAAAATGGCGTCCATCTGCGTCATGGCGGCGCGATATCCGGCGCGGGCCGCCTGCTCTACGCGGTCGAAGGCCAGCGTTCCAATCCCAGCGTCTACATGGAGCACGGCGTCGGCAAGAAAACTGCGCGTACGCAATAGCTGGTAGCCCATCAGGGAAATGGATTGAGATACAATTTCAACGGCGTTGTCAACCTCGCAGCGCGTTTGGCCATAATACCCCAGATTGACGCCCAATACGCGCCTTGCGCCAATCCCGTACAGTGCGTTGGCCGGCATTGGGTCAAGCACGCCGCCGTCAACCAGCAGGCGATCCTGCATCGAAAACGGGCAGAAGACGCCGGGTATGGCGATTGAGGCGCGGATGGCGTCTGCAATTTTGATATCGTCCAGCACTACATCGCGCGAAGCGCGCATCCGTTTGCACGTTTGGTCTGCGTGCGAGGTGAAAAAGATCAGCTGCCCGCTTCGGATATCCACCGCCGTGATGACAAGCGGCAGCACGGCCTGGCGCAGCGTGCGCGTACCGCACAGGCGCGTCAGATAGCGATGCAGCCGATCTCCGCGCAGCAGCCCGCCGACCGGCGCGCCGGTAATGGCGCCGCGCAGCGCGCCGGAAACATTGACGTCCAGAAAGCGGCGGCCTTTTGCACCGAAATCCATTAGAATATCCATCAGCTGCGGCGGATCGTAGCCGCATGCCATCAGCCCGGCGACAACGGCGCCCGCGCTGGTGCCGCCAACGGCGCTGATGGCAATGCCCTGCTGGTGCAGCGCCGTCAATACGCCGACGTGCGCGCCGCCTTTTGCGCCGCCGCCGGACAAAGCGGCGGCAAGGATTCCTGCCATGTACATCCCTCCCCCAAAATCTATGCCGGATGAAGCACCGGCATGATGAAAAGGGAAAACAGACAGAAATCTTAAACTGGATGAAGGATTTCTGAAAGCGCTTGACAAGGTTTGAGAATAAATATAATATAGTATTGAAAACTATGTTATGGGTTTTCTGTGACTTTGAAGGACGGTGACTGGTATGAAATGGATGATCGCTGTTGATTCGTCCAGCAATTTAATCGATCCGGCGGTTTATGCCGCGCAGGATTTGGGCGTTGAGATTGTGCCGTTGAAAATTGGGCTGAACCAGCAGGAATATGTAGACGACAGCCGGCTGAACGTCAGCGATATGATGCAGGCGATGGAGACGGCGCAGCATTCTACCAGCGCGTCGCCAAGTCCGCAGGTTTGGCAGGCTGCCTTTGAACAGGCCGATCAGATAATTGCCATTACCATCACCGGCGCGCTTTCCGGCAGCAATGCCAGCGCGTATACGGCGAAAAAAATGACGCTGGAAGCGCATCCGGATAAAAAAATATTCATATTGGATTCCCGCTCTACCGGCCCGGAAATGGTGCTTTTGGTTGAGGAAGCGGTGCGTCTGATCGGTATGGGCGGCGATTTTGACGCCGTGTGCGCGCAGTTGACGCAATATAAACGCCGTACACATTTGCTGTTTGTGCTCGAATCGCTGGACAATTTGATAAAAAACGGCCGGGTATCCAAGCTTGAAGGCGGGATCGCCGGATTTTTGGGGATCAAGCTTTTGGGCTGCGCAAGTAAGGACGGCGTTTTGCAGGTTTTGAAAAAGTGCAGGGGAAGGCAGGTTTATCAGGAATTGCTCGCGCAAATGGCGCGCATCGGCTTTGCCGGCCGTAAAGTGGTGATCAGCCACTGTTTTAACGAGCAGCGCGCGCTGGAATTGAAAAAAAGCATCCTGGAAAAATTCCCGAAGTGTCCGGTAACCGTCATGCAAAACCGCGGGTTGTGTTCTTATTACGCTCAGCGCGGCGGTATTCTGGTCGGCTTTGAAGCGTGAAACGGAAAATGGGTTTTGGTGAACTCAAGTCATAAGGCAAAGAGCATGACATTGACCTGTGCAGACTGCGGTCTGCACAGGTTTTTTGTTTCAGATCGGGTCCAAACGGCATATGGAAAGGTATGGCCGAATCTTTCAGAGAATGGAATCTGGATTTCTCTGTATATTTATTTTTCGCCGCTGCGGCAGGGCAGAACCTCGCAGACAGCGAGCCTGCCCTCGTTGACGGTGAAATGAATGTCGAAACCCGCGAAAGCCATTTTATAAACGCGCGCCGGCTCATGCTGATAACCGGGGCGCGGATCCTGCTCGAGCGCCTGGATCAGGCCAGCGCGCGCTTGGGGCGCAATCCGGTAAAGCAGCTGCGCAGGAAAATCAACCTGCAGGGGCTGTACACGGCGCTTTTCGGCCAGACCGTCGGTTGCTGATGGGTGTGCGTCGGCATAGGGCAGATAGGGCTTGATATCGTAAATCGGCGTACCGTTTAAAAGATCCGCCCCGCGCACATGCAATACCGGCCCCAAATTGTCGGTTTGCTCGATCCGGTCAAGCGCAACGCAGGAAAGGCCGATCGGGCTCGGGCGATAGGGCGACCGCGTTGCAAATACGCCTACGCGCGTATTGCCGCCCAGCCTTGGCGGGCGTACGGTCGCAGACCAACTGTGCCGCAGCGCCTGAGAGAATTGCCAGATCAGCCAGATATGCGAGTAGGCTTCCAGTCCGCGAAACGCGTCGGGATTGCGGTACGGCGGCAGCATGATGATTTGAGCGCACAGCGCGTCTGCCAGCCCGCTTTGGCGCGGAATACCGAATTTTTCTGAAAAATCACTGTGAATGTGCCCGATGATGCGCAGCGCGGGAAAATCCTGCATGTAGCTCTCTCCTGTCCATAGGGTTGAAAATTTGGAAACACGCAGCGGCCAACGTATCCCGGATGGAAAACAATCCTCTTTGCAGGCGCATGTTCCATTTGAGCGATGAAACGGCAAATACTGGGCCGAAGCACGAATTCCCCGGATCCCGGCGCATTTATTGTACCATAGGGCGGACGATCTTGCCAACGGTTTTGAGCGCTTTGGGGATGCCGGGCGCTGTCTGTTGGCAACACCCTGCTGTATTGCCTTTTGTCTATCCCAAGGCAGAGTTTTTAGTAATCTTCTGGAGGAGACGCTCTTTTTCAGCCTGCATGGCCAAAACCTCAAAATGGTATGCACCCCAAAAGTCAGACACTTTTGGGACGCATACCATTTGACGCGGGGCATTTGCCGGTTGATCGGCAAATTATTCTTCCATATGATCTTCGCTGTGAGGAATATCAAACCCCTCGGGCAGGGGCCGGTTGTTTTTCCTGAAATAATCCTCCAGCGCCGTTTTGACGGCTTCCTCCGCCAAAAGCGAGCAGTGCATTTTCTGGGGCGGAAGCCCGTCCAGCGCTTCTGCAACTGCGCGGTTGGTCAGCGCCATGGCTTCATCGATGGTCTTGCCTTTGAGCATTTCCGTTGCCATGGAGCTGGTTGCGATGGCGGCGCCGCAGCCGAAGGTTTTAAATTTCACGTCGGTGATGACGTCGTTTTCGATTTTCAGGGCGATCTGCATGATATCGCCGCATTTGGCGTTGCCGACCTTGCCGACGCAGCTGGCGTCTTCCAGATCGCCGACGTTTCTGGGGTTCATGAAATGATCCATTACTTTTTCGCTGTACATGAGGCGTTCCTCCTTAATTGGCGCTGTTGTTTTTGGGATAAAGCGGCGACATGGCGCGCAGACGCGCGACGGTCGCGGTGAGCACCTCAACCGTTTTTTGCATTTCCGCCTCCGTATTGTCCTGTGTGAGGGTCAGGCGCAGCGAACCGTGCGCGGTGGCATGATCCAGACCGATGGCCAAAAGCACATGGCTGGGATCCAGAGAGCCGGAGGTGCAGGCAGAGCCGCTGGAGGCGGCAATTCCGTTCATATCCAGCATCAAAAGCATGCCTTCGCCCTCGATATAGCGGATGGATACGTTCAGATTGCCCGGAAGGCGATGCTTCATGGAGCCGTTGACCCGAACGTCCGGAATATTTTTGATGATACCGTCCAACAGCATATCGCGCAGATAGGCCTCGCGCGCGGCCTTGGCGGGGATATCCGCGGTCGCCAGCTCGATTGCCTTGCCCAGCCCGACAATCCCGGCGATGTTTTCCGTGCCGGCGCGCTTGCCGCGCTCCTGGGCGCCGCCGTCGATCAAATTGGCCAGCCGCAGCCCGCTGCGGATATACAATGCGCCGATGCCCTTGGGACCGTGGAATTTATGCGCGGAAAGCGACAGCATGTCGATGTTCATGGCTTTTACGTCGATGGGGATGTTGCCCACCGCCTGCACGGCGTCGGTGTGGAACGCTACGCCATGCGCTTTGCAGATCGCGCCGATCTGCGCAACCGGCTCGACCGTACCGATCTCGTTGTTGGCCATCATGATGGAAACCAAAATGGTATCCGGACGGATCGCTTTTTCAACCGCCTGCGGATCGATCAGCCCTTCGCCGTCCACCGGCAGATAGGTCACTTCAAACCCCTGCTTTTCAAGCGCGGCGCAGGTATGCAGCACCGCATGATGCTCAATGGCGCTGGTAATGATGTGCCTGCCCTTTCCGGCATGCGCCAGCGCCGTGCCCTTGATGGCCCAGTTGTCGCTTTCGCTGCCGCCGGCGGTGAAATAGATTTCGTTCTTTTTTGCGCCCAGCGCGGCGGCAACCTGCCCGCGGGCGTCCTCAATGAGCTTGCGGCTTTCCCGTCCAAAGGCATGGACGCTGGAAGGATTGCCGAAATACTGGGAAAAGCAGGGCATCATGGCCGCCAGCACCGGTGCGCTCACGGGCGTTGTGGCGGCATTGTCCAGGTAGATTCTTGATTCATTGGCAGACATATGGATAAACGCTCCTTTTGTCGGTTCGATATCGTCTTTTTAGCTTTGGGCGGATCCGGCGCAAAGCGGTTTGGCGTTGAGCTTGCGCTGGTCGGCAACCATATCGGCCAGCGTGATGGCCTCCAATACGCCGGTAAAACCCCGGCTGATGCGGTCGTAGAGCAGGTGCATGGCGCAGTGATCGCTGTGCGAACAGGCGCCTTCCTCCTCGACGCAGCTTACCGGCGCCAGCGACCCTTCCAGCACGCGGATGATGCGGCCGATGCTGATTTGCCCTGCGGGCAGCGTCAGTGCGTAGCCGCCCTGCGCGCCGCGCGTACTGCATACGACGCCGTCTTTTTTCAGCGCGCCCATCAGCTGCTCCAGATAGGGCTCGGGGATTCCCTGCCGCTCGGCGATCTGCTTGATCGGCAGCGGCTTGCCGCTTTGGTTCAGCGCCAGCTCCAGCATGGCGCGGATCCCGTAACGGGTTTTGGTTGACAGCTTCAAAAGATCACCTCAGGACGGTCTGATTTTAATCCCGACAAAATTAGTCGGAATTACTGTGGCTATAGTATCACCAATTTTATCGGTTGTCAAACATTTTTTGCGGCGCAAATGCATTTTTTAAGTTTTTTTGATTTCGGGCTTTATTGACAGGGGCGCAATGCGCCGTTATCATGAAGGAAGAGAAAAAATAACCGGCGTACGGGTATTTTAACGCCGTACGCGGATTGGCCGGGAGGAGCTGCGATGAACGGCGTTTGCTTTGATATTCCCCAGGGCGGGCGTTTGGTCTGTGTTTCGGACTGCCATGGCGACTATGTGCTGCTGCGCAGGCTGCTGGATCTTGCGGCGCTGCGTCCGCAGGATGTGCTGGCGGTGATCGGGGACTTTTCCAACAAGGGGCCGGGCAATCTGGCCTGCGTCTCTTATCTGATGGATTTGTCGCGCACCAGAGCGCATACGATCATTCTGGCAGGCAACGGCGAATATGCCAATACGCGCGCTTTTTTATCCGGCGACCGGGATAAGATTCTGCGCTACTGCGAAAAGTGGCCGAAAAACAATCTGTACCGGGATTGGGCGGGGCAGTGCGGCTTTGAGCGCATTGGGCCGGATAATTTCCAGGCGGTTCACGATGCCGTTACGGGTGCGTTTGGAGATCAATTGCGCTGGCTGCGCGATTTGCCGCTTTATGCGGTAAACGAGCGTTACCTGCTGGTGCATGCCGGGATGGAACGCCTGCCGCAGGACGGGCAGGCCGGCGTGGAATGCCTGTCCAGCGACTGTTTTTTAAAAAACGGGGAAAATCATACCGGCCGCTGGCAAATTGTCGGGCATTGGCCGGTGGCCAATCTGGAGCCGGGGCTGATGGAACCGCTGATCGATACCGAACGGCGGATCATCGGCATTGACGGCGGCGTCAATACGCACGGCTATGCGCAGCTAAACGCTCTGATCTGCACGCCGGACGGCTTTGAGACGCTGCATGTGGACGCAGACCCCTCTGCGGTGGCCGGCGCCGATTATGATCCGCCGCAGATGGATCCGCCGCTGATCTGTGATTGGACGGACCGGTGGGTGACGGTTCTTTGCAGGGGAGCATCCTTTTGCAAATGCCGTACAAGATCCGGACGGGAGGGCATGGTTAAAAACGAATTGCTGCATAAAGATGCGGACGGCGAACTGGTGCTGTATGCGGGTCGGTCGGCGCTTTTGCCGCTCAAACGCGGGGAAACGGTCAAGGTGCTGGACCGGCGGTTTGACGGCTGGTGGTACATCAAAAACGGGCGGGGGCAGCTTGGCTTTGCACCGGCCGCTCTGTTTGCAGCGCCGGACACGGCGGCTTTTCCGGGCTTTGAAAGTTGAAAGTCTAAACGGATTATGATATAATAAATTGGTTTACTTTGAAATCCGGAGGGTGCTATGTCAACGAAGAAAGCGCTGCCAGCAAAGGCGCGCCAAAGTGCGAAAAGCAAGCAAAAACAGATGCAGCTGCGCAGACGGATCGTCCGGCGCGAGGCCTGCGGCGTGGGATTGATCGCGCTGGGGCTTTTGGGCTTTTTGTCCATTTTGCCCATTGAAATGGGCATGCTTGGTGCCGGAATCAAAAATCTGCTCTTCGGGCTTTTGGGCTTTACGGCTTTTGTCATCCCGCTTGGGACGATCCTCGTGGGCGGCATGGTCATTTATGCACGCGCACAGAATCTGCCCTATCCCAAAATCATTTGTGTTGGCGTTCTGACCGTTTTGCTGCTCGTATTTGGACATCTGATTGCGCTCGATGCGTTTGACCGCACCAATTTTAAGACGTTTGTGGCCGATGCGTACCGAATCGGCCGGCTTCAGGGGTTGGGTACCGGCGCGCTGGGGGCGATTTTTACCTATCCGATTGTGCTTCTGGTGGGCAAGGTCGGGGCGTATATTTTAACGGCTGCTGCGGTGATCTGCTGCCTTTTGGTGCTGACCCGTCTTTCCCTTGCGCAGGTGGGGCAAAAGACCGCGCAGGCCGCGCGTACGACGGCGGTTTATATCGAACGCAAAACGCATGAGCATCAGCAGCGCGCCAGCCAGCAGCGGCGCGAGCGCGAGCAGCATCGCGAGGTTTATACCGACGATTACACCGTGGACCAGCCGCAGGGGGAACCTGTGCAGGATCACGCGCCGCAGGAACCGCAAGGCGGCGATCTGCCGCCGATGCAGAGCTTTACTTATGATGTTTATCAGGCGCCGGCGCAGGAACCGGCCCACAGCGGGCGCACGATGCAGATCCATGCCGTTCGTGATCCGCAATCCGGCGCGCCGGATACGGGCCTGAAAATTGTATTGGACGGCGCGCAGGTCAACGCCGATGCGCAGCCGGCCGGCGGCGATCATGGGACGGACCGGCAGCAGGAGGATTTGCCGCCCTGGACGATGCAGGAGGCACCGGCGCAGCAGCCGGCAAGCGAGGCGGAGGATCCAGTCGCCAATCCGGTTTCGCAGGCGCCTGGCGTCATCGTCGCGCCGTCCAGCGCGTTTGAAGCGCCCGAAGCGCCTGAGGTTGCCGCGCCCGATCCGCTTACGGTTATTGCGCAGGCAAGTGAACCTAAGACGCAGGCCGTCAAGCCTGCCGCGGCATCTGCGCCGGCGTCCGGGGCGGGGCAGGGGCCGGTTTTTGTCGTGGCGCCGCCCACGCAGGTTACCAAGGATGATTCGATGACCATCGAACCGGAAGAAAATGCCGATCGCGCCTACCGTTATCCGGTGCTGTCCCTGCTCAATGCGCCCAGGAAGGATACGGCTGCGGGCGATCCGCAGGCGGAAATGGCAAAAGGGGCGAAAATTCTGGAAGAAACGCTGGCCTCCTTTAACATCAAGGCCAAAGTCGTCCATGTCACGCGCGGGCCGGCCATTACGCG
>DCTY01000022.1 GCA_002329335.1 Christensenella sp. UBA1428
GCCGGTCTGCCCGCCGCCGTGTCCGCCGGTCTGCCCGCCGCCGTGCCCGCCGGTCTGCCCGCCGCCGTGTCCGCCGGCCTGTCCGCCGCACCACCCCGGACATCCGGATTGCCGGCCTCAGCCGCCGTTTGATCTTGGCCCCGGGCCGTGCGATCCATGCCGGCCGGTTTGCCCGCCGTGTTCGCCGCCCCGCCCCCGGCCCTGGCGCCCCGCGCGCGTGCGATAATCCCCATGAGGGACAGCACATCCTGCCGCACGGGGGTGGTATTTGGTAAACGCGTCTGCGCCCTGCGGCATATTGATTGAAAAAACGCTGACGAAACAATTGCCCTGCATAAATTTCCCCAAATCTGCCGCTTGTTTGGCCGGATGCGCGTTGACAAGCGCGCCGCGTCATGCTATACTCAAAGCAGTAAAGGTCAGAGGCGCGGTCTTGATCAGTAACGCAGGGAAAGCTTGCGGGCTTTGAGAACTGTGTGAAAGGCAATGCCGCCGAAGGGTTTCCCGCCGCAACGGGCTTCACCTGGACGTACGGTAAAAAACCGTGCGGCTGTCACCGTGGGCGCGGTGGAGTGCTGTACCGATGCGCGTATGTGTGCGTGTTTGGCGGCGGCGCTTTGGCGGCGGCGCTTTTTTTGAGCCTGCATCCCACAGGCATTGCCTTTGCAGCGATGAAGGGAGTGTTTGCAATGAGCAAAACAATCGTTTTTTCCGGCAGCGCTACGGCGTTGGTAACCCCCTTTACGGATTCCGGCGTGAATTTTGATACGCTGGGTCAATTGATCGATTTCCAGCTGGACGGCGGCACCGAGGCACTGGTCATTTGCGGTACGACGGGAGAGGCGTCAACCATGACGCCGCGGGAACGCGCAGACGCCATTGCGTTTGCCAAGCAGCGTGTAAACGGGAAAATTCCCATCATTGCAGGCACAGGCGCAAACAATACCGCCTCGGCAATCCGCCATTCCATCGAGGCGCAGGAGGCCGGGGCCGACGCGCTTTTGGTTGTTACGCCGTACTATAACAAGACCTCGCAGCATGGGCTGGTAAAATATTATACCGATATTGCCGATGCGGTGGATCTGCCTGTGATTGCCTACAACGTGCCCTCGCGTACGTCCCTGAACATCCGCCCGGAAACGATGGAGCTGATTGCGCGCCATCCGCGGGTGGTTGGGATTAAGGAAGCCAGCGCGGATATTACGCAAATCGCGCAGCTTGCCCGGCGATGCCCGGATCTGGCGATTTACAGCGGCTGCGACGATCATGTGCTGGCGATTATGGCTTTTGGCGGACGCGGCGTGATTTCCACGGTGGCCAATATTGCGCCCAAGCAGATGCACGACGTCTGTGCGGCATTTTTGTGCGGAGACGTGGCCAAGAGCCGCGAGCTGCAGCTGGCGCTCAATCCGCTGGCAGACGCGATGTTCTGCGACGTTAATCCTGTGCCGGTTAAAACGGCGCTGCGGCTGATGGGGTACGATGTGGGGGCGCTGCGCGCGCCGCTTTGCGACCTTCTGCCCCAGGTGCAGGCGCATATGGAACAGGTAATGCGCAATTACGGCCTGATTGGATAATTTGGATACAATACGAACAGGAGGTTCTTTTTCATGCTTAATGTGATCATCAACGGCGCCTGCGGCAAAATGGGCCGCATGCTCAGCGAGATGGCGGCCATGCAGGAGGGCGTAACCATTGTGGCAGGCGTTGATAAATTTGCCGCCGGTGCAACGGCCTCCTATCCGCTGTTTGAACGGCTGGACGAAGTGACCGCCCCGGCTGATGTTATTGTTGATTTTTCCCGTCCCGACGCCGTTGAGGATATTTTAGCCTATTGCAAAAAGAACCATTGCGCCTGTGTGCTGGCGACAACCGCCTACAGCGCGCAGCAGGAACATGCGGTGGTGGAGGCTTCCCGGGAAATCCCCGTATTCCGCAGCGCAAATATGTCCCTGGGCATCAATCTGATTTTGGATCTGGTGCGCCAGGCTGCGGTGACGCTCAAGGATTTCGACATTGAAATTGTCGAAGCACATCATAAGACCAAAATTGATTGTCCCTCCGGTACGGCGCTGATGCTTGCCGATGCGATCAACGAGGTCTGCATGGGTGAAAAAGAATATGTATACGGCCGTCATACCAAGACGGAACGGCGCGGCAGCCGCGAGATCGGCATTCATGCGCTGCGCGGCGGCACCATCACCGGCGAGCATGACGTGAAGTTTATCGGTTCGGATGAAATTGTGGAGATCCGCCACAGCGCGCAGTCCCGTGCGATTTTTGCCGGCGGCGCACTCAAGGCAGCGTGCTTTATGGCGGGCAAACCTGCCGGCCTTTACAGCATGAAGGATGTGCTGCTGGCAAACGCTGCGGTAACAAGCCTGACCGACGATCCGGCGCAGGCGCTGCTGAACGTACAGGTGCCGTTTGAAGGCACGACGGTTTCGCGCTTGTTTGCAGGACTTGCGCAGGCGGGGATTGTGGTGGATATGATCAGCCAGAGCGCGCCGCGCAATGACGGCATTGATCTGGCGATTACCGTACCGGCGGACAGCTTTGCCGCCGCATGCGCCGCGGTTGCGTCCTGTGGGGCGAAGCTGACGTTCAGCAAAGCGCCGGTGGCGAAGCTGACGATCAACGGCCTTGGGATGGAGCGGCAATCCGGCGTTGCCGCCAAGGTTTTTGAAACGCTTGCCAGAGCCGGGATGACGCCTTATATGATCACGACCTCCGAAACGAGCATCGCGGTTTGTCTGGAAGTGGACCAGCTGCCTGCGGCCAAGCAGGCGGTACGCGGTGTTTTTGATCTGGGAAATTGACGGCCTTGCCCGCATGAATATCATGCGGGTTTTTTGTCTGCGAAAAGTGTATGAAAGGAGCGGTTTGCGTGTCTGTACGCAGCGAGGCGAAGGCCGTAGTAGTTTATGATCATAAAATTCTGGTCAACCAGTGCGAAACGCAATCCGGACGGGTTTATTACGATCTGCCGGGCGGTGGGCAGCAGTTTTGCGAACCGCTTGAGCAGGCTGCGATCCGGGAGGTTTTGGAGGAAACGGGCTATCAGGTCAAAATTGTGCGCTTTTTGGCGCTGGCGGAGGAAATCTATGAGGATCCGGCGGTGCGGGCACAGTATCCGGCGTATGCGCATCGGGTTTTGCATATCTATCTGGCGCACCTGGCTTGCCCTGAGCGGTGTGCGCCGACCGAGATGGACTTTGAGCAGCGGCAGACCGTTTGGCTGCCGCTTGAACAGCTGGACCATGTTATGCTGAACCCGGAACAGCTGAATGGAAAAATCGTCGGTTTGATCAACAGCGCTGTGCCGCAGGATCTTGGATGCAGGCGGATTAGGTAAGGTACGGGAAATCGATTCAAAGCGTTCGATATGATGGGATTGACATCGAGCATGTGATCGCTTTTCAGCTGGCAAGAAAGCCCGGATGGGTGGGCCGCAGCGGGTTTCCGTTGGCTGTCCCGCTATAATAAATGCGCGTCCGTTTTTTGGATGCGCATTTTTGTATTGGACGAATTTCAAAAGCGGTCCCAAATCGGGATTTTACCAAAAAGACCCACGGCGCTGTTTATGCGCCGCAGGTCTGAAAGACTGTTTTTTAATTTCTATGCCTCAATATCGATCAATTCATATTCCTTGGTGCCGATTCCCAGCTTCTGCGCGTGATCCAGGCAGACAATATAATTCGTTTCGGGATGCATCATCTTAAACCGATCCTTGCAATCGGCAAGTCCGTCGATGGCGCAGCCGGGCATCACGGGCTGCGCGTTGACCAGATCAGCGCAGGCCATATCCAGCGCAACCGGGTCGAAGGAGGCGAGCATGCCGACGTCCGGCACAAGCGGCACATCGTTTTCGCTGTGACAATCGCAATAAGGGGATACGTCGATCACCAGCGAAACGTGGAAATGCGGCCTGCCGGCTACGACTGCCAGCGCGTATTCTGCGATCTTTTTATCCAGCATATCAAAGCTGTCCTCGCTGGAGGTGTGAATTGCGCCAGTGGGGCATGCCTTGATGCAGCGGGCGCAGCCGGCGCAAAGGCCGGTGTCGACGCTTGCTTTGCCGTCCACGACCGTAACGGCGCCATGCGCGCAGTTTTTGGTGCAGACGCCGCAGCCGACGCAGCGATCCCGGTCAACCTGGGTTTTGGCGTCCGCGTGCATTTCGCGTTTGCCCGCAAAGGAGCCGCAGCCCATCCCGAGATTTTTCAGCGCGCCGCCGATTCCGGTGGCTTCATGCGCCTTGAAATGGTTCAGGGACAGCACGATGTCCGCGTCCATGACGGCACGGCCGATCTTGGCCTGGGTTACATATTCGCCGTTTACCGCAACGCTGACCTCGTCGGTGCCCTTGAGCCCGTCGGCGATGAGAATGTGACAGCCGGTGGCGAAAGGATTAAAGCCGTTCTCATACGCGCTGTCCAGATGATCCAGCGCGTTTTTGCGTCCGCCGACATACAGCGTGTTGGCGTCCGTTAAAAACGGTTTTCCGCCCAGCTCTTTGACCAGATCGACCAGCACCTTGGCATAGTTGGGGCGCAGATAGGCCAGATTGCCCGGTTCGCCGAAATGAATCTTGATTGCTGTGAACTTTTCGCGAAAATCGATGCTTTCAATGCCGGCGGCCAAAATCAGCTTGCGCAGTTTGTCAAGCAGGTTCATGTCCGGCGTGGCATGCATGTCGCAAAAAAAGACCTTTGATTTTTCCATGCGGTTCACTCCTTGAGCGCTTCAAGCGCACATTGTCTCTATGATCTCATTATATATCACCCGGCGCTGCAAACGCAAGCAGATCAACCATGAAAAGGTGTAAAGATGAAGAAAACGGCTTTCTTTTTTTTCGCAAATGTGGTATTGTATAATGGAATTCGTGTTATCATACCTTCGGCGCCATGCCGGGGGCATTGAAAACCAAAGGAGTGTTATGCCGCCATGATGGGCAATTTTTTCAACAGGATGTACTATGGCAAATCGGGTAAGGAGGATTATACGCGCGACGATCTTCCGGATAATCGCTGGCAGCTGTTTCTGGCGATGATTCGCCTGAATTTCGGCAAGCTGGTGACGACGAACCTGTTGTTCGTGCTGTTCTTTCTGCCGCTGTATATTTGGGTAGTGACATTGAACATGCCTTTGCTGAACCATTTTCTGGAAAAAGGCGCCAGTACCGATGTTCAGGCGGTGATTGTGCAGACCATATACGGCATTGCGCCCTGTTTGGTACTGATGTCGCCCGGCGTCGTTGGCATGACCTATATTACCCGCAATATGGCGCGGGACGAAAACGTCTGGGTTTGGGCGGATTTCTGGTATGCGGTGAAGAGCAACTGGAAACAGATGCTGGCGATGTCCGCCTTAAATGGCCTGGTGTTGATTTTGTCCTATGTTGCGATCGTTTTTTATGGCGCCATGTTGTCGGAGTCCATGTTCTACCTGGTGCCGCGCGTGCTGATTTTTGCGCTGGCGCTGATTTGGCTCTGCATGAATTTCTATGCCTGGCCGATGATGGTTACGTATGAACTGAAAATGAAAGACCTGCTGAAAAACGCGGCAATCCTTTCCATTGCGCGGCTGCCTCAGACGGTGTTCATGCTTTTGATCATCATGATCCTGCCGGCGCTGCTCCTTTTCGGAACGAATGCTTATGTGTACATCGCTACCTATGCGGTGTTTATCATCTGCGGTTTTTCCATCTGGTCCATGGCGATCAACTCCATCACAACGGCGATTTTTGACCGCTTTATTAATGTGCGCATCAAGGGCGCGCGCGTCAACCGCGGGCTGAGCACCGCATACGACGAATATGCGGCGGAAAATTCGGACATGGATCAGAGCGAAAAAACGCCCGAAGATGCGCAGGAGGCATCGGAGTTGTCGGAGACGTCGGAGCCGACAGATCATGAATGAACCGCGCGGTGCATACGCTGTGCTGGCGCCGCTGTACGACCGGCTGACCGACAGGGACATTGATTATTCAAAATGGTGCGAGGATTACTGTGTGCTGGCAGGCTTGACGCGCGGGCAGACCGTGCTGGAGGCGGCGTGCGGCACCGGGAAAATGACGGCGCAGCTGCTCCGGCGCGGTCTGCGCGTTACCGGAACGGATATTTCTCCCCAGATGCTGACTGTTGCGGGAGAGACCTGCCGCAAGCTGGGCACAACGCCTGTGTTGGCTCTGTGCGATATGCGTGCGCTTAAAACGCACCGGCCGGTTGACGCGGTATTGTGTACATGCGATGGCGTGAATTATTTGACGCAGGATGCCGATGCGGCGGCGTTTTTTTCAAGCGCTTTTGCAGCGCTCAAGCCTGGGGGCATATTGGCCTTTGATATTTCCAGCGCACAGAAGCTGCGCGGGATGGACGGTCAGATCTATTATGACGACCGTCAGGATGTGACCTGCCTTTGGACCAATGCGCTTGACGGGGACGTCCTGCAGATGGAGCTGACTTTTTTTGTCCGCAAGGATCAGGCGCTTTACCAGCGGGTTGATGAAACGCACCGGCAGCGCGCCTATGCGCCGGAAAAGCTGGAGACGCTTTTGATGCAGGCCGGCTTTGAGGCGGTTCAGATTGTACTGCCTTCAGACACGCCGGCATGGCGCAGGGGGCGCGTACATATCACCGCGCGCAAACCGGCGCCCTAAAACAGAACGAAAGAAAGACAGGCGCGGCGGTTGACCAAATCGCCGCGCCTGAATCGAAGGTGAAACCATGGATCAAATCATCAGCTACCTGATCGCGGGCGGTCAGGCGCGCGCTTATGTGGCGCAGACGACGGAATTGACGGCAAAGGCCATGCGCATTCATGGGATGTCTCATGTGGCGACTGCGGCGCTTGGCCGGACGATGACCTGCGCGGCGATCATGGGCGTTCAAATGAAAAACCGTGAAGACCGCATGTCGGTGACCATCAAGGGCGACGGCCCTTTGGGGATGATTACGGTAGCGGCGCGCAGCGACGGATCGGTAAAGGGATGTGTGCAAAATCCCTTTGAGGAATTGATGCTGCGTCCTGACGGCAAGCTCAATGTGGGCGGCGCGGTTGGGATGGGGCGGATGACGGTGGTGAAGGATCTGGGCATGAAGGATCCTTATGTTGGAACTGTAGCGCTTCAAAGCGGCGAGATTGCGGAGGATTTTGCCTATTATTTTGCGGTGTCGGAGCAGCAGCCCTGTGCGGTGGCGCTGGGCGTGCTGCTGGATCATGGCAAGGTGCGCGCCAGCGGCGGCGTTATTTTGCAGCCGATGCCCGGGTGCAGCGAGGAAGTCCTGCGCTTTTTGGAGCATACCGCGCCGTTGATTGCCGATGTCAGCAGCCTGTTTAACGGCAATACTGCCGAAGAGGTCGGTAAGCTGCTTTTTGCGCCGATTGCGTATGAACGGCTGGAAACCTACTATCCGCGCTATCGCTGCGATTGTGAACGGGCGCGCATCCAACGGCTGCTGGTGGGGCTTGGCAAAAAAGAACTGGCGGATATGCTGGAAAAGCAGCATGGCGCGCAGGTGACCTGTCAGTTCTGCAACAAGGTATATGATTTTGACGCGTCGGAGCTGGAGCAGCTGATGGCTCAGGCCAAGGACATATAAGCTGGCGTTTGCGATGAAACGATCCTCGCTGCGAGTGCAATGAAAGTGGATATTGAAAGAAAGGATGTCGTGCAATGCCGGAAAAAATGATCGTTGTGTTGGATTTTGGCGGCCGGGAGGCGGTGCGCGTTGCGCGGATGATCCGCAGCGCCCGCGTTTATTGCGAGGTTCTGCCCTGGGATACGCCGCTGGCGCAGATCCGCGCGCGGTCGCCCAGGGGCATTGTCGCCGTGGGCGGCGCACAGCAGCTGCGTCCGGACGGGCCCCAATGGGATATGGGGCTGTTTTCTCTGGCGGTTCCGGTGCTGGCAATGGGCTGCGGCGCACGCGCGCTGTGCGTAGCGTGCGGCGGCGCGCTGGACGGCACATTGTTTGAAAATGTGCCCAAAAAGGTACCGATCCCAGATACGCCGCTGTTTCATGGCATGCAGGGCGGCAACCGGATGATCGACCAGGCGGATCGGATGATTGTTCCCAAAGGCTTTTCCGTGCTCTCCGCGGTGGACGGCGCGGTGATGGTTCTGGTCAACGATTCGCTCAAATGCACCGGGATTCAGTTTACGCCGGAGAGCAATGATGTGGATTGTCAGCAGCTGCTGGCCAATTTTGCGATTGATCAGTGCGGCTGCAAGCCGGTTTGGACCATGCAGGTCTTTTTGGAAGAAACGATTTCAATGATTCGGGCGCGCGTGGGGCAGGGAGACGCGCTGCTGGTGCTCACCGGCGGCGTGGACTCGTCCGTCTGTGCGGCGCTGATGCATCGTGCAATCGGGGACCGGCTGCACTGCCTGATGGTGGATACCGGCCTTTTGCGCAGCGGAGAGGTGGATTCCGTTTGCCAGCTGCTGCGCCCCTATATAGGTCAGCTGGCGCCGATTGATATTGCGCAGCGTATTTATGCGCGTTTAAGCGGCGTGACGCAGGCGGCGATCAAACGTCAGGTGATCGACGAAGAGTGGGCGGGTGCGGTGCACGAAGCGGCGCAGGCTCTTGGCAAGGTGGATTTCCATGTCCGGGCGACGATCTATCCGGATGTGATCGATCCCAACAGCGGTCTGGCGCAGCGTCAGCAGCAGCTGGACAGTCTGGTGAGCTTTCATGACGAATTGGAGCCGCTGCGTCAGCTGTTTAAGGATGAAGTGCGTGCGTTGGGCGAGCTGCTGGGATTGCCGGAGCAGATCATTACCCGGCCGCAATTTCCGCGCCATGGGCTGGCCGTGCGCTGTATCGGCAGTATTTGCGAACGGAAGCTGAGCGTTTTGCGTCAGGTGGACGCGATTTTCAGGGACGAGGTGGCGCAGGCGCGGTTGGGGCGTTCGCTTTCGCAATATTTTGTTGTATTGGCCGACTGTCCGGAGGCGCCGGGACGTTATCTGGCAATTTTGCGCGCCATGCGCCGCGGCGGAAACAGCGGCTATGTGTTTGAGCGGCTGCCCTACGATTTTCTGGAGCAGCTTGAGGAAAAAATAATCAGCGGCGTGCCCCAGGTCTATCGTGTGATGCTGGATTTGACAGCCAGCGAGCATGCGCCGGTGGAGTGGGAGTAAACCGCAGGAAATCAAGGAGTGGATACGGCTTGTCAACCATGCAGATTTTAACGCTCGTTTTTGGTTTGGCCGCCCTGGCGGGCGTGGTGTTTTCCTATATACGGCGCAATCGAAAATTATGGACTTTCTGCATGTCCGTTTTTATCGTGTGCGTCATATTTGGCGGATTGTCTCTGGTACTGCGATGAACCTGCGCCGGATGCGGCAAAGCGCGCTTTGCCTGCCCGGGAGCGTTCAAAAGAAGTCCTTCCGGGCGGATTGTCCACGTGCAAAAACGCGGGGTAATGTGGTGCCTGCGATCCTCCGGCAGATTTTCGGCAAAAGGATTGCCGGCGGCAGCGTTTTTTGACGGTTCTTCCTCAAACATATTTTCCCTGGATGGAAGCGCGGTGTATGCCGCGCATTTTTTTATGGCTGGTGCATAGGATGTAACAAAAAAATGGAGGAATTTTCGATGCAGAAAACAACCAGAATCCGAACGCAGGACAACTTTCTGCCGCGCGTGCTCAAAGGCGTGCTCACCGCTTCTCTGGTTTCCGTTGCGTCCATTGCCGGCTTTGCATTGGCGCTTAAGGCGGCGCCCATGACGGATACGACGATCCTGGTGATCAATCAGGTGTTAAAGGTGGTCAGCATTTTGATCGGTGTGCTCAGCGCGGTCGGGCGCGGCGGCGCCAAGGGGTATTTGAAAGGCGCGCTGACCGGCGGGGGATACATGGTTTTTGGGTTGGGCCTTTCCGCGCTGGCTTCCATGCAGCTGCCTGGCGTACTCACGGCGCTGTCCGAACTTGCCTTTGGCGGCGCTGTCGGGGCGCTTTGCGGCGCGTTTGCAGCCAATCTGCCGGCAAAACGATCCTAGAACGATCCATTCGTGTTTACGGCGCGCCAGAATGAAAAACCCACCCGCGGTGCGGATGGGTTTTATTTGGATCCGGTTTTTTATCTGAAGTATCGTTTCATGGATCATTTTGAACAGCCCGAGCAAACGTATCGAAAAATTCCAGCACAATGGGCAGCTCGTCCGCTTTGTTTTTTTGTTTCCAGCGCGCGGCATAGGCGTCGCGCCAGCGCTGAAAGGCCGGCGCCCAGGCCGCATCGGTTTTGCCGCTGTCTGCCAGAAGCAATCCGCCTGCCAAAAGCGTATAACCCTGCGCGGCATAAAGCAGCGCCTGGACGCTTTCCTGTCTGCACGATCCGCCGGCAAGCACAGCCTGGATCAGCGCGGCCGCTGTTTCGCAGTCGTTTTGCCAAGCGGACATATGCTCCCGGTTATCCAGACAAAATGGTTCCCCTGCGGTAAAAGCGCAATAGCAGCGGAAGCTTTCTTTGAAAATCTGATTGGTACTCATCAGGCGCATTGCCCGGATAAGCCTGCCGTCGTCGTTTTGATAGTAAAGCGTTTCCACGGCCCGGTCAAAATTGTCCGGGGCGACCGCGCCGGGGTTCCATGCCTCGGCGGCGCCAAGAAGGATGCCGAACATGACTGTTTCCGGATCGCTCAGATGTCCGTAATCGCCCCAGTTGGTATTGAGCAGCCCATACGCGCCGCAGAGCTTTCCGTATGCGGCCATTTTTCGAATGTTGTTTTCGGAGACGGGCATATTTTCTGAAAGCCTTGACCAGCCCGATACCCCTGGGCAGACGATCTGTCGGCAGCCTGCGCGTTCAAAGCATTGGATTTTTTCAAACGACGGGCGCGCAGCATAGTCCCAATTCAATAAAATCGCATGCTTGGGGAATTTTGGCAGCAGGTCCATATGCTTTAGAACAATATCGCCCCACAGCATGACGGTTTTGCCCTTGCTTTCCAGATAATCGATCAGCTTGGTGACAAAACTTAAATAAAGTGCGCCGCTGTCTTTGCCGGCGTTTCGTCCTTTGCACAGATCAAAGGTTTCGTCGCAGCAGATGTTGAAAAAACGCGTTTCAAAAAGCGGGAGGTATTGGTCCAGCAGCGACGTGATCAGTGAAAAGCTTTCGGGGTTGGAGGCGTCGATGGTATGATGCGCCATTCGCTCCCGCCAAAGGTGATGGGTCGGCAGATAGTTCTCAAGCTCACACAAATGCCGGTATTGGTCGCTTTGAAGCAGATTGTACAAATGCCCGAAGCAGGAAAGGGAGGGGATCAGTTCGATAAAGCGTTCGCGGCAATAACGGTCAAACGCCCGGATTTCCTGGGCGGTCAGCGGCTGCTGCCCCTGATTGATTTGCCGGTATTCTTTAAAATCAAAGCTATGCTCGACATACAGCTGGATGGAGTTGATTTTATAAAGCGCACAGGTATCGGCCAGTTCCATCAGCGTTTTGAGCGTTGGGATGCGTCCGCGGGTTACGTCGTGGTACAGGCCGCGATGAACAAATTGCGGACGGTCATGAATTTCAAGGAAAGAAAGGTCTTTCCCCTGCATTAAAAGCTGCGTTAATGTCTGCAGCGCATAAAATGCGCCGGCGGCACAATCTGCACGGATATCAACCCCGTCCGCGTTGATGCAAAGCGTGTAAGCCTCACAGGATAAATTTTCATGGGCGATTTTCAGCGTGCCGGCAGTGTCTCCGCCGGAAAATGCATCCAGAAGGCGGCGCGCCGCAGCAAGGACGCGTTCGTCTTTGCCCTCGTAAATCAATTTTGGCGACTGAAAGCGGAATGTCCCGTCATATGTGGTTCGATCAATCGGCTGAGGCAGCAAATATTTGTCCATTTTGTCACATCCTCCGTCAAAATCGGCGTCAAAGAATACCGCATGCAATTGTAAAGACTTTCTTTAACAATAGCCGATGCGCCGAAAAAAGTCAAGCGATTGACGGGTGTGCTTTTTTCGCAGCACATGCCGCAGCGTCAAACAAAAAGCGCCAGAGGATCCCCAAAAGATCGCAAAGGAGTGTATCGTAAAGGAACGGGGACACCCCGAAAACAACAGGCAGTCAGGCCGCAGGCGGCACAGGGGCGCGGGAAAGGACGCGCCGAGGTAATTTTGACGGTAGTATATCACAGACAACCGAATATGGAAAGGGGGCTAATCCTATGCCGGCAGTAACAGCAGACAGGACGATTGAACGCACCGACAAGCCGCTGCACATCACAAAGCGGATTGGCTCCACGACCTACAAGGTGAGCGTCCATTTCAGCAGGACGAGCAGGGAAACCATGGGCGATAAGCTGGTACGCCTGATTGAAAGGGACGCGGTGAAACAGTGAAAACGACACCGAGAGCCGCAGCGCCGGACAGCCGGAAAGAGGAAAGCATGAACAACGACAAGCTGACTATCCTTTACGAGAGATTAAGCCATGAGGACGGGCGGGAAAATGAATCCTTGTCCATTGAGCATCAAAAGGAATACCTGGAGGAATTTGCGGCCCGGAACGGCTTCACCAATGTTGTCCACCGGACGGATGACGGGTGGAGCGGCACACGCTGGGACAGGCCCGGATTTTTGCAGATTATGGAGGACATTGAGCGCGGCAGCGTGGGCCAAATCCTGATTAAAGACATGAGCAGATTGGGCCGCGACCACTTGCGCGTGGGGCTGTTTTTAGAGCAGTTACGGGAGCGGGGCGTCAGGCTGATCGCCGTGGCCGAGGGCATCGACACCGCCAAGGGCGAGGACGATTTTATGCCGTTCCGAAACATCTTTGCGGAGTGGCACGCCAGAGATACCAGCCGGAAGATACGGGCGATTTTCGGCGCGAGGACGGCGGCAGGAAAGCACGTCACCGGCGCACTCCCCTACGGCTATCTGCACGACCCGGACGACCGCCAGAAATGGATTTTGGACGAGGAAGCCGCCCCCGTTGTGAAGCGCATCTTCCAGGGCGTTATCGAGGGCAAGCCCATCGCCAGAATTGCGGAGGAATTGACCGCCGACAGGATACTCACCCCCGCCGCCCATTGGCGGGCCATCGGGGAGCGGGTGAGCATGGGCGCGGCGGGCGCAGACCCCTACAAATGGGCCACCGCCACCCTTATCCAAATCCTCAAAAAAGAGGAATATATGGGCTGGACAGTCCTCAACAAGACCGCCACGGAAAGCTACAAATCCAAGAAGCGGGAAGCCACCCCGCAGGAAAACCGGCTGATTTTCAAAGACACCCACCCCGCCATCGTTGACGAGGAAACATGGAATGTCGTTCAGCGTCTACGGGAAACCAAGCGTGTCAGGGAGCGCATCGGCGGCGAGCCGAACCCGCTGACCGGCGTTCTGTACTGCGCCGACTGCGGACAGAAGATGTACCACAAACAGGGCAGCACCGGCAGACCCGACCAGCCCCACCATGAGTATGTCTGTTCCAGCTACCGCCACTACTCCCGAAGCTGCACCTGTCACTATATCCGCGTCAGCGTTGTGGAAAGTCTGGTGCTGGAAGCTATACGGCGGGTCAGCGGATATGTGCGGGAGAACGAGGCGGAGTTTATCGAGCGCGTCCGTGAAAAATCGGAGTTACAGCAGGAAGCGGCGGTAAAGGAGAGCCGCAAAAAGCTGTCAAAGGCCAAGCGGCGGCGGGAGGAAATCAGCGGCTTGATAAAGAAACTTTATGAAGCCTACGCCACGGGGAAGATACCCGAAAACCACTTTTCCGAACTGCTGACCGGTTACGACACCGAGCAGAAAGCCCTTGACGGGGAAATCGAGAAATTACAGGCCGAGATTGAGCGGTACAATACCGACAGCGTGAGGGCCGACAAGTTTATCGAACTGGTGAAGCGGCACACCGAGTTTACCGAGTTTTCCGCGTCCCTGCTGAATGAATTTGTGGAGAAGATAATCGTCCATGAGGCCACCAAAGTAAACGGCGTGCGGGAGCAGGAGGTTGAAATCTATCTGAACTTTATCGGCAAATTTGACCTGCCCGAACAGGAGGAACAGCCGGAGGAACCGCCGGTAAGAAAGAGCCGGAAAAAGCGCCGCCACGAAATGACGGAGGAACAGCGGGCGGCTTTGCGTGAGCGGGACAAGGTGCGCTATGCCCGAAAGGTAGCCGCCAAAAAAGCCGCCGAGGAAGCACAGCGGGCGGCAATTCTGAAAGGCACAGCTTACGAAATCAGGCCGCAGGAAGCAGGAGCCACCCATGCCGCCATCTGAACCCCACCGAGCCGCCATGCTGAAAAAGAGCGTGGCGGCTTTTCCATTCCTATCCATTCCAGACCGAAAAACCGAAAGGAGATTTTGACAAATGGCAAAGACCAAAATTGAGAAAATCGCAAGCATCGAGGAAGAAATCCGCCAGCTTGAAAACAAGAAAAAGCGGCTTATCCAGGAGCAGAAAGAGCAGGAGCGCAAGGACAGGGCAAACCGCCTCTGCAAGCGCATGGGATTTATCGAGAAGCTGCTGCCCGACACCATCCCGCTGACCGAGGAACAGTTCAAGACCTTTGTGGAGCAGACCATCGCCACCGAACACAGCCGCCGCATACTGGACGGATTGACCGCCCAGAACGCCGCCACAGCCCCCGCACAGGGCGCAGGAGCGGCGGGGAGGGGTAACACCCCGCCCGCCGCCAAAACCGCCCATACAGCGCAGGAGGACGGCGCAGACGGGAGCGCGGTGCAAGGGTAACGGGCTTGCGGAGCGAGGCCGGGAGGGGGTACGCTTTCCCGGCCTCGCTGGGCGTTACTGTTTAGTGCCAGTGGAAATCTTCTCTTGTATATGCTATAATGAAGTTACAATACCTTGCAGATTGGAGGATATGCCATGAACAGATGGAAACGAATGTGTAAGTTTTTAATTCCACTTGCTTTGGCACTCTTTTTTGTTGGGCTTTCTCGCTGTGGGACAACGGAAATGGCTATTGAGGCAATGGGTATTGAGAAAATGGCTCTGCAATATTTGTCGGAACAATATAGTGCAGAATTTACAATCATAAATTGGTGGCGTGAACCAAGAGAAAAAAGTCCTATCCCAATTCCCAGTATCATACCATCGTATAACTTTGAGTTAGAAGTAATCTCAGACCAGTTTCCAGAAGATGAATTTCATTTACATTATCGAAAAGACCTTGACACAAAAAAGTGGGAATGGTCTGATGATTACTACACGATTTTACTAAATGCAGAGGCGCAAGAATACTTTTCTGAATACCTCAAACCATGTTTAGACACAGAATATGTGATTGATATTATATGGGGCATATCCCCGTGGCCTGACGGAACAGGGGAGGAAACTTCTTTTGAAGATTGGCTTAAAGCTGGTGGAAAAATACTCGTTGTGGGAATTTATTTCAATGGAATTACGCCATTAGACGACGACTGTATACCGATTGCTACGAAGCTGCTGTCTGATAATCCTTCTGTTGCCAATGTTAGATTTTATGGGCTGACATGTGAAGCATTTAGTCAAACCGTCAACAAAGATGTTGCTGAAATATGGGGTGATAATGAGCAATCACAGTTGGGGAGATTATCATATCATCAGTGGGATATACAAGAAAACACACCTTGAAAGTAGCGAAATCGCTTTGCGCCATTACAAGCGAGTGAGCAACTATCTTACCTCAACTTTTCCAGTTAGCTGTTTTATATAATATTTATATCAGGTCTTGTGCTTTCAGGTAACTGGAAAATCCCGGCTGGCTGGAAATAGTCATCCATTTTTTCAACCGTGACAATGTGGTAATCTTCTCTCACTTTATAAAATCTGATTGTAGCAGATGGTGGCAAATCGGGATTTTCAATATCTGCCGATAAAAAAATATCAAAGGGAATATCAGGAAAAGTTATCTGCAAATACGATTTTAATTGCATTACAATTATAATGGCTTCATGGATTACTCGGCCAATATTTTGCGCTGAAACAAAAATCTCGTTTCCCTCCCATTCATAATTTGTTAAATCTAATCCTGTCAGTTTCATTGCAAAATCTCTTGAATGTGGGAAACAAAAGTTTTCTCTGATACAATAGTAATCATCGCCATTCAATGTATATAATTGCTCAACTGGCTCTAAAGAAAAATCATTGTCCTCGTAATCTTGATTAGGGAGGCCATCTATTAGATTTTTCAACTTAGTGTTTGCAAACATACTGCAAAGCTCCTTTAATTCTATGCGTTTAGTCTATCATAATAGCCACCATTTTTCCACCATCATCAATCAAAGAATTTCAAAATATCAATCTCGCTCCTGCCAAAATCGGCGGGAGCGTTTTTCATTGTAACTGCCACCAAAACCGTCCATCCAGCGTGGGAGGGCGGCGCAGACGGGAGCCGGAACGGGGGCGAGGCGCAAGGGCAACGGGCTTGCGCCCCTACTTTTTTCCCCGTAGGGCGCACTTATATACCACATGAATGTGGTATGTGCGGTCTTGCAGACGGCGTTTTGTGCCTCTCGGCACAAAAGGACGGGGGAACGACCCGCAGAAAGGAGGACAGCCCGTGGCAATCTACCATTGCAGTATCAAAATCATCTCCCGCGGCAAGGGCAAATCCGCCGTTGCCGCCGCCGCTTACCGGGCGGGGGAGAAACTCACCAACGACTTTGACGGGGAAATCCACGACTACACCCACAAGGGCGGCGTTGTCTACACCGAGATTTTACTCCCCGGCCACGCCCCCGCCGCTTTCTCCGACCGGGCGGTTTTGTGGAACGCGGTGGAGAAAATCGAGAAAGCGAAAAACGCCCAGCTTGCAAGAGAAATTGAAATTGCCCTGCCCCGTGAATTGACAAGGGAGCAGGGCATTTCTCTTGTCCGCGAGTATGTAAAGGCGCAGTTTGTCAATGCGGGAATGTGCGCCGACTTTGCCATCCATGACACAGGCGGCGGCAACCCCCACGCCCATATCATGCTGACAATGCGCCCCATTGAGCAGGACGGCGCATGGGGAGCGAAGCAGAAAAAGGAGTACATTCTTGACCCACAGGGCAGGAAAATCTATGACCCGAAAAAGCGGCAGTACAAATGCAAGGCTATTCCCACCACCGACTGGAACGAGCAGACCAAGGCCGAGGAATGGCGGGCGGCGTGGGCGCAGCTTTGCAACCGGGCGTTGGAGCAGTACGGACACAACCAGCGCATCGACCACCGTAGTTATGAGCGGCAGGGTATCGACCAAATCCCCACCGTCCATTTAGGCGTTGCAGCTTCCGCTATGGAGAAGCGCGGCATCCGCACCGAGCGCGGCGATCTGAACCGGGAAATCGAAGTGTCGAACCAAAAACTCCGGCAACTGAAAGCCCGTATCGCCAAGCTGCAAAAGTGGCTGAAAGAGGAACAGGAGAACACCGAGCCGCCCACCCTTGCCGACTATATCCAGGGCATCCTGTTACGCAGGGCGCGGGAGGGGAAATCGCAGGTTTCCCAATCCATCTATAATCTCAAGGACGCGGCGAAAATGCTGAATTTCCTGCAAGCCAACAACATCATGGATATGGCGGGGCTTGATGAAAAATTCAAGTCCATGATAGGGGAGCAGCTTGACATTCAGCATAAACTGAAACCCGTTGAACGGCGGTTAGGCACTCTGAAAAAGCACATCGAGCAGGCCGACATTTATTTCAAGTACAAAGGGAAAAAGAAGCTGACCGAGGCCGAGCAAATCCTATTCACGGCGGCGCACGACTATCTGAAAGGCGTGATGAACGGAAAGACCACAATCCCGACAAAGGAATGGAAAGCGGAGTATGCCAAGCTGACCGCCGAACGAAAGGCGCTCAATCAGCGGTATCTTGCCTTGAAAGAAGAAGTGAAAGAGGCCGAGCAAGTCCGCAGGAGCGTTACCAGTATCTTGCGGCAGGAACAGCGGGAGCAGCAGCCCCGCAGGGCGCAGGATGTAGAACGGTAACAGACAGGGCGGCGGGATAGTGAACCGTCGCCCTGTTTTGGCGTTTCATGAGACTGACAAATCAAAATAGGGTACTTATCCATAAACGGGACTTTCTTCTAATTTTCTCCAGCTTGATTTTGAGCGGAGCAACTGCCGCTTTTCAGAAATTCTTGCAATAACAAAGGGCTGTTTTTCATTTCCGGGTAAATCCAGTAGACTTTTTCCCAAGATATATTCCGGCGTTTTCATGTACTCTTTCCGTATTTTTTCTTCTTCTTTTTTGGAGATACCGACAAAATCAACACGCAAACGCCATTCAATAAATTTTTTCATGAGTTCATCCCCAATATCGGGTTTGCCTCGGAAATAAAAATACATGGCACAGTGCCAGTTGTTCCAAAAGCTCATTTGCCATGGGCCGATAATACTTTCGGAAAAATTAGGAGATTGCCGCAATTTTGCAAATATGAAGTCAGAATACTCCAAGGTACGGAATTGTGCATATTCCGATGCTTTCTCCTTCGCACAATCACAAAATTCCAACATTGACTGATAAAAGTTTTCTGGGTTGTTTTCATAATTCACCCGAAATCTTTCTCGTTTGCCATAATCAATTCCGGAAATATTAGCATCAATATCAGGGCTGTCACCCCAAAGGAATTTAAGATAAACATGAAGTGCGGCACATGGGATATTTGTAGTTGGGCTAAAGTCAACAACCGTAAAATACCAGCCATCATCTCGAACCCATCTGCGTGTCTGACCAACTT
The DNA here is from genome assembly GCA_002329335.1 of Christensenella sp. UBA1428. Taxonomy (GTDB): domain Bacteria; phylum Bacillota; class Clostridia; order Christensenellales; family UBA1750; genus UBA1428. Next base: position 18,675 of record DCTY01000022.1, read on the forward strand.
GAAAAAAGCTGAGAGGTTCCAGCTGTTCTTTTGCCGCTCGTTTTATATACTTTTTGCATTCATCCGCCATTATGATTTCCCCCCCCATTTTAAGTGAACTGTTCAAGTATAGCACATCTCCCCGCTGAAAGCAATCCCCGTTCTATCTCCGTTTCGCCTATCCAGACCGTCAAGGGCCGAGTAGTATTTTTTGCTTCGCAAAAAATCTCCACTCTCCCCCCCTGACCGTCTGGATTTTTGCCGTTGCCATTTCGCCGCCGAAAACGGGGAACAGGATTTGACAACCCTGCCCCCCGCTTTCGTCTGCTTCATTTTAACGGCAAAACCGTCTGCACTGGTGCGGCGGCTGCCGGTAGGTTTTGCGGTGGCTCTGCCCCCGCGCCCCCGGCCTCTCCCAAAGAACAGGATAAGGGCAGGAGCGTCCCCGGCGAGCGTGGACATTTAGGCTTGCGGCACAGCCCGCAAACCCGCATGAATACGGGCTTTCTGTTACGCTCCAAGCCCCGGCGCGGGGCGGGGTAAGGGTTTTATACTACCTACCCCCGAAAACGGCTTTTAACCGTCCACGGGGCTTTTCCGCCTGATTTTTCCCATCCCTTGAAAAGTTCCTCTTGACAAAAAGCCTAATGGCGCAGTGGTCGGTTTGGTGACGGCAGGATTTATCAGACGATTTTTATTGCACAGGGGGATGTTTATATCGCGTCGGTAAACTGACGGCGGAAAAAGAACCCGGCGGTCAGCAGCGTCGCAGCGGTAAAGCCCATGATGCAAAGCGCTGGGATGCGTTCAAAAAGCGCGCCGAACAGCAGTGTGCAAAGCGAATTGGTACCGCTTAATACAAACATGCGCACCGGCGTCACCAGAGGCATATCCTCAAGCGGCGTAGCGCGCATCACGCCTACCGGCACGGCGTTGCCCATGACGTTTACGGCTGTTTTAAAGACGAAATAGAGCGCGAAAAACAGCCAGTTAACGCGCGTAAACACAACCAGAATCATACAGGCGGCGATCAGATAAATCGACCGCTGCACCAGCTTCCCGGTATTGAGCCGGCTGGAAAAAAACATCAAAAGAAAATTCCCCAGCATGCTGGCGGCAACGCCGACGGTGACGATCAGCGAGGTTTCAAGGGTGGAGAGCGTAATGTTTAAAAGCGCGACGACAACAAAATAATAAATTCCCGCTTCGCTGATGCCGCGCAGAAAATGCGGCAATAACAGGATCATAAATTGTTTGGTAAAAATACGCCGGTAGGGCAGACCACTTTTTTGTTTGCCGACGGTTTCCCCCTGCGGCAGCTCCATGGAAAAGGCGGGTACCAGGCAGGCGGCAAGCATCAAAGCGCCCGCAGCAATGGCAAAAAACACGCGGTAGCCGATCATGGCGTCAATTTTGCTTAAAACCGACGCGCCGATCAGGCTTACGGCCGTTGCCAGCGCGCTGCCGATCATACCGCTTTTGCCCAGCAGCACGCCGTAATCGCGCCGCGCAAACAACAGCGGGACAACGCAGTTTTCGCATGCAAAGCGAAACGCGCCCATGAAACCGTTGATCGCCGCGGCCATGAGCATTGCGCCCAGGATCATGGCGGTATTGTCCCCCAGAATGCCCATGATCAGAAAGCCAACCGGATAAAGCGCATATACCGCGCTGCTCAGCACGAAGGCGCGGCGGTAGGAACCGTTTTTTGGCGCATAGCCGGCAAAAATTGCGTATGCTGCCAGCGCGGAAAGCTGCGTTACAGAGCCGTAAAGCCCGATTGCAGCGGCGCTGAGCCCACTTTGAAGCATGTATGCCTGAAGATACCCTTCGGCGCAAAGCCCATATCCGACGGTGTACAAAAGGGAAACCAGCACATAGAGCGCTTTGTTTTTGCTCTCGCGATCGGAAAACACGCGAAACGGCATGGCGGCAGCTTCCTTTCGGTTGTAATGGCAGAAAACTAATGCTATTATATCGCCGTTTGGGACAAAAGGCAACCGTTACCGCCGTTTCCCGCGCAGAATCGGGGAGAGCGGCTTGTAGATCAGAAAGCAGATTGCAACCGAACACATGCCCTTGAGAAAGGTAAACGGCATATTGAAAATGACAAGCGCCTGCCACAAAGACTCGACCTTGGGCAAAATCGCCTGATAGGCGGCAAGGATGGCCTGCATGGGCATAAATTGCGCGTATATCGGATAAACGACATAATAATTGGTAACGACGCTGAACCCTGCCATGCATGCGGCGCCCAGCAGCGCGCCGGTCAGCGCGCCGCCGCGGGTTTTATGGCGTTTATAAAACCAGCCGGCGGGCACCACAAACAGACAGCCGAGAATGAAATTGGACAATTCGCCGACGCCGCCTGTTGTGGAGAAAAACACATTTACGGCGTTTTTGATCAGGCATACCGCCGCGCCCCACAGCGGCCCGAGCGCAAAGGAGGCGATCAACGCAGGCAGCTCGGAAAAATCCAGCTTGATAAAGGAGGGCATCAGCGGCACGGCAAAGCTTAAAAACATCAGCACCGAGGCGACCGCGCCCAGCATGGCCGTGACGACAAGATTGCGTACCAGATTGTCAGAGGATTTTCTTTTCATTTTTCTTGCTCCTTTTGGATGCGATACGGCATAAAAAAGCCCTGCAAAAAAGCAGGGCAAATAAAACCAGCATCACAGTTTTCTTTCATCCGGACTATACCGTCGGTTTCGGAATCACACCGAATCAGCTTGCGCTCGTGGACTATACCACCGGTGGGGAATTGCGCCCCGCCCTGAAAACAGAACGATATGAAATTAAACAAAGCATAGCGCGGATCCGCGCATCTGTCAAGCGTTTTAGAAAATTTCTTTCAGGCGCTGCGCCGCCTCGACCGTGCGCTGCGCGTCGCCAAAGCCGGTAAGCCGGAAAAACCCTTCGCCGTTCCGGCCAAAGCCTGCGCCCGGCGTGCCCACAACGTTGGCCTTTTCAAGCAGCATGTCGAAAAACGCCCAGGAATCCATCCCGCATTTCAGCCAAATGTAGGGAGAATGCTTCCCGCCGCAATACCAGATGCCCAGATCGTCCAGCACGCGGGCGATCTGCGCGGCGTTGTTTTTGTAGTAGGCGATGGCGCTTTGCGTCTGCGCTTGGCCTTCCGGGGTGAAAATTGCCTCCGCGCCGCGCTGGACAATATAATTTACGCCGTTAAACTTCGTTGTCTGGCGGCGCAGCCACATGGCGTTGAGGGAAAGCCCGTCCGCGCTGATCTGTTTGGGAACAATGGTGTAGCCGCACCGGGTGCCGGTAAAGCCGCCGGTCTTGGACAAAGAGCAAACCTCTACCGCGCAGGTACGCGCCCCGTCGATTTCATAAATGCTGTGGGGCAAATCGTCCGAACCGATAAACGCCTCGTACGCGGCGTCAAATAAAATGACGGCGTGATGTTCGTTGGCGTAATCCACCCATTGCTTGAGCTGGTCGCGCGTGTAGACGGCGCCGGTGGGGTTGTTGGGCGAACACATATAGATCAGATCGGCGTGTACGTTTTGGGGCGGAAGCGGCAGGAAGCCGTTTTCTTCCGTTGCGTCCACATAGACGATTTTGCGCCCATCCATGACATTGGTGTCCACATATACCGGATATACAGGGTCCGGAATCAATACGGTGTTGTCCTTGTCAAACAGGTCGAGCATGTTGCCAAGATCGCTTTTGGCGCCGTCGCTGATGAAAATTTCATCCAGCTCCAGCGTGACGCCGCGCCGCGCGTAATATTGCGCGATAGCGGTTTGCAAAAACGCATAGCCCTGTTCGGGACCATAGCCGCGGAAGGTTTCCTTTTTGCCCATTTCGTCCACTGCGCCGTGCATGGCCTGCGTGACTGCCGTGCAAAGCGGCAGCGTCACGTCGCCGATGCCCAGACGGATGATATCCGCCTGCGGGTGCGCGGCGCTAAACGTATGGACCTTTTTGGCGATGGTGGAAAAAAGATAGCTGGTTTGCAAATTGCGGTAATTGGTGTTGAGCTTCATGTCGGGATCCTCCAAAAAAGGTTGAGGGGCGGCTTTTGCGTGGCATAAGCCGCTTTGTGTGCATTTGTCTTATTTTACCATGCGCCACGTCAAATTGCAAACGCGCTTCAAGGCTTCAGATAGCCTTTTTGAATCGAATCCTGCAAAATCTGGTCGCACAGCGCCCACAGCTTTGGCGCGGTGGTGCGCATCAGTTCGATGCGCGCATACGCCTGACGGGCGCGTACGTCCCCCAGCTTCCAGGTGTGCCCCTGGGTCATGTAGTTGTGCATCAGCGGCTGCAGCCGGTCGATCGAAGCGGAAAAGCGCGCGTCGGGCGTCTGCTTCTGGTCATATTCCGCCCAGAGCGCGCGATATTGCGCCGACTGATCCGGCGGCAGCAGGGAAAAAAGCCGTTCAGCGGCCGCCTGTTCCCTTTCGGCCTTTGTTTGATTGGCGCAAACGTCGTAGGCGAAAGTATCCCCGGCATAGATTTCCACCATGTCGTGGATCGCCGCCATTTGAAGCACACGATTTAAGTCGATCGGTTCATCGGCATACTCCTGCAAAATTATGGCCATCAGCGCAAAGTGCCAGAAATGTTCCGCATCGTTTTCCCGGCGGGAACCGTCGGTCAGCACGGTGCGGCGCAGGACCTGCTTGAGCTTGTCCGCTTCCATTAAAAAGTGCAGCTGCTGTGCCAGCCGTTTTTCCGTCATAAAAAAGTCCCTCCAAGCGACTGCGCAAGGCGCGCCAGCGAATCGGAAAACGCCCCTTCGTCAATTGCGGCGCCAGGCTCGTCCCAGCGGCCCTTCAGACGCAGAATTTTCTGCTTTTTATCCAATACCGGCTCTACGCGGCTGACCAGCCGGTCTCCCTGCAGGACGGGCAGGACGTAGTAGCCGTACCGGCGCTGCGCTGCGGGCGTATAAATTTCCCATTTATAGTCAAAGTCAAATATTCTGGCGATCAGACGGCGGTCCCAGAGCAGGGGATCCAGCGGCGCGAGCAATTCAGTGCGCGGCTGCAAGGGCGCATTGGCAGCTTCGAGCACGGGCAGGTCGCGCGTGCGCAGATACAGCGGTCGGGCAAACCCCTCTACCGTTATCGGGCAAATTTGGCCGCAGGCGCAAAGATGTTCAAAAACCTCCCGGCGCGACGCGCCTTTCAGGCCGTCGATACACAAAAATGCGTCCGATGCGCCGTCCCCCAACAGACCCACTGCGCCAATTCTGCGCACAACCTGCGCGCAGCGATAGGAAAAATCGTCCGGATACGGATCCGGTGCGTTCAGCAGCGCGGCAGGAATGCGGTTTTTTGCCAGCGCATAATACTTGCGCGCGCCCAGCTTGTGGTCGATTACCAGTTCGCCCTCAAAATACAGCTGTTCCAGCGCGGCGCGAGCAAGCGTGGTTTTGCCCCAGGGCCAATCCACCTTTTCCCGCAGGTTCAAATCATCGCTTGAGGCAAAGGGCATGTCTGCAAGCTGGCGCAGAATCTGAGGACGCACGGCGTCAATCTGCGCGCGGCTGCGGCCGCCGGCTTGAAATTTTCTGCGCGTGCGGATCAGGTGCGGCCAGTCTGTTGTGGGCAAAATTGCCAGATTTTTATCAAAATAATCGATCAATACGCGCGTTTGATAAAGCGCGCCGTCCAGGACGTCGGCGGAAAATCCGGCCGTCCGGGATTGATAGGTTAAAAACGCATTCTGACCGCAGATGTTGATGGGGTCAAACTGTACGCAGCCGCACTGCGCGGTAAACGTCAAAAGGCCCTCCTGTCCGGCAAATTGTTTCTCGCCCAGCAGGCCATGGCGCAAAAGCAGGAAACGGCGCGCCTGTGCGCGGCTGATGCAGATCATGCGCCCGGGTGCAGCATGGCCGCACCGATGATACCGGCGTCGTTGCCCAGCAGCGCTTTTTCAATGCGCGGCGTGCCCAGGCGGCTGCAGAAAACGCGCGGCTGAACCATTTCGCGTACCGGCGCCAGGAGAAATTCGCCTGCGCCGGAAACGCCGCCGCCGATGGCGACAATCTGGGGATCAAAAATATTGCAAAGGGTGATCAGCCCGGCAGCAACATGCCGGCAGTACTGTGCAAAGATATCTTTGGCAGTCGGGTCGCCCTCGCGGGCGGCGTCGATGACTGTGCGGGCGCTGATGCGCGCCGTGCCGCCGGCCAGCTTTGCGATCGGATGCGCTTCGTTTTTGCCAACGGCCTGTTGGGCCATGCGGATCAGCGCGGTTGCCGATGCATAGCGTTCCCAGCAGCCGTTAAGACCGCAGGAGCACGGTTCGCCGCCGGGCTGATAAATAAAATGCCCCAGCTCCGCGCCCTTGCCGTAGCGTCCGCGCAGCAGACGCCCGCCGCTTATGACGCCGCCGCCGACGCCAGTGCCCAGCGTGATGAAAATGGAATCGGACGCGCCGCGGCTGATTCCCGCGGACGCCTCGGCCAAAGCGGCGACATTGGCGTCGTTTTCAAGGTAAACGGGTTTGTTGATGCGTTCCTGAAGGAGCGCGCGCAGCGGTACGTCATGCCAGCCAAGATTGGTGCAAAACGGTACCATGCCCGCCTCGCAGTCCGCTACGCCGGGCAGGCCGACGCCGACAGAGCCGATTTGAGACATCGCTACGCCGTTTTCGGCCATCAGCTTCAGACAAAGCGCGCTCATATCCGCCGCTACTGCCTGCGCGGGCCGGTCGGCCAGCGTCGGGCAGGAGGCCTTTGCCACAATTTTGCCGGTTCTGTCCACGATTCCTGCGGCGATATTGGTTCCGCCCAGATCAATGCCGATATTTACCATGGCGCTTCCTCCGTTCATATCTGCATCGCCGCAGCGTTGGCGGCGATGCGCTCGGTCAGGCGCTGTTCAAATTCCTTTGCGGCATTATAGCCCATGGCTTTCATGCTGTGGTTGCGCGCGGCGACCTCGATGGTGATGGCCAGGTTTCTGCCGGGGCGTACGGGAATGGTCAGCCGCGGGATGTGGACGCCCAAAATGTCGGTGAATTCTTCTTTGGTACCCAGCCGGTCATAGACCGTATCCTGGTTCCAAAGCTCCAGATGAATGTTCAGATCGATGGATTTGCTGGGGGAGATGGCGCTGATGCCGTACATGGAACGCACATCGATCAGCCCTACGCCGCGGATTTCCATAAAATAACGCACGGCTGCGGGCGCCTGCCCGACCAGCCGCTGCTCGGACACGCGGGTAATATCCACCACGTCGTCGGCCACCAGCCGGTGCCCGCGCTTGACCATTTCAAGCGCGCTTTCGCTTTTGCCGATGCCGGATTCGCCGGTTAATAAGATCCCCACGCCGTGTACGTCGATCAAAACGCCCGGGCGCTGAACGCTTGGCGCAAGCTGCGCGTTTAGATAGATCATCGCTGCGCCGGAAAACCGCGTGGTGACCCACTGCGTGCGCAGCAGCGGCACGTCGTATTTTTGGGCAAGCGCGACCATTTCGGCGGGGCAGTCCATGCCGCGGCTGATGATCACGCAGGGCGGGCGGAAGGAAAAATAACGCTCCAGCCGTTCCTGGCGCACCTGCATATCCAATTGCAGGTAATACGTCATTTCTGCCTTGCCGATGATCTGCATGCGTTCCCGGGCAAAAAAATCAAAATACCCGGAAAACTGCAGCCCCGGCCGGCTCAGTTCCGCGCTGGCAATGGTGATCGGTCGATCCTGCATCGGATAAACCTGCGTCAATTCCAGCGCTTTTTGAACCTGGGAAAGCAGAACCTGTTTTTCAATCTGTTGTTCCATGGGGCTCCTTTCTGGGGCGCCGCTTAGCGTTCCAGCGCCAGCTGCCAGATGGCATGGGCCACGCCGTCGTGCGCGTTGTCCGGGCAAACGTGTTTGCACTGTTCCTGAATGGCCTTGCCCGCGTTGCCCATGGCAACCGAGCAGCCTGCCCAGCGCAGCATGGCCAGGTCGTTGCTGCCGTCGCCGATGGCCATAACCTGATCGGGCGCAAAACCGTAATAATCGGCCAGCGCTTTGAGGGCAACGCCCTTGTTGGCGTCGGGATGATTGATTTCGGCGTAGAATTTCATCGAGCTTGTAACGGCAAGCTGCGTAAACGCCGCTTCGATTTTGGGCATCCATTCGCTCATGGTGGGCAGATGAATCATCAACAGCTTGTCCGTGCCGGTGGGCAGCGCCGTCAGATCCGGTACATATTGGGCGCGCATCAGCGAAAGCTTCCCATACAGTTCGCGTTCCTCGCAGTCCTGCTCGCAGTACAGATCGTTGCCGATATAGTATTGGATATACAGATGATTTTCCCGGGCAAATTCAATCACCTGCCTGGCCTCGGGCTTTTCAATCGGACAGCGATGGATCATCTGCCCTTCGGGCGTGCAGACATAGGCGCCGTTGCAGCAGATCAGCGGGGTGTCGATGCCCAGCGGTCTGTAAACCGGCAGGGCAGAGGGCAGCATGCGCCCGCTGGCAATGACGACCTTGATGCCGGCGCGCGCGGCGTCGGCGATAGCCGCTTTGACCTTCGGGGTGATGCTGCGGTTGGGATCCAGCAGCGTGCCGTCCAGATCCAGTGCGATCAATTTAATGCTCATGGTTTCCTCCGTCCAGTTCTTTTTGAAAAAAGTCATAAATGGCTTGCGCCACGGTTTCGTTGATGGAATCCACCGCGCAAAGTTCGTTTACCGTCGCCTGCGCAACGGCGCGGATGGATTTAAAATGCGCCAAAAGCGCGCGCCGCCGTGCCGGTCCAACGCCCGGGATATCTTCCAGGCGGGAATGTACCGTTTTTTTCTGGCGCAGCGCCCGATGATGGGTGATGGCAAAGCGGTGCGCTTCGTCGCGGATTCGCTGTAAAAGATGCAGCGCGCTGGTATGATGGCTCAGAATGATCGGGTCATTTTCGTCCGGACGGTAAATCCACTCAAATTGCTTGGCCAGACCGAAAAAATACGGCAGCTTTTCAAGCCCAACGGCCTA
>DCTY01000017.1:0-1372 GCA_002329335.1 Christensenella sp. UBA1428
ACGCAGATGCTCGATTCGATGATCAGCAATCCGCTGCCGACCCGCGCGGAGATTACCGACGTAGCCAACGCGGTGTTTGACGGAACGTCCGCTGTGATGCTCTCCGGGGAGAGCGCCAACGGGAAATATCCGGTGCGCGCCGTTGAAGTGATGGCCCGCATTGCCGAGCAGGCGGAGCGCGATGCGTTTGAGATGCATATCTATAAGGATATTCCCTATGATATGGACGAGGCGGATACGACCAACGCCATCTGTGACGCAACCTGCACCACTGCCCGAGACCTGAAAGCAAAGGTCATCATTGCAGTGACCAAATCCGGACAGACGGCGCGGCGCATGTCCAAATTCCGTCCGCATGAGCCGATCGTCGCGGCAACGCCGCTGATTAAGACCTTCCATCAGCTGTCGCTGTCCTGGGGCGTTTATCCGGTGCTGGCGCTGTATCAAACCGGCAGTGACGCGCTGTTCATCCATGCGATTGACTGCGCCAAGCAGATTGATATGGTCAGCGACGGCGACCGCGTGGTGATCACCGCAGGGCTGCCGCTGGCAAGGGCCGGCAATACGAATATCCTGAAAGTTCAAATCGTGGGGGATAAGGAAAAATACGATGCTTAATGCAGCAACGGTTCCGGCAATTGCGGCGCCGCCAGACGCACACATGCGCCGCTGGGGGGGAACTGCCGTGCGGAATCGCTTTTGAATCCTTTGTTTTCGTACTTTTTGCACCGGACGCTGATTGTCCGGTGCTTTTTTTTGAGCAATGGGTTGCTTTTTTTGCGCAAAGCATGCATAATGAAAAAGTATTGTCGAAATATACATGGAGGGTTTTGCTTGGAACTGTTTTTGCGTTTTCTTGTAACGATGGCAATCGGCGCGGTGGGCGGCTGGGCCGGCCGGAAGCTGAAACTGCCCGCCGGCAGCCTGGTGGGCGCGATGGCGCTGGTGATTGTTTTTAATCTGATTACGCAGGCTGGGTTCTATCCCCCCCATCTGCGCATTGCCGTTCAGATCTGTTCAGGCGCGCTGGTGGGGTCGCGCATCACGCGCGCGGATGTCATCGCGCTAAAGCGCATCATCGTGCCGACGCTGATGCTGGTTGGCTGTATGCTGGTGATGAATCTGGTAACCGGGTTTGGCATGATCCAAATCAGCGATCTGGATCCAACGACGGCGCTGTTTGCCTGCGCGCCGGGCGGATTGTCGGATATGGCGCTGATTTCCGGTGATATGGGGGCAAATCCCGCCTATGTGGCGCTTTTGCAGCTGGTGCGCCAGCAAACGATTTTTATTGTGATGCCGCCGCTGTTTCGAAAAATCTTTAAAAAGGAAGCCGCGCAGCGGGCGGCGGCCTGCGCCGGACCGGTGCGCG
>DCTY01000017.1:1413-66004 GCA_002329335.1 Christensenella sp. UBA1428
TGGCGCATCGGCGTGCGTGCCGGCGCAATGATTGGCGCGATGCTGGCCACGGCAGCCTACAATATTTTGCGCGGCGGCGCGTTTTATCCATCCAGCGCCAGAAGATATACCCAGATTTTCACGGGCGCCTATGTTGGTCTGAGCCTGGATCGCGCAAGCTTTCTTGCGCTGCGCGAATTGATCGGCCCGGCGCTGCTGCTCATCGCGGCGGTTATCGTCTTTACCTGGGCTTCGGCGCTGCTGATCCATAGGACCACAAAGCTTGAATTGACCACCTGTATGATGGCCTGTACGCCCGGCGGATTGACGGAAATGTCGCTGCTGGCGGATGATTTGGGCGGCGATACGCCGAAAATCGCGCTGATGCAGACGGTGCGGATGATGAGCGTTGTGGCGCTGTTTCCGACGATCCTGTCCTTTGTGCTGGGGCTATTGGGTGGATAAACCTTGTCTTATGGGGCGGATTGTTATATAATAAAGAAAAATCCTTTGCGCGCCCCAAACGCGTCAGAGAGAAACAGATAAGCGCGGCTTCGCGCTGTAAAGAGGCATTATGGACTCCGGTTTGCTCCAAATCATTGATGAACAACTTGGTAAACTACAAATTCCCTATCATCTGCTGGATGCGCAGGGCAATATTTTGCTGCCCCAGGCGCAGGCCGGTACGGTTTTGCTGCATCCGCCGGCGTTTACCGCGCCGTTTGCCAAATGTGATACGCTGCTTTTGTTCCGGATCGAGGGGCGGCAGCGGCTGTATTTGGCGCTGCATTCGCTTCAGAAATCCACGCTGGATATCGGGCAGATGGCTGCGGCATATATTGGCGTTCAGCTGGAAAACGACGCCAGAGCCCGTCAGCCGATGGATCGGGAAGAGTTTTATCTGCGCCTGCTTTCCGGTGTTCTGGGCGCGCAGCAGACGGCGGCTATGGCCGCGCAGTATCATGTGGAGCCTGCGCGGGAGCGCTACTGTATTTTGCTTCGGGACAGCCAGCGGGCGATGACGGACTTTATTGAGACCCTCGCGCAGATTTTTCCGGTCAGCGCGGCGGAGACGATTTTAAGCATCGATGCCAACACGCTTTGCGTGGTGGTGGCGCAAAACGGCGAATTGGCCGCGGCGGATCAGGAGGAACTGGCAGCGGCGATTGAGGATACTGCGCGCGACCAGGGGCATGATAAATTGCTCATCGGCGTGGGTGAAAACGCGCAGACGCTAGACGTGCTGCCGGAATCCTACCGACAGGCGTCCGAGGCGATCCGAATCGGGGAAACCTACCGGTTAAATGGGCAGATTTTCTTTTTCCGCAAGCTGATTGTGGAACGACTGCTCAACAGCATTCCGGAACAAACCTGCCGCAAGTATTATCAGCTTTTGTTCAACCGGCGCAACAACCGGCTATTAAATGAGGAAATGCAGCGTACGATCCGCATTTTTATGGACAGCAATCTGAATTTGTCGGTTGCGGCGCGGGCGATTTTTATTCATCGCAATACGCTGGTTTACCGTCTGGATAAGCTGCAGGCGGCCACGGGGCTGGATCTGCGCGTATTTGACGATGCGGCGACGTTCAAATTTCTGATGCAGCTGGGCAATCGCCTTGGCTTTGACAAACAGGAAGGATAATGGAGGAAATACGATGGATCTGAAGACCGAGGCGCTCCGGGCGCATGAGCAATGGAAGGGTAAAATTGAAGTGATATCCCGCGCACCGCTGCGCGACGCCCATGATCTGACGCTGGCCTATACGCCCGGCGTGGCTGAGCCGTGCCGGGAAATTGCCAGAGAGGAAGAACTGGTTTATAAATATACCCGCAAGGGCAACATGGTGGCGATTGTGACCGACGGTACGGCGGTATTGGGCCTGGGCGATATCGGCCCCAAGGCCGGTTTGCCTGTCATGGAGGGCAAGGCGGTTCTGTTTAAGGCCTTTGGCGACGTGGACGCGGTGCCGATCTGCCTGGATACCAAGGATGTGGATCAGATTGTCAGCATTGTCAAGGCGATTGCCCCGGGGTTTGGCGGGATTAACCTGGAAGATATCGCGGCGCCGCGCTGCTTTGAAATTGAGCGGCGGCTGATCGAAGAACTGGATATCCCGGTCTTTCACGACGATCAGCATGGCACGGCGGTGGTGGTGCTGGCGGCTTTGACCAATGCGATGAAGCTGACTGGCAAGGCGTTTTCCCAGATCAAGCTGGTGATCAACGGCGCCGGCGCGGCCGGCACGGCGATCTGCCGCCTGCTTTTAAGCGCCGGGGTGAAAAATGTAATCATGGTCGACCGCTTTGGCGCGCTGGTGCGCGGCGATGAGAGCCTCAACCCGGCAATGGCGCTTTTGGCGCAGCAAACCAACCCGAATCTGGAAACCGGCGACCTTGGCGCGGTGATCGCGGGCGCCGATGCGTTTATCGGCGTTTCCGCTCCCGGCGTGCTCAAGCCGGAGATGGTGGCGAAAATGGCGGAAAAACCGGTTATTTTTGCCATGGCGAATCCCACGCCCGAAATCATGCCGGATCAGGCGAAGGCAGCCGGGGCGTATATTGTCGGCACCGGGCGAAGCGATTTTGCCAATCAGATCAACAACGTCATGGCGTTCCCGGGAATCTTCCGCGGCGCGCTGGATGTGCGTGCCAGAACGATCAACCATGAAATGAAACTGGCCGCGGCCTGCGCCATTGCGTCGATGGTGACGCCGGAGCAGCTTTGCCCGGATTACATCATGCCGGCAGCGCTGGATCGCGCCATTACTGCGCGCGTGGCCAAGGCGGTTGCCGATGCGGCGATTGCTTCCGGCGCTGTGCGCTGACGCGATGGAGAAGCGTTTATGATGAAAAAAATCACCGTGATCATATTGGCCTGCGTGTTGGTGCTTGGCAGCTTTGCCGGCGGCATCTTTGTCGGCGTGATCGGCTCTTCGGCGGCAGGCGCGCAGGACAACCGCATTACCGTCTCTCAGCAGCAATATGATCTTTTGACGCAATATGGCAAGCTGGAGGGCACCCGGGAAACCATCGCACAGTCCTATTATGCGGATTATGACGATCAGATGCTTTCCGAGTATGCGGTTAAAGGCATGGTCGCCGCCCTGGGCGACCCTTACTCGGCCTATTATACGGCCGAAGAGTACCGGCAGCGGCTGGAAAGCGACGCGGGCAATTATGTCGGGATCGGCGTTCAGGTGTCTTTGGACGACGATTCTATCTGCACAGTGACGACGGTGTTTGAAAACAGCCCCGCGATGGAAGCCGGGATTTTGCCGGGGGACAAAATCGTGGGCGTCGCCGGCTATGATGTGCGCGGTCAATCGCTCAACGATGTGGTGGATCAAATCAAGGGCGAGTCCGGCACGGACGTGCAGATCATCCTGAGGCGCGGGGAAGAAACGCTGGAGCTGACGGTTGCGCGCGCCGAGGTGGTGGCCAGTCATGTATCCTATCGGATGCTGGACGATGAAATCGGGTATATTGAGATTACCGGATTTACCGGCGATGATGTAACCGGCTTCACACAGGCGATTGCTTTTTTGCAAAGCAGCGGCGCCAAAGCCCTGGTGCTGGATCTTCGATATAACGGCGGCGGGTATGTGGATGATGCGGCACAGATTGCAGATGTGCTTTTGCCGGAGGGCAAGATTTATACGCTCGAAAACAAGAACGGCGACACAACCGGTTCTGCGGATTCGGACAAGCGCTGTCTGGGATTGCCGCTGGCGGTGCTGGTCAACGGGTATTCTGCCAGCGCCAGCGAAATTGTTGCAGGGGCGATCCAGGATTACGGGGCAGGCGTGCTGATCGGGACGCAGACGTTCGGCAAGGGAATTGTGCAAAGCCCCTTCATGTTTAAGGACGGCTCGGTGCTGATGCTCACCACCGAATATTATCTGACGCCAAATGGCCGAAAGATCCACGGGGACGGCCTTGCGCCGGATATTGAGGTGGAGCTGGACGCGTCGCTCAATCCTTATTTGATCAGCGACGAGGAGGATGCGCAGCTTCAGGCGGCGATGAACCATCTGCACGATCAGTTAAACGATTAGACCGCAGAACAAATACGCTGCGGGGGAAAGGAGCGCAAAATGCAGATACGCGAAAAGGAAGCCGTCAAGCTGCTTCCGGCGGAGGATTTTATCATCAATAATTTGTCCAAAAAGCAAATGCTGGAGCTGGCGGCGAAGATGGACTGTCAGCTTCGGCCCAGCGCGGCAAAGCTGACCTGCGCCCAGCAGCTGGCGCAGCTGTATCTGTATTTTCCCAATCAGCTGCACAGGGTGCTGGATGAAGCCGGTCACGCCTGCCTGCGGCAGATGCTGGCGCACAACTGCGAAGGGCCTGCGGACGCGCCCGGTGTTGAGACGCTGGTGCGCCTTGGCATTGCCCAGATTTTAACCCAGGGAGATCAGACGCTTGCCGTTGTGCCAAAGGTATACGCCCAAAGCGCTGCGGCGATGGAACCCAGGTCCGATGGCTGAGAAAAGATGCGCTTGGGGAGGTTTCCCACCGTCTTTCAAAGCAATCGTTCCCACGCGGCAAAGGGAGCGGCGAATTTTTAGCAATCTGACTGTACCGCCGTATTTAGCGGCGGCAGACAGGATAACCATTTGATAAAGAGGTGTATGGATTGTGAGCAACTGCAGCGGAGACTGCTCAAGCTGTTCTTCTCAGTGCGAGAAGAAGGACTTGATGGAACAGCAAAATGCGTTTAGCAATGTGCGCCATGTCATCGGCGTGGTCAGCGGCAAGGGCGGCGTGGGCAAATCCCTCGTTACCGGGGCGCTGGCGGCGCTGACGGCGCGCGCGGGCTATCGGACCGCCGTGCTGGATGCGGATATTACCGGCCCTTCGGTGCCGAAAATGTTCGGGATTCACAATAAGGCGGGCGGCGACGAAAACGGGATCGATCCGATTGTGACGGCCAGCGGCATTAAGGTGATGTCGATCAACCTGCTTTTGGAGGATGAGGAAAGCCCGGTCGTTTGGCGCGGACCGATGATTGCGGGCGTGGTCAAACAGTTTTGGACCGATGTCAAGTGGGGCGATGTGGATGTGATGTATATCGACATGCCTCCGGGAACCGGCGACGTACCGCTTACGGTGTTCCAGTCGCTGCCGGTGGATGCGATTGCCGTGGTCACTTCGCCGCAGGATCTGGTGGCGATGATCGTCAAAAAAGCCTGCTCCATGGCGCAGATGATGAACATTCCCGTATTGGGGCTTGTGGAAAACATGAGCTACGTCAAGTGCCCGGACTGCGGCAAAAAGATTGAGGTTTTTGGCCCGAGCAAGACCGCCCAGGTCAGCGAACAGACGCGTCTGCCGCTTTTGGCGCAGGTGCCGATGGACGCAACGCTGGCGGCGCTTTGCGATGCGGGCGAGATTGAACGGCTGGACGTGGACTATTTCGACGCCCTTTTGGCGCAGATCACCTCGCTGTTTCTTGAAAAATAATCGGGTCCGACATCCATGAGCGGCGCGGTATTCCCGCGCATCTGTCAGATTTTATAAAAGTCGGCATGGAAATTCAATAAAGCGCCTGAAAGCAGGATTCTTTCGGGCGCTTTTTTCGTATTCGCGATGCCCGGCGGGCGCTGCGGCAGATTCGGAAATTTAGCTGCAAGATCATCCGCTTAGCAAATTGCGCCGAAAGGTTGCATAACGCCGGCGTTTCGGCAAAATTTCAATTCGGGTTGTCTGCTTGGAACATTGGGCAAAATCTATGCGCGCTCTTGCCAAAAAAAGGAAATCGTGCTATGATGATGCCATCGGTAAAAAATGTTGTATAGGCGCTGCCCGGACGGTGTGATGTCCCGGACGGCATGTACAGCCAGAAAAGAATTGGAGGTATTATCGGATGAAAACCAAGAGCAATCCCAACAACGTCGGCGCAGCGGTCATCGGCCTGGGACGCGGCAGATCTCATGTGAGCAGCTATGCGGTGGCAGAAAACTGCGACCTGATTGCTGTTTGCGACATCAACGAGGAAAAGGCGAAGGCCATTGCCGAGCAGTATGGCTGCGATTACTATACGGACTATAAAGAAATGCTCAAGCGTGACGATATTGATCTGGTCAGCGTGGTTACGCCCAGCGGCATGCATTCCGAGATGGCCGTTGAAGTTGCCAAGGCCGGCAAGCATTGCCTGGCGGAAAAGCCCCTGGATGTTACGCTGGAGGCTATCGATGCGGCGATTGCGGCGTTTGACAAATATGACAAAAAGCTGGGCTGCATTTTCCAGAACCGTTTGGAGCCGGCCGTTGCGCTGACCAAGCAGGCTGTAGCCGAAGGGCGTCTGGGCGATCTGGTCGTCGGCAACGTCATGATCAAATGGTATCGCAACGACGATTACTATCTGGCAAACGGCGGCTGGCGCGGCACCTGGAAATGGGACGGCGGCGGTTCGCTGATGAACCAGTCGGTTCATACCATCGATATTCTGCAATGGATTATGGGCGAACCGGAGTCTGTGACCGCGCAGATCAAGGTTGCCAACCACAAGATCGAGTCTGAGGATATCGGCTGTGCGCTGGTGAAGTTTAAAAACGGCGCTTTCGGCACCATTACCGGTTCGACGGCGACGTATCCCGGCTTTGGCACCTCGATTGAAATTCATGGCACCAAGGGTGGCATCTGCGTCAAGGACAACCAGATCGTTTCCTGGAAGATCCACAATGATGACAAGGAAGCCATGGAAGCCGAGGAGAAGAAGATGATCGAGCTGACGGCCAAGGTCAAGGGCAGCGGCGCAAACGATCCCAACGCTATCAGCCAGGGCACCACGTTTAAACAGGTGCAGGATATGGTGGATGCATGCCGGGACGAAAAACGCCGTCCGATCATCGAAGGGCGCGAAGGCCGCAACGCGGTGAAGCTGATCCTGGGCATTTACGAGGCCGCCAAAGAAGATAAAAAAGTTGTTTTCTAAGCTTGCGACGACAACAGAGCCGACCCTTTGCGGGCCGGCTCTGATTTTAGCGGGAGGATGCTTATGAGCAAAATCACTTTTATGGGCGCTGGCAGTACGGTGTTTGCCAAAAATGTGCTGGGCGACTGTATGTCCACCCAGACCTTTGCCGACGCGCAGATTGCGCTGTACGACATCGATGCGGCGCGGTTGGAAGAGAGCAAGCTGATGCTCGACGCCATCAACAACAATATCAATGCCGGCCGCGCGCGGATTGAATGTTATCTGGGCGTTGAAAACCGCAAAGCGGCGCTGCGGGGCGCGGACTTTGTTGTCAATGCAATTCAGGTCGGCGGCTATGAGCCCTGCACCGTAATTGATTTTGAGATTCCCAAAAAGTACGGCCTGCGCCAGACGATTGCCGATACTTTGGGCATTGGCGGGATCATGCGCGGCCTGCGCACAATTCCGGTTATGGACGCTTTTGCAAAGGATATACAGGAGGTTTGTCCGGACGCGTGGCTGCTCAATTACACCAACCCCATGAGCATTCTGACGGGCTATATGCAGCGCTACACGGGCGTTAAAACGGTTGGGCTTTGCCACAGCGTTCAGGTATGCTCAGAGCATCTTTTGCAGGATCTGGGCATGCAGGACGTGATCGAAGGCCGGCGCGACCTGATTGCGGGCATCAATCATATGGGCTGGCTGCTGAAAATCACCGATCGTGCGGGAAACGATCTTTATCCGGAAATCCGCCGCAGAGCGGCGCAGAAAAACGCCGGGGAAATTCATAAGGACATGGTGCGGTATGAATATATTCGCCGGCTGGGCTATTACTGCACCGAATCCAGCGAGCATAACGCGGAGTACAATCCCTTCTTTATCAAATCGCGCTATCCGGAGCTGATCGACCGGTTTAATATCCCGCTGGATGAATATCCGCGCCGCTGCATCCGGCAGATTGCCAACTGGGAAGAACGCAAGCATGAGCTGATTGCGAATCCCACGCTGTCGCATACGCGCAGCCATGAATATGCTTCTTATATTATGGAAGCGATAACCAACGATACGCCCTATCGGATCGGCGGCAATGTGCTCAATACGGGTCTGATCGACAACCTGCCGGCAGACGCCTGCGTGGAGGTGCCCTGTCTGGTTGACGGCGGCGGCGTGCGGCCGACCCATGTCGGACGTTTGCCGGTGCAGTGCGCGGCGATGAACATGACGCACATCAACGTGCATCTTTTGACGATTGAAGCGGCGGTCACCCGCAAACGGGATACCATTTATCAGGCGGCGATGCTGGATCCGCATACGGCGGCGGAGCTTTCCATCGACGATATCGTCGCGATGTGCGATGAATTGATCGAAGCGCACGGCGATTATCTGCCGGCATATCATTAATTTCCACTGGGCTGACGCAGGGCGTTCGGCTCAATCCCATTCGCCCGGCTTATTGGCCGGGCGGATTTTATATGCAAAGGAGGTACATATGGAAAATCGGGCTGCGTTTATGCGCGGGCGGTTTGGCGTGATGTCCCACTGGCTGTATAACCCGGTGGATACGCCTGTGCCACAGGGGGAATTGGCTTCTCAGGTGGATCAATGGAACCGGCGGGTGGACGCCTTTGATACGCAAGCGCTGGCGGATCAGCTCCAATCCGTAGGCGCAGGCTGGTTTATTTTGACAATTGGACAAAATTCCGGGTTTTATTGCGCGCCCAATCCGGTTTATGACGCGCTGGTGGGATATCCTTTGTCAAAATGTGCGCAAAGAGATCTGTTTGCCGATCTTGCACGGGCGCTGAAAAAACGGGGAATCCGTGCAATTGCCTATCTGCCAAGCGGCGCGCCCTGCTATGATCCGCAGGCAATGCAGCGTCTGGAATGGACGGATGGTGCGCTGCGCGATACAAACGGTGTTATGCTGCGCGGCGCGGGGCACTATCGCCTGGAAGATCTGTCCCTGCGCCTGGCATCCTTTCAGAGAAAATGGGAGCAGGTGATTACCTGCTGGGCACAAGCGTGGGGAGACCTTTGCGACGGATGGTGGATTGACGGCGTTTATTATGCCAACGCGATGTACCGGTTTGATCAGGAGCCCAATTTCGATTCCCTTGCCCGTGCGCTGCGCAGCGGAAATCCCCGTGCGGCGATCTGTCTGAACCAGGGGATTTTGCGTACCGACCAAATAACCGTTCAAAGCGTGCAGGAAGATTATACCGCCGGGGAACTGGGCGCTTATCTTTATGTGCCGTTTGGCCGTAAAAAGGCGGAACCAGCGCTGATGGACGGGCGTGTGGCAGATGCCCAGCTGCATTTGCTCAGCTTTTTGGGGGACCAGTGGGGACAGGGCGTTTCGCCGCGTCTGCCGCCCGCGCTGAGCGTGGCCTGGACGCAGGAGGTGCTTGCCCACCACGGCGCAGTGACCTGGGACGTGCCAACTGGTTCAGACGGAAAAATCGCGCCGGCGTTTTTGCCGGTGCTCAAACAAATGGGGGAGCTCTGTGCCGCGCCGGCGGGCATGATTTGAGGCAAAATCGTCAAAAAATGGAAGCGCTTTGAACACGTTGGTTCAGGGCGCTTTTTTATCGCAGTTCACGGTATCAACATCGCAAGCGCGTTTTTGGCAAAAAAAATAAAAAAATTTTTGGGATTTTTGGATGCAGAAAGCGCCTGCCGGTCCAATATGAATGGGCCTGCTTTGTTTTTATGCGCCAATTCGGCGCGCTGACATCAAGGCGCAGGCGGCATCAGACTATGCTGCAAAAATAAAGCAGAACAATAGAACCGACCAGCGATCCCGCAGGAATATGCGGGCGTATATGCAGAAAAAAACGTATATGTGCAAGGGATCTTGTAAAATGAAGGAGACGTGAGAGACTCCTGCAAAATGCAAAAATGAAGGAAAACTTGACAAAAAAGAGAAAATGCATACAATAAAAGCGTAAACAGAAGATCAAATCAGGCGGAAACTCTTTTGAATGAAAGAATGTTGTGCAAAACCTGTGCTGGAGGATGGGCGCGCGCGAAGGCGGCGCAGCCGGAGAGGAGATGAATTTGACGTGAAAAAATTCGATCTGTTTGAGACGGTTGCAACGGTGCTGACGGTTGTGATGCTGGTGGCATGCGGCGTAGGACTTGTATAATATTTTGCCGTTGCGCAAAAAAGACGGTAGAAAAAAGTGTATGCCTGTAAATGAAAAATAAAAGACGAGCCTTCTCTCGTCTGTAAAGGCGCTGTACCAACCGATACAGCGCCTTTGCTTTGGTCGAATTTCGGATTGTTTATTCTTTACCCGTCCAACAGTAGGTGCAGAATTTGCAGGGAGACATTCCGGTTGAGGCGATCATATCGTCCAGACGGTGGTATTTAAGCGTTGTGAACTTCAGTTCGCGGCGGATTTCATCCACCATTTGCGCATATTGCGGCGAATCCGGATCGGCGTAACGGGAAAGATCCGGCTGCGTGCAGCCGTTTTCAAAGCGCGCGATCATCCTGCGGGTAATTAAATCCATCTGCGAGGTGGATCTGGAAAAATTCAGATACTTGCACCCGAACAGCAGCGGCGGGCATGCCAAACGGATGTGCACCTCTTTGGCGCCGCTGTGGTAAAGAAATTCCGTGGTTTCCCGCAGCTGCGTGCCGCGCACCAGCGAATCGTCAATGAGGATCAGCCGTTTGTCCCGGATCAGGGTGTCGACCGGGATCAGTTTCATGCGCGCAATCAGGTTGCGCTGGCTCTGCTTTTGCGGCATAAACGAACGCGGCCAGGTCGGGGTATATTTGATAAACGGACGCGAAAAGGGAATGTTGGAGCGATTGGCATAGCCGACGGCATGCGCCGTGCCGGAATCGGGGATGCCCGCTACGCTGTCAGCGTCCACATTGTCGCGCTGCGCCAGCATATCGCCGCAGTTATAGCGCATTTTTTCGACATTGACCCCTTCATAGCAGGAGGAGGGATAACCATAATAGACCCACAGAAACGTGCAGATTTTCATTTCCTGCTTGGCGGGAACAACAATCTGCATGGCCTCGGGCGTCAGAAAATCGATCTCGCCCGGGCCAAGCTCGTGGCAATCCTCATATCCAAGATTTAAATAGGCAAACGATTCAAACGAAGCGCAGTAGGCGCCGTCCTTTTTGCCCACGATGACAGGTGTACGGCCAACCAGGTCGCGTGCGGCATAAATGCCCTGCGGCGTTAAAATCAGCATGGACATGGAGCCGTCAATCCGGCTTTGCGCATAGCGAATCCCCTCAGCAATGGAACCGCATCGGTTGATCAGCGCCGCAGTAAGCTCCGTGGGGTTGATATCGCCGCCGCTCATTTCCAAAAAATGCGTCGTGCCGTTGGTAAACGCGTCGCGCGCCAGTTCGTCGGCGTTGTTGATGCGCCCCACCGTGGTGATGGCAAAATTGCCCAGATGGGAACGCACGATCAGCGGCTGGGGCTCGTTGTCGGAAATACAGCCGATGCCCAGATTTCCCTTCATTTCATCCACATCGTGTTCGAATTTGGTGCGAAAAGGCGCGTTTTCAATATTATGGATCGCCCGCTGGAAGCCGTCGCTGCCGTAAACAGCCATGCCGCCCCGCTTGGTCCCCAGATGGGAATGATAGTCCGTACCGAAAAAAAGATCAAACACACAATCGTTTTTGGATGCTACGCCGAATAAGCCGCCCATTGACAGGTTCCTCCCATAGATGCTGCGCGATCCTCCAATCCGGTCTGCCATATAAGAGAACCGGCGCTTTCTTGAACATTATACTATACTTTTTCGAATTTATCCAGTGCTATACCGACTGTATGAAGAAATAAAGGAACAATTGTTCGTGGATCAAACGACTGCTGCGATATAAAGATATTTGCATTGGACGAGGGCGCACAAAAAAGCCAAAAGGGGTCCGAAATCTGACAAAAAACGCCTTGACATTCAGTGTCTATCCTGATAGACTAATGTTGTCTAATGAGATAGACAAAAGGGGGCATATTTGTGCAGCCGTGCAAGCTTTTTGATGCACAGCGGCGGTGCATGCAGATCATCTGGGCAGGCGAACCAATGCCCATTCGGGAACTGGTGGCGCAGTGCGACCGGCAGCTTGGCTGGAAACGGACAACAACTTATACGGTGCTGAAAAAACTATGCGAAAAAGGGGCGGCGCGGCGCGAAGGATCGATGGTGGTCAGCCTGGTTTCCTACGAAAATGTGCTGCACTATGAAAGCAAAAGCGTGGTGGATACGCACTTTGAGGGGTCGCTGCCGTCGTTTGTTGCGGCCTTTATGGACGGGCGTACGCTGAGCGATCAGGAAGCGCAGGCGCTTCAAAAATTGATTGACGCCCATCGCAAGGGACAATCATGAGCGCCGCCGGGCTTTTGGCGGCCGCGCTGAAAATTCTGGGCGGTGCGCAGGTCCTGCTTTGTTTTGGCTTGCTGGCAGTATGGCTGCTCAGAGCGCTGCGCGCGCCCGGCAGAATGATCTGCGTGTTGATGACGGTGCTGTTGGCAGGCGCATTTTTGCCCGCAGGGGTACAAAGCGCGGCGAGCCTTTTTAATGTGCCCTGGATTGCCGATATTTCCGGCATGCATGCAGCGCCGTTTTCTTGCTCATGGGTTCAGATCGTTTCCAACTCGCTGGCAGAAAACGGATTCCCGGTACAGACTGCGGCGGCGCAGACCGGTGTGCGCGGCATTTTTGAATCGCTGCGGGGAAGTGTTCTGAACGCTGTTTGCGCCTTTGGTACACCATTGGCGTGTGTGTGGCTGATGGGGATAGCGGCGCTTTGGGCATACAGCGCGGTGGGCGAGATGCGCCTTCGGGCCCGGGTGCGTCAGGCGGTGCTATTGCAGCCGGGGGTTTTTGAAGCGCCGAGCGATATGCCCGCTTTGACAATGGGATTTATTCGCCCACGCATTTATTTGCCCGCAACGCTGGATGCGCGTCAGCGCCTCCATGTGCTGCTGCATGAAAAAGCGCATGCGCGTTGGCGGGATCCGCTGATGCGGCTGCTAAGCTTTCTGGCGATCAGCGTTTTTTGGTTTTCACCGATTGTCTGGCTGTACGGCTTGGTGCTGCAAAATCAAATGGAGCGTGCATGCGACGAGGCAGCGCTGCATGGTTTGGGCAGGCAGTCTGCGGCGGATTACTGTCAGACACTGCTGAACCTGGCAAGCCGCTCAGGCATCGGCGCAGGCTGTGCGCCTTTTGGAAAGTCGGCGGTAAAAGAACGTATTTGCACTGCGCTGCGCTATCGGGAAGCCGGAACGCGCCGCAGGTTGTTTACCGGCGCGCTGTGTCTGATTCTGCTGCTCTGTTTGCTGACCTGCGCCTGCGCTCAGACGACGACGCTGCGCGCGGCCTCCGGACAGATCGACTACGCCGTGGGCAGTGCAACGCAGACGCTGAGCGTTCAAGTCAGCCTGTGGACGAGCCAGGGAGAACAGAAGGGGAAGCTGCTGGCACAGTATCCCCGCGCGGATTTTGATTGGATTGGTCAGAAAGGGACAATTCGAACGGAACTGACGCCGATGACGGATGCAGCGGGGAACATCAACCGCGTATGGGCGCAGATAACGCTGGAAGGTAAAACCAGCCGTACGATTTGGGGTGTATTTAATCTGGATCAGGAGGGTCTTGCAGCATGTACCAGGATGGAAGCGGAAGGGATCCTGACGCTTCGGGCTGGCGTGCCCCAGCCGGTTGCGGCGTTGATCGTGCTGCCGGATGGGCAATCTGCGCCGCCGGACCTTTCTGTATGGTCGCATCCGCAGCCGTGGCCGATGGCGCAAACGCAGGGGGCGGCGGTGGTCGTGACCGTCGGCGACAGCCTTCCGCTGCAATAAACGGGAAAAAGTTTGCCGGTGCTTTGAAAGGCTGACGCCGCCGGCAAAGATGGTATCGTGGCAATCATCAGGCGTTGATGAAAAATGATCAAAGGAGCGATACAGATGGAAAAATCCGGTTTGTCCGGCAATTTGCTTGTGCATAACGGGGATTTCGGCACATTTGAACCGCCAAAACTGACGGGCGATTTTGTCAATGTCACGGGGCTGCAGATGGCTTATGTTGCGCCCCATGCGTCCTTTGAAATGGGCGGCGGAACCTATGAACAGCAGGCGGACAGCTTGCCGCGCCATTCGGTTTTGCTGACCGATGCGTTTGCCATTTCGCGTACCCCGATACCGTATGACCTTTTCTGCCGCTTCTGGGCGCAGACCCGGCAGGATGCGCCGGATGTGGAAGCCTGCCATGGCTTTGTCGTCGGGGTCAGCTGGTACGAGGCGGCGGATTTTTGCCGCTGGCTGTCCGCGCAGGAGGGCGTGCAGTATTGCCTGCCGACCGAGGCGCAATGGGAATACTGCGCGCGAAACGCGGATGCATTGGATATGGATCGCATGTGCGATCTGCGCATGCGCGAATGGTGCTTTGACTGGTATGCGCCCTATGACGATCTGCCCGTATGCGATCCGGCCGGGCCGGATCTGGGGCTGTTTAAAGCGGTGCGCGGCGGCTATCTGGACGATCCTGGGCGCTATAATGAATATCCGCTGGATCTTTGGCTGCGCGGTGCGCTTCCGCCGTCCTACCGGCATGACCGGCGCGACCGGAACAATCGGTTTGGCCGCCATCGGATTGGTTTTCGCGTGGTTTGCGCGCCGCTTGCCAAAACCAGCGGCGCAGCCGCGGCCTGTCCCATGTGCTTTGGCGTACACCAAAATACGGCAGAGTATCTGACGATTGGGCCGGACGCGCAAAAACCGTATTTCCGCAAACGCCATCTGTTCCCGGTGCCGCCGGATAATACGCCCAATCAGGCTATTCGCGCCGTTGGGATGAACCCCGTGATGCGGCATCATCATCATTCGCCTGCTTTTACGGTTGCGCCAAATGGCGATCTGCTCTTTACGGCCTATTCTTCTTATCATGAATACGATGCGCAGGTCGGTCTGGTGGGAGCGCGGCTGCGCAGAGGCTGCGACCAGTGGGAGTTTCCGGATATTTTCCTAAATCCGGTCGGCGTCAACGATCATGCGCCGCTTCTGTTTACCGATGACGACGGCACCATCTATCATTTTTGGGGCTGGCAGCAGCTGGCGGATGCCTATCCGTTCCAATATGTTTGCTCAAAGGACAGCGGCGCAACCTGGAGCGCCGTGCAGTTTCCCTATTTTCCGGATAAAACGCAGGGGTTTGAGCGCCAGCCGGTCAACAATTGTATCCGCGCCAAGGACGGAACCGTTTACTTTACCGCGGATGCGGCGGGGCTTGCGGCCAGCGTGCTTTGGCGTTCGCGGGACAATATGCGCACCTGGTCGCGCGGCGCCGCGTTGACTGCCGGGCGGCACAGTACGATTGTACAGCGGCGCGACGGCGCGATATTGGCCCTTGGCGGCAAGAACACCCAGCTGGACGGTTTCATGCCCAAAGCTGTTTCCCATGACGGCGGCGACAGCTGGCAGGTGACCCCTACGCCGTTTCCCGCGCTCAATTCCGGCCAGCGCCCCTGCGTGATCCGGCTGGCGTCGGGCCGATTGTTTGCCTGCGGCGACTATCAGGCGCTCAAACACTTTGCCCAGCCGGCCGGCGTCACTGAAAAAGGGTGCTACGGCGCATGGTCCGACGACGATGGAGAAACCTGGACGATGCGCAGACTGTGGGGCACGCAGCCGCATAAGCAGCGCCCGGAGCGTCCGAAGGATCATATTTTGGGTTACAGCGTATGCCGTCAGTCACAGGACGGGTTGATCCATATTGTGATTTCCAATACAGCGCCGCTTTTGCATCTGGAATTTAACGAGGCGTGGCTGACCCAGCATGATCCGGACGATTTTCCTCCCGATTCCGTTTTGATGTGTCCCGGCGCGACAAAGCTGGTTGGGCCGCGCAGGCAGTATGAGGATTATGATGAAAACGGCGCGCTGATCTGCCGCTGGAGCGGTGGTATTGCGGACGACGGCAGATTTTTGCTGGATGGGCCGGAAACGGTCTATGCACCGGACGGTACGGTTTTGATGCAGGGACAGTACCGGCTTGGACGGCGGGTCGGAAAGAACACCCGCTATGACGGCGATCATCATCCGGTCTGGCAGATGATTTGCCAGGACGATACCATCCAGTATTGCACCTATTACAGCAAGTCCGATCAGCTGCGCACCAGCTGTACCTTCCAAAACGGGTATGCGCAGGGCGCCGCGCGCACCTATGACCGTGCAGGAAACTGCATCTATCAGGCGCAGTTTGATCACGGGGTCATCGTATCCGATTCGATTAAAACGGTGCGGCCGTAGCAGGCGATGCGCTTGACAGCAAAAGCGCGCCGTTTTATAATCGTGTTGGTCATCGGAGGCGTACCGTTCGTTTGGAAATGGAAACCGGATAAGATGCTGGCTGAAACGCCTGCGCTTATCCGGTTTTTGTATGGACAGGAGGAGATTGGATGGAGCAGTCAAAAAGCTTTACAACCGGCGGTATCCTGGCGCCGCTTTTGCGTTTTGCTCTGCCGGTGCTGGCGGCATTGTTTTTGCAGACGCTCTACGGCGCGGTGGACATGCTGGTGGTGGGAAGGTTCGCGCAGGCGCTGGACGTATCCGCCGTTTCAACCGGAAGCTGGCTGATGCAGCTGATCACAGCGTTTGTTACCGGCATCGCCATGGGCACAACGATTTTGCTGGGACGGGCTGTCGGCGAAAATCGGCCGCAGGCGGCAGGACAGGTTGTCGGCGCCAGCGTCGGGCTGTTCACCTGCATGGGCGTGGGTATTACGGTGCTGATGCAGGTGTTGGCGGTTCCCATGGTGCGCTGGATGCAAACGCCGCCGGAGGCGTTTGACGCAGCGGTTTCCTATGTTCGGATCTGCGCGTCAGGAACGCTTTTTATCGTTGCGTATAATGTGCTGGGCAGCATATTTCGCGGTATGGGCGATTCCCGTATGCCGCTTTTGACGGTGCTTTTTGCCTGCGTGTTTAATATTGCGGGGGATTTTCTGCTCGTGGGCGTCTTCCATCTGGCGGCAGCCGGCGCAGCGATTGCCACCGTTGCCGCGCAGGCGCTGAGCGTCATGCTCTCCTTTGCCATGATCCGGCGCAGAAAGCTGCCGTTTGTGCTTTCTGTCAAGCAGGTAACTTTTTCGCCCGGAAAAATGGGCGCGATTTTCAAATTGGGCTTTCCCATCGCGTTTCAGGATCTGCTGGTGAGCGTTTCCTTTTTGGCTGTCACCGCTATTGTCAACACGCTTGGCGTGATTGCCTCTGCCGGCGTAGGCGTGGCCGAAAAGCTGTGCGGGTTTATCATGCTGGTGCCGTCGGCGTTTAATCAGGCGATGGCGGCGTTTGTCGCGCAGAATATGGGCGCGGCAAAGCCTGCGCGCGCCAAAACCGCGCTGTGGTGCGGGATCGGCGTTTCGCTGCTGGTCGGTGTGACAATGGCGTATCTGTCGTTTTTTCACGGTGATTTTTTGTCGGGCCTGTTTGCTGCCGATGCGCGGGTCGTTAAAGCTGCGGCGCAATATTTGAAAGCGTATGCGATTGACTGCCTGCTGGTCTGCGTACTGTTTTGTATGATCGGATATTTTACTGGCTGTTCCAGAACGGTTTTTGTCATGCTTCAGGGGATCGTCGGCGCTTTTTGCGTGCGGATTCCGGTATCGCTCTGGATGAGCCGTCAGGTTCCGGTATCGCTGTTTCGGGTAGGGCTTGCGACGCCCTGCTCTTCCGTTGTGCAGATCATCCTGTGCCTGGGTTATTTTTTCTGGCTGACGGCGCGGGAGAAACGCGGCGGCAGCGGCGGTGCGGCCTGATATGCGGCGGGAAAGGGCGCGGGAAATTATTGGAAAACTTATGAAAATTTCCGAAGAAACATTGATTTTTCCGGGGATTTGCTCTATTATGGATTTTGAAAAATTATGCTCGGAGGAATTCTCTTTGAAGGATTTAAGCGGCATTCGCAATTTTTGTATCATCGCTCATATCGACCATGGCAAGTCCACCCTGGCGGATCGTTTGCTGGAGCGTACCGGCGTTTTTCAGGTGCGCGACATGCAGGAGCAGATTCTGGATTCCATGGATCTGGAGCGGGAACGCGGTATTACCATCAAGGCGCATCCGGTGGTGATGCGCTATACGGCAAAAGACGGCAGGACCTATACGCTCAATCTGATCGATACTCCCGGCCATGTCGACTTTACCTATGAAGTTTCCCGGGCGCTGGCAGCGTGCGAGGGCGCGGTACTGGTGGTGGACGCTTCCCAGGGCATTGAGGCGCAGACGCTTGCCAATGTTTATCTGGCGGCAGAGCATGATCTTGAAATCATTCCGGTGATCAACAAGATCGACCTGCCTTCCGCCCAGCCGGATCATTGCAAGGAAGAGATTGAAAACATCATCGGCATCGACGCGCAGGATGCCCCGCTGGTATCGGCCAAAATCGGGCTGGGGATCGAGGACGTGCTTGAAAAAATCGTCGCTATGGTGCCGCCGCCCAAGGGGGATGAAAACGCGCCGCTGGCCGCGCTGATTTTCGACTGCTATTACGACAACTACAAGGGCGCGATTTCCTTTGTGCGGGTGATGGAAGGCACGGTTAAAAAAGGCACCGTGATTCGGATGATGGCCACCGGTGCGGAATTTGAAGTGACGGAGGTCGGTGTGTTTGCCCCGTCGTTTGCGCCGGTCGGCAGCCTGAGCGCGGGCGACGTCGGGTATATCGTCGCCTCGATCAAGGATGTTCATGACACGCAGGTGGGCGACACCATTACCGATGCGGAGCATCCGTGCGCCAAGCCGCTGCCGGGCTATAAAAAGGTACAGCCGATGGTCTTTTGCGGGATCTATCCGGCCGACGGGGCGCACTATGAGGATCTGAAGGAAGCGCTTGAAAAGCTGAAGCTCAACGATGCGGCGATTTCAACCGAAAATGAAAACTCCGTTGCGTTGGGAATTGGCTTCCGCTGCGGATTTTTGGGGCTTTTGCATATGGAAGTGATCCAGGAGCGGCTCGAACGTGAGTTTGATCTGGATCTGGTGACGACTGCGCCCAGTGTGGTGTATAAAATCAACATGAGCGACGGCACGCAGCTTTGGATCGATAATCCGACCAATATGCCCGACCCCAGCGGCATTTCCTCCATGGAGGAGCCGTATGTGCGCACACACATCATGTCTCCGGCGGACTATGTTGGAACGATTATGGAGCTTTGCCAGGAAAAGCGCGGTACGTTTAAAGATATGCACTATATCGAAGAAAACCGTGTGCAGATCGAATATGAGCTGCCGCTGGGCGAGATCATTTACGACTTTTTTGATCAGATGAAAAGCCGTACCAAGGGGTATGCGTCCTTTGATTATGAACTGGTCGGGTATCGGCCGTCGGATCTGGTAAAGCTGGAGATGCTGCTCAACGGCGAAAGCTGCGACGCGCTGTCGATTATCATCCATCGGGACAAGGCCTATGCGCGCGGACGCGCCATTGCAGAAAAGCTCAAGGATGTGATTCCGCGCCAGATGTTTGAAATTCCCATTCAGGCATGCGTGGGCGGAAAGATCATCGCCCGGGAAACGGTCAAGGCGATGCGCAAGGATGTTCTGGCAAAATGCTACGGCGGCGATATCACGCGCAAGAAAAAACTGCTTGAAAAGCAGAAAGAGGGCAAAAAACGCATGCGCCAGGTTGGTTCGGTGCAGGTGCCCAGCGAAGCGTTTATCGCCGTGCTCAAGGCGGACTGATGGCCGGTGTTTATCTGCATATACCGTTTTGCAGGAAAAAATGCGCCTATTGCGATTTTGTGTCGTTTCCGCTGGCGCAGGATGTACAGCAGCGCTATGCACAGGCGGTTGTACAGGAAATCTGCCGGCGTGCGCCGCAGATGCGCTGGATCGCGTTTGAAACGCTCTTTGTCGGCGGCGGGACGCCCTCGGTACTGGATCCGGCGTTATTGGCCCAAATGGTGGAAGCGCTCCAAACGCATTTGACGCTTGGCCGTACGGAGTGGACGATAGAAGCCAATCCGGAGAGCATTACGGCGCAAAAGCTTGACGCATGGCGGGAAATGGGGTTTAATCGGATCTCCATCGGCGTACAGAGCTTTTGCGACGCGCAGCTTCAGGCGGTCGGTCGGCTGCACGATGCGCAGGCCGCGCGCCGGGCGGTCTGTCTGGCGCAGGCCAGCGGATTTGAGCGTACGTCGGTGGATCTGATCTGCGGTTTGCCGGGGCAGGACGAGGCGTCCTTGCTGCAGAGCGTGACCTGCGCGGCGCAGCTGGGCGTTGGGCATATTTCTGTTTACCAGCTTCAGCTGGAGGAAGCGACCCCGCTGACCGCGGCGGCGCGCGCCGGACGGGTGCGGGTACCGGATGACGATCAGACGGCGCAGATGATGGATCGGGCGATTGCGCTTTTGGCGCGGCTGGGATATGACCGCTATGAGGTGTCCAATTTTGCAAAGCCCGGACAGGAATGCCGGCACAATCAGGGTTACTGGCGCCGCAGCCCCTACGCGGGCTTCGGGCTTGCGGCCCATTCGTTTCTGGACGGCTGGCGGATCGCCAACACGTCTGAGCTTGCGGCATATCTGGCGGGCGATACCTGCCAAAGCGTTCAAACGCTTACACCGCGCGATGCGCACGAAGAAACGCTGATGCTGTCGCTGCGCACGCGTGAGGGCGTGCCGGCGGCGGCGCTGTCGCAGACAGAACGTGCCCGGGCGGACGATTTTGTGAAAAAGGGCCTGCTGTTTTTCAGGCAGGATGCGTACTGCGCGACTTTGCGCGGATATGAAGTGCTCAACAGTCTGATTGTGGCGCTTTTGGACGATATACAATAAACGAGGTGGAATCAATCATGGCAGACAAACGGGATTATTATGAGGTGCTTGGCGTAGATAAAAATGCCAGCGCCGATGATTTAAAAAAAGCGTACCGCCAGATGGCGAAAAAATATCATCCGGATCTGCATCCGGGCGACAAGACGGCGGAGGCGCAGTTTAAAGAGGTCAACGAGGCTTATGAGGTGCTCAGCGACGATCAAAAGCGCGCGGCCTATGACCGGTATGGCCATGATATGGGCGCAGGCGGCTTTGGCGGAGCGGGCGGCGCAGGTTTTGGCGGCACAGGCGGGTTCGGCGGCTTTGATATGGGCGATATTTTTGATTCGTTCTTTGGCGGCGGCCAATCGCGTCAGGCGCGCCGGGGCGGCCCGCAGCCGGGCAGCGATCTGCGCTATGATATGACCATCACGTTCCAGGAAGCCGCGTTTGGCGTAAAAAAGCAGATCTCCATTACCAGGCTTGAAACCTGCGAGGCCTGCAGCGGCTCCGGCGCGAAAAAAGGTTCGCAGGTGAAAACCTGTCCGACCTGTCATGGCACGGGCCAGGTGCGCACCGTGCAAAACACCATCCTGGGGCAGATGGCTACCTCCCGCGTGTGCGACGCCTGCCGGGGCGAGGGCACGATTATCTCGCAGCCCTGCGAGGCCTGCGGCGGCCAGGGCCGGGTGCGCAAAACGCGCAAAATCGATATCAACATTCCGGCCGGTATTGACGACGGGCAGATCATGACGCTGCGCGGTCAGGGCGAGCATGGCAAAAAGGGCGGCGCAAAGGGCGATCTTTTGATCTATATTACCGTGCGTCCCCACAAGCTGTTTACAAGACAGGGCAATAATCTGTACTGTGAGGTTGCGGTGCCGTATTCCAAGGCTGTTCTGGGCGGCGAAATTGAGATTCCGACGCTTGACGGGATGCAAAAACATACCCTCGCAGAGGGGACGCAGCCGGGCGCGGTGGTGCGCCTGCGCGGCAAGGGGATGCCTTCGGTCAATAACCAGAATGTCAAGGGCGATTTGTTTGCAACCATCAGCATCAATGTGCCCAAACGTCTGAGCCTTCGTCAAAAAGAACTGCTGCGCGCCTATGACGAGGCCATGGGCGAGGAACGCAAATCCCTGTGGGAAAGACTGCGCGACACGCTGGGCGGCAAATAAACGATAAGAGGGTTTAAAACGATGCAATGGACTGAAATTACCATTTCCACCACGACCGACTGCGCGGAAATCATCGCCCAGATTCTGGTGGACTGCGGCAGCTATGGTGCGGCGATCCGCGACCGGCATGATCTGGATCAAATGCAGCGGCCGGAGGGCTTTTGGGATATGATCGACGAGGCGCTCTATGATCAGCTGGGGCAGGACGCCCGGGTAACCGGGTATTTCCGTCAGGATGCCTCTCTGGGCGACCATCTGTCGGCGCTGCATGCCCGCCTGGAGGAGCTTTCGCGTATCGACCTTGGCGGTATCGAAACCGGCAGTCTGGAATTAACCAGCGGCGAGCTGTCCGAGCAGGACTGGGCAAACGCCTGGCGCAAGTATTATAAGCCGACGCCCATCGGTGAGCATCTGGTCATCAAGCCGACCTGGGAGCAGTATCAGCCGCGTCCCGGCGATCGGATCATCCATATGGATCCCGGAACGGCCTTTGGCACCGGGACGCATGAGACCACGTCAATGTGTCTGGAGCTTTGTGAAAAATATGTCCGTCCCGGCGACCATGTGATCGACGTGGGCTGCGGTACGGCGATTTTGTCCATCGCGTCTATTCTGATGGGCGCAAAGGACGCCATTGCGGTAGATATCGATTTGCTTGCCGTGGACTGCGCGCGGGAAAATGTGGCCTTAAATCACATGGAGGATGCAATTACGGTGCGCCAGGGCGACCTGCTTTCCGGTACGGACGAGGCGTGCGACGTGATGTTTGCCAATATCGTTGCCGGCGTGATCGTGATGCTGGCGCCGGACGTGCCCAAGCGGCTCAAACAGGGCGGCCGGTTTATTTGCTCGGGCATCATCAAGGAGCGGGAAGCCGAGGTCAGCGCAGCATTGACGCAGGCAGGATATCAACTGGCAGAGGTTCGCCGTAAGGGCGAATGGGTCGCCATGTGCTGGAGTCATTGATATGCATCGCTTTTTTGCACGATGGGAAGGCGCGCAGGGCGCGATTGCCCATATTGACGCGCAGGAAGCGGCGCATTTGGGCAAAGTGCTGCGGCTTGCCCCCGGCGATACGGTGCAGCTTTTGGATGGGCGGGGAAACCGCTGCCTGGCCCAGCTGACGCAGGCGGATAAAACCGGCGCGCAGGCGCGGATTTTGGAAATGCTGCCCGGCAATGAAACGCGCGTGCAGGTCACGCTGTATCAGGGCATGCCCAAGAGCGACAAGATGGAATGGATCGTACAAAAATGTACGGAACTGGGCGCGTATGCCGTGCGCGGCGTGTATTTCAAGCGCAGCGACGTGCGGCCGGATACGGATAAGCAGGATAAAAAAATTCAGCGCCTGGAGCGCATTGCCCTGGAAGCGGCCAAGCAATGCGGCCGGGGCGCGCCGGCGCGTGTATTGGCGCCGGTTGCGTTTTCCGGGTGCGATTTTTCCGGTCACAGCGCGGTGCTCGTGCCCTGGGAGGAGGGCGGCATGCCCTTTGCTCAGGCTGTGCGCAGCGCGGATCTGTCCAATGCCGCGCTGGTAATCGGGCCGGAGGGCGGCATTGACAAAACGGAAATCGATGCCCTCCTTGGCGCAGGCGCGGTGCCGGTGACATTGGGGCCGCGTATTTTGCGCACGGAAACAGCCGCTGTCAGCGCGCTGGCAGCGCTGATGTGTTTGGCGGGGGAGTGGGAAGCATGAGCGAAAATGCAAAAACGATCAGCGCCTATACCCTTGGCTGCAAGGTCAATCAATACGATACCGGCGTGATGCTGGAAAGCTTTGTGCGCGCCGGATACCGCGTGGTTCCTTTTGGTGAAAAAAGCGATGTGGTATTGATCAATACCTGCACGGTTACCGGTACAGGGGACAATAAATCGCTTAAAACCATCCGGCATTGCGCGCGGGTCAATCCCGATGCGGCGATCGTGGTTGCAGGATGCCTGGCTCAGCGGGATGCGCAGACTGTGGCGCAGATTCCCGGCGTGCGCGTGGTTTTGGGCACGCAGGCGCGGGAGCAGGCGGTGGCGCTGCTGGAGCAGGCGCTCAGGGAGGATTCGCTGATTCTCGCCGTGAAGACCCTGGCCCATGCGCCCTTTGAGGAAAGCAAAATCGACGCCATTGACGGGCATACCCGGGCGGTGCTGAAAATTCAGGAGGGCTGTGAGAACCGCTGCACCTATTGCGTGATTCCTCAGGTGCGCGGCCCGGTGCGTTCCCGGGCGCTGGCGTCGATTCGCTCGGAAATCGAGCGGTTGTGCAGCGCGGGCTTTCTGGAAATTGTGCTGACGGGGATTCATTTGAATTCCTATGGCAAGGATACGGGCGCCAGCCTGGCGCAGGCGGCTGTTGCGGCGCTTGAAGCGGCAAAACCGTTTGGCGCGCGCATTCGCCTGGGGTCGCTGGAACCAACCGTACACGACGAGGCGCTGGCGCAGACGCTGCGGGCGTATGATAATTTCTGCCCGCAGTTTCATCTGGCGCTTCAGTCCGGCAGCGACAGCGTGCTTGCGCGCATGCGGCGCAGGTATAATACCCAGCAGTACGAACGCAGCATACGGGCGTTTCGAAACGCATTTGAAAATTGTGCGGTGACAACCGATATCATCGCCGGTTTTCCGGGGGAGACGGAAGCGGAATTTGAGCAGACGCTGGCGTTTATCCGTCAGATCGGCTTTGCCCGGATCCATGTATTTCCCTATTCCCAGCGCTTGGGAACCCCGGCGGCGCAGATGCCCGATCAGGTGCCGGTGTCCATACGCCAGCAGCGCGCCGGCGTGATGATCGAGGCTGGCCGCGAGACGGCGCAGGCTTATTTAAACGCCATGCTGGGCAAGCGCCAGACCCTTCTGGTAGAACGTGAAATCGACGGGATGGGCGTTGGCTATACGGAAACCTATCTCCGATGCGTCAAGCAGGGCGCAAAAGCGGGGACGCTGGTGCCGGTCGTGCCGCGCGATGTCCGCGACGGCGTGCTGTATGATACGGCATCGCCGGTAACATTGGATCCCAGGCGGATAAATTTTGACGGAGGTATGTAAAATGGATTGTCTGTTCTGTAAAATTATTGCAGGGGAAATTCCCTCAAAAAAGGTATACGAAGACGAAACCTGCTTTGCGTTTTGCGATATTGCGCCTCAGGCAAAAACGCATATTCTGCTCGTGCCCAAAAAACACATTGCGTCCCTGGCGCAGGCGCAGCAGGAGGATGCGGCGCTGCTGGGGCATCTGATGCTCGTATGCGCCCAAATTGCGGCGGAGCAGGGGCTGGACGAAGGATTCCGTGTGGTGACCAACGTCGGCGAAAACGGCTGCCAGAGCGTCCGTCATCTGCATCTGCATATTCTGGGCGGAGAAAAACTTAGCGAAAAGATGTCGTAACGACGGGTCCGTCCTGCATGGCGCAGGAGGGATGCCGGGGCGTGCTTTTTCGCTGCGCGCACATCAAATATAATAAATTGTTCATAAAAAACAGCCGCCTGCACAGTTGACATGAACGGCCGGCGGGTAGTATAATGTTACTTGTCACAAGGGGCGACAAGCGCCGCGTGTAACCTCCGTTGCGAGGGAACGGCTCTGTGCCTTTGGCCTGGGGCCGCAGAGGGGAGGGAAGGTTCAATGTCTGAAATTCGCGTTGGTGAAAACGAATCTTTGGAGAGCGCTCTGAAGAGATTTAAGCGCAAGTGTGCCCGCTCCGGCGTTTTGGCCGAGGTTCGCAAGCGTGAGCATTATGAAAAGCCCAGCGTTAAGCGTAAGAAGAAAGCTGAGGCTGCAAGAAAACGCAAATATTAATCTGCAAAAGGTTCCCCGTTTGGCTGTGCCGAACGGGGTTCTTTGTATTTTATCGCATTTTGTTTGCAAACGCCCGGGGAATATGCTATAATAATGACAAGAATTCTCACAATGGCTTTCGTTTTTTACGATAAAAACGGGCGGCGTCCCTTGGGACGCGATGTAAAAATGGAGGACGATTTTTATGGCGATCAGCGAAAAAATCATGTTCGACAAGACGGAGATCATCTTTGTCGATCTCAGCGGCAAAAAGGCGCAGGCACTGAATCTGACCTATGAAAAGATTATCAGCATCCGCTTTGACAAAACCAAGGTAAAAGGCCTGTTCAGCTCCAAGGACAGCGAACGCATCAGCATCACGGTGCGCGGCAAGGAAAAGCCGCTGGTGCTTTTGCAGGTCAAGGAAAAGTCCAATTACTGGCAGGGCTATAAAGACGGCCTGACCAAATTCTGCAAGGATAATCGTATTTCTTTTTATAACGAACTGGCCGGTTAACGGACCGGACGCCGGCAGGCCCGCTGTACAGCATTGCTGTGCGGCGGGTTTTTAATTTGGGCTGCTTTGCGCTGACGGTGTTTTTCGGCATTCGTCTGGGGATAATACCATCGGCACATCCGCTTTTCATTGCTTTTGAAAATACGCCGGAGCATCCGAGGGGAGAACATGCAGCCCAATTTAAGCCGTCAATCCTGGATGATCGGGCGCAGGCAGTTGCCCGCTGCGAAACTGCCTTAATCGCAGACAATACCCGCAGGGCGGGGATGCGCTGGAACCGTATGGATTTTTGTTGTTGGCGGAAACGGAATCAGGCGCCGGCTGACACTCTTGCCGGGATCGCACAAAACGGCATCGCAGGGCGATTGAACCCTGTGTCATTTCTTTTGGGCGACAGGCATGTCGAGCACTGCGGCGCGCATGCTGGCGCAAAAACAATGCATCCACGATCGGATGCGCCAAAGGATACGCCGTTTTGACTCGCAGATGCGTTTAAGAGAAAAAGCCCGGAAAAGCTGCCTGAATCGGCGGTTTTCCGGGCTTTGCTGCGTTTACAGCGCGCCATGCGTTTTGCGGAATTGACCGGGGGTTATCCCTTCGTGCTTTTTAAAGACGCGGTTAAAATTGTTCGGCGAATTAAATCCGCACTGTTCACAGATGGATGCGATGGAGGTCGTCGTGCCGGTAAGCAGCGATTTTGCCCGCTCGATGCGGTATTTGTTGACGAAATCCACAAAGCTTTCGCCGGTTTGCTGCTTGAAAATAAAGCTTAAATAGGAATCGGAATATCCGATCTGATCGCTAAGCAGGCTAAGGGAAATATCCTTTTGATAATTCTCCTCGATAAAACGGACCATGGCCTCGTAAATGCGCACGCTGTGATCCTGCCGCGTGGTGCTGCAGGCTCCGGCAATCATGCGGGCAAAGGTCAAAAGACAATCCAGCCGCTGCGCGTCGTCCTGGCACCCGGTCAGCTTTAAGAACATACCGGCGCACTGATCTTCCGCACCCATATCGCTGGCGGCGCGCAGCATGGAGGAAGCCAGCAGCAAAAAAAGCGCTTCGGATTCATGGCTCAGCCGCGGCGCATCGGGCGACTGGACAACCGAAGTCAAAAGCGCGCAGGCGTCGTCGTCCTGGCCGCTTTTGAGATAGTTGGCCAGCATGGTTTCGTTTTCGCGCGAAAACAGACGGGAAATCGCTGTGGAAGGACGCACGGCGTCAATATGCAGCCAGCCCTGCTCCCGTCCGCTCAAAAGCGCATCAAACGCATAACCGGCCTCCTCGTAGGAGCGGCCGACGGACCAGATTTCGCGGTAGTCCTGTCCAATGGCCAAATCCTTTACGCCGGTTACCAGCGCCGGAAAATGCGCGCACAGGCGCTGACAGGCGGTCTCCAGCACATTGTCTGCGTCCGGTTCATAATTGAGCAGCAGCACGGCGCGCCCCTGCGCATCGCACAGCGCGTAGCAGGAAACGTGTTCCCAGGTATCGTGCAGCGGCATTTGATGCAAAAGCAGATCCAGCGCCTCATCCGGAATCCGCGGCATCGCAACCTGAAACGTACCATAGGGAAAACTCAGATACTGAAGCGCCAGCGCATAGGTTTCGCTGCTGCGGCGCAGAGCGTCATGCAGCAGGTCGGAAAGCAGATTGAGCCGCAGACGGCGGTAATGCGACGAAAGGTCGGAGGACAGCTGCCGGTTTTCGCTGCAGACATTTTTCAAAAACTGTACGATGAAATTTAATTCGTCGGTCTTGCGCGTCAAAAGATTGTTTGCCCGCAGATATTCCACCAGCTGCACCAGCGGACGATACAGCTGACGCACCAGAAACGTCGAGATAACGGCGCCAAATGCGGTCATAAACAGCACCATTGCCAGCGTCAGACGGATGATGGGCAGCGTCTTTTTTGCGATATAGGTGTCCGAAACTGCGGCGACGGCCAGATATTGCGTCTGCGTCCCGCGGCAGAGCAGCAGCGTATACTGATGGCCGTCGACGGTGACGGTCTGCTGCGCCTGCTTTTGCGGGCAAAGGCGATCTGCATGGGCCAAAAGAAACGCAGTCAGCGCCTCGGGCATATCACCGCCGGGAATCAGCATATCGTGTTCGCTTAATATCAGACAGGTAGGGTTATCGCTGGCTTCCAGCCGGATCAGATCGGAAAATTGCGATTCATCTATGTCGATAAATAAAATACATTCATTGTCTACCTGATTGAGCGGCAGCGCCTGAGCGAAGCTGACGACGCGGTTGGCGCCGCTTCTCTGCGCGCCGATGGTGGAAAACACGACGCCGTTTTCGATGTAGTTTTTAAACGGCGTCAGCGTTTGATAGCTTTTCAGCCGTCCCCAATAGGTAGCGGGGGAGGATTTGCCCTCGGTGCTGACGATGACGTCCGCCCGGCGAAAATATAAATACAGATCGTCGATATATGAATTTGAAAATTTCAGCGAGGTCAGCTGGGTGCTGATGCGCCGGTAGGCTTCCAGCGCGGCGGCGTCCGGGCTTTGATCGTAATACATCGCCGCTTTGATGTCTGCCTGCATGGAAAGCTGCGCGCCGATATCGCGCAGAGTGTACAGGCGCTGGCCGATTTCGTTTTGCGCCTGGGCCAGCAGATCGGCGTGGGCATTGGTCGTTTCACGCAAAAGCAGCGCCCTGCTGCTGGCGAAGGTGCCAAATCCCAACGCGGCGATGCACAATATAATAAAGGAAAAAAAGACAGTCAGGCTGCGCGTCAGGACGCTGACGCCAGCCAGCGGCCTGCGTGGCTGTGCCATAAAATGAACCACTCCTTTTTATGTATTGTGTGGACTGCCTCTCTATTATAGCGGTATGCTGCGGGAGAAACAATGCGCACAATAGGATAATTGGAAAATTGATGATGTTTTCAAATTTTGTTAACCGTTTTTGTCGGTTTTGTGTCTGCTTGGGAAAAACGGTTCTTGCTTGCGGGCCGAAGCTGTGGTATGACAAAAGCACAAAGCATATGCGGATTGATTCAAAACCACGGATGCGTGAGTATCCAAAGGAGGAATGGCCATGAGTGCCAATGTGCAGCCTGCGCCTTCGCTGCGGCGACCGGCATGGCGCGCCCGAATTAAAAAGAACCTGTTTTTGTATTTGATGTTCCTGCCCGTCGCGCTGTATTATCTGGTCTTTAAATACGCGCCGATGTTTGGACTGGTGATCGCGTTTAAGGATTACAACGCCTTTGTCGGAATTCTGGGCAGCAAATGGGTCGGCATGAAATATTTCGATCAGTTTGTTCATTCCATGTATTTTTGGCGGCTGATTCGAAATACGCTGGCGATCAGCTTTTTGGATCTGCTGGTGAATTTCCCGGCTCCGATCATTCTGGCGCTGATGCTCAACGAAGTGCAGCATAAGCAGTTTAAAAGCGTCGTTCAGACCATCAGCTATCTGCCGCATTTTGTTTCCACCGTTGTGATTGTCGGTATTCTGGTCAACTTCCTGTCGCTCAGCACCGGTCTGATCAACAACATTCTGGCCGCTGTCGGCTTGCAGCGCGTGCATTTCCTGGCAGAGCCCAGTTACTTCTGGCCGATTTTTACGCTGATGAACGTCTGGCGCAGCGTTGGCTGGAGTTCAATCATCTATATTGCCGCGCTTTCCGGTATCGACCCGACGCTGTATGAGGCCGCGGTGGTGGACGGCGCGGGGCGCTGGCGGCAGCTTTTCTGTGTGACGCTGCCCGCACTGCTGCCTACGATTGTCACGCTGCTGATCATGCGCGTGGGGCATGTGCTGGACGTTGGGTATGAAGCCATCATTTTGATGTATAACCCTCAGATCTATGAAACGGCCGACGTCATTTCAACCTATGTGTATCGGCGCGGCCTGATCGATGCGGATTACAGCTTTGCCGCCGCAGTCGGTCTGTTTCAATCCCTGGTCGGCATGCTGATGGTGATGGGCGCCAACGCGCTGAGCCGGAAGCTGACCGAAACGAGTTTGTGGTAAAGGAGGCGCCGTCATGTCAGCTGGAAAAACAACATTTGGAAGAAAATGCTTTCTTGCGGTCAACGCATGTCTGCTCCTTGCGCTCTCTGCGGTAACGCTTTATCCGTTTTTGTATGTGCTGGCCGCATCCTTCAGCGACCGCATGTTTATCATGCGCGGCAGCGTCAGCATCATTCCACAGGGCTTTAACACCTATGCGTATCAAAACGTGTTTGAATACCCGTATTTGTGGCGATCCTATGGCAATACGGTGCTGTATATGGTGATTGGAACGGCCGTCAACATGCTTTTGACCGTCTTGGGGGCGTATCCGCTTTCCAGACGGCAGTTTGCCGGACGCCGGGTGCTCAGCTTCCTGCTCGTGTTTACCATGTGGTTCAACGCCGGGATGATCCCCACGTTCCTGGTGGTGCGCGGCGTTCACCTGTATAATACCATTTGGGCGATGATATTGCCCGGTGCAATCAGCACCTATAATCTGATCGTTGTGCGCACTTTCTTTGACAACTTGCCGGTCGAAATGGAAGAAGCGGCTTTGATCGACGGATGCAACGACTGGCAGGCGCTGATGAAAATCATCCTGCCGTTGTCGGTGCCCGTTTTGATGACCATCACCCTGTTTTATATGGTTGGCCACTGGAACAGCTTTATGCCCGCGCTGATGTATCTGCGCAGCAAGGAACTGTATCCGCTGCAGATGATTCTGCGCGAGATCGTGCTGCAAAGCCTGGTGGCTGAGGAAAACCTTGAGGGCGGCGCAAACGAGCAGGTTCTGGCCGAATCGGTCAAATATGCAACCATTATTGTGGCGACGGTGCCCATCTTATGCGTCTATCCCTTTATCCAGCGCTATTTTGTCACAGGCGTGATGATTGGCGCGGTCAAAGGGTAGTCATAGAATCAAAGGAGGAAAAAAACATGACCCCGAGAACCAAATTTCTGGCTTTGGCGCTGGCGTTGGTAATGACCCTTGGTCTTGCAGGCTGCGCAGCCGCGCCCGACGCTGCTTCTGCGGCGACGACCGCGCCGGCGGCCGACAGTTCTGCTCCTGCTGCGCAGGCGACTTCGGCGCCCGAGACCACGGAAAACCCCTATGCGCAAAATGTGGACGTGCGTGTTTTCATGGTTACCGACGGTGAAATGGACAATATGGTAACCCAGAAAATGGAAGAACTGTTTAATCTGAACTTTGTCTGGAACCTGGCGCCTAAGGCAAGTCCGGACGAGCCGTTTAATCTGATGATGGCTTCCGGTGATCTGGATGATTTCATCTGCAACGACCCCAACGATCTGTTCGGTTATGCCGGCAAAGGCGCATATCTGCCTTTGAACGATGTATTGGCCGAAAAGGTGCCCAGTTTCCAAAAGCTGCTGGATGAAAATCCCAGCTGGGTACGGGATCTGAGCTATAACGACGGCAATCTGTATTATTTCCCGATGATTTCCGCCATCCGAACCGAACGTGTCTATTATATCAACGAAGGCTGGCTTGCGCTGTGCAACAAGGACGTTCCTCAGACGCTGGAGGACTGGAAAGACGTTCTGACGGCGTTTAAGGAAACAGACTGCAACGGCAATGGTATCGCCGACGAAGTGCCCTTCACTTTCCGCGGCGACTGGACCTATCTGGATTTCTATGAAGCCTATGGTATTGATTCCGGTTTCTTTGTCGAGGACGGCCAGGTACTCTATGGCCCTTATGACGCCCGGATGAAGGATTATCTGGAATATGTCAGCGATCTGTATGCCAATGGGTTGATTGATCCGGAATATATCACGCTCAACAACAATCTGGCAAAAGAAAAATGGGTCAATAACATTGCTGGCGCGGGCTACGAATGGAATACCCGGATCCGCGACAACAACGAAGGCGTTGCCGAAATGGAAAATGCGCACTTCATTGGCATTCTCCCGCCCAAATCGGTCGTCGACGGTTCTGTATCGACCCGCCATCAGATGGATAAACTGCGCACGACCGGCGCTGGCGCGATTGCCATAACGGCTGATGAAGCGGTTGCCGACCGGATTTTGGCGCTGATGAATTACAACTATGCCGATGATACGCAGTATCTGGCCAGCACCGGTGTGGAAGGCGTACACTACACGCTTGAAAACGGTGAGGTTGTATTTACCGATTATGTTCTGAATAATCCCGATGGTAAGGCGCCCCGTTCCGTGCCGGGCGATGACGGTGCCAACAAAGATTGGCCGATCCGCCAGCAGATTGCCCTGGAAAATATCATGCCTCAGGAAATCCTCGATACCCGTGATATTTATGAGCCCATCATTGCGCCTTCTTTCCCGCGTTTGTCCTTTACCGATGAGGAGCAGTCGGAAATTACTGCAGCGATGAGCGAAATCCAGACGGTAGTGGATGAGTACATCAATAAATTCATCATGGGTACGGTTTCACTGGATCAGTGGGACAGCTATGTTTCCAAGCTTCAGAAGGCTGGTATGGATACTGTGCTGGAGCATTACAACACGGCGTATCAGCGCTATACGGGCAACTGATTGTAAAACACAACGGCTTTTGCCGACTGACTGCTTTGCGCCTGCAGGCATGAAGCGGCGGCAATACGAAACCGGACAGGCAGCGCATACCATTGAGGTATGCGCTGCTTTATTTGCTGCGCAATGTGCGGACGATTTGAAGGAATGAAAACAAAACCGGGTAATGTTGTTTGCAAAACCATAATAATATATAATAAATTATTTGTTGTAGTTTTTGAAATTAGATGATATAATGTTAATATGAAAGGGAGGGGTGATGATGACTCGTCAGCCGATTCGTACACGTTTACTGCCCCATTATACCCGGGGCGAAGAAAAGTTTCATATGGTGACCCACATTGTCGGCGCAGGTATGGGCATCATCGCCCTGGTGCTGTGCATTGTGCTGGCAGCGCTGCACGGCAATACCGCGGGCATTTGGACCGGCGCAGTGTTCGGGGTGTCCATGATTGCCCTGTATACGATGTCCAGCGTTTATCATGGGCTGAAAGACGGCGTTGCCAAGCGCGTGATGCAGGTTTTTGACCATTGTACGATTTACCTGCTGATTGCCGGCACCTATACGCCTCTGCTGGTGTGCGGTGTGCGCACGATCAGCCCGGTAGCCTGCTGGGTTAATTTTGCCGTAGTGTGGGCCTTTGCGATATTGGGGACGACGCTTACGGCGATTGACCTGCGCCATTTTCGCGTATTTTCCATGATTTGTTATATTGGGATGGGTTGGTCGATTATCTTCTCGTCCTCGATTGCCCGTGCGGCGCTGGGCAGCGTCGGCTTTGCGCTGTTGCTGGCAGGCGGCATTTTTTATACGGTCGGCGCTGTATTTTACGGAATTGGCAAAAAGAAAAAATATTGCCACGGCGTGTTTCATGTGTTTATCCTGCTTGGCAGCCTGTGCCATATTCTGTGCGTACTGTTGTGCGTGATGTAACGATTTTTGAAAAAAATGAAACCCCCGCTGCCGTAAAGGCGACGGGGGCGATTGTATGACCGGCGGCGTCATCGGCCGTGCGTTATAAAACAATTGCGAGAAAACGCACAGGCTGTTCGCCTACGGCCTGCATGCCGTGCGGATAGGACGAGTTGAAATAGATGCAGTCGCCGGCGTTTAGGATCATTTCGTGATTGTCAATGACGATGCGCAGCTGTCCTTCCAGCACCATGTCAAATTCCTGCCCTGCGTGGCTGTTTTGCGCCACCGGCGTATGGGTTTCGTGCGGCTGAACGGTGACCATAAACGGCTCGCAGATTTTTCCGGCAAAATTATACGCCAGGGATTGATATTTATAGCCCGTCCGGCGCGCCACGTCCACCCCTTCGCCTGCGCGGCAAAGGCTGTACATCGCCAGCTTGGCGTCGCTGCCGGTTAACAGCGCGGCAAGCTCGATATGGAACAGTTCGCCAATGGCGATCAGAACGCTGA
Source organism: Christensenella sp. UBA1428 (assembly GCA_002329335.1). GTDB lineage: Bacteria > Bacillota > Clostridia > Christensenellales > UBA1750 > UBA1428. Next base: position 35,507 of record DCTY01000017.1, read on the forward strand.
TGGGAATATCGGTTTGCCCTGATTCATAGGCGCAATAGGCTGCTTCGCTCATGTTGAGCTGCTCGGCCATCTCGGACGTTGTCATATCGGAAATCTCCCGCAGTTCGGCGATTCGCCGGGCAATATCCATGATCTGATTCTGTTCGGGCATAGGATCTCCCTCCGCTTTCTTCCAAATATGTGCTTGAAACTATTATACAACCAAACGAATCTGAAAACAAGTAAATCCCAAACCCAAATCAAGTTTGGAAAAAACGCGTATTTTCTGAAAAAGTATTGTTAGAAAAAAACGCTTATGGTATAATTTCGTCATCTCCGGTTTATGGATGCGTCGGAAAATATATATGGATTGGGAAACGTGCGCTGTTTGGGCCCAAAGCGGCCATGCAGTGCGAAACGCAAAAGGTTTCGATTTGGAAAACCGGCGATTGAAATCGGGAACATGCGGGAAATTAAAAATCTGGAGGCGGGAAAATGCTGACGGTTGCTTATATCGGCTTTGGGGTAAGCGTAAGAGAATATCACATTCCTTATGTAGAAAACAGAAATGATATTCAGGTCAAATATGTTTTCAGAAGGGCGCAGGATATTGCGCAAAACGCGCTGTACGAGCCGTTTTATCCGCAGATCATCTTTACATCCGATCTGGATCAGGTGTTGGAGGATCCGCAGGTCGATCTGGTGGTGGTCAATACGCCGGACTCATTCCATGTACCCTACGCAAAGCAGATTTTAAACGCAGGGAAGCACGTTTTGGTTGAAAAGCCGTTTGCACCGACGGCGGCGCAGGCAAAAGAAGTTTTGGACCTTGCAAAGGCAAAGGGCCTGGTCTGTATGCCGAATCAGAACCGGCGTTTTGACGCGGATCTGCTGGCGGTAAAAAAGGTGATGGACAGCGGTAAGCTGGGCACGATTGTGAAATTGGAAAGTCATTACGATTATTTCAAAACCAACGGCTGGTACGATCATTTTGGAACGCTGTATAATCTGGCGGTTCATACGATCGACCAGGTTATCGGCCTGTTTGGAATGCCGGAGCATGTGCGCTACGATGTGCGCAGTATTCATCACCCCGGAAAAGCGGATGATTATTATGATCTGGATTTTTACTACGGCAACATGAAAGCGACGGTCAGCACCAGCATGTGCGTGCTGCTGGATTATCCCAGATTTACTGTGCACGGCACGCGGGGGAGCATGACGCTTCCGCCTGTGGTGCATAATTCCGGAAAGAAAAAAACGATTGGCCGTCATGTGATCGAGACTGCCGACGCGCCGAAGGAGCGCTGGGGCGTTTTAAAATATATGGACGATGCCGGACAGCTCATTACCGAAGCGGTACCGGTTGGATGCGCGCATTATGAGCGGATTTATGACAATCTCATCGATGCAATTGAAAACGGCGCGCCGAAATGCATTTCGGACGACCAGGTTATTAAGGTCCTGGAGATTTTGGAAGAAGCGACGGCGCAGGCAAAGTCGCATGCATAAAAAGGGCGGACGGAAAGAGGAGCGGTTATGGAAGAAATCAGATTGGGCACCATCGGTTCCGGTGTGATTGTACATTCAATATTGGACAGTATCCATGCAGTGGAGGGGATTTGCTGCCGTGCCGTTTATTCCAGAACGCGGGAAAAAGGGGAGGCCCTGGCAAAAAAGTATCATGTGCCAAGGGTATATACGGATATGGAAGCGTTTTTAAGCGACGATACGCTCAATTTTATCTATATCGCCTCGCCCAATTCTCTGCACTATCAGCAGATAAAAAACGCGTTGAATTATGGAAAAAACGTGATTTGTGAAAAGCCGTTCTGTGCCAGAGCGCAGGAGGTCAAAGAAGTAATTGCGCTGGCCAGGGCGCGGGGCTTGTTTCTTATAGACGCGGTGCCGACGGCTTTTTTGCCTAATTTTGAAATCATTAAAAAACAGCTGCCCAAAATCGGGCCCGTTAAGCTGGTGCTTTGTAACTATACGCAGTATTCCAGCCGGTATGATCAGCTCCTTGACGGCGCGGTGCCCAATGTTTTCAATCCCGAGTTTGCCGGCGGATGCCTGCAGGATATCAATTTTTACAATGTCTATTTTGCGGTGGCGCTGTTTGGCAAACCGCTGGAGACGGTATATTTTGCAAACCGTTACCAGAATTTGGCGGATACTTCCGGCGTTATGCTGATGCGCTACGACGGTTTTGTCTGCGCCGCAGCGGGGTCAAAGGACGCCCGCGGCGAGAGCCTTGCGCAGATTGAAGGGGAGAAGGGCTATATTGCGGTTCAGGGCGGCAGCAATGGGATTGCGCAGGTGCGCGTGGTGACAAAGGATTCGGACGAAATATTCAATGCGCAGGAGCATTCCGATCGCTGGCTGTATGAAGTTGAGGAAATGACAAGGATGATTCTTGCGGATGATTACCGGCGGGCCTGCCGGCTTCTGGATACGACGGTGGATGTGATGGACGTTATTGAAACTTCCCGGAAAAAAGAGGGGATCTTTTTCCCGGGAGATGAGCCGTGTCTGGCGCAGGAGGCGTAAAATGCGCTCTTCTTATGTGGTCGCGATGGACATCGGAGGAACCAATTTGCGCATCGGCGCGGTGGATGAACGCTACGAAGTACGCAATTTCCAAAAGAAGCCGACGCGAAGTGTTTTTACAACGCAGGAGCCGCTGGCGGATTTGAGCAGATGCCTGCATGCGTATGTTGCGCAAACGCAGATTGCCGGACGGATCGACGCGATCGTCATCGGCTTTCCCGCGACGCTCAACCGGCAGCGGACGAAAGTACTGCAGGCCGCCAATATCCCGTTTATGGAGAATCTTCCTGTGGTAGAGTATCTTCAGGAGACGTTCAAAGGCGTGAAAATTCTGATCGAGCGGGACGTCTGCCTGCTGATGTGCTGCGATATGGCTGCGTATCGCCTTGCCGATTGCGAAATGCTGCTCGGGTATTATTTTGGGACGGGGATTGGAAACGTCGTCTGTTTAAATGGAAGCTTGTATTTGGGTGCGCACGGGGTTGCGGGAGAGGCCGGCCATATCCCGGTTGCAGGAAACGACGAAGCGTGTGGGTGCGGAAACCGGGGTTGCCTGGAGAACCTTGCAGGCGGCAAATATTTGGCCAAATTGTGCCGGGAGCGCTTTGGAGATACGCCGATTCAGGACCTGTTTGTGCGCCATGGGAAAACTGCGGAATTGCAAACCTTTATCGATCATATGGCCATTGCGGTGGCGACGGAAGTGAATATCCTGGATCCGGACTGTGTGCTCATTGGCGGCGGCGTGCCGAATATGAAGGGATTTTCAACGGAGCTGCTGGAAAAAAAGATCCATGAGCATACGCGAAAGCCCTGCCCGGAGCAGGATCTGAAAATTATTTTTGTGGAGGACGACGACAAAAAGGGCGTTTTGGGCGCCGCTTACCTGGCCAGAGGGGGCAGGAGAAATTCGGGAAGATTATAAGCGGCAAAGTATTTTCGCTTTTCCAAAGCTGCGCCGTCAGGCCTTTTTGTTTGCGGCTGTTCTAAGATGCGTCACATCCTGCTGACGCTTTGGCGCATCCGAAACAGAAAAATTTTTATATGTATGGTTGACAAAAAATACCCTGCGTGCTATAATCACGGCAATTGAATCGAAGATCTGCGTTGAAGGGGACGGTTTTGAGCGTATACCGCTTTAGAGAGCCTGCGGTTGGTGCAAGCAGGTGCGGCGGCTTATAAACAATCACCCCTGAGCATCCGGCTCAAAGGGCTTTGGCCCCGGTAATGCCGGACGGCCGCTCTCCGTTATGAGGGCACCCATTCGGCTGTTGCGCCCGATGGGGAAAAGCGGCCCGGTTTCGGGCAATTAGAGTGGTACCGCGAAGTAGCCTTCGCCTCTTTTTTGAGGCGGAGGCTTTTTTTCAATGATTTTAAGGAGGTTTGTTATGTCCCATCAGATTATGCAGGTGGCGGAGCGCATCCGCGGCCTGAGACAGATTCTGGGTCTGTCCGTCCAGCAGATGGCGAACGTCACCGATACGACTTTGGAGGAATATGAAGCGCTGGAGCGCGGCGAAAACGATTTTTCCTTTACCTTTTTGTTTAAATGCGCGCAATGCTTCGGCGTGGATATTTCTGAGCTGGTCACCGGCGATGTGCCGAAGCTGAGCTATTATACCATCGTGCGCAAGGGCGAAGGGATGCCCATCCGACGCCGCGCGGGCTTTGATTACCAGCATATGGCCTATCGTTTGAAGGGCCGGCCGGTGGAACCGTTCATCGTGCGGGCAAAGTACAGCCAGCAGGAGCAGGATCAGCCCATTCATCTTTCCACGCATAAGGGCTATGAATTTGACATGGTGCTGCGCGGCAGCCTGAAGATGCAGCTGGAGGATCATCAGGAAATGCTCTACGAGGGCGATTGTGTGATGTATGATTCCGGCCGCGGCCACGGGATGATCGCCGCCGGCGGACAGGATTGCGAATTTCTGGCCGTCGTGATCAAGGACAGGGAGGAATAACCAGTGACGCAACTGCTTTATGAACAATATGCCCAGGCGACCGTCGACGCCAAAGGGCTGATCAGCGATATCCGCTTAAGCGTACCGGAAACCTTCAATTTCGGCTTTGACGTTGTGGACCGTCTGGCAGAAAAATGTCCGGACAAAACGGCGATGGTCTGGCTGGACAAAGAAAAGCGCGAACGGATCTTCACCTTTGACGACATGCGCCGCGGCTCCAACCGTACGGTGAATTATTTCAAATCGCTCGGCATCGGAAAAGGCGATCGCGTGCTGCTGATTTTAAAGCGCCACTATCAGTTTTGGTATGCAATTTTGGCGCTGCATAAGCTGGGCGCCGTTGCGATTCCTGCCACGCATCTGCTGATGACCCATGACATCGTTTATCGCGTCAAGGCGGCGGGGATTAAGGCGGTTGTCTGTACGCCCGACGGCGAGGTTGCCCGCTGCATCGAGGAAGCGCAGCAGGAAGCGCCGGAGCTTCAGATCAAATGCATCACCGGCGGTCCCCGGCAGGGCTGGGAGGATTTTGACGCTGGCATTGCCGATATGAGCGACCGGTACGACCGGCCGACGGATCAGAGCAACCCGCTTGCCAAAGAGCCGATGCTGATGTATTTTACGTCCGGTACGACGGGATATCCCAAAATTGCCATGCACAACCACGGCTACGCCGTTTCCCATATCGTCACCGGCCGCTGGTGGCATAATCTTGGCCCGGACAGCCTGCATTTCACCATGGCGGATACCGGGTGGGGCAAAGCCGTTTGGGGAAAGCTTTACGGTCAATGGTTCTGTGAAGCGGCGGTGTTTACCTATGATTTTGACAAGTTTGACGCGGCGGATGTGCTTCCATTGTTTGCACAGTACAAAATCACGTCGTTTTGCGCGCCGCCCACGATTTTCCGGTTCTTCATCAAGGAGGATCTGTCCAAATACGATCTTTCCAGCCTGCGCTATGCTACCATCGCGGGCGAAGCGCTCAACCCGGAGGTATACAATCGCTTTTATGAGGCTACCGGCGTGCGCCTGATGGAGGGCTTTGGCCAGACGGAGACCACGCTGACCATCGCCAACCTGGTCGGCATGACGCCAAAGCCCGGCTCCATGGGCCGCCCCAATCCGGCCTACGATGTGCGCCTGGTAGATGGCGACGGCAATGAAGTGGAGCGCGGCGAAACGGGTGAAATCGTGATCAATACCAAAAACGGCCTGCCGGCGGGCCTGTTTGACGGGTATTACCGGATGCCTGAAAAGACGCAGGAGGTCTGGCACGACGGATATTATCACACCGGCGATATGGCCTGGGTGGACGAAGACGGGTATTATTGGTATGTCGGGCGCGCCGACGATGTGATCAAGTCCTCCGGCTATCGCATCGGTCCGTTTGAAATCGAGTCGGTGATCATGGAACTGCCCTATGTTTTGGAATGTGCGGTTACGGGCGCGCCGGATCCCATCCGCGGTCAGGTGGTCAAGGCGACAATTGTGCCGGTCAAGGGCTGCGCGGTGAGCGAAGCGCTGAAAAAAGAGGTGCAAAATTACGTCAAAAAGCATACGGCACCCTACAAATACCCCCGTATTGTGGAATTTGTCGATGCGCTGCCCAAAACCATTTCCGGGAAAATCCGCCGAGTCCAGCTGCGCCAGGAGCATGCTTCGGCGACGGTGCAGGTGCAGCCGCTGCTGCAGGCGCCCGACGCTTCGCAGGGCGAAGTGACGACCGTTTTGGCGCATAGCCGCGGCGCACGCGTGGAGCGCATCGTTTCTGCGGGCCAGAAAAGTCCGGAAGGATTCTGGTATGATCAGAGCGGCGATGAATTCGTCAGCGTATTGCAGGGTACGGGACGTGTGGAGTTTGACGACGGCGTAGTCACGCTCAATGCGGGCGATTCCATTGTCATTGCCGCCCACCGCCGTCATCGCGTCAGCTATACCAGCGCGCAGCCGCCGTGCATTTGGCTGTGCGTTCATCTGGAGGATGTGCAATGACGGATTTGGAGCGGCTTGTCAAGGCGCGGGAGCTGCTAAGGGATGTAACGCCGCTCAAGCACGACTGCGGTCGGCTATGCGGCGCGGCATGCTGCGCCGATCCGCAGGACGGAGAATTGCTGGGCATGGAGCTGTTTCCGGGCGAAAAGGCGCTGTATGCCCCCCAAAGTGCCTGGTACAAGCTCTATCCTGCCCATGGCAGCTGCGTGCTGGTTTGTACGCAGGAATGCCCGCGCGGCGAGCGGCCGCTGGCCTGTCGGATCTTCCCTTTGGTGCCTTATGTGAAAAAAGGACGGATGCTGGTGCGCGTCGATCCGTGCAGCGCGCCGGTATGCCCCCTGTTTGCCCAGGGAAAGCGCGCGCTGGATCCGGCCTTTGTGACGGCGGTAACGCAGGCAATGACGCTTTTATGGGAAAGCCCGGTGATGCGCGATTATATCCAGGGGCTCACCGAGCAGATTGACGCGCTGACGCAGACGTTATAATATTTATATATGTGAACCGTTTAGTGCCGCCTTCAACGCTGGTTTGAGGGCGGCATATGGATTTTTATGCAGGACGAAATGCGAAAGATCTTTATTTTTGAAGCATCCTGTTTGTATTTTGATTGCAAATCATAAAAATCCATCGGTTGAATTTACCGGCAGGCTGTCGTATAATATAGGTGCAACTGGCACGGACTGCCTTAGATGTATATGAATAGCAAAGGAGCGCTTGAAAATGAAGCTGTTTGACTGTACGCTGCGCGACGGTGGCAATGTGGTTGGCAAAGGCTTTGATGCTGAACTGACCAAAATGATGATTGAAGGGCTGATCGCCAGCAACATTACGACCATTGAAATGGGCAACTGCCTGGGCCTTGGCGCTTATGAGGCCAACAATTCCATTGCGCCGTGTACGGACGAGGAATATCTTGAGCTGATTCAGCCTTATTTGGATCAGGCTGAAATTGGGATGTTCATGGGCTTTAAGCAGGGGTCGCAAAAGAACATCGATCTGGCGAAAAAGTATGGCCTGAAATTCCTGCGTGTGGGCAATAACGCCGGCGACGGCGAGATGTCTGCGCCGGTGGTCAAACGTATCAAGGACACCGGCTTGAAATGCTGCTATTCGCTGATGAAGGGGTATATTTTAAGCGCACAGGATCTGGCGGATGAAGCCGCGATGCTGGAGGACTGCGGATTGGACGAGATCACCATCATGGATTCCGCGGGCACGATGATGCCCGATCAGGTGGAGGAATACTGCCGCGCCATGACGTCGAAGGTGAAAATCCCCGTTGCGTTCCATGGACATAATAACCTGGGCCTTTCCGTTGCCAACGCGCTGGCGGCTTGCCGCGGCGGCGCGACAATTTTTGACTGCGGCCTTTTGGGCATGGCCCGCAGCGCCGGCAACTGCGCGACCGATCTGGCTGCAGCCGCTTTCCAGCGCATTGGGCTGATGCAGGAGATTGACCTGCTGGCACTGCTGGATTTTGAAGACAAAAAGCTCATCCCGGCCATGAAAAAGCATAATTACCATACCGCTGTTGTGCCCTATGATCTGATCCTGGGCCTTGCCGGCGCACATTCCAGCTTCAACAGCCTGTTTGAACAGGTTGCGCAGGAAAAAAATGTGCCGCTTTACAGGCTGATTATCGAAGTGTCTAAAATCAACCAGAAAAACCCGGATCGCGCTTTGATGGAGCAGGTGGCTGCGACGCTGTAAGCGTCATGGACGTATTGGAATTTTTGTAAAGAACGCTGAAAGACGATTCCGCGTTCTTTAGAGTATCCCAAAAGCATCTTTAAGGAAGAATTGTCAAGAAAAAACAGCGTTCTTGACTTTCAATCCCGGCATCGCCGGCTTTGCCGGCGAACGGAAGAAAATCGTAAAATTTTCTTACTTTGCAGCCCTGCAAGCGTCTTTAGGCGCGCAGCAGGGCTGTTTCAAATGAAATCGCAGATTTCATTTGAGCGGTTGAAACGTTTCTTCGACCGCTCAAGAACGCTGAAAACGATTCAGCGTTTTTTTTGTTTGCTGTGGATGCAGGCTTTTTTTATGCGGGCAATTGTATTATAATGGACAAAAATCACAGGAGGGGCGCTTATGAAACTGTACGATTGTTCCCGACGGCTTAATCCGCAGATGCCCGTTTTTCCGGGCAACAAGCCGCCGGTTTTGAAATGGCTGCGCAACATGAAAGACGGCGGGAAAAACAATCTGTCCGCCCTTGAACTGGGGTCGCATACCGGAACGCATGCCGATGCGCCGTTTCATTTTATTGCCGAAGGCAAAACGCTGGACGATTTGCCGCTGGATACTTTTGTCGGCCCATGCAGAGTCGCGGCGCTTTTGGATGTGCCCGTCGTTACGCAGGCGGCGCTGGAAACGCTGCGGCCCCGAAACGGTGAAATCCTGCTCTTGAAAACAAAAAACAGCCTGGAAGAACAGCTGCGGCCGTTCCATGCCGATTATGTTGGCCTGGATATCGGTGCTGGGCGATATCTTGCGCGCTGCGGAGTAAAAACCATCGGCGTGGATTATCTTTCCGTGGAGGATCAATCGCCCGATGTGGTGCATCAGGCCATCCTGGGCGCGGGCATCGGGATCCTGGAAGGGCTGTATTTAAAGGATGTGCCGGAAGGCGACTATTTTCTGTGCGCGGCGCCGCTGAAGGTGGACGGCGCAGAGGGCGCGCCATGCCGGGCGATTTTGGTGGATTTCCAGGCATAAGATGGATGGAAACGGTGAAACTGCCGGTTAAAATCCTATGGTTTGGTCTGCGCGCAAAAACAGACGCTTCCTATTGGCAAGCGTCTGTTTTCATCTGGCCGTATGCGCGGGCAATTTTTGGAATTCTTATTTTTTGACTTTCCTGATTCTGACAATCACCGGCGCGCAGATCAGGCCGACGGACATGCCGGCTAAAACGCCTCCCAGCAGCAGCGCAGGCAGATAGTAGATCAGGCCAACGCTGTGCAGCACAGCCATTGCACAGATCAGCTGCCCGATATTGTGCGCAGCTCCTGAAGCGGCGCACAGCGCAACCGGTGAAAGCGTGCTTTTTTTGGCGAGCAGCGCGATAGACGCCATGCTCAGCGCCGCGCCGCAAAGACTGTACAGCATTGCCGTCGGGTTGCCGAACAGCAATGCGGCAAGGGCGATGCGTGCGACGTTGATGCAAATGGCCTGTCTGACGCCCAAAAGATACAGCGCCAGCGTTACAGCAGCATTGGCCAGCCCCAGCTTGATGCCGGGAACGGGTACAAACGGCGGAAGCAGCGACTCAATATAGGAAAAAATCAGCGCCAGCGCCGTAAACAGCGCCCCATAGGCGACCTTTTTTGCCGGGCGGTCAGTAGCTGACGGTGTCGGCATCGGCGTTTCCTCCTTCGATCTGAATCATGACGCGGTTGGGCAGGCAGACGATGCATTGCCCGGTTCTGCTGGCCCAGCCCTGATGCACGCAGCGCTGATCCGGGCAATCTGCGCGCAAAACGCAGCAGGCGCCGTCCCGAATCTGGATCGTATTGCCGGATACGGTCAATTGCTGATCGGCGGATAAAGGCAGGCGCGCCATGCAGACGCCGTTTTCGTAAACGACGGCCGTCTTTCCTGCGGCGCCAAGCCGGGATACCGCTGCGCAGCACAGCGCCAGCAGGCCGACGATGACTGCCAGCGTCCAGCATTCTTTCTTCTTTGGCATGCGTCGCCCTCCTTTCGCTCCTATGATACAACAATTCGGCGGCTTGCCGCAATGGATTTGGCATTTTTGTTTCGATATGCTATAATATCCCGTACGATTTGCCGGATGGGTGCAGATCAGGCGGCGGCCGTTTTACGGGCGCTGAGCTTTCGTTTGAAAGGGGAAAGACGCATGCGGCGATTGTTGCGGGTATTTTTGACGCTTTTATGGGCGCTGAGCCTGTGCGCCTGTCAGGATGCTCCGCGGCAGGTTACGTCGTTTGCGCTCGATACGGTGTGTACGGTTACGGTCTATCGCGGGCAGGACGAGCAGGCTGGGCGGGACGCGCTGGCCGAGGTGGACGTACAGGAGGCACGCCTGTCGCGCCATATAACGGGCAGCGAAATGGACCAACTCAACCAGGACGGCTTTTTGGCGTTGGATGCGTCGCTGGAGTCGCTTTTTCTGCTGGCGCAGCGCGTAAATGTGCTGACAGACGGCGCATTTGATATTACGCTTGGCCGTATCAGCGATCTTTGGAATTTTACTGCGCCGCAACCGCAGATTCCGGACGCTGAAGCGTTGGAAAAAGCGCTTTCCAGCAGCGGAATGGCGTGTTTGACGCTACAGGATGGTCAGGCGGTTTTGACGAAGGACGCGCTTGTGGATCTTGGCGGTATTGCAAAGGGCTATATTGCCATGCAGGCGGCGCAGCTTCTGCGCGGGCAGGGCGTTGAAAGCGCGATTGTCAATTTGGGCGGCAATGTGGTGCTGATCGGCCAGCGGCCGGGCGGCGGCGATTACCGCGTGGGCGTGCAAAAACCCTTTGAGCCCAACGGAACGCTCATTGCCACTCTTGCCGTGCAGGACTGCTCGGTTGTGACCTCCGGGGTTTATCAGCGCTTTTTTGAACTGGACGGCGTGCGCTATCATCATGTGCTCGATCCGGCTACTGGGTATCCGGCACAGACGGATCTGCTCAGCGCGACGGTGGTTTGCCAGGATGCGGCGTATGCGGACGCGCTGAGTACGGCGTTTTTGATTTTGGGAAAAGATCGCGCGCTGGTGCTGGCACAGCAGCTGGAAGGGGTGGAGGCGTTGTTTGTGGATGAAAATATGCAGGTTTCATATACCGACGGCCTGGCCGGAAAGGTAGAGAGTATGCCATGATTCAAACATTGATTGCCAACCCGATTGCGGGACTGCGCATGATGCTTTTCATGCTCCCGGGATTGATTTTTGGTATGGGGCTGCACGAGTGGGCGCATGCGTATGCCGCGGTGCGCATGGGCGATGATACGCCTAAAAAGATGGGGCGGCTCACGCTCAACCCGATCAAGCACATCGATTGGACGGGCTTTGCTCTGTTTTTGATTTTGGGCTTTGGCTGGGCAAAACCGGTGCCGACCAACGCGCTTTACTATGATAATCGCCGCAAGGGCCGCATTGTTGTTTCTGCGGCGGGCATTGCGGCCAATTTGGCGCTTTGCGTTATATTTGGTCTGCTTTACCGGCTTGCGGCGCATGTGCCCGGTTCGGCGGGGGCGGTTTTGTGCGATGTGGCTTATTATGCGCTGGATGTCAATGCGATGCTGGCGGTTTTGAACCTGCTGCCCATTGCGCCGCTGGACGGCAGCAAACTTTTTGCCGCGCTGTTCCCCAATGCTTTGGGCGCTTTGACCCAGCTGGACCGCTACGGCATGGCGCTGCTGCTGATTTTGTCCATTACCGGTATTTTGGGCACAGTGCTCCACTTTGCGACCTATTGGATCGTGTTTGCCGCGCTGCTGATTTGGAGTTTTGTATAAACATGTATACTGTATCGCTTTCACAGTTTGAAGGTCCGCTGGATCTGCTGCTGCATCTGATCTCCGGCGCGAAAATCGACATCCGGGAAATTTTTGTATCGGATATCACCGATCAATATTTGCAGTTTATGGCGCAGACCGACGAACTGGACATGGAGTCGGCCAGCGAGTTTTTGGCGATGGCCGCTACGCTCATTGAAATCAAATCCCGCGCGCTGCTGCCCAAACCGCCTGCGCCGGATCCGGAGGAGGAAAGCCCGGAAGACGAGCTGGTGCGCAGGCTCATGGAATATAAGGCGTATAAGGAGGCGGGCGCGCGTTTTGCGCTTTTGCAAAACGAGGCGCGCGCGCTTTTGACGCGTCTGCCGGAGGAACTGGTGGATCCGCAGGTGGAACCGGACATGCGTCAGCTGACGATCGACGCGCTCTCCCGTGCGTTTTTAAAGCTGCTGACCCGTGCAAAACAGCAGGAGGTGCCCGTCCCGCCCAGGGAAATCCGCCGCGAGCGGTTTTCCATGCAGGAATCGATGCTGCGCATTGAGTCCGCCCTTCGGGTTCGGCGTCAGACGCCGTTTTCCGACCTTTTTGAAGCGCAGCCGGCATTTGATGAAATTGTCAGCGTCTTTATTGCGCTTTTGGAACTGATCCGTCTGGAACGCGTTGCAGTCGTGCAGGAGGATACCTACGGTGAAATCCTGCTGATTGCCAAAAGAAAGGAGCGCGCTGCGCATGCAGGATGAACCGAAAAAAGACGGGGGGATGACCCGGCAGCAAATCGCCGGGGCAGTGGAAGCCATTTTGTTTGTTGCCGGCGATCCGGTGGATGCTTCGGTGCTGACGGCGGCGCTGGAAATTACGCGCCTTGAGCTGGAGGCGGCGCTGGAAGCGCTGGAGGAGGATTTGCATAAGGACGCGCGCGGCATTCAGCTGATGCGCTACGGCGACCGGCTTCAGCTTTGCACGCGGCCGGTCTACGCCGACTATGTGGAACGGGCGCTCAATCCGACTCAGCGGCAAAGCCTTACCGGCACGCTGCTGGAAACGCTGTCGGTTATTGCCTATAAACAGCCGGTGACCAAGGCGGATGTTGAACAGGTGCGCGGCGTCAAATGCGATTACAGCGTGGCGGCGCTGACAAGGCTTGGCCTGATTGAGGAGGTTGGCCGACGCGAGACGCTTGGCCGGCCGATCCTATACGGGACGACGGAGGCTTTTTTGCGCCATTTTGGTATTTCGTCCCTGGACGAGCTGCCGGCGCTGAACCTGCAGCAGCCCTCGGAACCCTTTGACGAACCGCTCTAAACGGTATAAAAAGCCCTGTGTCCGGGTAAAACAGCGCCGGATACAGGGCTTTTTTTGTATGCGCTTGAACTGAACGGGGATTAAAGATCCTGCTTGGCGCGGTTTTGGGAGCGGTCGGATTCGAATCCCTGCGGATAACGCGCCTTAAGCTTATCGATATTCATCTGCAAAATATCTTCCAGCGGGCAGCCGATGGCGGTGGCGGTCTGCGCCAGATACCATGCGATGTCGCCCAGCTCCCGGGCAAGATGCGCCGTGTCCAGCGCATGTCCCTGGGCCAGATGTTTTTTGACGATATCGATGGCTTCCCCGGCTTCGCCGCAAAGCCCCATGACGCCGTTTAACAGCTGCTGCTGCCGGTTTAACGCCGGGTTGGCGGTCGTCATTGCCAATTGCTGATATTCATTGATTGTCATAAATTGCCTCCTGTACAGGCTTTATTTTATTTTTGTGAATCCTGCTTTCTGCCGCAGCCAGGGCAGACTTAAACGGAGTATGGCTCCGGATGCGGCGCAAATTGAGTATACCACGGCAGTGCGGGATTGAAAAGGACTTGACAAAATCGCAATCCTGAATTATTCTAAATAAGAAAAGTATGAAGAGTTATACTTTTTATACGGACGGGAGGCGCCTATGAAAACACCTAAAGATAAGTTTATGGCAACGGTCAAGGTCGGCGAAAAGGGGCAGATTGTGATTCCCAAAGGCGCGCGGGATCTGTTTGGGATCGAACCGGGCGATCAGCTGCTGCTTTTGGCGGATAAAAAGCAGGGGATTGCGCTGGTAAATTACGACGCGTATAAAATGTTTGCGCAGGCCATTTTCAATGCGCCCGGCGATGATTCGGAGGAATAGCGATGGCGGCGGCAATCGAGATCAAAAAGCTGGAAAAGCGCTACGGGGATCAAATCGCCGTAGCGCCGATGGATTTGACGATCATGCAGGGCGAACTGTTTGGGCTTTTGGGGGTCAATGGCGCGGGAAAGACAACCACGCTGCGCATGCTCTCCGGGCTTAGCCAGCCAAGCGGCGGAGACGCCGATGTGCTGGGCTTCAGCGTTTTGACGCAGGCAAAACAGGTGAAATCGCGTATCGGGATCTCCACGCAGGAAACGGCGGTTGCGCCCAATTTGACGGTTCGTGAAAATCTGGCGTTTATCGCCGGGATCTATGGCATGGATGCGCGCCGGGCAAGGGAAGCGGCGGATCAGACGATCCGGCAATTTGCAATGGATCCGGTTGCGGATACGCGGGCAAAGACCCTTTCCGGGGGATGGCAGCGCCGGCTGAGCATTGCCATGGCGCTGATTACAAAGCCGCAGGTGCTGCTTTTGGATGAACCGACGCTGGGACTGGACGTCCTGGCGCGCCGGGAATTGTGGCGGGTGATTTTGGCGCTGCGCGGAAAAATTACCATTATTCTTACCACCCACTATCTGGAAGAGGTTGAGGCGCTTTGCGACCGGGTAGCGGTGATGGTGGACGGCAGCATTCGCGCGCTGGGAACCTGTGAGGCGCTTTGCGCGCGTACGGGGCATGCAAGCTTTGAGGATGCCTTCGTGGCGATTGCACAGGGGGAGGGTTGAACATGATGCGTGCGCGCGTATTTGCCGGACGGATTTTCAGGGAGCTGTGGCGCGATCCGCTCAGCTATGTTTTTTGTCTGGGCTTTCCGATTGTGATGCTGGGGCTGATGACGGTGATCAATCAATCCATTCCGCCTCAGGCAGGCATGACCGTTTTTCAGATTCAGAACCTGACGCCCGGTATTGCGATGTTTTCCTATTCCTTTGTGATGCTCTTTGGCGCGCTGCAGCTTTCAAAGGACCGTTCCAGCGCGCTGCTGATCCGGCTGTATGCTTCTCCGCTGCGCGCGGTGGATTTTCTGGCAGGCTATGCGCTGCCGCTGCTGGCCATCGGCGCGGCGCAGACGGCGGTAACCTATGGCACCGGCGCGCTTATTGCCGCTTTGGCCGGACAGGCGTTTCCGTTTGCTGGGGCCGCAGTGTCCTGGCTGGTGTTTTTGCCGACATTGCTGCTGTTTATCGGTCTGGGCCTGCTTTTTGGCGCGCTGCTGAGCGATAAGGCGGCGCCGGGTGTGGCTTCGATTTTTATTACGCTTTCTGCTTTGCTGGGCGGCTGCTGGATGGACGTGGCGGCAATCGGCGGCGTGATGGAGCGCATCTGCCGTATTTTCCCGTTTTATCCGGCGGTCAATGCCGCGCGTGCGGCGGTTGCAGGAGATTATGCCGCAATCTGGCCCAATTTGCCCGTGCTGACCCTTTGGACGATAGGCGCGCTGGCGCTGGCCGTTTGGGTGTTTCACCGGCGGATGCGCAGCGATTTGAGTTGAACCGCCAAAGCGCGCTGCGCCTAAATTGGCAGATGGCATGGCAGGATGAAACAAAATGACGCGGATCCGTTTGGAGCCGCATCATTTGCTTGCTTAGGCCAATTGCCGCATGGCTGAGGAAAAATGAGCGCAGCGCTACAGCAGGTTATACCAAAGCACCTGCATTTGCTCGCGGATGCAGTGCAGGTGGTTCCCCAGCCTGCCTGCGGCATACAGTGCGTCGGCAATTTCATTTACATAAAATGCGGCGTCAATATCGGTTAACAGGTCGTCCACTTCGTCAAGGTCTGCGTGCTCCAGCACGGTTTTCCAGAATGGGCGGACCTGATGCCACTGGCTGTGCAGCTGCTGCCAAAGCGCCTGCGCGCGCATGATATCTCCGGCGCGCAGCGCATCCATCAATTGCTGCTGCAGGGCGTTCAGCTCGGTCGCCTGGCGAAATACCAGCATGCTCAATCCGCCAAGGACCAGCGCAAAAGCCAGACAGACGGCGATCATGATGATGCAAAGTTTCATATTACCAGATCGCCTCCTGTGCAGAATCCAGCTTTTTAAAGATCATCGGCGCATCGCCCTTGCGCAGCTGAACATGCAGCACGCCCTGGCTGCTCAGCGACATGAGCAGGATCTGTCCGGCGTCAAGCTCAAGCTGCTGAAGCTGCGCCGCCAGCCAGACATCGGACAGCTTGCCGTGGCGCAGGTTTTCCGTTTGGATCTCCCCGTCAATGATCAGGGTCAGCGGTACGGTTTCATACGCGGTTTGGATGCCAAGCTCCTGCGTTGTGGCCGGTCGCTTCTGGGAAATGGGAAAGACGCTCATCTGACCGGAGGGCTCAAAGATGGCCGCGCCGACCTCGGTAATATCCGGGTATCCGGCCAGGCGGATCTGCTCGAGCAGGTCGGCGACGGTCAGCGCGTTTTTGTCCAGCTGCGCCAGATCGATGCGGCCGTTTCGCACCAGGACGACCGGCTTGCCGCCGATGAGCCGGCGCAGCTTCTGGCTTTTTAAAATAATGACGTTGAAAATGTTGTTGATCAGAACCAGCGCGATGATGGGCATCAGCCCGGTGACCAGCGGCGTTGAGATATCCGAAAGCGGGGATGCGGCAAAGTCGGCGATCATCAGCGAAATGACCAGCTCGAACGGCTGCAGCTGCCCCATCTCCCGCTTGCCCATCGTACGCATCATCACAACGACCAGAACGAATATAATAATGGAACGAAAAAACAGCGTCAGCATAAACGCACACCTCCGCAACATAGTGTTTACAAAAAACGGGAATTTATACCGGAATGGAGGACGCTATGAACAAAATCTGGCCGGCGCTGCTGCTTTGCGCCATCGGATTTGAGGTTGTATCGGGCAACGGCGGGGCGGTTGTGGGCAATTTGACGGCCTGCGCCGGCGATGCGCTGGAGCTGATGCTGTCGCTGCTTTGCGCGTATATGCTTTGGTGCGGCCTGATTGCCGTGCTGGAGTCTGCCGGCGCGCTGTCGCTGCTCAATCGGCTGATGCAGCCGGTATTGCGGCGGCTGTTTGTGCGTACCAGCAGGGAAAATGCGCCTGCGCTGCACGCCGTGTGCGCCAATTTGTCCGCCAACATGCTGGGGCTTGGCAACGCCGCTACGGCACAGGGCGTACGGGCGGTTGCGCAAATGCATAAAAAAGGTGGTTATTATGAAGAAATCGGGCTTTTTATTGTTCTGAACTGCTCGTCTGTTCAGCTTTTGCCCACGACGCTGATCACGCTGCGCGCCAAATACGGCGCGCCCAATCCGCAGGATATCTGGCTGGAAGCGCTGTTGACCACGCTTTTGACCACCCTGCTGGGCGTCGGGCTTTTCAGGATTTGGGCCATGCGCCGGAGGAAGGGTCATGAATAGCCTGCTGGCGGCGGCAATTGCGGCGGGCGTGCTTTGGAGCATGATCAAAAACGCCAATCCGTATGACGCCTTTTTGCGCGGGGCAGGGGAAGGCATGGCGCTGATGCTCAAAACCGCGCCCAATATTTTTGCGGCGGCGCTTTGCGCAGGCATGCTGGAAAAAAGCGGCCTGTTTGCGTTTTTGGCGCATCTGCTGGCGCCGGCGTTTGGCGCGCTGGGGCTGCCGCAGGAAATCTTTCCGCTGTTTTTGGTAAGGTCGGTTTCCGGCAGCGCCGCGCTGGCGGTGGTGGAGCAGATCCTGCGCGCCTGCGGTCCGGACAGTTTTGCCGCGCGCACGGCCTGCGCCATGATGGGATCGACGGAAACCATTTTCTATACCATCGCCGTATACACTGCCGGTATGCAGATTCCCAAAAAATCCATGCGGCGCATCACGGCCGTTTGCCTGATTACCTGCGTGATGGGCGGCTTTTTTGCCGCGTGGATCTGCGCGATTTAAATAAACTGCGCGATTTTAGCGGGATTTTTAGAATTGATCTTGCATACAACCGCAATGTGTGCTAATATTATGTCGCACCCTGTGTGTGCAAATACGGTCAAGGAGGTGATATGTTTGTCTTATAAGATTTCTGACGAATGTATCTCCTGCGGCGCTTGCGAAGGCGAATGCCCCGTTTCCGCGATCAGCGAAGGCGACGGCAAATACTGCATCGATCCTGAAAAGTGCATTGAATGCGGCGCTTGCGCGGACGTGTGCCCTGTCGGCGCACCTGCTCAGGAGTAAAAAACGAGCCTTTCAGGCTGGTTTCATTCGCGTATAAAACCCGTACCGTTTCGGTGCGGGTTTTTGCGTTTGCGCATCTGCCAATTTGCGCCAAATGTCGTTTTTTGAAACAAAATATCTTGCACATTCGTCAATAATACGGTAATATGCTTGTAGACAATCCGATTTTGGATGCCGTATCAGGAGGTTCCATATGCGCAGAAAATTGCTCGCATGGGTGCTGGCCCTTGCTATATGTTTTACTGTCTTTCCCGTAGTGCAGGCGCAGGCGGCGGTCGACGGGATGATCCGTGTGCGCCTGGATTCGATGGGCACGGTCTCTACTACGGGGACGATGTCCGTTTCGGGCTACTATGTGGCGGAATCATCTTCGGGCGGCGTGACCTTTTCAAAGGGCGATACGCTCAGCGTTACGGCCTCCGGCTCGCAGCTGACGCTTACCGGCGGCGGACAAAGTTATTCTATGGGTTCGTCCTTTACGCTGTCGCAGCGTCAGGACGCCAACGGCAATACGGGCTTGATCACGCTGAGCAATACCCGCTTTGGCACGCGCAGCTATCAGGGCGATTTTACGTTTTATGCCTCCGGCAATACGCTGACCATTGTCAATACCGTTTATCTGGAAACCTATCTGTACGGCGTGGTCGGCAACGAGATGGACAACGCCTGGCCGCTTGAGGCGCTCAAGGCGCAGGCGGTTGCCGCGCGTACCTATGCCTATATGGATATGACAGGCAGCGGCACCTATGATATCGGCGACACGACAAACGATCAGGTGTATAAGGGCTATCGCGCTTCCGACGACGTGGTGATGCGCGCCGTCAATGAAACGGCCGGCATGATTCTGACCTATAACGGTCAGCCCTTTGTCACCTATTATGCCGCCTCCAACGGCGGCGAGACCGATACGCCGGCGCATATTTGGAGCGACCGCGTGTCGCCGGGCTGTTATGTGGTCAAGGAGGATCCCTACGATGTTGCCAACCCGGACAGCCTGGTGTCGCACATCTATTTTACCAATAAGGGCTCGACCAATAAATCCGGTGTGGAAACGCTGATCAAAAATAAGATTGCCGCTCAATACGGTGTGTCTGCCGGTTCGGTATCGATTACCGGTTATACGGATGTGTCGCTGACCAATCCCAAGTATCCCGGCAGCATCAATTATCAAACGGCGGTTATTTCCGGCACGGCCAGCATCGGCGGCTCCTATACGACGTTTTCCGTTTCGGCCAGCATCATGAATGAGCTGAAGGATGCCGGCGCGATTACGGAGGATCTGAGGATGGCCCGCGTAAGCAATTCCGGCAACGGGATTATTTACCTGGACTATTGCCGGTACGGCCACGGCATCGGCATGAGCCAGCGCGGCGCGCAGTATATGGCGCGCGATCTTGGATGGGGCTATCAGAACATTTTGTCGTTTTATTACGTTGGCGCGCAGGTTACCCAGTATGCCTTTACCCGGCGCGATCCTGCCGGGGTCAACACGGTGGTGACGCCGACGGCCGGTACGGGAACGGGCGGTTCGTCCGGCACGGCGACAGGATCTTCCGCCATCGGCTTTGCCTACACGACCACGGCGGTGACGGCGCGCGCGTCGGCTTCGACGTCTGCGGCGGCAAGCTATACCATTGAAAAGGACAAGCTGGTAAGCGTGCATGAAATTACCGGCAGCTGGTACCGCGTTGTCGTAGGCGGCAAAAGCGGTTATATTGAACAAAAATATACAACGGATTATAACGCGCTGACGTCGCAGGGCAGCGGCAATACGTCCGGGACGATCACCAATCCCGGTTCAAGTGGAACCAATACCGGTTCAAATGGCCTGATCCAGACCGGCAGCGGCGTGGTGGAGGTGCCGGTGACGGATAATATTCAGCGTCAGATTCTGGCTGCCACACCAGTGCTTACGGCGCTGGATTCCACGACCGCCGCGGGCATTTTAAACCGCGGGGATTATGTCTATGTGCTGTCCGTCACGCCGAACCTTTGTCTGGTGACAAACGGATCTGTTATGGGCTGGGTGGACGTTACGGCGGTGAGCAATATGACCGATCTGATCAATGCCGCCGTTCTGGCGCAGCAGACGCAGTCCGGCACCGGAACCGGAACCGGGACGGGTACGGGCGCTGGCGGCGCAACGGCGAGAACCCGCACCAGTATTCGTCTGCGCGCAGGCGAAGGAACGGATTATTCCAGCCTGATGACCATTCCGGGCGGAGAAACCGTCACGGTTCTGGCAAAAGGCGAAAAGTGGTGTCAGGTCAGCTACAGCGGCAAAACCGGTTATGTTATGACGACATACCTTGAAAACTTTGTCGGTACGCCGGCGGCGTCCACCGGCGGCGGCGCGACGGCGCCCTCCGGCGGGTCCGCTCAGGCGGCGACGGCAACCGCCAATGTGCGGATGCGTTCCGGGGCGGGGACGACCTATGATATTTTAACCACGGTGCCAAACGGCGCGCAGGTGACGGTGATCAGCCGCGGCGATGCCTGGAGTCAGGTCAGCTACGACGGCAAAACCGGTTATATCATCAATACTTATTTGAATTTCAGCAGCACTGCGGCTTCCACCAACGGCAAAACGGCTTACACGGTGGGCAAGGTGAATCTGCGCTCGGCGGCGGACGCCAACGCGACGGTGACGGCGATTGTGCCCGGCGGCGCGGCGGTAACGGTGTGGAGCGAGAACGCCGGCTGGAGCCAGGTTTCCTATGGCGCATATACCGGCTACATCATGTCCCAGTATCTGTCTGAGACGCTGACGGGATCGACGGGAAATACCGGTTCTGCCGGATCGGCGGCGGCAACGACGACGATTGTGCGTCTGCGCGCGGGCGAAGGGACGACCTTTGATATCCTGGCAACCCTGTCTGCCGGCACGCAGGTCACGGTGCAGAGCAAGGGGACGCTTTGGACAAAGGTCACTTACAAAAATATGACCGGCTATATCATGAACCAGTATTTGAATTTCCAAAGCAATGGCATGGAAAATACCGGCTCTTCCTCCGGCGGCGCGGTTTCCGGGCAGAGCGTGCGTGTGACGACCAATGTCAAGCTGCGCGCCGGGGACAGCACGTCCACCCAGAGCCTCGGTACGATTCCGGGCGGTGAAACGGTAACGCTGCTCAACCAGGGCGCTTCCTGGAGCCAGATCCGTTATGGCGGTCAAACCGGCTATGTGATGACCCAGTATCTGGAAGGCCTTGGCGGCGGCGCCGCTGCTGCGCCGACCAGCGCGACGACAACGACCAGCGTCAATCTGCGCGCGGGCGAGGGCACCAGCTTCAGTTCCCTGGCGACGCTTTCCGCGGGTACTTCGGTAACGGTTGTCAGCAAGGGCGGCGACTGGACGAAGGTTCAGTACGGGAATTTGACCGGTTATGTCAAAAACGATTATCTGAATTTCGGCGCTGCGGGAAGCGCCGCCGGCGGCGGGACCTCCTCCGGCGGAGCAACCGCTTCCGGGGAAAAGCTGTCGGTGACCTCCAACGTCAATTTGAGAACAGGCCCTGCAACCAGCTACGAGTCCTTGGGGACGATCCCGTCCGGTACGACGGTAACGGTTCTTGAAAAGGGCAGCACCTGGTCCAAGGTTTCCTATAACGGTACGCAGGGGTATGTGTCCTCCAAATTCCTGTCGGATCCGACGGCGTCTACGGCGACCAATTCCACGCTGAAATTCTGGCTGATGAAGACCACCACGTCGGTGATCATGCGCAAGAGCGCCAGCGAATCGGCGCAGCAGCTGGCGACCGTGCCTTCCGGTACGACGGTGACTGTCCTTGAAAAAGGCAGCACCTGGTCGAAATTCATCTATGATAAGAAGATCGGATACTGCAAGTCCGAATATCTGATCGATCGATAAACAAAGCTCCTGAAAGCGGCGTCTCCGGGTATGAGGCGCCGCTTGTTTTTTTCGCAATCGGCCCCGGTTTTGATATCTTTTTAACAATTCGGTGCTTTTTGGCGAAAAATGATTGTTATTTTCAAAATGAAACCCGTTAAACAGTTGTTTTTTTCACTGTGTTGCGATAAAATGAAGTGAATATGATTAAGAGGTGAGACCTATTAAAACCGTGTCATTTCGCGGAGGTATTTACCCGCTGCATCAAATCCATCACGGAAAGCCGCTGTCCAGCGGCTGTGCCATTGTACATGCGCCTGCGCCCAAACTGGCGGTGATTCCGCTCTCCCAGCATATTGGCGCGCCCTGCAAGCCCTGCGTTGCAGTGGGCGATACTGTCTGCATCGGCCAGGAAATCGGCGCGATGACGGGCTTTGTTTCTGCGCCCATCCATGCAAGCGTTTCCGGCGTTGTCAAGGCAATTGAGCCGCGTCTGACCATTTCCGGCGCGCTTACGCCGTGCGTGGTGATAGAAAACGATTTTCAGGACCGATGGCATCCGGATATCCGCCCGCGAACGGATACAGATGGGCTGGATGGCAAACAGATCATCGAGATTGTAAAAAACAGCGGCATCGTCGGACTTGGCGGCGCGTCCTTCCCAACGCATGTCAAGCTTTCCCTGGCGCCGGATATGACGGTGGATACCGTGATCCTGAACGGCGCGGAATGCGAGCCGTATCTGACCAGCGATCACCGGCTGATGCTGGAGCGCACGGCGGATGTCGTAAGCGGGCTGAAGCTGATCATGCGCGCACTGGGCGTTGAAAAAGGCGTGATCGGCGTTGAGCGCAATAAGCCGGACGCCATCGAAGCGCTTAGGGCTTATGAGGATGCTCAGGTGCGCGTACAGCCGATGAAGGTAAAATATCCGCAGGGCTCCGAAAAGCAGCTGATTTTGGCGATTACGGGCCGGGAAGTGCCCTCCGGCAAGCTGCCGGCCGCGGCTGGATGCGTGGTATGCAATGTAGGCACGGCTGTGGCGGTTTACGACGCGGTTGTGCGCGCTGTGCCGTTGGTGGAAACGGTGGTGACGGTAACCGGCGCGGTGGGCAAGCCCGCTAATGTGCTGGCGCGGGTTGGTACGCCGTTTTCGGATCTGATCGCGTTTTGCGGCGGCCTTCTGCCGGATGTTCAAAAAGTGATTGCCGGCGGCCCGATGATGGGGATTGCCGTTTATAGCTTGGACGTTCCCGTCCAAAAGAGCACCTCTGGTATTTTGGCGCTCACATCACAGCAGGCAGGCGATACCCCTTCCACCAGCTGCATCCGCTGCGGCCGGTGCGCGCAGGGGTGTCCCATGCATCTATTGCCGATGATGCTCAACCGGCTTGCCAAGCTGCGCGATTGGGAGCAGGCGGAGGCGTACCACGCGCTGGACTGCATTGAATGCGGATCGTGTACCTATGTATGCCCGGCCAAGCTGAATATCACCACCAACATCCGCACCGCCAAGCGTACGATCCTGGCGTCGCGCCGTAAATAAGGAGGGAACGAATCATGAGTTCATTTCGCGTTTCGCTTTCGCCGCATGTGCGCGACCGTCGCAGTACGGCCAGCGTCATGCGTGATGTGGTCATCGCGCTTGTGCCTGCGATGATCGCTGGGACGCTGCTGTTTGGCTGGAAAAGCCTGATGCTGTGCGCTGTCGGTACGCTCAGCGCGGTACTGAGCGAATGGGTCTGGTGTACATGCATGAAAAAACAACAGACCATCGGCGACTGGTCCGCGGCGGTAACCGGGCTTTTGCTGGCGCTGAACCTGCCGTCGACCGCGCCCTGGTGGGTTGCGATGATCGGCAGCGTTTTTGCCGTAATCATCGTAAAAGAATTTTTTGGCGGGCTGGGTCAGAATTTTATGAACCCTGCGATGGCCGGCCGCGCGTTTTTGCTGGCCTGCTGGCCGACACGGCTGACTTCCTATGTGCTGCCGATGAGCGATACGGTAACCAGCGCGACGCCGCTGATGGCGCTTTACGGGAAAATGAGCGGTGAACTGCCGGCGCTTTCCCAAATGCTTCTGGGCGTACTGCCCGGCTCCATCGGGGAAGTGTCCAAAATCGCGCTGCTTTTGGGCTTTGCGTATCTGTTGGTGCGCCGCGTTATCGGCGCACATATTCCGCTGATCTATCTGGGCGTGGTGTTTGCGCTGTCGGCGTTGTTTGGCGGCGCGGCGCCGTCGCTTTTGCTGGGGGCGCAGTCGGTGCTGACCGGCGGCGTGCTTTTGGGCACAATTTTTATGGCGACCGATTATGTGACCTCGCCGCTGACGCTGCGCGGGCAATGCCTCTTTGCGCTGGGGTGCGGCGTCATCACGTTTGTCATCCGCAAATTCGGCGCTTATCCCGAGGGCGTGACCTACGCCATTTTGCTGATGAATGTCGCTACGCCGCTGATTGACCGGTATATCAAGCCGCGTAAGTACGGGGAGGTGGCCAAAGCAAAATGAAGGATGTTATGAATCTTGGCCTGCGGCTGATGGTCATCGCTTTGATTGCCGGGCTGCTCCTGGGCGCGACAAATGTCCTGACGCAGGATCGTATTGCCGAACAGAATCTGCGCAGGGCCAACGAAGCGCGGATGGCGGTGATGCCGGGCAATGAGACGTTTGAAACCGTTTTTGAAGACGCACAGGCGCAAACCGGCATTACCGGCGTGTACGCCTGTCCGGATGGCTATGTATACACCGTTTGTGCGCAGGGATATGGCAGCAGCGGCGTTACGGCGACTGTCGGCATTCAGAACGACGGCAGGATTTCCGGCGTGCGCTTTGACGCTTCTTCCGAAACGCCTGGCCTGGGAGCGAAGGCGGGCAGCGCGGCATATTACGATCAATATGCTGGCGTCACTGCCGATACGGTGGAGTCGGTCAGCGCGATTTCCGGCGCGACCATTACCTCCAATGCGGCGAAAAGCGCGGTGGCTCAGGCGCTGGCGCATTTCCAAGAGCATTACCGGTAAGGAGGGGCGTAGACATGCAGAATATTAAAAAGGTTTTTTTCAATGGTTTGATTACGGAAAACCCGACGTTTCGCCTGGTGCTGGGAATGTGTCCGACGCTGGCGGTGACGACGCAGGCTTTCAACGGCATTGGCATGGGGCTGGCGACGACGTTCGTGCTGATTTTTTCCAATCTGGTGGTTTCACTTTTGCGCAATGTGATTCCCGATAAAATCCGTATCCCGGCCTATATTGTGATCATTGCGACGTTTGTAACCATTGTGGAGATGCTCATGGCGGCGTTCCTGCCGGATCTTTATGATACGCTGGGCCTTTTCATTTCGCTGATCGTTGTCAACTGCATCATCTTTGCCAGAGCCGAATCCTTTGCAAGCAAAAATCCGCCGTTGGCCTCTGCTGCGGACGGGCTGGGCATGGGGCTTGGGTTTACAATGGCGCTGACGCTGATTGCCTCAGTGCGCGAGATCATCGGCTCCGGCTCTCTGTTTGGCATTGCGCTTTTCGGCGCTTCCTTTGAGCCTGCGCTGCTGTTTGTCATGGCGCCGGGCGGGTTTATTACCCTTGGCGTACTGATGATTCTGGTCAATCAGCTGACCAAAACGCTGGCCCGGAAAGGAGTTTAACATGACGCGGTTTTTTATCATTTTGCTTGGCTCCATTCTGGTCAATAACTTTTTGATGGCAAAATTCCTTGGCATCTGTCCCTTCCTGGGCGTGTCCAAAAAGGTTTCTACGGCCGCCGGCATGGGGATGGCCGTGACGTTTGTGATGGCGCTTGCTTCCCTGATTACCTATCTGGTACAGCATTATCTGCTGGAACGGTTCCAACTGGTCTATCTTCAGACGCTGGCGTTCATTCTGGTTATTGCGGTTCTGGTGCAGCTGGTCGAGATGGTGGTGCAGAAAATCAGCCCCTCCCTTTACAGCGCCCTTGGCGTGTATCTGCCGCTGATTACGACAAACTGCGCGGTTCTGGGCGTGGCGATTTTGAATATTCAGCAATCCTATAACCTGATTGAGTCTGTGGTCAACGGCATTGGTTCAGCGCTTGGCTTTACGTTGGTCATCGTGCTGATGGCCGGTATTCGCGAACGCCTTGCGCTGGCGGATATGCCGGAATGGATGGACGGGTTCCCCGGCGCGCTGATTACCGCAGGGCTTATGGCAATCGCGTTTTTAGGGTTCCAGGGCTTAATTTGAGGAGGTGCATTTCATGAATATTCTGATTCCGGCGCTCGTGCTGGGCGTGCTGGCGCTCTTGTTTGGCGCCGGCCTTGCCATCGCCTCAAAAAAGCTTGCGGTCAAAGTGGATGAGCGTATTCCCGCGGTGCGCGCATGTTTGCCCGGCGCAAACTGCGGCGGCTGTGGGTATCCCGGGTGCGACGGTTATGCTGCGGCGATTGTCAACGACGGCGCCGCGACCAATTTGTGTCCTTCGGGCGGCAATGAAGCGACGCAGAAAATTGCCCAGATCATGGGAATTGAAGCGCCGCACAACGAAGGGGTCAAATTCGTCGCCAATATCATCTGCCGCGGTTCCACCGATCATTGCGGCGTGCGGTTTGATTATCAGGGAGAGAAAACCTGCCGCGCCGTTGCGATGACGGCAGAGGGCGACAAGGCCTGCCGCTATGCCTGCGTGGGCTATGGCGACTGTGTGGCGGCCTGTCCGTTTGACGCGATCCATCTGGCCGATAACCGCATTGCCTATGTGGATGAAAGCAAATGCGCGGGCTGCGGCCGGTGTATGGCGGCCTGTCCCAAAAACGTGATCCGGCTGGAGCCGCACTATAAACTGCGCGTTAAATGCCGTGCGATGGAAAAAGGCAAAACCGTCCGGGACGCCTGCAAGGCTGGCTGCATTGGGTGCGGCCTGTGCGCAAAAAAATGCAAGTTCGGCGCGATCACGATGGAAAATAATCTGCCCGTGATTGACCGTGAAAAATGTGCCGGCTGTCTGGAATGTGCCAGGCATTGCCCGACCGGCGCCATGTGGGGCGAGCTGAATCTCCAGAAAAAGGCAGTTATTGATGAAAATGCCTGCATTGGCTGTACGCTGTGCGCCAGGGAATGTAAATTTGACGCGATTTCGGGCGAACTCAAACAGGCGCATCGCGTGGATCCAGAAAAATGCACCGGATGCGGACAATGCGTTTTAAAGTGCAGGAAAAAAGCGATTGAATTGGTATAGAAAGTCATAGCGTATTAAGCGGGCGGCCGCTTGGCCGCTCGCTTTTTTATGGCATAAAATCGCTTTTTTGATAGAAAAAGCACGGTTTTTTTTGAGGATAATTCCAACGCTGTATGCTGGTAAAACGGAGTGGCGTGTGATAAAATTAAAATGAACTATCCGACATGTTTACATAACCGATGAAAACGAATCGGCTTTTTTCATAGTATGGAGGCGTTATGATCTACAGGAAAATGCACAGGCGCAGCGCTGTGTTGCTGCACGGAAAGATTGGCGATCAGATACGCAACGTCCTGCTGGCAACGGTGCTGATTATCGGCAGCACAGCGCTGGTGGTGTCGATGGTATTGATCGCCTTTGCCAATGGTCAGCGCTATGAGTCGGTCAGCGAAACCTTTTCCTATGTCGCAGGGGAACTGCGCAGTTCGCTGGACGATGCCGAAACGGTGGTTCGAATGATGGCGTATGATACCAATCTGGCCAATTGCCTGATGACGTTGCGCTATATTGATGCGGACACGCGAAAGGGGAGGCAATTGCTGGATGGTGTGCGTCAATCCGTTGCCAATTATTGCGGGAGCAATAACTATATTTCCTACGTCAATCTCTGGCAGTGCGATGCGGTGATCGGCCGCCATACGCAGGAAAAAGTGGTGCGTTTCAGCCGGTATGCGCCGGTTTCGACCATGCTTGATTCCGATCAGCGGGAGCAGCTGGCGCGTACGGCGCTTGAAAACAGCGGCTTTGGCAGCTGGGTATTTCTTCAGGAGGATCCGGGCGGCGTGTATTATGTGCGTCTGGTGCGCACCATCGACGGTTTTGAGTTTGTCAATCTGGGCATTGTGGCGGTTCGCGTTAATTTGCAGCGGCTGATCAACGATCTGGCCAAATCCCAGGACATCGCCTGGTCGAGGATCATCCTTTTGGGAAAAGGCGATGTTTTGCACTTGGGATCCACAAAGGACCTGACGAGCATGGAGGCGATCTATCGCCAGGTATGGAACAGCCGGTCGGAATATCAGGTGGCGACAGTGGAAAAGCATTGCTATTTTGTCGTTAAGACGCAGATCACGCCGCTGAATATGCTGTGCTGCTATATGGTGCTGTATGATCAGCCCTATCGCATGGCGCTGCTGGCCTATGGGATTTGCATTTTCAGCCTATTGGCCGTGCTGGGCATGGTATTGCTGCTTTCAAACCGGATGATGCGCAATATTACAAGGCATTTTGATACGCTGTATTATAAAATGGACGTTTACAGCCGCGGGTGCCTGGAAAGCCCGGATGTTGGCTTTGATTATGCACAGGGAACGGATGAATTGAGTCTGGCGCATCGCCACCTGGATGAAATGGCCGGGCAGATCCGCCGGCTGATCGACGACAACTATGTCAAACAGCTGCGCATCCGGGAAGCGGCGTTTCAGGCGCTGGAACAACAGATCAATCCGCATTTTCTGTATAATACCTTATCCTCCATTCAATGGCAGGCGGCGTCGGCCGGTCAAACGCAGATCTGCGCAATGGTGCAGGCGCTGGGCAATATGATGCGGTTTTCTCTTGCGGGCGCAGATGTGGTAACCATACAGGATGAACTGGCCGTTGTCGGCGATTATATGACCATCCAGAAGCTGCGCTATGAGGACCGCCTGCAATGGACGGCGCAGACAGACCCTGCGCTGATACATATGAAGATTCCCAAGATGACCATTCAGCCTCTTGTGGAAAATGCAATCAAACACGGTTTGGAACAGATGATGGAAGAGGTGTGCGTCATCTCGGTTCAGATATGGACACAGCATGATGTATTGTATGTTCAGGTGAGCAACAACGGATCTGTATTTGAAGAGGGACTTTTGGAAAAACTGCGCGCAGGGCAGATGAAAGCGCAGGGGCTCGGCATCGGGATGCTCAATATCGACGAGCGGATCCGGCTTTTGTGCGGGCCGCAATATGGGTTGGAGACGGACAATTGTCAGGGATGCGCGGTTGTACGCGCCGTGCTCAGTACGCATCTGAATGACCGTGAAAAGGAGACAGAGCATGTGGAAAATGATCCTGGTTGACGACGAAAAGATCATCAGGGAAACCATTGCGCGGGTCATCGACTGGCGCGCGCTGAATATCGATTTGATTGGCGTTTGTAAAAACGGGTTGGAGGCTTTTGATCTGATCGTGGATGAAAGCCCGGATATCGTGATGACGGATATCTGCATGCCCGGATTTTCTGGGCTGGATCTGATTGAGAAAGTGCGTATGGCGCAGATGGAAATGGAGTTTGTCATCCTGTCCGGTTACGGCGAATTTGAGTATGCTAAAAAGGCGATGGAATATGCCGTGCGATACTATCTGCTCAAGCCCTGTGGGGAAGATCAGATTGTGCAGACGATGCGCCAGGTGGTCGCGCTGTGCGAAAAGCGCCTCCAGTTAAAGGAGCGTGAAAACGCGCTTTCCCACAGGGAGCGCGTTTTGCGCACGATGCGTGAGCTGGGCGCCGCGCTGGCGGAGGATGCGGGCAGGGTGGATTTGACACTGGCTGCGCTGCGTCAGCAGGTCGCCTGCGCTCGGGACGCTGCGGTTGCCAGAGCCTTTTGCGTGCAATTGCTGCTCAGTTTCTGGCAGGCGGCGGACAGTATACCAAAGCAGGCGCGGATGAACTTGCTTTTTCAACTCAACGCGGCGCAGCAAGCGCCGCAGATTTTGGAATTGACTGCACAGGGGCTTCGGATTCCCCGGCAGGCCGACGCCGTAAGCGGACAATACAAGGATTATATCCGTAAATGTATCGCTTATACGGACGATCATTACAGCGATGCGTCGTTAACGCTCAAATGGATTTGTGAAAATATCCTTTTTATGAACGTGGATTATGTGTCAAAGCAGTTTCTGTTGCAGACCGGACAACGCTTTTCCGCTTATCTGGGCCGATTGCGGATTGAAAAAGCGCAGCAGCTGCTGGCGCGTGGCGAGAAGATCAACTGGGTCGCCCAACAGGTTGGCTGCGGAAACAATCCTCAGTATTTCAGCCAGATGTTCAAAAAATATACCGGGATATCGCCTAAAATATGGCAAAGCCAAAACGGCGCTTGAAAAACGCCCGTTCCGGCGCGCAGCAGCGCAGGAACGGGCGTTTTTGTGCTAAACAAACCGGTTT
>DCTY01000058.1 GCA_002329335.1 Christensenella sp. UBA1428
TCTATTTTCCTTTAAGCAGTCCACTGGAGGCCATGCTGTTTTTGATTTACGATGCGCTATTTTGGCGAGAAAGACGGCTGTCCCTGAGTGAATTTCAGCGGTTTCCGTTGGCGAAATGGTGGCTTGAAACTGAAAAACGGGGTATGATCGGCAGAAAATCAGGCGTCTCAGAAGTGATTTGCCCAGCGCCGCAACACGGTATTTGGGTATAGCGCTGAACGACTGATCCAAATTTGTGCGAACACAGGGGCAAGCAGGAGGATATTGCAGGATCCGAGTAGGGGATCGTTGGATATGGCACGAACCGTACCGGTAGACGCTGTGCGTACAATCTGCTAATATCCACAGATTTAGTCGGTTGTGGTAGGAATATGAGCAGTTTTCTCATAATAGTCCTGGCGGGTAATCCTGAGGCACAAAAGCCCATTGTGCTCCCCGTACAGAGAAAAACCGACCGCCAGATGCGCCCGGACGGCTGCCTGGCGCGTTTTTTCAAATTCATTGCAGACAGCGTCTGCGTGGAGAGATTCAAATGCATGCGCCAGCAAAAGCTTCAGCGCCTGCGCCGCATACCCATGTCCCCGGTAGCGGCTTTCAAGCACAATGCCCATTTCGTAAGCGGCCATATCCGGCGTTTTATGCAGATTCACCTCGCCGATGAAGGCGCCGTCCGTTAAACGAACCACATAGGCGTAAAAGCGTTCCGGCTCATGCCCAATGAACCGGTCGTACCATTGCCGCCACTGTTTTGGTGGAAAGGCGATGCAGCCGGTATTTTTATCGTATCCTTCAAAGGGCAGGCTGTATCCCCGATTGTAGCTCATGGTAGCCGGGTCGGCCATCAGTTTCTGACGATACCATAACTCATCATATGAAGGGATATGTAAGGATATCTGCTGCATCAAACAAACCTGCTTTCAACAAATCCAGAATATTCAACCAAAAGACAAAGGAGCGCATACGGGATTGCATCATCCGCACAATCCCTGTTTGCTCCGGGAATGCCCAATAAAATACCGCTTGCAGGAGCGCCTGCAAGCGATGAAAAAACGGGATAAGCATGTGCAAATTCAATACCGGAACCCCGATGATGTCGACAGGGACTGTGCAATCCCGGCCTAAACGCCGAGGGTCAGCAGGTCCGCGATGCGCGCCATGTCCGCCATGCCAAGCGTTTCCCCGCGCGCGCCGGCGGCAATGCCGGCTGTTTCCAACACCTGTTGGGCTTTCGCCTTTTCAAGCGAAAACGAGGCGCAAAGATTGTTGGCCATGGTTTTTCGACGCATGGCAAACGCGCTTTTGACGACTCGGAAAAATATGGCTTCGTCTTTGGGCGATACCGGCGGCTGAGCCAGCCGTGTGAGCGTTACAACGGCAGAATCCACCTTGGGCGGCGGGGAAAACAGCGCGGCGGGCACTTCAAACGCCAGCTGCGCCGCCATACGGTACTGCACGGCAACAGAAAGCGCCCCATAATCCTTTCCGCCGGGATGAGCGGCAATCCGCTGGGCGACTTCTTTTTGAACCATAACGGTGATACCCGCAATCGGCAGCGACGGCTCCAAAAGCATCATCAAAACCGGGGTGGTGATATAATAGGGCAGATTTGCCACCACATAGAAGGGTTCGCCGCGAAAATGCTCCTGCCAAAGCGCGGTCAGATCTGTTTTCATGATGTCCGCATGCAGCAGCGTGACGTTATCGTGCCCTTCCAGCACCACGCGCAGTATCGGCAGCAGGTGCTCGTCAATCTCCAGCGCCACAACCTTTTTGCAATTTTCAGCCAAAGCCTTTGTCAGCGTGCCGGCGCCGGCGCCGATTTCCAGCACCTGCGCCTGCCTGGGCAGACGCGCGCTTTGAACAATGCGCGCAAGCACAGCGTCGTCCAGTATGAAGTTTTGTCCCAGACTGTGGCTGAAACGAAAATGATGCTGCGCCAGCAGCTGCTGTGCCTGATGCATATATACTCACTCCAAAATATAAATGGTTTTGGTTTGTCTGCCCCAAAGGATACATTCGTCGTAGGTGTCCATAAATAAATCAATATGATTGCCGCTTACGCCGCTGTCCTGCGCGATCCCGATGCCATAGCCCGGCACATAAATTTTGGTTCCCATGGGAATGACGCTTTTATCAACGGCGATCGTGCCGACGCTGGGCCATACGCCGGAGGAGGTTTTATTGCCGGTGTGCGTATAGGCAGTGGTCGTAACCGAGAGCGTTTGGCGCACCGAATACGTTGTGCCGTTGACGGTTACCGTCGTCTGATCGGACGAGACGGCAGCAGGCGCTTTGGTTGCCCTGGCCGTGGGCTGCGCTGTTTTAGCGGCGGATTTGGCCGGCTTGGGCGTTGCGGTGGGCTTTGGTGCGGTGGTTTTGCTGCCCTGTACAAGCACCTCGTCGACCGCCTGCGTCAGCGTGATTTCCGACAGGATTGTTCTTGAAACTTCCTGACCGTTGATGGTGATGATCTGGGTAACCGTCTGCTTTTGTCCCTCCTGGCCGGGGGTTTCCACATAGGAAGTGCCAAGGGCGATGCTGCTGCTGGTTTTGGTAATGGTATGGTAGGCGATGGCATCGGTTTGGGTGACGATTTCCTTTTTGACGTTATCCACGCCGATGACCATGCCGGGGGTCAGCACCGTATCGCCGGAGAGGCTGATATTGCCGCCGAGCACGTCGTCTGCGCTTCCGGAGCGCATCAGGCTGCTGACCGTGCCGGCCTGTGTGCGCAGCGCAATGAAAGGCGCGTCCGGATTGGCGTTGTCGGCGATATAAATGGTCATGCCGCGCCTGACATGCAGATGCTGCCCGGATACCAAATCGTCATATACATTGGCGCTGACCGTGTCGCCGGGCTGCAGCGCAACGGACATGGAGGATAAAAACTCGCCGACTGTTTTGGCGGCAGTCTCCACCTGAACGCTTACGCCCTCATCGCTGAAGGTAATTTGGCGGCGGGGCGTCAAAAGCGCGCGCAGACAGAGCATTCCGACAATCAGACAGACCAGCGCCAGCATTGCCATGCCGGCGGCAATCAGCCGGTACCATTGGCCCAGTTCCAGCGCACAAAACGGCGTTGGATCTTTAAAAAATTGTTTCAGGCGACCGCGCCGCAGCGTCCGCCGTTGACGCGTTGTATTGCTGTTTTCCAGTTGTTGTGTATTCATGCAGCCTCCTGCAGTGGTGTTTGTCAAGCACAGCGGGCTTAAAACATGCCTACAATATACCCAAGTTTACGGCGTTTGTCAAATTTTACACCTCTTTGAAGCGCAGTACGCCAATCTTTGGCCGCTTACAAGGGGAGTAGGACTGGTCGTTTTTTTGTTTCGAAACATCTTTGGGTTTGCGTCGTGACCCCGGGTGTTGTATAATAAATTTGGAAATTTGACCAAAGAGGTTTACGCTGTTTTGAAAAAGAATGTATTGCGCCGCCTGGCGCTGCTGCTGATGATCCTTCTTTTGACGCCGCTTTGCGGCGCGTGCACGCCGCGCGCGCTGCCGGATCATACGGTGCGCACATTTTTTGAGGGCATGACCCGGCGGGACTACAGTCAGTGCTATGCCTGCCTGGACGCTGCATCGCAGGAAAAAATTACGCTCAGCGAGTTTGTCAGCCGCTATGACGCCATCTATGAAGCGATGGAGCTGACAGAGCTGACCTATCAGCTGGGCGAGGGAACGCTGGAGGGGGAAAACTATGTTTACCCCTGTGTTTTGACGTATAATACTCAGTCGCTGGGGACTTTTGCGCAGCAGATTACCCTGACCATGACGGCGCAGAACCAGGATTGGGCGATCAGCTGGTCGCCCGCGCTGATTTTGACGGATCTGGATTGGAACGACGAGGTGCGCGTGCAGACCCTAAAGCAAAAACGCGGCGAAATTCTGGACGCGAACGGCAATGCCTTTGCGATCAATACCTATGCGCTGACGGTTTATGTCGACTTGGAGGAAATTGGCGATTACGGCGCCTGCGCCCGTCAGCTGGCGGCGCTGCTTGGCATGACGGAGGAGGAAATCCAAAAAACGCTCAACAGTACGCGCGCTCAAACCGATCGCATCGCCATCATCACTTACTTTGTGCCCGGTACGCTGCCCGATTCGCTGCGCGATGAGCTTTTGGCCATATCGGGCGTCAGGATTGATGATCAAAAGTATACGCCGATCCGGTATTATCCGCAGGACAGCATGATGGCGCATACCATCGGATATACTTCCGTGGTGACGGCCGAAGATC
Source organism: Christensenella sp. UBA1428 (assembly GCA_002329335.1). Taxonomy (GTDB): domain Bacteria; phylum Bacillota; class Clostridia; order Christensenellales; family UBA1750; genus UBA1428. The sequence goes on from DCTY01000058.1 coordinate 4,241, forward strand.
TTGAAACCCTGGACGGCAGCGTTTACGGCGTGGACTCGCAGGTCGGCCGTTCGGGGCTTGAAGCGTCGTATGAATCGATTTTGGCCGGAAAACGCGGCAAGGAACTGTTTATCCGGACGCCGACCGTTTTGGATGAGGCAACCGGCAAGCCGCTGGATTACAAGCGCAAAACAACGGTCGTGCGTGTGGAACCGCAGGATGGGTACGATCTGGAGCTGACGATTGATTACACCCTGCAAAGCCGCGCGGAAAAGGCGCTTGCTGCTTTGGGCGAGGATCGCGCCGGTGCGGTGGTGGTGCTCGACCCCAAAACGGGCGCGGTGTTGGTAAACGCCAATTATCCGACCTATTCCAACAATATTTTTGCCGACCGCAACGTGGCGGCCCTGTATGAGCAGGTACTTTCCATTCCGCGTTCCGCGCTGTATAACCGCGTGACCCGCGGGCTTTATCCGCCGGGCTCTACCGTCAAGCCTCTGGTGGCGGCAATGAGCCTGGAAACCGGCAACTTTACAATGGACTATGTTTTTCGCGGCGAGGTGACGCAGCGGCAGTGGCTGCCGACTATTGGCGGATGGGTATATCCGCCCATCACGCGTGTGAGCGATTATGCGCCGCCATATAACATGCGCAACGCGATCATTCATTCAGACAACATTTTCTTTGCCAATGTGGCGTTGACCTGCGGTTGGGAAAACGTCGTGGGGCTGTACCAGCGCCTGGGCTTTGATACGGCGATTGATTTTGACATCCCGGTGGCCAGCGCTTCGATCTACAATGACGACTCCTGGTCCAACCTGCGCCTGCTGGCGGACATGGGGTATGGACAGGGTCAGCTTCTGATCAGCCCGCTGCAGATGGCCAGCGTTTTCAGCGCTTTTGCAAACGGCGGCAATATTATGCAGCCCTATATTGTCGGCGCGCTGAAATCCACCGCGCCGGACGGTAATTTTATTACGGAGCTTGAAACGGAGCCGACAGTCTGGCGCAGCAATGTGATCAGCCAGGAGAGCATCGATATTCTGGAACCGATTCTCATTGATACGGTCGACAGCAACGCCAAGCTGGCCATGCGTTCCCTGCAATTTGCCGGCAAAACCGGTACCGCGCAGCTGGACGGCAATAACGAGCGTGAAATTGCATGGCTGATCGTATATGTGACCAATACCGACTATGAGCGGCTGATCTGCGTCTGCCTGGAACTGGAGGCAAATAACCCGACTGCGCGTTATGATGTGGGCGTGCCGCTGATGCTGCCCTGAAAATTTTGGTTCTAGGATGGCTTCCAAACGCATATGCTGTGCAAGCATGGTTTTGGGAGGGATAATCCTTGAGTCAACAGGAATACCAGCGCCGGTTTGCGATGCTCCGGCCTTTTCAGTCGCCCAATTCTTCGATGGCAGGTTTTGCCCGTTTTGAGCTGCGTGCCGGACGCGGTCGGGTAACGGTCAGCGTGCAGGGCATTCGCACCGGGATGCAGCAGCTGCATGCCGCGCTTATCGGCGGGGATGAAACGCATCCGGCCATATGCGACTGCGGCAGCCTGATCCAGACGAAAAATGGACAGGGCGGCCTGTGCTATGAATTTGATCCGTCGGATGTCGGCGGCGTACCGTTTGAACGGTGTCATACCTGTATCATTACCGCAAACGATGCGCAGGACGCGCAGGTACTTCTGTGCGGTGTGTTTGGCAAATGCAGCCTTCATGCCAATTGGGAAACCAGGCGTCGGGCGCTGCGCGCGCTTTGGTATCCGCAGACGGCAGACGCCGTTCAATCGCCGGCGCAGCTGCCGGATGCAGGCGAGGAACCTGCGGATGAAGCGTCGGATGAAAAAGACGATGCTGAAACGATGCCGCAGGATTCCCGTGAGGAAGAAATGCCCGAAGGCAAGTCCGGATTGTCTGAAAAAACGCAGCAGGACGTGCCGCAGGAGGAAATGCAAACGCCGCAGGAGCCTGCGGTGGAAACCGGCGCGCCCATTGTCGACGAGGAACCCTTGGTGCATATCTGCGCCGAGCCGGTGCGCGCGGCGGCATGGCAGGGGCATGCGTATGGGCTTAAGCCCATGTTTGAGAAATACCCGCAGGAGCAGGTTTTTGATCAGCGCGGGGATGTTTTTTTTGTTCGGGTGCCCATGACGGTCGAAACGGAAATCGATCATTACCTTTTGGGCGCGCATGTGCGTGATGAAAAAATTGACGCCGTTTGCGTCGCCATTCCGGGCCGTTATGCGCCGCAGGCGCCCGCCGGATTGATGGGCGCCGTTTTTGCCGAGGTGCAGGATCATAAAGGCTACTGGTTTTCCTGGCAGGACGGTTATACGGGCCGCCCGCTGGATTTGCCATGGCCATGGCAGGAGGAACGCAAGCAGCAGGACGCATTGTAGCGTGATGGATGCCGCTTGCAAGCCAAAAACCCACGCGGCTTTTGCCATGTCCTTATCTTGACAGGTTAGCAAAATGATGATAAGATAATTGGCGTCAATTCCCTGTCAAGCGCCGCTGTGGCGGAATCGGCAGACGCAACAGACTTAAAATCTGTCGGGCAATTTACCCGTACCGGTTCAAGTCCGGTCAGCGGCACCACGTCGGAGCAAGCGTTATATCGCTTGCTCCGACTTTTTTGCCAAAGTCGGAGAGCGCTCATTTTACTGCTCCGCCTTTCCTAATCGACCCATTTTGTTGGGGTTCGATTGGGTTTGGGGTGCAAATGCGGTTCCTTTTTGCACCTACGCTGTTGGAATAATGCAAACCCATACAATCCGAACCAGGCTCTTTGGGGATGGAACAGCGGTTCGAATTGTTTTTTGCGAAAAAGTTGCTGTTTGGAAAAAAGTGGACAGTGCTCAAACGTAAAAAATGCATATAAAAAGGCAGGGAGCAGCGCGGATGAGGGCGACTCCCTGCCTTTTTTATATGATGGGTATGATCTGACACGGGCAACAGCGCCAGATTTTATTTGGCGTCGATGCGAAGCCGTGCGGATAAAGCGAAAAACAGGGGTCAATGTGCGTCGGTCTGCTCAAAGGAAACCGGACAGTCCAGCGGGCAGCAGATCAGCAGGCGTCCCTGTTGAACGCTGATTTTTGCCGGCTGACCGATGCGCTCGTTGCTGACGCCCAAAGGGTAGTCCGGCGTAAAATCCAGACCATTCACGGGATAATAAAGCCCCTGGATTTCAACGCCGCGCGCTGCGGCGCCAAACGCAAATACGGATACCGTGCCGGCGCCGGCCGGCAGCGCGACGGTTTCGTTTTCAATCAAAAAAAGCACTTGATCTTCATCGTATAAAAAACCACGCGCGCCGTGGCTGGTTAAAAAAGCAAGGCTTTGGATGTTGGCGAGCGTATGATCCGTCCGTCCGCCCATGGCGTTATATAAATGAAACGCGCGATACCCGCGGTTAAGACCCAGACGGATGGCCGCCATCATATCGGTATCGTCTTTTTCCCTGGCCAGGCGGATGATATGGGGGTGATCCGGGACGCCGCTGCGCGAATCAAAATCGCCGACGACAANNCAGGTCCGGCACGATACCGCATGCGGCAAGGGCGTCATATCCGCCGTCAGCGGCGATGAGCAGATCGTCTTCGTGCCGGTCAAAGGGATGCAGCGCCTTGGGGCCTGCGCCTACGATATAACATTTTTTCATGCCTTTTCCTCAATTTTCAAAAGCTTTGCCAGATTGTCATGAAAAATGGCACGCTGCGTTTCTTCGTCAAAGCCGCAGTCTGAAATATACTGCGCTTCCCGGTCGGAAGTGTCCCAGGGGCAATCGCTGCCAAAGATAACGCGCTGCGCGCCGTGCTTTTGAACGATCTGCAAAAACAGATCCCTGGGGCAGTATTGAGCGCACATGGCCGTATCCAGATATACATTTTCGCGGCCGGCCAGTAAATGCAGCACCTGTTCATAGCGCTTCATGCCGCCAAGATGCGCGGCAATGATCGTAAGGGCGGGGTAACGGTCGGCGATGCGCGCAATTTTATCTACCGGCGCATGAACCAGCTGCGGAGAATAGGGATCCCATCCGGCGTGCAGCGTCATGGGCAGGCCGACGGCGCTGAGACGGCGGTAAATTGCATCCATTTTGGGATCGTCCACCATCAGTCCCTGATAATCAAAATGGAATTTCAGTCCATGCAGCCCCAGTTCAGCAATCCGATCGATTTCCTGGTCCACGTCTTCATCATAGGGGTGTACGGAGCCAAAACAGAAAATGCGATCCGATTGGATGGATGCGGCAAAATTGTTGACGTTGTGCATTTGGCCGGGCTTTGTGGCGATGTGCAGGAAAAGCCCCTTGTCCACGCCCCATTGGTTCATCGATGCTGTGGTGGTTTCAATCGTACCATCTCCAAAATAGGGAACGCCCGCAGTTTTACTCATGCCGGCCAGCGCTCTGGCGGCAAGCTTTTGCGGAAAACAATGCATATGTGCGTCAAACAGTTTCATCGACAGGATCCATCCTTTCAGGGCCGTACGCCTCATTTGCGCCTGTCCTCTATTATACGCGTCCTGCGGTGGGATTGCAAAGACTTTTATCCTGCGAATTTATCCGCGCACGCTTGTTCAAATCGGATCCATCCGCTATAATAGAAAGAAAACGGAGGGATTTTATATGCAGCATCAGTTGAAAAAACAGTCGATCGACGAATTTACCTGCAATCCTGTCAATCAGTTTGACAAAAAATGGGCGCTGGTGACGGCGGGCGACGCCAGCGGCGTAAATACGATGACCATTTCCTGGGGCGCTGTGGGTGAACTGTGGGGCAAGAGCGTCACTTTTACCTTCATTCGTCCCCAACGCTATACCAAACAGTTTATCGACCGGCAGCAGACCTATTCCGTGTGCTTTTTTGACGAGGCGTATCGGGAAGAGCTGAGCTATCTTGGCAGGGTGTCCGGAAAGGATGAGGATAAAATCCGCAATTCCGGTCTTACTGTCGCCTTTGTGGACGGTACGCCGTATTTTGAGCAGGCGCAGACGGTGCTGATCTGTAAAAAACTCTACAGCCAGAAGCTTGAGAAAGAGGCTTTTTTAGCTCCGGAAATTCCGCAGAAGGTATATGCGGGCGATGATTATCATACCATGTACATTTCTGAAATTCTGTCGCTTTATCAGGCGGAACGATAGGCGCTTTGGCAAATGAAACGGAGCTTGCGATGAAACTGATTGCCGATTTGCATATTCATCTGGCGGGGACGGCGCCCTGCGCTCAAATTGCCGGGCAGATTGCCGAACAGGCGGCGCAAAGAGGGCTGATTTTGGCTGCGCTGACCGATCATCTGCCCAAAACGAGCAATATTCACTGCGCCTGGAGCCCAGCGGATCAGGCGGTCTTGCCCGAAACGCAAAACGGGGTGCGTTTTCTTTGCGGGGCGGAGGCGGATATCAGCGCCTGCGGCGCGCTGATTGCCCCGCCGCAGGCGCTTGCCGGCGCGCAGCTGGTTGTGGCGGCGATGCATCCGTACTGTGTGGCGCCCGGCAGCCGGCTTGCGCATACCGAAGCGTTTGAAGCGGCGCTTAAAAGCTCTTATACGGATATTCTGGCCCATCCCATGGATGCGCCGTATCCGTTTGACGAGGAGCGGATCGTCGCATTGGCGGCGCGTCTTGGAAAACCGTTGGAACTCAATGCGCTGTCAGAACGCAGTGATCTCCAATGCCGGCAGGCACAGCAGCGTCTGGCGCAGCTGGCGGCCCAATACGGCGCGCCGCTGGTGGTGTCTTCCGATGCGCAGCGGCCGGAACAGGTAGGGGATTTTGGCGCAATTCCTTATTGGCTGGACGATCTAGGTATTGCGCAAACGCTGGTCGTCAATGCCGGCGCATCGCAGCTGGCGGCATTTCTGGCGCGCGTGCGTGCGCGCAAACGGGAGGCGGGCATATGGAACTGACGCTCAAAAAAGCTGTTGCACAGATTTTAGAGCAGCAGCGCGGACGGGACGTATCCGGCGCGGCGCTGGCAAAGCAGCTTGGCGTCAGCCGCAGCGCCGTCTGGAAGGCGGTGGAGCAGCTGCGCGCAGAGGGCAGGCAAATCGAGGCGATTCCCAATAAGGGATACCGTCTGACGGATGTGCTTGAAACGCTGTCGGCGCAGCGCCTGATGCAGGCGCTTGGACAGACGGATGAGACGAAAATCATTGTGGCCGATACCGTGACCTCGACCAATCTGGTGCTCAAGCAATACGCTGAAAAAGGCGCGCCGGAGGGGACCGTTGTGCTGGCGGCGGCTCAAAGCGCCGGGCGGGGCCGCCTTGGCCGGTCGTTTTATTCGCCGGATCAGACGGGCATGTATCTGTCCCTGCTGCTGCGGCCCAAAATCGCCGCCCATCAGGCGGTGATGATTACCGTTGCGGCTGCTGCCGCAGTTCAGCAGGCGATTTTTCAGCAATGCGGGCTGGACGCGCAGATCAAATGGGTCAATGATCTTTATCTGGATGGCAAAAAAATCTGCGGAATCCTCACGGAAGCCGCGTTTGACTGCGAGTCCGGGGCGATGGCCTACGCCGTTGTGGGGATCGGCATCAATATTGCGCACCCTGCCGCTGGCCTGCCGGAGGCGCTTACCCCGATTGTCGGCAGCTTGTACGGCAGCGATGCGCCGCCGGAAGGCATCCGGGAAACGCTCGCGGCGCGGATTGTCCGGAATCTGACGGATTATTATCATCAGCTCCCCAAAACGCCGTTTATGTCGGTCTATCGCGAAAAGAACATGATTTTGGGCAGACGCGTGCGCGTTTCCAGTACGGGGCGCACGGCGCTGGCCGTTGCGATTGACGACGCTGCCGGACTGGTGGTGCAGGATTGTCAAACCGGCGCGGAAACGACGCTGACCTATGGAGAGGTATCCGTGCTGCCCCTTGAATGAGGTTTTTGATGGACTTTCGTTTTGCCGTTTGCGATGACGCGCCCGAAGCGGCCCGGTTTGCCGCAGCACTATGCCGCCAGTGGGCCGGCAGCCGGGGGATTTGCCGTTTTGGTCGACGTTTTTCAAAGCGCGCAGGCGCTTTTGTTTGAGGATGCGGCCTGTCTGGATTACGATGTGCTGATTTTGGATATCCGGATGGAGGGACAAAGTGGGCTGGATTTGGCCCGACAGGTACGCCTGGTCAACCGGCGGGTGCAGATCGCTTTTGTTACAGGCTATCTGGCGTATGTGGAACAGGGATACAACGTGGCGGCGCTGCATTACCTGATCAAGCCCGTGTGCGCCGAAAAACTGTTTTCCGTGCTGGATCGCGCGGTGGAAAAGCTGCAAAAAAAGCCAGGCGGCGCTGTATCTGAAACTCAAGGACGGCGCGGCGCGTGTGCCGCTTGTGCAAATCCGCTTTTTGGAAGTGCGCCAAAATTATGTTACCGTCCATGCCGAAGAGGATTATACGATTAAAAAAACGCTTGGCGAATTGGAAAAAACAGCTCGACGACGGCTTCTTTCGCATCGGCAGATCTTTTATTGTAAATCTGCGCTTTGTCCGGAAAATCAGCCGGTCGCAGGTGCTTTTGCACGACGGGACGGCGCTGCCCCTGCCGCGCGGTATGTACGAGCCCATCAATCGGGCGATGATCCGATTTTTTTTGGAGGCTTTCATGACGCTTTTTCGTCGGTGGATGGGTCGGGTTACTGCCGCTTATCAGCATGAGCTGCTCAAAGCCCATTATGATGAAGTTGAAAATATGTACCGTCAGATGCGGTTTTGGCGGCATGATTATAAAAACCATATCCAAACGATGAAAAGCTACGCACAGACGGGCGATTTTGCAGCGCTGCGCCAATATCTGGATGAATTGGATCAGGAGCTCGCCCATTTGGAGGCGGCCGTTAAAACGGGCAATGCGATGGCCGATGCGATTTTAAACAGCAAGATCTCGTTGGCGCGCGCCAGGGACATCCCCATTACGGCGCAGGCCGATATTCCGGTAGCGCTGAGTATGTCGCCATTGGATTTGTGTGCCGTTTTAGGCAATCTGTTTGACAACGCCATCGATTGCCGCCGCAAAACCGGATGATCCGGCTGTATATGGATATGAAAAATACGCAGCTGTATATTTGCTTTACCAATTTTGCGCCGGGCGGAAAGCTGCGAAAAATTGGCGGTCGGTTTGTATCTGCCAAGGGCGCCGGCCATGGGTTCGGTTTGATGCGGGTGGAACAGATCGTCGCGCGTTTGGGCGGATATATCAGCCTGAACAGCGAGGACGGCGCATTTACCGCAGAAATTCTTTTGCCGCAGTAGTGCGGTTAATCCCCCGGAACGCGCGTTTGATCCCCAAAATGCGCATCCGGGGTGTTTTGTTGTTAGGGTTGGAAGCACAAGTGTAGTGCATTGCACAGGTGGGCGTTATGCGATACGCTGGAAATCCGCGGGGCGACAGTGTTTCATTTGCCGCGCGCGGTGAAACAAATGATGGGCTGCTTGTCTGGCCTGCGGCAGGGGAAAAGGAAGCAATGAAAATGGGAAACAGCGAAAATAAGGAAAAAAACCGTGCTAGGTCCGGCTTCCAATTGCCTTCATATGCTGCGCCTGGCGGTTGGGTTTTGCCCGAGCGTGCCTGCGCTGTGTCTGCTGCAGGCGACGCTGGCGGCGCTGTTTCATCTGATCGGCTTGTTTGCCGCGCTGGCACTGATTGACTGCCTTGAAAAAGGCAGGCCGCTGGGCATTTTGTTGGCATGGATCGGCGGGTTGACGCTGGGGCGCGTGCTGGTAGGCGCACTGGCGGCTTATGTGCGGGAAAACAAGCTTTATGGCCGGGTCTGGGTGCGCAGCGAACTGGTGCGGCAAATTCATAACAAATTTGCCCAGACGAGCTATCCCAATGTCAATGATCCCGCGTTTTTGAAACTTCAGGACAAGGCGTCCATGGCGGTTTGCGGCAACGACGAGGCCGGTGAAGCGATCTGGGCGACGATGGAAGGCCTGATTCAAAGCGCTGCCGAACTGGCCGTCTATGCTGCTATGCTTACCGCTGTGGATAGGTGGGTGCTGGTTTTAACGCTGGCCAGCGCGGCGCTTTGCTATGTGTTTGGCAAACGCATGAACAGTTGGGGTTATTGGCACAGACAGGAGGAATCGGTTTATTCCAGAGAAATGAATTATGTGAACCAAAAAGCCGCAGACGCTGCGCTTGCCAAAGACGTGCGGATTTTCGATATGCGTCCCTGTGGCTGGTTCAGACATACCAGGCAGCTTTTGATCGTTATCAGGGCTTTCATGCACGCGCTGCGGGCAAGTATATCTGGGCAGATGTACTGAAAGCGGCGCTTGCGCTTTTGCGAAACGGCGTCGTTTACGGTTATCTGATTTTTCTGGTACTGCGGGGCACGCTGGGCGCAGCGCAGTTTTTGCTTTATTTTACGGCGGCTGCGGGCTTTGCTTCTTTAACCGGCGCAATGCTGGGACATTTGACGATGCTCAACCGGCAAAGCCTGGACTTATCCGCCATACGGGAATATCTGGAAGCGCCGGAATGTTTTGCGTTTGAAACCGGCCGATCGATTCGGCCGGATCCCAGGCATTTATATGAAATCCGCCTTGAAAACGTCAGCTTCCGCTATCCGGATGCGCAGGAAGATACTCTAAGCGGGATTGACCTGACGCTGCATCCAGGGGAAAAGCTTGCGGTCGTCGGCTTAAACGGCACGGGCAAAACGACGCTGGTCAAGCTGATCTGCGGCTTTCTGGATCCGACGCAGGGGCGCGTGCTGTTTGGCGGGCAGGATGTCCGCACGTTCAACCGCCGGGATTATTACGCGCATTTTGCCGCGGTATTTCAAGATTATTCCGTTTTGGCGGCAACGGTTGCGGAAAACGTGGCGCAGACGGACCAGACGCAGCTGGATGAGCGGCGCGTATGGTTATGCCTTGAAAAAGCGGGGCTTGCGCAGAAAATCCAATCCCTGCCAAACGGCGTCCAAACGCATCTTGGCAAGCAGGTTTACGAAGCTGCGCCGGAACTGTCCGGCGGCGAGCTGCAGCGGCTGATGCTGGCCCGGGGGCTGTATAAAGATGCGCCGGTGCTGATTTTGGACGAGCCGATCGCGGCGCTGGACCCCATTGCAGAGACGGAAATCTATGCCGGTTTTGACGCGATCGTTGGAAACAAAACCGCGCTTTATATCAGCCATAGGCTTTCTTCCTGCCGGTTCTGCGACAAAATCTGCGTATTTGACGCAGGGAAAATCGTTCAGCGGGGCAGTCATGAGCAGCTGGTTGAAGATAAAGGCGGATTGTATTTTCGGCTTTGGCAGGCGCAGGCGCAGTACTATACGCAAAAGACGAACGCTGCCGGCTGACCGGCTTTGCTTGAATGTGGAAAAGCGCATGAGCGTCTCAGGCGCATGCGCTTTTGCATCATGGATGGAATTGTCCTTGGCCGTTGGTTGATGAACGCAGAAAAGACAAGGCATGGTTTTAATCGCCGCTTTTGACTTTGGCGCTTAATTCATCTGTAAAACAGGCGGGTTTTCAAATCGCGCGATATCCTGGGGATCATGCGTCACCATCAAGACGGTTCTGTTTGCGCAGTTGGCCGCAATGTACTGCGCGGCGCGCTGCCGCGTTTGCGCATCCAATCCCTTAAGCGGTTCATCCATCAGCAAAATCGGCGCGCCGCAAAGCACTGCCCGCACGATGGCGACCCGGCGCTTCATACCGCCGGAAAACGTGCGAACCGGATTTTTCAGATCTTCTGCCGTCAGTCCAAGCGCAAGCAGATGTTCGGCGATTTTTGCCCGATCAACGCTGCGCGGGCAAACCAGCGCGACATTTTTGACTGCGCCCAGTCCTTCGCAAAGCCGGTCTTCCTGGAAGACCATGCCGGTTTTGCTGGCGGCCGGCAAGATGACCGCGCCGCTGTCGGGCCGTTCCAGGCCGGCCACCAAACGCAGCAACGTTGTTTTGCCGCAGCCGGACGGCCCCATCAGCAGCGTGATGCGGCCGGTCTGAATTTGCGCGCAAAATTCGTTCAGCACGCGCTTGCCGTCAAATGATTTGCTCAGATGGTCCAGCAAAATCCAATCGTTCATGTTGCCTCCAGCTTATCGTAGACGCGGCTAAGCAGCCACAGAAAAAACTTTTCAAATAAAACGGAAATTAAAATAATCACAACGGTCCAGGCCAGAAGATCTGCCGTTTCAAAATAGATTTTGGCCTGATACAGACGTTCCCCGATGGAACCGGTCGTAATACCGATCACCTCAGCGGCAACGCCGGCCTTCCAGGAAAGCCCGAGCGATACGCTGCACCCGGAAAGCAGATAGGGCCGCAGCTGCGGCAGATAGATATACATCAGCCGGCGGGCGCGCGGCATCTGGAAAACCCGCGCCATTTCCAGCAGCTGCGGGTCGGCGGAATCAATCCCCTGGGTCNNCCATTTCCAGCAGCTGCGGGTCGGTGCTTTCAATGCCTTTGAGCAGGTTGGTGTACAAAATCGGCAGTACCATTAAAAATGAAATGAATACAGGCAGGGTGCGCGCGCTGAGCCAGATCAGGCATAAAATGATAAACGACGCCACAGGCGTTGCCTTAATCACACTCATATACGGCCAAAGCAGCGTGCCGATTGCCGGGAAGCGCCCGGCCAGCGCCGCCAGAACGGTCGCTGCGGCCAGCGCAAGCAGAAAGCCACAGGCAATGCGCGTGAGGGAAAAGAAGATGGATTGCCAAAAATCTCCCTGCAGCGCCAATGCGCAAAGCCGCTGCGCGACAGCGCCGGGAGAAGCCAGCAGAATCGGCTGATTCAGCGCCCGCGCGCCGACATGCCACAGCAGCAGTGCCAAAAGCACTGCTGCTGTTTTTTGAAGTTTTTCGTTGAAATACCGCTTATTTTTCATAATAGAACGCGTCATCCGGCAGCGCGCCGCCGATGGCCTTGGGATTTTGATCTAATAAAACCTGATAAAACGGCGCAAGCGCTGCTTTCATGTCCGCACCATCCAGGTAACGGACGTTGCAGTAGGGGATGGCTTTTTTTGCGATGGGTGCTTTGTAAATGTCAAAATCTTCCACCATTTGGGCGGCTTCGTCCACATTGGCGTTGACATAATCGATGGATGCGGCGTATTCGGTCAAAAACGCTTCGATTGCCTGGGGATGTTCCGTGATAAAGTCGGTGCGCGCAACCATGACGCCGGTAATCAGCTGGCTTCCGGTGCCCAGCGCGTCCCAGGCCTGCGTCAGATCGATGGCGATGCGCAGCCCCTCCACCTGTGTTTGGGCGACTGTGACATACGGCTGCGGCAGCATGGCGACTGCTTCGCTGTCCGAGGAAAGTACGGAAACAACCTCGGCTGCTTCGCTTTTCCATTCGATCGTAACATCCTTGTCCGGATCGATTCCGTTGCCGGAGAGAATATAGCGCAGGGCATATTCGGGAATGGAGCCCTTGCCGGTAGCGTAGATCGTCCTGCCGCGCAGATCCTCTACGGTGCTGACGGTTTCGCCCTTTTCCACGATGTACACAACGCCCAGCGTATTGACGGCCAGCAGCGTGATTTGGCCCTGGGTGTTGTTGTACAGCACGCTGGCCAAATTGGACGGAATGGCCGCCATATCCAGTTCTCCGGAAATCAGCTTGGGCGTCAATTCGTCCGCAGCGCCTACGATGGTAAACGCATACTCGTTGGCCGCGGCGCCTTCTTCCGCGTCGTGCATCAGCTTGATCATCCCGATGGAGGTCGGGCCCTTCATCCCGCCGACGCGAATCGCAACCGGATCTTCCTGTGGCGGTTCGGTAGGCGCAGCGGTAGGTTCAGCCGTGGGTTCGGTCGTCGGTTCCTGCGTGGGCGCGGCGGTGGGCGAAGCTTCTGTGGACGGTGCGGCAGTCGGCGCCGGCTGGGGTGCGGCGCAGCCGATCAAAGAGACGGCCAGCACGGCGCACAGCATCAGGGATAACAGTCTTTTCATGGTAGTTCCTTCTTTCAATCTGTCGATTTAAGCAGGCTTACGACAAATTTGCATCGGCCGCTAGGCTCTGGCGGTGACGGTTTTGGCGCTGACGCCGGGAAGCATGCCAAGCTTTCCCGAAAGCGCGCTGGTGACGCTTTGCGGTGCGTCCAGCACCACGCAGATGATCGATACGCCGCGTTCATGATAGGGGATGCCCATGCGGCCGATCACATGCTGGCCATATTGATGCAGCAATTCGTTGATGGTGCTGGCACTGTCGCGGTCCTCGACGATGATGCTGATCACCGAAACCCTGTTTTCCACTGGTCCTGCCTCCTTTGCAAATAAATACGCCTTTATGCAGGCATAAAGGCGTGAAAAAGCAAAAAACGATGCTTTCCGCCTTGACGCCGGGCGTCTGTACCCATGCGTGTCAGGTCGAAAAAATTGTCTGCGCTCCTGCCCTCAGGAATTCCTTTGGGGTCGGATGCGGGGCGCATTGCGCCTGCTCGCCATTATGATAACAGCTTGTTAAATTATTGTCAAGCACAAACCGGAAAATGCATAACGGTCAAAAAACGATGATTTCATCGAGGCGTTTTTCTTTCATTTTCGGTTATAATGGCCGTTTTTTCGTTGCATTAGGAAATGTTCGTATTTTGTCCCCGCCCTTGGGATGGAATTGTCCCTTCCATAACGCAGCGCCGCCGCCGTTTTTATTGACACTGCGCGCAAATTTATGATAGCATGATATATGCAGATATCGGCGCGCGCAGCGCGCTTAAAACAAATCTACCGGAGGAAAACATATGTCAGTTCAGATTAATCTTGGTATTATCGGCGCAGGAAAAATTACCACCAGGCCCCTTGGACAACTGGAATCGATCCAGGCGCTTCATGCGCCGGATGTGCAGGTTAAAGCGCTTTGCGACGTGGTGCCCGGGTTTGCCCGGAAGGTTGCCGATCAGTATGGGATTGAAATGGCGTTTGAAGATTATCATGAAATGCTCAAAGATGACTCCATCAACGCCGTTACGATCAATACGCCGACCAATTCCCACAAGCAGATTGCCATCGACTGCCTCAAGGCCGGCAAGCATGTCTACCTTGAAAAGCCGATTACCATCAATGCGGCGGAAATGAAAGAGTTGCTGGACGTTGCAAACGCCAGCCCCGGCGTATTCGTCGCCGGTTCCAACGGCCTTTTCCAAAGTCAGATGTTTCTGTTTAAAAAGATGATCGATGCCGGCGAGATGGGTGAGGTCTATATGGTCAGCGTGGACCGTGCCGCCAGCCTGCGCGACGGATACGGGAAGGGGATCCGTAAAAAGGCGCTCAACGAGGGCATCAGCAAACACAGCGCTTCGCATAATGTGGAATGGGCGCTGTTTATGCTGGGCGATCCCAAACCTGTCTCGGTTGTGGCAAAGGGGTACTATAAGGAAGGCAATACTTCCATTCCGGAATCCGCCAGAGAGGAAGACGACGACGGCTGCATCGCCATGGTGCTGTTTGACAACAATGCGTCCTTTACTTATAAAGCGTTTCGTGCCGCGCCCATGCGCGACCGCTATGATATGAAAATTTATGGCGATAAGATGAGCGTGGAATACGATGTGCACAAATGCTATAAGGGCGATCAGTTCGGGTGGTTTTACAAGGACTGCATCCGGATGTACCGCAAGGACGATTTTGTCAATATGCAGGAAATTGATCCGCATTTTGATGTGGAAAGAGGCCATATCGCGATTTACCGGCATTTCTTTGACTGCATTCGCCGCGGCGAAAAATCCACGATCAGCAATGGCGAGCGCGGTCTGGTCACGATGCAGATTCTTGACGCGATTGAAAAATCCATCGCCCTTGGCGGTCGTCAGGTGATGATGGAGGATCTGAAATGATTCGCTTTAGCTGTCACAGCGAAAACTTTGGGTTAAAGCCGGCGGATGAAACCTTTGCGTTTATCCGCCAGCTGGGCTATTCCTGCGTGGACGTTGCCGCCAGAAGCCTTGCGCCGCAGGAGAAAATTGTGCAAAACCCCAATGCGGCGGCACAGACGATCAAGGGGTGCGCACAGGAAAACGGCTTGTTTTTAAGCGAGCTGTTTTTGGGCGCGGTAGAATTGGACGGCGCGGCGATGAATCCTGCGGCGGAAAAGACGGTGCGCAGCAGCGACCGGGTGTGCAGGCAGTTTGAATCCATTTGCCGCTTTGCCCGTCAGGCCGGCTTTTCAAGCATTATGGGCGCGGCCGGCAATCCGCAGCCGGAGCAGTCTTTTGAGCAGAGCTTTGAAAATACCGTCACGATGCTGACGCGTCAGTGCGAGATTGCCGCACAGTTTGGCATTGCGATGCATGTGGAGCCGACGCGTACTTCCCTGATCCGCGAGCCGGAAAACGCGCTGCGTCTTGCGCAGCAAACCCCGGGGCTTGGATATACGCTGGACTTTCTGCATTACCATATCAATGGCGTCGGGCTGGATCGTTCCTTGACGCTTTTGCCTCTGGCCGGTCATCTGCATATTCGTCAGGCGCGTTTCGGCACGGGAAAATGCCGTTACGAGCAGGGCGGTATCGATTACGATGCGATTGTTTGCCAAATGCGCGCCATCGGATGGAGCGGCGATGTCTGCAGCGAATTCTGGTGCGATTCGAAAATGCTGGAGCAGGGCATTTTTGCGGTGGAACAGAATCTGGTGATGCGCTATCAGTTTGAACTGCTGCTGCGCCGATATGGCCTGCCGGTCGGCCAGTGCCGATGAGCTGCGCCTTTTTTCCGAAAAGCGCGGTATGAAATTGCATGTGAACCGAAAGGAGCGTCGGATATGAATTATGGTCAGTATGCCTTTCGTGTACCTCCTGAAAAACAGGTGCGCGTGATCACGGATACGGACGCGAAATGTGAAGCGGACGACCAGTTTGCCATTGTGCATGCGCTTTTGAGCCCGAAATTTGAAAACATCGGTTTTATCGGCGCGCATTTCGGTGCAAAGCGTCCCGGCGGAATGGAAAAAAGCGTGCAGGAGCTTGAAAAGATTTTTGATCTGATGAGCTTTGATCCAACCGGCATGATTTATCCGGGCGCCTGCGGTCCGATGCCGGATGAGCAGACGCCGATTGACAGCCCGGGCGCGCAGCTGATTATCCGCGAGGCGATGCGGGAGGATCCGCGCCGGTTGTTTGTGACCTTTCAGGGCCCGCTGACGGATCTTGCCAGCGCGTATCTGCTTGAACCCCGCATCGCGGGGCGTTTAACCGCCATCTGGATCGGCGGCGGCGATTATCCCAACGGGCGGCCGGAGTTTAATCAGAATAACGATATCCACGCCGTCAACGTGGTGATGGGCGCGCCTATTGAGCTTTGGCAGGTGCCTAAAAACGTCTATGAAATGATGCCGGTGTCCTTTGCGGAGCTTGAAACCAAGGTGCGTCCCTGCGGCAAAATCGGGCAATATCTGTTTGATCAGCTGACGCAGGACTGCGCCTATTGGCCGTCGTCGCTTCGAAGCGATTTCAGGACGGGTGAAACCTGGGTTTTGGGCGATCAACCCGTCGTGGGGCTGATTTTGTACGAGCATCGTTTCTGCTATGATATCATAACCGCTCCGCGCATTGACGCGGCAACCGGGCAATATCTGTACAATGGTCAGGGCCGGCCGATCCGCGTTTACCAAAGCGTTGACGCCCGCCTGATTTTGGAGGACTTTTTTGCCAAGCTGCAGTTGTTTGCAAAAACAACCCGAATGTTTGACCGGCTGTAAATCTGAATCGATCAAGGGCGGCGCGTCTGCGGATGCGCCGCCCGAACTGATTGAAAACCTATTTCAGGAAGAATTGTCACAGCCCCCTCTGGTTTCGCCGTTTTTTGCGGCGCGCGGGCCAGCGTCCTGCCATCTTTTTTTGCTGCGCTTCAGGGAAAATAGGATGCTTGATCAATGGGGTGCATTGGGCTATAATAAAAATAAATGCAGACGCAAATCAAAAGTGCAGATACAATCCGATGAAGGCTGCTCAAAGGAGGCCTTGCCAGCTGCGCGTTTGCGTCGCAAAATGACAGCACAGAGCGGGGGCGTATTTTATGTTTGATTCAAAATGGATCGATTCTCAGACCTATTGTGATTGGCCGCTGCATTATGATCCGCTTTTGCCGGAATTTCTGACCGACGCAGACGGTACAAAGCGGCAGCTGGATACCGGCGTACGGATATTGGAAAACGGCGACGTTTCTTTTAGGATCTATGCGCCCAATGCCGGAACCATTCAGGTGCAGACCAAATTAAAATCCTTTTCGCTTGTGAAACAACCCGACGGCATGTTTACCGGCGTCTTGCCGTATGATCCGCTTTTTGTCGGCCCGCATTCGATCGATTTTATTGTGGACGGCGTCTGTTTCCTCTCGCCCTATGTGCCGATTTCCTGGCATCGCAACCGTCCGGTGAATTATCTGGATCTGCCGGATCCTCAAACGCCCTATATCCATATTCGCGACGTTCCCCATGGCAGCGTCAGCCGCGCGCTTTACTGGTCCAAAACGATGGGACGGTATGAGCGCTGCATGATCTATACCCCGCCGGGGTATATGAAAAATACGCAAAGCTACCCGGTATTGTATCTGCAGCATGGCGCAACGGAAAATGAAATTACCTGGGAATACAACGGCCGGGTATCGGCCATTATGGATAACCTGATTGCCCAGGGAACGTGCCGGCCGATGCTTGTTGTGATGAACAACGGGATGATCCGCTATCCGGGTACGGAGGGGTTTTTGGATACTGCCTTTGAGGACAACCTTTTAAACGATTGCATGCCCTATATACAAGACAATTACCGCGTAAAAAACGACCGGCGCAGCCGCGCTATCGCAGGATTGTCAATGGGCTCCATGCAGGCCAGCATGATTGGGCTGACCCATCCGGAACTTTTCAGCTGGATTGGCGTGTTCAGCGGCTTTATGCGCGCGCGGTACGACAAAGACCCGCAAAGCATCGCGCATCTTGCAGCGCTGCAGGACCGTGAGGCATTTTTAAAAAATTACGGGTTGTTTTTCCGCAGTATTGGCGATCTGGATACCAGTATGGCCCGCTTTGAGCAGGATGATGATATCTGCGCGCAGACGGGCATAGATGCGCTGCCCAATTATAAACGGGTGGTTTACGCCAATCAATATCATGAGTTTGGCGCCTGGCGCAGGGCGCTGCACGATTTTGTGCAGCTGATTTTTTAGAAATCGTTTTATAAATTGGAGGGTAGTCTATGCAATATCGTACGCTTGGACGCACGGGCCTGAAGGTCAGCGAAATCGGGCTCGGCTGCGAAGGGTTCTCCGGCAGGGATTTGACGTTTACCCGGCAAATGCTGGATCTGGCAATTGAAAACGGCGTCAATTGCATGGATCTGTTTAGTCCGGATCCCAATCTGCGCGATTGTATCGGCGCGGCGCTCAAAGGCCGTCACCATGCGTTTGTCCTTCAGGCGCATCTTTGCACGGTTTGGGAAAAGGGACAGTACCGGCGCACGCGTGAAATTGAAAAAGTGAAAGCTTCTTTTGAAGATCTGCTGATGCGGCTGGGGACGCAGCGGGTGGATATCGGCATGATTCACTATGTGGATTCGCTGGATGATTGGCAGAAGGTTCGTGACGGCGCGGTGATGCGCTATGCGCTTTTGCAAAAAGCGCAGGGGCGTATCGGCGCTGTCGGCATGAGCAGCCATAACCCGCAGGCGGCGCTGGCGGCGGTACAAAGCGGGCTGGTGGATGTAATCATGTTCAGCGTCAACCCCTGCTACGACCTTCTTCCTGCGGGCGAAGACTGCGAGGCGCTCTGGGCAAGGGAAAGCTATCAGGGGACGCTGGTGAATATGGACCCGCAGCGGCAGGAATTGTATGAAACCTGTCAAAAACTGGGCGTTGGCTTGACGGTAATGAAGGCTTTTGGCGGCGGCGATCTGCTGACGCAGGATTCGCCCGCAGGGCAGGCGCTTTCGGTCGTGCAGTGTTTGCACTATGCGCTGACCCGCCCGGCAGCGGCGACTGTTTTTGTTGGCGCACGCAGCCTGGAGGAATTGGAACAATCCCTGGCGTATGTCCATGCGGATGCGTCCCAGCGGGATTATGCGCAGGCGCTTGCCGATTTTCCACGCATCAGCTGGCAGGGACACTGCATGTACTGCGGCCATTGCGCGCCCTGTCCACAGGGGATTGACGTAGCGGCGGCGACGAAGTTTTTAAACCTGGCAAAAGCGCAGGGGGATGCGGCGTCGGAAACCATATTCGGCCACTATGAAGCCCTTGCGCGCCATGCCAAGGATTGCACCGGGTGCGGGCTGTGCGAAACGCGCTGTCCCTTTGGCGTGCCGGTGCGTGAAAATATGAAGCGGGCAATTGAGATTTTTGGGAATTGAACGGCCTGCAGCCTGAAATGTAAACCAAAAGAATTTATCGGTTCCTGCAGTGAAATCCCTTGAGCGGATGCAAAGATTATGCTAAAATATAGGCATCCTGTCCGGGGGAGGGTTCCGTTTGATTTTAAAATTTCAAAAAGTGCTTTTTCAAATTGCGTCGATTCTTGAAATCTGCATCGGGGTGATTTTGGCTGTCGTTGTCGTGCTGTGTCTGGTTTTCGCAGCGCGGGACAGTTTGCAGCTTTTATCGGCGGAAAATTGGTCCGAGGCGTTTAATCGTCAGCTTTCCACGCTGTTTTCGATTATTATCGGCGTTGAATTGCTTAAAATGCTCTGCCGGCATAGCCTGGGCTCCTGCGTGGAGGTGGTGCTGTTTGCCGTTGCGCGCAGCATGATTGTCAACCATTCAACGCCGCTGGAAACGCTTCTTGGCGTTTTGGCGCTGGGCGTGCTGTTTTGCGTGCGCAAGTATCTGTTCATTCCGGGACTGGATAATCCGGAACATCATGCCCATCATCGCCGGGCAAAGCAGGCCGTGCAGCATCACGAGATTGACGCGTCATAATGAAACGGCATGATTTTCTGCTGAAATATGTGTGCGATTCCAAGCCGGGGAGCCTATATGCGTCCAGGCAGCAAGGAAATTTTGATCCATACAGAAAAACGGCGTGCCCGACGGACACCCCGTTTTTTGTTTGCTTTATGCGCTGAACCGCTATTGCTGCGGCTGCTGTGTGCATTGCGCCAGAATTTCGTCCAGACGCTTTTCCACATCCTCTTTGCCCGTACGGTCTACGCTTGAAAAGCAGATGACCTGCCAGGGCTGTACACCGATGCCGCGGCAAACCTGCGCGGTTTGGCGAAAGCGCTGCGCCCGGCTGAGCTTGTCCGCTTTGGTTGCAATGACGGTAAATGGAATCTCATAATGGCGCAGGTACTGAATCATCTGTACGTCGTCCCGGGTAGGCTCATGACGCAGATCCACCAGCTGCAGCACATGGCAAAGATGCCGGGAACCGGAAAGATAGGATTCCATCATGCGGCCCCAATCGTGCTGCATCTGCGCGCTGACACGCGCAAAGCCGTAGCCGGGCAGATCCATCAGATGAAACCGGCCGCAGTCAAACACATTGATCAAGCGCGTTTTGCCAGGCTCCTGCGAGGTACGGGCCAGTTTGAAATTGTTGCACATGCAGTTGATAAACGAGCTTTTGCCGACATTGCTTTTGCCGGCAACGGCGATTTCAGGCAGCCCCTTACCGGGAAACGCGGCATCGCCGGTGATGGAGGTGATAAATTTTGCGTTTGTTATTTGCATAGATCCTCCTTTTCCGGTAAAAGCGCCAGCTGCATGACCTGCGCCATATCCTCAACGGGCACCATTTTTACGCGCTTTTGCACCTGCGGCGCGATTTCTTCCAGATCCTTCTGATTTTGCGCAGGGAAAAGCACCGTTTTGATTCCTGCGCGATAGGCGGCCATGACTTTCTCCTTCAGACCGCCGATGGGCAGCACGCGTCCGCGCAGCGTAATTTCGCCCGTCATGGCAATATCCCCGCGCACCGGCTGATTCAGCAGCGCCGAAGCAATCGCCAACGCCAGCGTGATCCCGGCGGAAGGACCGTCCTTGGGCGTTGCCGCTTCAGGCAGATGAATGTGCAGATCGGTCTGCTGGGCAAAATTGGCGTCCAAACCAAAGCGGGCGGCGTTCATCCGCAAATAGGAGATGGCGGCGCGCGCAGATTCTTTCATGACGTCGCCGAGCTGTCCTGTCAGCAGAATTTCGCCTTTTCCGGGCATGGCGCTGACCTCGACGCAAAGCGTAACGCCTCCCACTGCCGTCCAGGCAAGCCCGGTGACAACGCCGACCTTCGGCTTTAATGACGTATCGTCCGGGCTATAGCGCGCTGCGCCAAGGTATTGCGGCAGCATCGCTTTGGTGATGTTGATCCTGCAATCGTCTGCCGCAGCTTTGGGATCCTGGTCTGTCAGGGTGCAGGCAACTTTGCGGCAGAGCTTGCCGATCTGCCGCTCCAGTGTGCGCACGCCGGCTTCGCGGGTATACAGCTCAATGATTTCGCTTAGCGCGCCGGGCGTTACGGAAAAGGAGACGCGCTGAGAAAGCCCGTTTTCCGCCGCCTGCTTGGGCACCAGGTATTTTTTGGCAATCTGAAGCTTTTCAAAATCCGTGTAGCTGTCCAGCTGCAAAATTTCCATCCGGTCCAAAAGCGGGCGCGGGATGGTATCGATATTGTTGGCGGTCGTTAAAAACAGAACCCTGGACAAATCGTACGGCGTGTCCAGATAATAATCGCGGAACGCATGGTTTTGTTCCGGATCGAGCACTTCCAGCATGGCGGAGGCAGGATCGCCCGAAACGCCGCTGGCCAGTTTGTCGATTTCGTCAAAGAGAATAACCGGGTTGACAACGCCCGCCTGTTTCATCATGGTGATGATCCGTCCGGGGTTGGCGCCGATATAGGTGCGCCGATGCCCGCGAATTTCCGCTTCGTCGCGCAGCCCGCCAAGGCTCATCGAAAAAAATGGACGGCCAAGCGCGCGGGCGATGGAGCGGGCGATGGAGGTTTTGCCGACGCCGGGAGGTCCTGCAAAGCAAAGAATCGGCCCTTTCATGCTGCCGGTGAGCGCCTTGACGCAAAGAAATTCCACGATGCGATCCTTGATGCTTGTCAGCCCATAATGATCCTGATCCAAAACACGCCTTGCGTGACGGGCGGAGGTGTTGTCCGTTACGGCCTTGGTCCACGGAAGATCCAGCAGACAGTTGACATAGTTGTAGGAAACGGCATAGTCCGGCGAATGCGGCCCGCTGATCTGCATGCGCGCCAGCTCTTCCTGCGCGCATTTTTTTGCGTCCTGCGGCATATCGCTTTTTTCCAGACGGTCTTTGAGCTCCTGTGATTTCTGCGCGGCGCCCTCGCCAAGCTCATTTTGAATGACGCGCAGCTGTTCGCGCATGTAGATCTCCCGCTGCGATTTTTCAATCGACGCCTTGACCTGGTTTTGGATGTCCGCCTGCGCCTTGGCAATTTCGGCTTCCCGCACGATGATGGCGTACAGCTGCTCCAGACGTTCCATGATCTGGGTGCAGGACAAAATCCGCTGTTTTTTATCCAGCGAAATCGGCATGCCGGCGGCCAGCAGATCACACGCCAGCGAGGGCGGCAAACGGTCCACTTTCGGCATTACTTTTCCGCTGGCGCGCGCAAACTGGGCCAGCTGCTGCTCGATCAGGCGCAAAAACGCCTCCTGGCGCGTCGTGTCCGCCGTATCGGTCGGGATCATGGGCTCGATTTGGGCGTTGTCGTATCCGGGCGTTGCCAGAACCTGCGTCAACTGGGCGCGGTATCGCCCCTCAGCCAGTACGCGCAGCGTATTGCCGGGCATTTTGAGCACCTGCTTGATCTGCGCCACAGTACCGACGCCGTAAAGATCCTTTTGTTCGGGGTGTTCTACTGCGCTGTCGCGCTGGGTAACAAGGAAAACCCGCTGATCGCCCTTCATTGCCGCTTCCAGCGCGGCGGCACTGCGCGCACGGCCAATATCAAAATGCAGCGTGGCGCCCGGAAACAGGCAAAGCTCGCGCAGCGGCAAAAGCGGCAGCAGATTTTTGGTGTTTTGATTGCTCATCGATCATTCTCCAGTGGCATTTATCTTATAAACCGGCGCGCTGCCGGACAGATACGCCATCATTATATACAAAATACACCGAAAAATCAAATCTTCTGTCGATTGAAATCCATGGAGAATTTTGGTATGATAGCAGGGAAGCGTATTACAGGGGAGGTTATCGTCATGCAGACGCTGATGCAGCAGGTTTATGAACAGAATATGGAACTGTTTCGCCGCGGGCTGGTCGTGTATACATGGGGGAATGTCAGCGCAATTGACCGAGAGCGCGGTCTTGTTGTAATCAAACCCAGCGGGGTGCCCTATGAGACCATGTGCGCGCAGGATATGGTGGTTGTGGATCTGGAAGGGAAAACGGTGAGCGGATCGCTGCGCCCGTCTTCCGATCTGCCGACGCATCTTCAGCTGTATCGCGCGTTTGATCAGATCGGCGGCGTGGTACACACCCATTCGCGCTATGCTACAGCCTGGGCGCAGGCCGGCATGCCGATTCCGGCGTTCGGGACGACCCATGCAGATTATTTTCATGGCCCGGTTCCCGTTACGCGTCCGATGACGCCAGAAGAAATCGCCGGCGCGTATGAAAAGGAAACCGGTACGGTCATCGCGCAGGCCTTTGAGGGCATCAATCCCATCCATGTTCCGGGCGTTCTGGTTCGGAACCATGGCCCTTTCGCATGGGGGGAAAGCTGTGCGCAGGCCGTTCATAACGCGGTGGTGCTTGAAGAGCTTGCGGCGATGGCCTACTTAACGCGCGCAATCAATCCGCTGGCACAGCCCGCACCGGAAGCGATTCAGAATAAACATTTTGAGCGCAAACATGGTAAAAATGCATATTATGGCCAGAAATAGGACGTTGGTCTGCCTTGTAATTGACTTTGAAAGCCGGATCGCGTATAATGTTTGGCGGGTGAAAAGCGGCGTTGCTTTGCGTATCGCCGCTTTTTGCGCGAAGGATTTTTCTAATTGGGATTTTTTAGAATTGAGCGTGAGCTATGAGTTTTGAATTTGAACTGCTTCATCAGCAAGCCAATACGTGCGCACGACTTGGCCGTTTTCATACCCCGCATGGCGTGATTCAGACGCCGATTTTCATGCCGGTTGGGACACAGGCGACGGTGAAGGGGATTTCTCCGGACGAACTGAAGCAGTGCGGCGCACAGATCATCCTTTCAAATACCTATCATCTTTTCCTGCGGCCGGGATCGCAGATTGTCCGAGATGCCGGCGGTCTGCATCGGTTTATGAACTGGGATCGTCCGATTTTGACCGACAGCGGCGGGTTCCAGGTTTACTCCCTGGCACAGATCAACAAGATCACCGACGATGGGGTGATGTTCCAGTCGCATATTGACGGTTCCAGAAAATTTTTGTCGCCGGAGATTTCCATGCAGGTGCAGCAGGATCTTGGTTCGGATATTGCGATGGCGTTTGACGAGTGTTCGCCATATCCGTGCGATCACCGGCGCGCGCAAAACGCGTGGCAGCGCACCTACCGGTGGGCGCAGCGCAGCAAGGCGGCGCACACGCGCGAGGATCAGGCGCTGTTCGGCATCGTTCAGGGCGCGTTTTATAAGGATTTGAGAATCGAAAGCGCAAAGGCGCTTGCCGATATGGATTTTCCCGGCTATGGTATCGGCGGCCTGAGCGTGGGCGAACCCAAACCCGTGATGTATGAAATGCTGGAAGAAATTGAACCGTATATGCCCAAACATAAACCGCGTTATTTGATGGGCGTCGGAAGCCCGGACTGTCTGGTGGAGGGCGTCATGCGCGGCGTGGACATGTTTGACTGCGTGCTGGCGACGCGGATTGCCCGCAACGGCACGGTTTTTACCCGCAAGGGCCGTCTGGTGGTGCGCAACGCCGCTTATGCAAGAGATTACGAACCACTGGAGCAGGGCTGCACCTGTTATGCCTGCCGCAATTTTTCAAGAGCCTATATCCGTCACCTGCTCAAAGCCGGTGAAATCATGGGCGGGCGGCTTTGTTCGATCCACAATCTGCATTTTCTGCTGACGCTGATGCAGGAAATCCGCCAGCACATTCAAAATGATACGTTTGTGCAGTTTCATCATGATTTCTTTATGAATTATAATCCCGAAGGCCGCAATTTCTAATTGCGTATCCGGCGCAAATCGTATATAATGGAAATTACTGGCGCCATGCTTCCGGCCGATTGCGACCGGCGCGGGCGTAATGAACAAATGAGGAGGACTATTTATGAACCAGGAAGTGGCACAGGGCCTTATGCCGATTTTACTGTTGGTTGTTATGCTGGTTGTGTTCTATTTCATGCTGATTCGTCCGCAGCAGAAAAAGGACAAGGCCGTTAAAAAAATGCTCTCTGAGCTGAAGGTTGGCGATCGGATCACGACCATTGGCGGGATCTATGGCCGTATCATCAGCATTCGCGACGATATTCTGACCATCGAAATCGGTGCGGATAAAACCAAGATGGTGATTGCCAGATGGGCAGTGCGTTCTTTGGATGAAACGCCCACGGGCTCTGAAAACGACCTGATCTAACCTTTTTGTGCCAAAATAAAGCCGCCGTGTTGATTCTACGGTGGCTTTCCGTTTCTCATTGCCCGGGAAATGGTTTGGGGAAAGGATTTTGATGAAAAGAATTTTCCTTTTTGCGGTGCTTGCAGCGCTGCTGTGCGCCTGTACGACTCAACCGGTGCAGCCAACCATGCCGATGATTCAGACGACAGCGCCCCTGACAACGCCTGTCGTTTCCGCTGCGCCGCCCTCGACTGCTCCTGCGGCGCAGCAGGAAACGGTGGAGTCCGTGTATGCCGTTGAATATCTGCCGCAGCTTAACAGCTGCATTACCACGCAGTACAGCGTCGGTGCGGGACAAAAAACGCAGACTGCGCTGGTATATGGCGTGTTTGCCGCCAATCAGACGCCCGATTATGTGATGACGGCTTTTGTGGAAGAACAGCCTTTTTATTATACCGACTATTTTTTGTGCGATGAAGGTTGGTTTGTACAGTTTTCGGACAGCGAGGCGGAGGCGCCTACCTTTATTATGCCTCAACAGCTCTATCCCGGCTTGTGTTTTGAAGGGGAGGACGGTCCCGCGGAGGTCATCGGCGTGGATCAAACCGTTCAGGTTGGGGCGTATGTTTTTGAAAATGCGCTGCTGCTGGCGGTGGATTCCACCACCTACGGCGCGCAGGTGTTTGTGGTGTATCAGCGCGGCGTGGGCGAGGCGATTCGGTATATACAGTATGATGCGTCTACCTTTGAGATTTTAAGCATGGTAACCAATATTGAAATTTGGGAGGATGCGCAGGTACAGGCGCTGATCGAAAATACGATTTTTTAAATGCAATAACGGGGAGGCCGGATCATGCGGATCCGAAAAAAACCTTGGGCGGCACAGGAATTGGCGCAGTGCCCCTTTTTTACCGACAATCCGGAGCAGTTTTTTGGCCGGTGGCATGCACAGTTTGCCAGACGTCAGCCGCTGTATTTGGAACTGGGCTGTGGAAAGGGCGGCTTTTTAGCGCAGATTGCGCCGGCAAATCCTCAAATCAACTATCTGGCGGTGGATATTAAGGATGCGATGCTGGGCCTTGCTGTGCGCAAGGTAACGGCCGCTTATGATGCGGCGCAGCAGGTGGCGGATAACGTTTGGATCTGTGCGCACGATATTGAGCGCATTGATAAAATGCTTGCGCCGCAGGATGTCGTTTCGCGCATTTATATCAATTTCTGCAATCCCTGGCCGAAGGCCGGGCACCAGAAAAAACGGCTGACCCATACGCGCCAGCTGGAGCGCTATCTGACGTTTATGCCGGCGGGGGAGATTTATTTTAAAACCGACGATGCGCCCCTGTTTCTGGCCAGCAAGCGGTATCTTATGGACTGCGGGTTTCAGCTGCGCTATGAAACCCGGGATCTGCACCAAAGCGGTTTTGCGCCCAATTATCAAACGGAGCATGAACAGATGTTTTCCCAGCAGGGGATGCCGATTTATTTTTTGATTGCGGAAAAGACGCTTTGCGCAAAATAGCCCAAAGGATCAGAACATACAACTTCTTTGCGAAAAAAAGAAAAGATATCGCTTTGGATATCCAAAGCGATATCGCAAAAAATATCTCTCCCGCATATGTTGGTAGTGAGGCGGCGCCTCAAAACATATCGGGAGGTTTTTTTATGCAGCAGATCACCATCCCTTCTGCATCCTGCGGCTGCGGCTGCGGTGTCAACGTGAATTTTCAGGGTCTATCCCAACAGACGCAGCGGCCCCCTGCGCCGCCGGTGTCCTTTGAAACCGGCTGTGCGCTGATTCAGCAGGAAATCGACGGCAATATCATCACCGGACCGATTGTTTTAAACACTTCTGTTCAGAATCTGGAAATCATTGCCGAACCGGAGATCGGCGAGGTGGTTTTCCTGGGACCGGACGGCAACGTCATTGATGAACCGACGGCGGGAGAACCTTTCTACATCAGCGTTCCGGCAACCAATACTTCGTATCTGATCCGGCTGTTTGCTGCGGTAGATAATTGTCTGTCGTCGGCAGATGATCCTGCGCCGGATCCCACACAGGAAACGCAGCGGATTCGCCGTACGCAGCTGATGGCGCAGATGGCGGTCAACGCAGGCGTTCGCTCCATGTATACAGCGGCAATTCCCGAAAACAGCCTGCTGCCGCCGTGCTATGTGGTGTATGCACAGATGTCGTTTTACATCAATCCCAGACCCGTTGCGTGCGGCGGAAACTGCGGCTGCATCAACGTATCGATTCGGGACGATGCGCAGGACGATGCGTTTACCGTACCCTGCTGCAGATGCTGGGATTGGCTGAAATAAAGCGATCAGGAGGGCGGACTGGATCCGCCCGCTACATAATCCTTGCCTTGAATACGCACCTTGCGCTATAATAGAAACCGTATTCTGGGCGGATTTTCCGCCGCTGGGGGCGTAAGCTTTATGAAGGATGGTTTTGTACGCGTCGCGTGTATTACGCCGGCGATTAAAACGGCAGGGTGCGTTCACAATGCCCGGGAGATCTGCCGGTTGGCCGCACAGGCGGCTGGTCAGGGCGCCGGTGTGCTGGTTTTTCCGGAGCTATGCCTGACGGGCTATACCTGCGGCGATTTATTTTTGCAGCGGACGCTGATCGACGGCGCGGCCTGTGCGCTGATGGATATTGCCGGGCAAACCGCTTTGCTCGATGCGCTGATCGTTGTCGGCCTGCCGCTTTTCTGGCACAGCGGGTTGTATAATTGCGCCGCCGTGATATTTCATGGCCGCGTGCTGGGCGTTGTTCCCAAACAGCATTTGCCCAATTACGGCGAATTTTATGAGCAGCGCCATTTTACCAGCGGAAAAGGCGTTGAAAATGAAACGATCCTCCTGGGCGGACAAGCCGTACCCTTTGGTACGGATCTGCTCTTTGCGCATGCATCTTTGCCCGATTTTGTCCTTGGGGTGGAAATTTGCGAGGATCTTTGGGTGCCGCAGCCGCCCAGCGGCAAGCTTGCGCGCGCAGGCGCAACGCTGATTGTCAATCCATCGGCCAGTGATGAGGCCATTGGCAAGGCGGCATACCGTAATCTTCTTCTGGCCAGCGCATCGGCCCGTTTGTGCTGCGCGTATGCTTACGCCGGCGCAGGGCAAGGGGAGTCGACCCAGGATATGGTATTTGCGGGCCACAATCTGATCTATGAAAACGGCACGCTGCTGGCGCAGTCCGGCCGGTTTGCGCCGGAAACGATTTATGCGGATGTGGATTTGTCCAAAATGGCGTCAGAACGCCGCCGTATGAATACCTTTGAAGCTGTGTCCGGCATGCGCACCGTTGCGTTTGATTTGCCGGTGCGTCCCCTTGAACTGCGCCGAAAGGTGGAGCCACGACCGTTTGTACCGTCGGATCCGTCCGCTCTTGCGGCCAGGTGTGAAGAAATTCTCACCATACAGTCTGCCGGTCTGGAGCAGCGTCTGCGCCATATCCAAGGGCGCAGCGCGGTGGTCGGCCTTTCCGGTGGATTGGATTCCACCCTTGCGCTGATTGTCGCTGTGCGCGCCTTTGATCGGCTCGGTATCGACCGCAGCGGAATTACGGCGGTCTCAATGCCCTGTTTTGGTACGACGGGGCGCACAAAGAACAATGCGCAGCAGCTGGCGCAGGCATATGGCGTCTCTTTTCGTGAAATTCCGATTGCGCAGTCTGTCCGGCAGCATTTTGCCGATATCGGCCATTTGGAATCCGTCCATGACGTGACCTATGAAAACGCGCAGGCGCGCGAACGCACGCAGGTATTGATGGATATTGCCAACCAAACCGGCGGTATTGTCATTGGCACCGGCGATCTTTCAGAACTTGCATTGGGATGGGCGACCTACAACGGCGACCATATGTCCATGTATGGCGTCAACGCGTCCGTGCCCAAAACGCTGGTACGTTATCTGGTCGCCTACGAGGCGCAAAACGCACAGCCGACGCTGGGCGGCGTATTGCGCGACGTGCTGGATACGCCGGTAAGCCCGGAACTTCTGCCGCCTGTGGATGGAAAAATTTCGCAAAAAACCGAGGAACTGGTCGGTCCCTATGAGCTGCACGATTTCTTTTTGTACTATTTTGTCCGGTGTGGATTTGATCCGGCGAAGATCTACCGGCTGGCGCGCGGCGCGTTTGCGGGCGTCTATGACAATGCAACGATCCTCAAATGGCTGCAAATCTTTTTGAAACGTTTTTTTGCCCAACAATTTAAGCGCTCCTGTTTGCCGGATGGGCCGAAGGTCGGTTCGGTAACGCTCTCTCCGCGCGGAGACTGGCGCATGCCAAGCGATGCTGCGGCGCAGCTTTGGCTGGATCAGGCGCAGCAGCTCAAACCCTGAAAAATCCGATAAAAATGCGCGGCGCAGAGCGGTTTCCCGGCTCTTTGCCGCGCTTTTTTCAGGCAAGTGAGATCTGTTTAGTTTGCTGATGTGTCAAATAGCCCGCACGATCGATAATAGGCGGCCAGCAGGTCGACCATGCGGCCATAGGAGGCAACGCCGTCGGTTTGATTGTTCGCGCGCAGATAAGTGTTGTTGACTTGCTGGGAAATCTCCGCCGTTTTTCCCTCGTAGGCGTCCCAAAGCGCGTTATGCGCCACCAAATCGCGCGCCATGGCGTCGCTGTACTGCGCCGAGACCCGTGCGTAGGCTTGCGGGTCCGCGCGGTATAGCGCATTTCCGGCGTGAATCAGCGCCAGCATGGCGCCGCTGTATCGATCCTGCGCATGGTTGGATTGCCGGCATACATACCATGCAAGAAAATTTGCTTCATCTTCGCGCATAAAGCCGCGCTGATGCGCCGCTTCGTGCGCGGCCGTGGCGGCAAAGAGCATGGGCGAATTGATGGTGTTGATATTGGCTTCGACCGTATAAGGGAAAAACATGCCGGTTGTTTGCGTATAAGCCCAAAGCGGGCTGAGCGTCACTTTTTTCGGCGTGCTGTAGGCGCCGGCCAAAATCGGTGCGGTTTGGGCAGCGCTGGTATAGTTTTGCTGCATACGGGTCAGCACCGCATCTAAACCGTCCTCCAGCGTAAATACGCCGTTCGCATCCTGCGTCAGATCCTCCCTCAGAGCGCAGGCTTCCTGCGCCAGGTTTTGGCAGAGCAATTCCAGTTCGCTGACCGTCATGCCGCCGGCCTGATAGCCGAGCAGCTGGGAAAGCGGCTGCCGCGCGTACTGCATGCCGCATAAAAGCATATAAAAAAGATATAGCAGGCTTGCAGCCTCAAGCGCGCGCAGAACGGCTGCCGATACGCTCCGGAGCCTTGCGCCGCCATTTTTTCTTGCACGCCGGTATGCAAGAAAAAGCAGCGCGGGAATCCAGATCAGCGCGCTGACGACGATTGCCTCTGCGGCGGAAAAGGGCAGCAGCCCAAATATCGCACTGAGCGCCTGGGAGAGCGGCAGGTAAATTTTCTGCACATAAAATTGTTCTGTCCACATCGGATGCGAGAAGGCGAAACGCGAAAGCAAATAGGCAGCCGGCGCGCATAACAGCGCCAGCAATGAAAAAATCCAGGCTCTTTTGCGGATTGGCCGCTGCATATCCATCCTCTCCGTTCTCGCGCCGTCCCTGCCGGCGAACAAAATTCATTCTTTATATGTATTATAACAATAAGTTTTTTTGCTTTCAACGCGCAAATTGTGCCAATTCGCGAAATTCTCTATGGGAAAATAGCGTGCTTTGCGCTATAATAGAACCATCAAAAAACGGAGGCGAAGGCCATGAACGCGTATTTGGACCCCAAATGGCAAAAGAGCATGCGGCTTGAGTTCGATTTTAACCATATGACCTGGGCGTATGCCGCGCAGGCACGCAAAGCCATTGCCGAAACGCTGGTGCAGGAAAAGGCAAAATTTGACGAAAAAGAGCAGGCGCTGATGCAGCAGAGCATCGACAAGCTGACGACACCGGACGAACAGGCGCTGAAGAAAAATTTTGTCACGGATGAGGAACTGTCGCAGATGCGCGAGGCGGCGCTGCAGGCATTTGATCAGGTTCAGGCCGGCAAGGGCAGCGCTGAAAAGATGATGGCATGGACAACGCTGCCGTTTTGCCAGCAGCAGGTTGTGCAGGCGCTCAACGACAAGGCGCAGCAGATCCGCAGCCAGTTTGATGCATTTGTCGTTTTGGGCATCGGCGGCAGCGCGCTGGGGCCGATCGCCGTTCAGCAGGCGCTCAACGACCTGCATTATAACGAACTGCCCCGCCAGCAGCGCGGCGGGCCGAAGCTGTATGTGGAAGACAACGTGGATCCGGAGCGGATGGCGTCGCTGATCAATGTGCTTGATCTTGATAAGACCTGCTTTAACGTGATTTCAAAATCCGGCAACACCTCCGAAACGATGAGCCAGTATTTGATCGTTTCTGATCTGCTCAAGCAGCGTTTCGGCAAGGACTACGCCAAACATATGGTGATCACCACCGACGCGCAAAAGGGGAATCTGCGCAAAATCGCCCAGGCGGACGGAGTGGATACCTTCGCTGTACCGGACGGCGTTGGCGGACGCTTCTCTGAGCTTTGCCCGGTCGGCCTTTTGGCGGCGGCGGTCTGCGGGGCGGATATTGCCCAGCTGCTTGCGGGCGCGGCCTATATGGATGAAATCTGCCAGGCGCGCGATCCTGAAAAAAACCCGGCGCTTTTCGGCGCGGTGATGATGAAGCTGGCAATGGATAAGGGGATGAACATCTCCGTGATGATGCCCTATGCGGATAGTCTGAAATATTTTTCCGACTGGTACGCGCAGCTTTGGGCAGAGTCGCTGGGGAAAAACCGGCTGATTACAGGCGAACCCTGCGCGGTGGGACAAACGCCCGTCAAAGCGGTTGGCGTGACCGATCAGCACAGCCAGGTGCAGCTGTATACGGAAGGCCCAAACGATAAGCTTATTACATTCCTTGCTGTTTCGCAGTATCGTGCCAACGTGACCATCAGCGAAGGGTGCGCGCAGTCCCCGGACGTTCATTTCCTTTGCGGGCATACTTTAAACGAACTGATCGACGCAGAGCGCAAGGCGACGCAGTACGCGCTGCTGAAGTCTGCAAAGCCCAGTTATACCATTACTTTAAAGCAGGTCAATGAGTTTACGCTCGGCCAGTTGATGTATTATCTTGAAATGATGACCGCCTACTGCGGCAGCCTTTTGGGCATCGACGCTTTTGACCAGCCAGGCGTAGAGGAGGGCAAAAACGCCGCTTACGCCATGCTGGGCCGTCCGGGATATGCATATAAGGAAAAAGAGCTTGGCGCTTCGATTCCGCCGATTGCGCGTTATCAGTTCTAAGCGGCGCAATCAGGTTTGCACAGTGAAAAACGGAGCGTGTCCCTGTGGGCATGCTCCGTTTTAAAGCCGCTTGATCCGATTTAAATGCAGAAAAAAGAGGCCCGATTCTCGAGCCTCTTTCCGTTTTGGGGAATCAGCGATGCTGTGCCGCGGATTTTTTCAGCATGGTCAAAATGCCCGTGCCCGCCAGAAGCACGGCGCCGACAATGCAGACAAGCGTATCCACGCCGATGCTGGAAAAATTGTAGACCAGGGAATAAACAGCCGGATGCATGCCCTCGGGCGCATATTCGGCAAAGAACAGATACCCGCTTAAAAAGCTGGAGATGGTGCGCAGCAAGCCGCCAAGCGCCACGCCGATGGGCAGTTTGACGATGTCCTTGCCGGGCAGTTTCGCGCCCAGTGCAGCAAAGCCCAGAACGGCAAAGGCAACCAGATAGTCCAGCGCAAACTGCGGAACCGTATAAAAATATGGCTCCTGAATGAACTGCAAAATGCCAAACGCCAGGCCGCATACGAGGCCGGGGCCAACGCCGTACAAATAGGCAAACAGCATAACGGGCAGCATGCTCATCACGGTAATCGAACCGCCCTGCGGCATTTTAAACAAACGCATATAGGAAAGCACGAACGACGCCGCCAGGCAAATCGCGCCGACAGCCAGCATGCGCGCGGTCCACTTGGTTTTGGCCGCCGTAACCAGCAGCGCAACTGCCAACACGACCAGCGCGGCGATCGTCAGCCAGACCGGAATCGTAATTTCGGCCAGTTTTGCAAACATTTCCATGAAAAAACGCCTCCTTTATCAGCCGGAACGGGCTTTTGGGAGGCGGCGGAATGAAACCTGACGGCGCGGCGTTATCCGAAAAATAAAAAACCGTGCCAGCAGCACGGGAAACAAAAGGATTGGCCATTCGGCCTGGTTCCGTTTCCCTCCGGTAGGATAATCTACACAGGTTCAAAGGGCCTCTCTCAGCGCGGATGCGCACCCCTAACGGCTTATCGACTGCATTATAACACGAAACGACAATTTGTCAAGGAGAAATTTATATGCATCATTTTTTTGCCTATCTTTCCCGACTAAAACACATCAATCGCTGGAATCTGATGCGCAATGTGCGTCAGGAAAACGTGATGGAGCATACCTGCGAGGTCGCTATGATCGCCCATGGCCTGACTCTGATTCAAAACGCACGCTATGGCGGCGCGCTGGATCCGCAGCGCGCCGCGGTGCTGGCGCTGTATCATGAAGCGGGCGAGGTCATTACGGGGGATCTGGTGACGCCCGTGAAATATTATAATCCACAAATTACCGGCGCGTTTAAGCAAATTGAAGCCCTTGCGCAGGAGAAGGTATGCGATATGCTGCCCGAGGATCTTGCCGGGGCGTATCGCGGGATCATTTTAAACGGCGAAACAGAACCGGAATGGCCTTATGTAAAAGCTGCGGATCGGATTTGCGCGTATTTGAAATGTGTGGAGGAGCTTAAAGGCGGCAACAGTGAATTTCAAAAGGCCGCGCAAAGCATCCTAAGGTCGATTCAGGCGCTGAAGCTGGAGGCCGTAGGGGATTTTATGGCTGAATTTGCGCCAAGCTATGCGCTGGCACTGGACGAACTGAACGAACCATAAGACCTTGTGCCGTCGGCGCCAAAGCAGCGTTTGTGTCTTTTGATAAAATATGGTATACTAAGACTTTGGAGGTAGAAGACGGCATGACAAATTATCAGGCAAGCGATATACAGGTGCTGGAGGGGCTGGACGCGGTGCG
>DCTY01000074.1 GCA_002329335.1 Christensenella sp. UBA1428
CGGTTTCCTGCGTCAGAGATAAAACCGATCCATCCGGAATGTGCCGCCAGCCTGACTGCACCCCCGTTTTGCAGGGCGCCGCGGTTTTTCCCCAAGCGCCGCATCCCGCGCCCGTCCTTTTTGGGCGCGGGATGCGGACGGCGCCGGGCCGAAGGCGTCCGAGGGAGTCCAGAGGGATTCAATCCCNNCAAAGGGTGAAACCCTTTGCCGCAGCCTTCCGGCGATTTTCGGACAATCTTCCCTGCGGCAAAAGCATTTACAAAAAGGACAAAGTGCGGTAAAATAAATTTGTCTGATGTGAAAAACCAAAAAAGCATATAAGGAGTGGATCGGGATGACAAAACTTGGCGCACAGCTGTACACCGTACGGGACTTTATCAAAACGCCGGAGGACTTTGACGCAACGCTGCGCAAGGTTGCGGACATGGGGTACCGGTATGTGCAGATTTCCGGGATCGGCGAATCGGTACCGGCGGATTTTGCGGGGGCGAAGCTGCGCGAATACGGGCTAAAATGCCGCGCGACGCACTTTGGCTTTGAGCGCATCCGCGACAATCTGGACGAAATGCTGGCGATTCACGACGCTTACGATTGCCCCTATATCGGCACGGGCTCGATGCCGCAGAGCTATCGGGAAAGCGAAGAGACCTTCCGCCGGTTCATCGAAGAAGCGGGCGAGGTGGCCGAGCGCATCGCCAAGGCGGGCAAGACGTTCATTTATCACAACCACAATTTCGAGTTTGCCAAATACGGCGAAAAAACGGGCATGGACCTGCTGTTTGAAGGCACGAGCAAGGCGCTGCAGTTTGAACTGGACGTCTACTGGGTGCAGGCGGGCGGCGCAGACCCGATGTACTGGATCCGCAAGGTAGAAGGGCGGATGGACGTGGTGCATTTCAAGGAAATGGGCGTCACCAAGGAGCGCGAGCAGATCATGGTCCCGGTTGGGCAGGGCAACATGAACTGGCCGGGCATCATCGCGGCCTGCAACGAAACGGGCGTAAAATACGCGTTTGTCGAGCAGGACAAATGCGCGAAGGATCCGTTTGACTGCCTGCGCGACAGCTTTAACTATCTGTCCGGGCAGGAAATGGAAATTTAACGGGCTTTTTCCCGGCGGCGGGCAGGCGCGCAGAGCGTCCGCCCGCCTTTTTTTCATGCGCCAAGTAACCCGTTTGCGCGCCGGATGGGATCCCGGCGCGCATGAAAGGACAAAAAACGCGGTATTTCGCCGATCCGTCCTCATAAAATTTCATTTTTATTTCCAAAAGAACGTAAAACATTTCTTGCATTTGAATCGTTATATGCGTATAATAGGGATCGTAATCGGTAACCGTCGACAAATAAAGCCTGAATCGCCGGCGATCCCATCGCCCGGTTTATTGTGGGGGGAATGACAAATGCACACACAGCTGCCAAACACCATGGCAATCCGAATCAAAGCGCAGTATGATACCTTTAAATCCGCCGAACGGCGGGCGGCGGACCTGATCATCCAGATGCCTTCGGAGGTCGCCGAAATGACGATCTCCCAGGCGGCGGCGCAGGCCGGCTGCAGCGAACCGACGTTTACGCGCCTGTCGCGCAAGCTGGGCTATAAGGGCTTTGTCCAGATGAAGGACGCGCTTTCCGAAATCGCCGTCAGCCCGCCCTCGTTTGCCGGCGTGGACGCCGGCGACACGCCCACCGAGGTGATGCGCAAGGTGTTTGAATACTCCAAAAAAACGCTCACCGATACGCTGGACATCATCGACATGACCCAGTATGCGCGCGCGCTGGACGCGCTGCGGGCCACCCGGCGCGTGTTCTTTGCCGGCGTGGGGATTTCCGCTTCGGTTGTGCAGTGCGCCGCGCACAAAATGCTGCGCATGGGGCGGGACTGCTTCTGGTCGTGCGACCCGGACGCCATGCTCATCAACGCCGCGCAGCTGAACAAGGGCGACGTCTGTTTTTTGATCTCCCACTCGGGCCGTACCCGCTGCATCATCAACACGGCGAAAACCGCCCGCGCGCAGGGAGCGACCGTCGTTTCCATCACCAGCTTCCCCGGCGCGCCCATCGTCCGCCAGAGCGATATCTGCCTGCTGTCCGCCTCCTACGCCGAACGCTACGGCGAGGTGACCGGCAACAGCATCGTCCAAACCACCATCATTGAAAGCCTGCTGATCAACCTGATGCTCAACGACGACCACGTCCTTTCCCGCATGACCGCCAGCGACACCGCCATCGAGGTCAACAAGGCGTAACAGGGCCGGTTCGCCCCTGGGCGCGTTTATCCGCGCTTTTCCGGCACCCGGCAAAAAAACGCCGTCCACTGATCGTCCGAGCGGAGGGTCACCGTGCCGCCGGCGTCCTCGACGATGGATTTGACGATGCCCAGCCCCAGGCCGCGGCCCTCCTTTTTGGTGGAAAACCCGACGTTGAAAATCCGGCCGAGGTTTCCCGGCTCGATCGCGGGGCCGTTGTTGCGGCAGCACAGGGTATAAAACCCGCCGTCAAACCCGAGCTCCAGCTCCAGCCGTTTGCTTGGCCGGTCGGACGTGATCAGCGCGTCCATGGCGTTATCCACAAGATTGCCCAGCACCCGGCAAAGCTCCCATTCGGCAATGGGGATCGCGCGCCAGTCGCTGGTCACGCGCAAAACCGCGTCGATGCCATGGCGTTCGCACTGCGGCAGCTTGATCTGCAAAAGCGCGTTGACGGCGGGCAGCGCCGTGCGCACGGACAGGGACTGCACCTGCATCTGTCCGGTAAGCGCGTCGATATAGCGGCGCGCCTGGGCGTTTTCGTCCATTTCCAGAAAGCTGTAAACGACCTGCAGATGGTTTAAAAAATCGTGCCGCTGCGTGCGCAGCCGGGTATTGAGCGCCTCGACCTGGGCAAGCGCGTCGCGCAGCATGTCGTTTTGAAGCAGCATCCGGTTCCACAGCCGGCCGTTGCCGATGCTCAGCACGTTATTGATCAGCATCAGCACGCAGACCAGCACGCCCGCAATTCGCGTGGGCGCCGACGGGGTCAGCGCCTCGGGCCGCAGCGCCAGCAGAAAGATCAGCGGCGTTAAGATCAAAATTTCCGCGATGTTCAGCCCCGCCGCTGCCAGCGAAGCCTTGCGCGCCGTCTGCGCGGCGTCCCGGTTAAAATAACGCTTCAGTCCGTTCATGGTACGCCTCCGTGTTCAAAACCGCGCCGCGTTTTTTGCAGCGCGCCGGAAAGCCGGGCGCGCCAAACGCGGGCGGACGCTTTGCAAATGATCAAACTTATAGTATCATAGACTTGGAAAAGGATCAGCCCCGCGGCCTGAAGCCCAAACAAATTGCCGCGGGAAGGGAGTGTTTTGCAGATGAAGTCATGGATATCCTGGGCCCTGCTGTGCGTGCTGCTGATGGGCGTGCTCGGCGGGTGCTCGTCGGGAACGGGCCCCTCCGGCGGCCTGGACCTTGACAAGGCGCAGCCCCTGCTCAACGCTGCGGCGGAAGCCACGGCGGCTTCGGCCGGCGGCGCCGGGTTTGACGGCCAGTGCAGCGCTTCCTTTTTTACGGACCTGGTCTATGCGGCGCTGCGCGACGGCGCGCTGACGGTTCAAAACAGCCCGTTTACCCTGGGCGGGATGAACGCCTATACCATTGCCGACGCCGACCAGGCGCAGCTGTACGCCCAGCTTTTTTCCGCCGGCGCGCACCCCGGGTGGAGCGGCGGCAGCATTTCCGTGCGCGCCAACGCGGTCACGGTCGCCGTTTCCAACCGCCATCCCCTGATGCCGCAGATGCGCTTTGACGTCACCGGCGTTGCGCCCTGCGCGGATTATGAAAACGCCTTCACCTTAACCGCCGTGCTGCGCGGCGATAACGCGATCACCGGGCAGGTCGAGTACGGCCGCTATACGCTGGACGTCGTTCAAAACGCGCAGTCCCCGTTCGGCTGCACGCTGGCCGCCATCCGCACCGTATCGTCCATCCTCGCCCCCGCGCCCGCCGCCACCCAGGCTGCGCAGACGCAGGCGCCTGCAACCGCTGCGCCCGAGCAAAGCCAGAGCGCGCAGACCGGCGCGCAGGACGACCCGCTGACGGCGTTTTTCGGCTACGCTTCCGTAGACGCGCTGGAGGACTGGTCGCCGGTGCTGCGCGCTGCTGCGGACAGCTGCCTGAAGCTGGAATATAATTTAACCGCACAGCCGGAGCCGGAGATGTTCTGGTATATCGTCAGCGGCGCGGTGTCGGTGATGGGCTCGCAGCTGCCCGGCGTGAGCATGAACGACCAGCGCTATACCATGGTCAGCGACGACATGACCATCACCATGGAAAACTTCTTTAAAAACGCGCCCGAGACGATTGCGCCGATCCCCGAAAGCTGCGCCGGTCTGGTGTCGCTGTCCGGGTCGGAATATACGTTTTCCTCCCGCAGCGTCGACGCGTTTCATATCACCCAATACCAGGTCAGCGGCGATTGCGTGATTTTCACCATGAGCGACGCGCAGAACCACCGTGTGAACGTCACCCTTGCCAAAAACAGCGCCTCCGGCTATGGCGTGAGCATCGATACGGCGGAAATCCTGCCCTGATCCGGCCCGGGGCGCAAAACTGAGTCCATTTTTTGCCGCAGGGGCAGGCCGCATTTTAAATCTGCGCGCCCACCGTGCGGCAAAATGCCGTCAGCAGGTCCTGCGGCGGGTCAAACGCCGTCCCGGCCCGGTAGCTTTCCTGCGCGCCCTGGATCAGCGGCAAAAAACGGTCTGGCAGGTGCGCCGCGCCCCAGACGGCGCCGTCGCGCTTGGATAAAATCTGGCCCTGACGGGCGTAGGCCGCTGCGCGGCAGAGGTTGAGCACCGCATAGAGCGGGTTTTGCGCCGGGTTTTTAAGGATATCGCGCACGTCCTGGCGGATGCTGTCCAGATAATCCGCCCGGGGCACCGGCGCAAAAAACGATTGCGGGTCCGGCCCGTACAGCGCCCGGCCCACATGGCGGACAACGGCGAAATGCGCCGTCAGATCCGGGTCGGTTCCCTGCATCCGGGCGCAGGTTCCGGCAAGATCGGCCTGAAACGCCGCCCGGTGCGCATTGGAATAATGCAGGCAATACGGGCAGGGGCAGCGCCCGGCGGCGCAGTCCCCGGCCAGCACGACGCTCATTTCAAACCCTTTTTCAGGCGCCTGCGCGTGCAGCAGCACGCGGATCAGCGCCTCTTTTTGTGCCTGCGCGGGCGGCTCCCGCACCGCGACAAGAAAATCCAGGTCGCTTTTTTCCCAGGAAAAACAGCCGAACGCCAGCGATCCGTGGACGTAAAACCCGCACAGCGCGCCGCCCAGAATTTCCCGGTACGCCTCAAGCACCTGTCGAAGCGTCTGCCAGGGGTCGTGCATGACGATCGCCTCCCTACAGGCACTGCATCAGCTTTTGGCGCAGCTGGCTTTGAATCCGCGGCTTGCGCGAGCCGAAGATGTGCTGGGCATAGAACATGGCCGTTTGCCGCTCGGGGTCGATCAGCACAAACGCGCCCGCCGCGCCGTCCCAGCCGAATTCGCCGTTGCCCTCCGGCAGGGTGCGCACGCCAAGGCCGTAGGTAAAGCCCTTGAGCTGCGGCCAGTTGAACTCGGCCTGCTGGCGCGCGCCAAGCTGCGGGGTGCGCCACAGGGCGATGGTTTCCGGCTGGAGCACGCGCGCGCCGTCCGGCGTTTGCCCCCAGTTGGCCAGCGTGCGCAAAAACAGGGCGTAGTCCCGTACGGTTGAAATCAGCCCTGCGCCGCCGCTTTCGTGGTTTGCGCCAAGCTTGTGGGCAATGGCGTACCCGGCGGGGACAAATTCGTCCGAGGCTTCCAGATAGCGGTATTGCATGGCCAGCTTGCCCTGCGCCTGCGCCGGCAGGTCAAACCCGGTTTCACTCATGCCGATCGGGTCAAAGAGGTGCTGCTTTAAATAAGCGCCAAACCGCTGGCCGGAGGCGGCTTCGATCAGCGCGGCCAGCACGTCGTGGCAAAGGCTGTAGTTCCAGTGGTCGCCCGGGTCAAAGGCCAGGGGCGTCTGCGCGATGGCCTGCGCGATTTGCCGGGTGGTGGCCTGGCCGCCGGTTTGCGCCAGCATGCGCTCAAGCTGCGGGGTGTCCATCTGATAGGTCAGCCCGGCGGTCATGGTCATCAGATGGCGCACGGTGATGGGCCGCGCGGCAGGCCGCGGCGCGTCGTTTGGATGCAGGGCGACCGTCATGGACTCAAATTCCGGCAGATAGCGGCTGATGGGGTCGTCCAGCGCGATGACGCCGCGCTCGCAAAGCTGCATGGCCGCGGCGCAGGTGGCGACCTTGGAGGCCGAGTACAGGTTATAGCGCGTATCCGGCGCGATGAAAACGCCCTTTTCGCGGTCTGCAAAGCCCGCGTAGTGTTCAAATACCAGCGCGTTTTTCACATAAATCCGGCAGCCCAGCCCGACGACGTCGCGCGGGACAAGGCTGTTCAAATATTCGGTCATCGGTTTAAAATCCATTTGAATCGCTCCTTTTTCCGGGGTGGTGTTCAAGCAGGCGGCGGCCTTTTTGGGGCCCTCGCCATGCGGATATGCTGAAAAA
This sequence comes from Christensenella sp. UBA1428, assembly GCA_002329335.1. GTDB lineage: Bacteria > Bacillota > Clostridia > Christensenellales > UBA1750 > UBA1428. The sequence goes on from DCTY01000074.1 coordinate 6,557, forward strand.
ATTGGGCCTGACGGCATTGTTACTATAAACTTTATCCGATTTTCTGTCAATATTGTTCCTGGGAGGGATGCGGTAAAATGAAGCGAAAAAACACAGGAAAACAGGCGTTTGCCCGGTATGCGGTTCTGGTGCTGGGCGCGGCGGTTCTGGCCTTCGGGCTTTATAATGTCCACCATCAAAGCCGGATCACGGAGGGCGGCGTGCTGGGTATGACGCTGCTTTTGCAGCGCTGGCTGGGGCTTTCCCCGGCGATTGGGGAAATCGTTCTGGACGTGATCTGTTACGGGCTTGGCGCCCGGTATCTGGGAAAAGCGTTTTTAAGGGACGCGCTTTTGGCTACGGGCCTTTTCAGCGCGTTTTATGCCGTGAACGAGCGCGTCGGCTTTGTGCTGCCCAGCCTGGCGGCGTCGCCTCTGGCCGCGGCGGTGCTGGGCGGGCTTTTTGTCGGCGTCGGCGTGGGGCTGGTCGTGCGCGCAGGCGGCGCCTGCGGCGGCGACGACGCGCTGGCGCTGGTGATCGCCAAGGCCGCGGGCTGGAAGCTGCCTCAGGCGTATCTGCTCACGGACGTGACGGTGCTGGTCCTGTCGCTTAGCTACATCCCGGTTGCCAGCGTTTTATGCTCGCTGGTCACGGTAACGCTTTCTTCCTTCCTGATCGGACGCATTGCGCGCGCCGGCAGGCCCGGCCGCGGATAAACGCTTGCCCTTCCCGGTCAAATCTGCTATCATGGGAAAGCAGAAATTTGGAAAGAAGGTGCGCCATGCGGATTGTTCATTTGACGGTGGGCATGTACAAAGCCGTATGCGCCGTTGACGAGGATTTTTTAAACGCGGGGGAGCTGCCCTATTTCGGGTTTCACTCGCTTTTGGATTATTCCCTGTGGCTGCTCACGCTGCGCGCGCATAAGCGCGGGGAGGACCTGCCCCCCGGCTGGTCGCCCTATGAAATTCAGGCTATGGTGGACGACGACGGGCGGATCTGCGCCATCGGCCAGCTGCGCAGCGGCGATACCAGGGATAATACCACCTGGCTGGGGCATATCGGCTACAGCGTGCCGCCCAGCCTGCGCCGGCGCGGATACGCAACCTGTTATCTGCGCATGGCGCTGCAATATGCGTTTGCCAACGGATGGGAGCATATCCTCCTGACCTGCGACGTGGACAACCTGGCCTCCAAAACCGTGATCGAGCGCTGCGGCGGTCAGTTTGCCGGTCAATACCACGACGCCCAATACCATAAGCTGCAATATTGGTTCTATCGTGATGGCGCACAATGGCTGAACCCTGCCTAGGCGTGGGATTCGGGGCGCTGCCCCGCACCCCGCC
>DCTY01000018.1:0-20102 GCA_002329335.1 Christensenella sp. UBA1428
ACGGTCAACGATTATCTGGCCAAATTCCAGGGCGAGGAGATGGGCAAGGTCTATAAGTTCCTGGGCCTTACCGTCGGCATCGTGCTGCACAGCGACGATCCGCGCAGCCACAAGGCGCAGTATGACTGCGATATTGTTTACGGCACCAACAACGAGTTCGGCTTTGATTATCTGCGCGACAACATGGCGGTGCGCGCAGACGGCCGCGTGCAGCGGTCCTTGGATTTTGCCATCGTGGACGAGGTCGACTCGATTCTCATCGACGAGGCGCGCACGCCGCTGATCATTTCCGGTCAGGGGGACAAGTCCACCGATCTGTACGGCGCGGCGGACAAGTTCGTGCGCACGCTCCGTCCGGACGATTACGAGCTGGACGAGAAGAAAAAAAGCGTGATCCTGCTGGAAACGGGCGTTGCCAAGGCGGAGCGCTATTTCGGGCTTGAAAACCTTTCCGATATGGAAAATACCGAGATCAACCATCACATCAACCAGGCGCTCAAAGCGCATGTGACGATGCACCGGGATACCGATTATGTGGTCAAGGACGGCGAAATCGTCATTGTGGACGAGTTTACGGGCCGTCTGATGGTGGGACGCCGCTACAGCGACGGGCTGCATCAGGCGATCGAGGCCAAGGAAGGCGTGGATGTCCGCAACGAATCCAAAACGCTGGCGACCATTACGTTCCAGAATTATTTCAGGATGTACAAAAAGCTTTCCGGCATGACCGGCACGGCCAAGACCGAAGAGGAGGAGTTCAAGGGCATCTATGCGCTGGACGTGGTGTGCATCCCGACCAACAAGCCGATGATCCGTCAGGATCTGCCCGATCGGATTTTCTTAAACCAGGAGGGCAAGTTCCGCCATGTGGTGGAGGAAATCGAACGGATTCATCAGACCGGTCAGCCGGTTCTGGTGGGCACCGTATCGGTGGAAAAAAGCGAAATGCTCTCTGCGATGCTCAAGCGCCGGGGCGTTGCGCATGTGGTGCTCAACGCCAAGTTCCACGAACGCGAGGCGGAAATTGTCGCGCAGGCCGGCAAGGTGGGCGCGGTGACCATCGCCACCAACATGGCCGGGCGCGGCACGGACATTCTTTTGGGCGGCAACCCGGAGTTTCTGGCCAGAAAGCAGATGCGCGCCGACGGTTATGAAGAGGAAATGATCGAGCAGGCGCAGTCGTTTAACGAAAATGTGTCCGAGCAGGTGCGCGATGCGCGCGCGGTGTACCGTGCGCATCTTCAGGCGTTTTCCGTCAAAACCAACCAGGAGCACGATCAGGTGGTCAAGCTGGGCGGGCTGTTCATCATCGGTACGGAGCGCCATGAAGCGCGCCGCATCGACGATCAGCTGCGCGGCAGGGCCGGCCGTCAGGGCGACCCGGGCATGTCGGTGTTTTATATCTCCCTGCAGGATGATCTTCTGCGGCTGTTTGGTTCCGACCGCATTGCGCCGATGATCGAAAAAATGGGGCTCGGGCCGGATGATATGATCGACGCCAAGCTTTTGTCCAAACAGATTGAAAGCGCGCAAAAGCGCGTGGAGGGGCGCAACTATGATATCCGCCGCCATGTGCTGCAATATGACGATGTGATGAACCGTCAGCGCGAGATCATCTATGCCCAGCGCCGTCAGGTGCTCGAGGGCGAGAGTGTGCGGGCGGATATTCTGGGCATGCTCGAACAGATCGTCCGCGATGCGGTGCAGACCTATTGCCCCAAGGATCAAATCGCCGAATTGTGGGATTTTGCGGGGCTTAATACCGATCTTGGCCGGTTTTTCCTGGGCGAAAACGCGTTCCATTATACCGAAAAAGAGCTGATCGGCCTGAATCGGGACGATCTGATCGTTTCGCTGATCGATCAGGGCAAGGAAGCCTACGCCGCGCGCGAACAGGCTGCCGCCGACGCCGGGGTGGATATGCGCCAGGTGGAGCGGATTGTGCTTTTGCGCGTCGTGGACGATAAGTGGATGAATCATATCGATAATATGGACCAGCTGCGCCGCGGGATCGGGCTGCGCGCGGTGGGCCAGCGCGACCCGGTGCGCGAGTATCAGTTTGAAGGGTTCGATATGTTTGAGGAAATGGTCCAGTCCATCCGCGAAACCACGGTTGCGATGCTGCTGCATGTTTCCTTCCAGCGGAAAATCGAACAGGAAGCGCCCCGCCCAATCGCGATTCGCGCGTCCCACGGCGGCGATGCGCCTGCAAAGAAAACGCCCGCGCGCGCTGCTGCCGATAAGAAGATCGGTCGGAATGATCCCTGCCCCTGCGGCAGCGGGAAAAAATATAAGAATTGCTGCGGGAAAAATGTGTAAGGATGGGCACGCAGCCCCTGCCCTGCCAGAGGGCGCTGCCCTCTGGACTCCCGCAAGGGAGCTAAGCTCCCTTGACCCTGTAAAAAAGGGTTTGAATAATCCGCATCCGGCGCCCAAAAGTACGGGCGCCGGATGCTGCGTTTTACCCCAAATGCATTGGAACGATCAAGGATTGCATATTTGCGTATCAACAGTTTTCGGTTTAAACGCTTTTTCGTTCCGCGCAGGAAACCGCTGACGATTTGGCTTTTGGGGATACTGCAATGGGGATGAAAAAGCCGACCGGGCGTGAAACGCCCGCCGAAACAGGGGGAGGGGCGCTGGGAAACACCTTGCAGGCGCTTCCCAGCGCCCCTCCCCCTGTTTCGGGTTAGCAGCAGTGCTTTGCACTGCTGCCGTCGGCGCGCCTTTTGCAGCAAAGCTGTTTTGGTACAAACCAAAACACCCTGCCTTACCCACTGCCATTTCACTCATGTATATAATTTTATCCGCATCATCCCTACTGGAGCACCGATGTTTGCACAAAAAAGCATGTGCAGGTCGTCCTTTTTGACCTGCACATGCGAACAGTCGGGCAGCGCGAAGCGCTCTTTATGGGAGTCAAGAGGGGCTAAGCCCCTCTTGCAGGAGTCCAGAGGGCAGCGCCCTCTGGTAAGTGCCGAAACACCCAACCTGCCTGGGCAGGCCGGGTGCGCAGATGTCCAGAGGACAGCGTCCTCTGGCAGGAGACGGAAGCGGCCGTTTTTTTGCGTAAAAACCGCAAAAAACAATTGACAAGCCTGTTTCATTTTTGTATAATATGACTTGTGTCGGTGCGGCCATTAGCCCCGGTTGCTCCAGCACGCGTTTTTTTCGCAGGACGCCTACCATCGTCTTACGAGACTGACATGCAACCGAAGGAGGTTCACCAAAGTGAAATCTTTTATGGCAAAACCGCAGGAGATTGAGCGCAAGTGGTACGTCATTGACGCCGAAGGTCTTGTGCTGGGCCGTCTGGCCAGCCAGGTCGCTGCGATTCTCCGCGGCAAAAACAAGCCTATTTATACGCCCAACGTCGACACCGGCGATCATGTGATCATCATCAACGCCGACAAAGTGGTTCTCACCGGCAAAAAGCTGGATCAGAAAATTTTCTATAAGCACACCGGTTATGTTGGCGGCATGAAGGAAATTCCCTACAAGCGCCTGATGGAAAACAAGCCCGAGTTTGTGGTTTCCGAAGCCATCCGCGGCATGATGCCTCACAACGCGATGGGTCGCAAGATGTTCAAAAAGCTGCGCGTCTACGCCGGCCCCGAGCACGATCATCAGGCTCAGCAGCCCGAGACGCTCGTGCTGAAATACTAAGAAGGAGGCCCGATAGAAATGGCAACGCAGTTTATTGGAACGGGACGCAGAAAGAAGTCCGTCGCCAGAGTACGTCTGGTTCCCGGCGAAGGCAAAATCGTCATCAACAAGCGCGACATCGACGAGTATTTCGGTTTGGAAACGCTGAAGATGACCGTTCGTCAGCCCCTCGTGCTGACCGATACCGTTGGCCGCTATGATGTGCTGGTCAACGTCCGCGGCGGCGGCACCACCGGCCAGGCCGGCGCGATCCGTCACGGGATTTCCCGCGCGCTGCTCAAGGCGGATGCCGAGCTGCGTCCGGCGCTGAAAAAAGCCGGTTTCCTCACGCGCGACCCGCGCATGAAGGAACGCAAAAAGTACGGCCTGCATGCTGCCCGCCGTGCGCCTCAGTTCTCCAAGCGTTAAGCGCTTTTCGGAACCGATTTTCAAGCCACCTGGTTTTACCGGGTGGCTTTTTATTTTAGCACATCCGAATGAAATAAAAAACAATATCGGATAAATAAATATGAAAATAATATCTTTTCGCATTGACAACGATTTTCCTGGCATGGTAAAATAATGATACGGAAATCTGTATCATTATTGTATCGCTCCCCTTTCCTGGAGTCAAAACAACGACGTCCGTTTCCTGCTACGGCGCGCAGGTAATTCCCAATACAAGGCTATTGAATCGCTGCGGGAGGGTTTCGCAGGCACGCCCCCTCTTTTGGAAAGGAGCGTCAGGATGCATGATAAACGCTGTTTGAAAATAAAAAAACGAATTGCAGTTCTGCTTTGTGCTCTTCTTTTGTGCGGCTGTGCCAGCGGGCAGGAAACGGCCAACGGCGCCAGCGCGCTGTTTTTTGACGGCGAAACCTTTGTGCCCGCAAATGGGCTGAAATGGCGGATGTCCTTTGAGGAATTCCTGAACCAATCGCCGGAAAAGGCCGTGATCGATCCCAAAAGCGCGCAGTTTGACCCGATGCGCTGCTATGAGGACCCGGAGCTGGGGCTGAAAACGGTCAACTTTCCGGCGCAATACCCGGTAGGCGATACGGGGGAGAATGCGCAGCTTGCCTTGACGTTCCTGGACGGTGAGCTGCTGGCCTCCGGCTATGCCATGATTTTTGTTGGCGCGGAGCGTACGCAGGAGCAGATCCGGCAATTGGCCGGTCAAATCCAAAGCGACCTGGACGGCTGCGGTCTTCTGGTTCGGGACGAGGCGTATACCGGGCCCGAACAGACATCTGCCCGGACGGTGCTGACCGAAGCGTCCTGGACGGTTCAGGGCGCGGCGGATCAGCGCGTCTATCTGCGGGCAACGACCGGCAGCGTCGCCGGCCGGGAGGTGCATACGGTTTCGCTGACGGCGCAGCTGGATGCGTTTTATGAAAAAGTACCGTAAAATACGATGTTATGGGCGCGCAGCGTGTCAAAAAACATCCTTAAGGAAGGCTTGTCAAGGAACGCAGCCCAGTGGATTTTCAATCCTGGTATCGCCGTCCTGGCCGGCGCATGAAAGAAAATCGTCAGGTTTTCGTACTTTGCAGCCCTGCAAGCGTTTTTCGGCGCTCGGCAGGGCTGTTTTAAATAAAAGCGCAGATGCCATTCCTGCCTGTTGAAAAGACTCTTTTGACAGGCTGCGCGCCGTTTTTTGGTATGGTTTTCAGCTGCGGCGATGATGCGCGCGGCGGTGAAACGGGCAAAATAAATACGCCGCCGGTTGGACGGACCGGCGGCGCAGGCCGAAAAAGCTTGGGGCAAAGTCTTTCGGCGACAAAAGCCACGGCAAAAAAACAGCGGGGATGACGCTGAAAAGAAAGGAGGAGGCCGCGGCGATAATCGTGCGCCCGCTTTGGACGGAGGCACGCGATTGCGGGGGAAAGCCGCCAAAGGCGGCGAAAATGGGGGATTGGTCAAAGATGGCGCGGTGGGACGCCCTGTTTCAATCGGCGCCCCGCCGGCAGGCAAAGCCGTGTGCCTTGCCTGCGCGGAACGCTGAAAGGAGAAAGAAAAAACAAGGGAAAATCCCTTCCGGCTGCCCAACCTGCGGGCGGCCTATCTGCGCCGCCCGTTTGGTATGTCTTGAGCATAACAGAAAAATGTGTCGGAATTTTGAAGAAAACAAAAAGATTTGTAAAGCGATTGAGAAGAAAAATGAACGCCGCGCTTGCAGACGCGCGCGCCGGGCCGTATAATAAAACTGGCCGCCCGGCGGCCGAAAGCAAAACAAAGGAGAAAAATCCCATGAAACAGGGTTTGCGCCGTCTGGCTGCCGTGCTGCTTTTATTTGCGCTGCTTGCGCTTTGCGCCTGCGGCGATCTGAACGAAACGCTGGATACCGCCTGGCAGGTCATGGACGCCGCGCAGGCGGTGTCGGAGCTGCTGTCCACGGATGAAATGCCCCAGGGGATGGATCAGCCGCCGCAGGAAACGGCAAATGCGCCGCCGCAAAGCGCCGCCGCGCAGACACAGACCCCGCAGCAGACGCCGTGTGCGCCGGAGGAAACAGCGCAGGATGCGCCGGATCCGGACGGCGTATATACCTCCTGCGAGGATGTGGCGCTGTATCTGCACATCTATGGTTGCCTGCCCGGAAATTTTATCACCAAAAGCCAGGCCCGGTCGCTCGGCTGGCAGGGCGGGTCGCTGGAACCGTATGCGCCGGGCAAGTGCATCGGCGGGGACCGTTTCGGCAATTATGAGGGCCTGCTGCCGGAGGGCAGCTACACGGAATGCGATATCGATACGCTGGGCGCCGATTCGCGCGGCGCAAAACGGCTGGTCTTTTCAGACGACGGGCGCATCTATTACACCGAGGATCATTACGCCAGCTTTATTGAGCTGTACGGACAGGAGGACGAAAGATGATTACCGTTTGCATCGACGGCGGCGAAATCCAGTCGCTGCGCCAGGCCATGCAGGTCATCGCGCAGGCGCTGGATTTTCCCGAACATTTTGGCTGCAACTATGACGCGCTGTACGATTGCCTTGGCGGCGTGTGCCAACAGACGGTTTTTGTGTTCAAAAACGAGCAGGAGCTGCGCCAGCGGCTTGAGCAGGACGCATATATGCTCAAAATCGTGCTTGACGACGCCGCGCAGGAAAACCCGTTCTTATCCGTGCAGGCGTCCGAGCCATAAAAAGGAGGCGCTGGTATGGCGGACCCTTCTGCCCGCGCCGGGATGGCGTCGATCCGCACGCTGTATAAAATCGGCCGCGGGCCGTCCAGCTCCCATACGATGGGGCCGGAGCGCGCCGCGCGCGGGATGAAGCGCGATTTTCCGCAGGCCGATCGCTTTGAGGTGGTGCTGTTCGGCTCTCTGGCCAAGACCGGCCCCGGCCACGGCACCGATCGGATTGTGCGCGAAACCCTTGCGCCCGTCCGGACGCAGATCCGGTTTGATCCCGATACGCAAACGCCGCATCCCAACACATTGCGCCTGCTTGCTTACCGGCAGGACACGCTGCTGGGACAGCGCGAGGTTTACAGCATCGGCGGCGGGGAAATTCAGGTCAAGGGCGACCCGCTGGAGGCTGAAGCGATGGTATACCCCCATCGCAGCTTTGCACAGATTGCGGCGTATTGCCGGGAAAACCGCCTGCAGCTGTGGCAGTATGTGCAAAAGATGGAGGGGGAGGCGGTCTGGGGCGCATTGCGCGGCGTCTGGCGGCAGATGAACGCCGCGGTGGACGAGGGGCTTGCGGCCAGCGGCGAATTGCCGGGCGGGCTGCAGGTGCAGCGCAAGGCGCAGCATCTGTATGCCCAGCATCATATCGACGAGACGCGGGAAACGCGGGAAAACCGGCTGGTATGCGCCTATGCCTTTGCTGTGAGCGAACAAAACGCCGCCGGCGGCGTGATCGTTACGGCGCCGACCTGCGGCTCCTGCGGCGTATTGCCGGCGGTGCTGCGCTATACGCAGGAAAAACGCGGGTTTTCGGAAGAAGAGGTGCTCCATGCGCTGGCCGCGGCAGGGGTGATCGGCAATTTGATCCGCACCAATGCGTCCATCAGCGGCGCGGCGTGCGGATGCCAGGCGGAGATCGGCAGCGCGTGCGCGATGGCCGCCGCAGCGCTGGGGCAGCTGTATCAGATGGGGCTGCATCAGATCGAGTACGCCGCCGAGGTGGCCATCGAGCACCATCTGGGGCTTACCTGCGACCCGATTCGCGGCCTGGTGCAGATTCCCTGTATCGAACGCAACGCCGTGGCGGCCATGCGGGCGATCCAGGCGGTGAATCTGGCAAATTTTCTGAGCGATACGCGCAAAATTTCGTTTGATCTGATCGTGGAAACCATGTACGAAACCGGGCGGGATCTTTCCGGCCGTTATCGGGAGACCAGCGAGGGCGGTCTGGCAAAGCTTTATCCGTAGACGGCCGGCAAAGCTGACGCGGGTTTCCCGGGAAAAGGAGACCTTGATGAACGAACCCGTTTTTAATGAAATGCCGTTAACCGGCGTATGCGCCGCGCTGTGCGCGATGATGGACGTTCCCGCGCCGGCGTGCGCCGAGGCGGCCAATCCGCTGCTGACCGCGCTTGCCAGGGGAAAAAAGGCGCAGCGCGTTTTTATGTACCATCCTGATGCGGTTGCGATGTGGCTTTACCAGCGCTATCCTCTTTTGTTTGCGCCGGTTTTGGCGCATACGCAGCTTTGCCTGCCGCTGCGCGCGGTCATGCCTTCGGTCACGCCCGTCTGCTTTGGCAGCATGTATACCGGCGCGCAGCCGGCCGTTCATGGGATTGAGGGCTACGTCAAGCCGGTCATTACGATCGACACGTTTTTTGACGCGCTGATTCGCGCGGGGAAAAAACCGGCGATCGTTTCAACCGCCGGCGACAGCCTGTCGATGATTTATCTGGAGCGCCGGATGGATTATTGGATCCACGATACGATTGAGCAGTGCAACGAAACGGCGCTGGCGCTGATCCGGCGCAACCAGCACGATTTTATCCTTTTGTATAACGGCGATTATGACGCCCAAATGCACCGCGATGGGCCGATGAGCGCGGCGGCGCTTGAAAGGCTGCGCGAAAACGGGCAGACCTTTGGCGCGATGGCTGAGGCGATTGGCCGGTATTGGGCGGGACAAAATACGCTCATCGGGTTTGCAACCGACCATGGGTGCCATGAAATCGACGGCGCGATGGGATCGCATGGCCTGAGCATGCCGCAGGATCTGAACATTGCGCATTTTTACGGGTTTTATCCGGCGTCGGGCGGCTGAGCGTCCGCTTATGGCGCATGCAGGCAGAACAAAGGAGGTTGTCATGGAAAAGCAGGCGTATTTGGATCAAATCGATGCGGTGATTGCGGCGGGGCCGTATGCCGACACCTGGGATTCGCTGGGCCGTTACGAGCCGCCGGCGTGGTACCGCAGCGCAAAGTTCGGCATTTTTATTCACTGGGGCGTATACAGCGTCCCGGCATTTCTGGACGAATGGTATCCGCGCAAGATGTATATGCAGGACAACCCCTGCTATGCGCATCATCTGAAAACCTACGGGCCGCACAAGCAGTTCGGCTACCGCGACTTTGTCCCCATGTTCACGGCGCCCCGCTTTGATCCGCAGGCCTGGGCCGAGCTGTTTGCCCGCGCCGGCGCGCGCTATGTCGTGCCGGTGGCGGAGCACCACGACGGCTTTGCGATGTACGATACGCAGCTGAACCGCTTCAACGCCGTAAAAATGGGGCCGAAGCGCGACGTTCTGGGCCAGCTCTTTCAGGCCTTTGAGGCGCGCGGGCTGGTTTGCGGCGCTTCGTCCCACCGGCTGGAGCATTGGTTTTTCATGAGCCATGGCAAGGATTTTGATTCCGATATGCCCCAGAATCCAAAAGAGGACGACCTGTACTGGCCGTCGATGCCCGACCCGGACTATCACCGCTGCGACGGCGAGCCGGGCCCCGACCCGCACTATCTGGCCGACTGGCTGGCGCGCTGCTGCGAGCTGGTGGACCGCTATCGCCCAAGCCTGGTTTATTTTGACTGGTGGATCGCGCACAATGCGGTCAAACCCTATCTGCGCAAATTTCTGGCGTATTATTACAACCGCGCGGCGCAGTGGGGCAAGCAGGTTGCCGTCAATTACAAGCACGAGGCCTGCCCGCTGGGCACGGCGGTGCCGGATGTGGAGCGCGGCCAGTTCTCCCAGGCCAAGCCGTATTTCTGGCAAACCGATACCGCCATTGCCAAAAACAGCTGGTGCTATACGCAGGGCAACGACTATAAGGCTCCCGAGGTGATTTTGCGCGACCTGTGCGATATCGTCAGCAAAAACGGCACGCTGCTGCTCAACGTCGGGCCCATGCCCGACGGCGCCATCGGCCCGGAGGNNGGATACCCGGGTGCTGGAACAAATCGGCGCATGGATGGCGGTCAACGGCGAAGCGATTTACGACACCCGCCCCTGGCGCGTTTTTGGCGAGGGGCCGACCCGCGTGGCGGAAGGGCAGTTTACCGACGGGACGGACAAAACCTTTACCCCGCAGGACATCCGCTTTACCTGCGCGGGCGGCGCGGTGTATGCTGCGGTGCTGCTCTGGCCGCAGGAAGGCAGCGTGACGGTGCGCGCCCTGGCGCAGGCGAATTTCAGCCAGCCCGGCTACAGCGGCCGCGTGGCGCAGGTGTCGGTTCTGGGCTATGACCAAAAGCCGCAATGGACGCGCGACGAAGCCGGACTGCATGTGCGCGCCCCGTTTGTTCAAAGCGCAATGCCCGTGGTGCTCAAAATCCTGGTGGACTAAATCCGCACTGTTTTCAGGCGGTGATTTGAATCGTTCGGATAAAAAATACCGCGTTTGGATTGACAAATGCCAAAAACCGCATTATACTGTAGACAGTTGGCGCGTAAGCGCGATATGGGAGGAAAGGAGAAAACGCAGATGTTCGTTTCCGCGATGATTTTTGCCGCGTATTTTTACTTTTACTTTACCAAAGTAAAAGCGATTTGCGCTGCCCAAAATCACGGAACCGTCTGATCCTTCCAAGTTCAGCATCGTTTCAAAGGGCCCTGCAGCAAATCGCTGCAGGGCCTTTTTCTATGCCGCGTTTTGCGGCGGACCTGCCGCAGCCGCGGTAAAAAAAGGAGATCGTCCATCATGATTGCCATCTTAAAATCCGGCGTAACCGACCAGCAGATTGAAAACCTGTGCAGCTGGCTGAAAAAACAGCAGCTGGACGTACACATTTCGCGCGGACAGTATACCACCGTCCTGGGGCTGATCGGCGACACCAGCCGCGTGGATACTTCGCTTTTGGAATCTTTGGATATTGTGCAGTCGGTTACGCGCATCAGCGAACCGTTCAAGAGCGCCAACCGCAAATTTCATCCTGCCGATACGCAGGTGTGCGTAAACGACCGCGTGAAAATCGGCGGCGGGACGTTCCACATCATTGCAGGGCCGTGCTCCGTGGAGTCCCAGGAGCAGATCCTGTGCGTGGCCAAGGCGGTGCAGGCCTCCGGCGCGACGCTGCTGCGCGGCGGGGCGTTCAAGCCGCGCACCTCGCCCTATGATTTCCAGGGGCTGGGCACCGACGGGCTGGCGCTTTTGCTGCACGCCAAGCAGGAAACGGGCATGCCGATCGTGACGGAAATCATGAATATCAATCTGCTGGATGCATTTGAAAACGTCGATGTGATCCAGGTCGGCGCCCGCAACATGCAGAATTTTGAAATGCTCAAAGCGCTGGGCCATACCAAAAAACCGATTCTGCTCAAGCGCGGACTGGCCAATACGCTCAAGGAATTGCTCATGAGCGCCGAGTATATCATGGCCGGCGGCAATGAGAATATCATTTTGTGCGAACGCGGCATCCGGACCTTCGAACCCTACACCCGCAACACGCTGGATCTTTCCGCGGTGCCGATGCTCAAGGAGCTGACCCATCTGCCCGTTGTGGTGGATCCCAGCCATGCAACCGGCATGTCCCGGCTGGTCAAGCCCATGGCGATGGCCGCCGCCGCCGCAGGCGCGGACGGGCTGATGATCGAGGTACACAACGACCCCGCCAGAGCGCTTTGCGACGGGCCGCAATCGCTCACGCCCGAACAGTTTGACGATGTGGCCAGAGCTGTGCGCCGGATTCGGGAGGCGATGGCATGACCGTCGGCATCGTGGGCATGGGGCTGATCGGCGGATCGGCCGCCAGAGCGTACAAGCTTTGCGGGCATACGGTTTTGGCCCGGGATCTGGACGAAACCATGCTGTCCTTTGCGATTTTGGACGGCGCGGCGGATGAACCGCTTACGGCGGAAAACATCGGCCGGTGCGACCTGATTCTGGTGGCGCTGTATCCGCGCGCCGCGATCGAATTTGTCCGGCAAAATGCGCCGCGCATCCGGAAAGACGCGGTGGTCATCGATCTTTGCGGCACCAAACGGACGGTCTGTCAGGCCTGTTTCCCCATCGCCCGGGAATATGGCTTTACCTTTGTGGGCGGTCATCCGATGGCCGGCACGCAGTTTTCCGGCTATAAGAACAGCCGCGCCGGGCTGTTTCAGGGCGCTTCGATGGTGATCGTTCCGCCGGTCTATGACGATATTGCGTTTTTGGACCGCATCAAGCAGCTGCTCGCCCCGCTGAAGCTGGGGTCGATGACCGTGACGACGGCGGAAGAACATGACCGGATGATCGCCTTTACCTCGCAGCTGGCGCATGTGGTTTCAAACGCCTATGTCAAAAGCCCTACGGCGCAGGCGCACAAGGGCTTTTCCGCCGGCAGCTACCGCGATCTGACCCGCGTGGCCTGGATGAACGTGCCCATGTGGGCGGAGCTTTTTCTGGAAAACGCCGATTATCTGATTCCGGAGCTGGACGCCATCATCGGCGCCCTTGGCCAGTACCGCGACGCGATGGCGGCGGCAGACCGGCAAACGCTGGAAGCGCTTTTGGCGGACGGCAAGCGGCTCAAGGAGCAGGTGGACGGATAGAAACGGACGATGGAGAGGAGAAACGACCATGAATGTGCATGTCAACGCGTCGCGGCCATACGACGTTGTGATCCGCGAGGGGCTGCTGGAAGCGTGCGCGCCGGTGATTTCGCCCTATGTGCAGGGGCGTACCGCAGCGGTTGTGACCGACGACAACGTCGCGCCGCTGTATCTTCAAACCCTGACGGGCCAGCTGAAGGCGTGCGGCTGCCGGGTGGCTTGCTATGAAATCCCAAACGGCGAAGCGTCCAAAACGCTTGAAACCTATGGGCGGCTGCTGGTGTGGCTGTCGCAGCAGGGGCTGACCCGCGGCGACTGCGTGATCGCCCTTGGCGGCGGCGTGGTGGGCGACCTGGCCGGGTTTGCGGCGGCGACGTATCTGCGCGGCATCGCTTATGTGCAGGTGCCTACGACGCTTCTGGCAGCGGTGGATTCCTCGGTCGGCGGCAAAACGGCGGTAGACCTGACCACGGGTAAAAATCTGGCCGGCGCGTTTTATCCGCCCGCGCTGGTATTGTGCGATCCGCTTACGCTGCGCACCCTGCCGGCGCAGGTGTTCGCCGACGGCATGGCGGAGGTCATCAAATACGGGATGATCTGCGACGCGCCGCTGCTTGCCCTGCTTGAAAGGGGCATGCAGGGGCAGCAAAGCGCCATCATCGGCCGCTGCGTAGCCATCAAGCGCGATATTGTCAGCCGGGACGAGCGGGAAACCGGCGAACGCAAACTGCTCAATTTCGGTCATACGGTGGCTCATGCGGTGGAAAAATGTTCCAATTATACCGTTTCCCACGGGCGCGCCGTCGGCATCGGCATGGCGGTGCTCACCCGAAGCTGGGAAAAGCGCGGCCTTTGCCCGCCCGAATGTACCGACGCGCTGCTGCGGCTTTTGGGCCAGTACGGCCTTGACGATACCTGCCGCTACGATGCGGCGGCGCTTTGCGCGGCGATGGGGGCCGACAAAAAACGCGATGGGGACAGCATCGATCTGATCGTTCCCACAGGGCTTGGCAAAACGGCCATCTGCCGCACGCCGGTTGCCCAGCTGCCCGGCATTGTGGCCGCCGGGCTGGCATAGGAGGGCGCGATGAACGTAACGATACAGCCAAAACCCCTGCGCGGCGTGCTGAAGGCAATTTCCTCCAAATCCGACGTCCATCGCCTGCTGATCTGCGCGGCGCTTTGCGACGGGCCGGTGCAGATTCAGATCGACGGGCTTTCGCAGGATATCGAGGCTACGGCGCGGTGCTTAAACGCATTGGGCGCGTCGGTTCTGCTGGAAGAAGGGCGCATCCGCGTTTCGCCCATTATGCATGTGCCGTCAAACGCGGTGCTGGACTGCGGGGAAAGCGGCTCGACGCTGCGGTTTTTGCTGCCGGTCGCCTGTGCGCTGGGCGCCGACGCGGCGTTTACCGGCAGCGGAAGGCTGCCGCAGCGCCCGCTGTCGCCGCTGTACGAGCAGCTTGAGGCCCATGGCGTCTGCCTGTCGCCGCAGGGGCAGATGCCGCTGACCATCCGGGGGACGCTTGGTACGCAAACGCCGTTTGTGCTGGCGGGCGATGTTTCCAGCCAGTATATTTCCGGCCTTCTGATGGCGCTGCCGCTTTGCGGCGGGGAAATCGTGCTGACCACGCCGCTGGAGTCAAAACCGTATGTGCAGATGACGCTGGATACGCTGCGGCGCTTCGGCGTGCAGGCGGAACCGACGGCGTCGGGCTGGCGCGTCCGGCGCGGCGCGCTTTGTGCGCCCCAGGGGCCCATTGCGGCGCAGGGGGACTGGTCCAACGCGGCGTTCTGGCTTTGCGCGGGGGCGATTGCCGGCCCGGTGACGGTGCGCGGCCTGGATCGGGACAGCCCGCAGGGGGATCGGGCGATCGTTGCCTTTTTGCAGCGGATGGGCGCGCAGGTCCGATGGGACGGCGACAGCGTGACGGTTTGGCCGGGAACGCTGCATGCCGCGCAGATCGACGTGCGCGACACGCCGGATCTTGCGCCGGTTCTGGCCGCTGTCGCGGCGCTGGCGCAGGGGGAGACGGTCATCACCGGCGCGGCACGGCTGCGCATCAAGGAGAGCGACCGGCTCAGGACCGTGCAGCAAACGCTTCAGGCGCTGGGCGCGCAGATCTGCGCCACGCACGACGGTCTGCGGATCGTGGGGCAAAAGCGGTTGTCCGGCGGCCAGGCGGACGCCTGCGGCGATCACCGCATTGCCATGATGGCGGCAATTGCCGCGGCCGGCTGCGAGCGGCCGGTAACGATCACCGGCGCGCAGGCGGTGAACAAGTCCTACCCGGCGTTTTTTGAGGATTATCAGCGCCTTTGTGCGCAATAGCGGCGCGGCGGCTGAACATGCGGCGGACAGCGGCAGCACGGCAGAGAAGGGAAGCGAGGTACGATGGCATCAATTTATGGAAAAAATATCGTTGTGAGCGTCTTTGGCCAGTCCCATGCGCCGGCAATCGGCGTAACGGTGGACGGGCTGCCGGCAGGGCAGCAAATCGACATGCAGGCGCTGGCCCGGTTTATGGCGCGGCGCGCGCCGGGGCAAAACGCCTGGTCGACCGCGCGCAGGGAGGCCGATGCGCCCAAATTCCTGTGCGGTCTGTCGGAGGGCAAAACCTGCGGTGCGCCGCTGACGGCGGTGATCGAAAATACAAACGTGCGCAGCCGTGATTACAGCCAGCTGCGCGAGCTGCCCCGGCCGGGGCATGCGGACTATACCGCCCAGGTCAAGTACGGCGGGTTCCAGGACGTCGCCGGCGGCGGGCATTTTTCCGGGCGGCTCACCGCGCCGATTTGCATTGCCGGCGGAATCTGTATGCAGCTGCTGGCGCAAAAGGGAATCCATGTCGGGGCGCACGCGGCGCAGGTTGCCGGCGTGGACGACCGGCCGTTTGACCCCGTCGGCGTTTCCCGGGCGGATTTTGAAGCGGTCTGGTCGCAGGCGTTTCCGGTGCTGGATCCTCAAAAGGGCGCGCAGATGTGCGAAAGGATCGAGCAGGCGCGGATGGCGGGCGATTCGGTCGGCGGCGTGATCGAGTGTGCGGTGATCGGGCTGCCGGCGGGAATCGGCGACCCGATGTTTGACGGCATGGAAAACCGCATTGCACAGGCCGTTTTCGGGGTGCCGGCGGTCAAGGGGATCGAGTTTGGCAACGGTTTTGGCGCTGCGGCGCTGTTGGGGAGCCAGAACAACGACGCGTTTGCAACCGACGGCGTGCATGTTTTCACCAAAACCAACCGCCATGGCGGTATTCTGGGCGGCATAACCTCCGGCATGCCCGTGCTTTTCCGTGCGGCGATCAAGCCGACGCCCTCCATCGCACAGCCGCAGGACACCGTTTCCCTTCCGAAAATGGAAAATGCGTCCCTGAACATCACCGGCCGCCACGACCCCTGCATCGTTGCCCGCGCCGTTCCCGTCATCGAGGCGGCTGCGGCGATTGCCGTTTTGGATGCGATGCTGGAAAAAAGCAGCTGGTGACGGAAAACCGGGCCCCCGCGCCCTTTCGCGGCGGAAAAAGCGTATCATAGCAAAAGGAGTCGCAATAAAATGAAAAATCTGGACGAAATCCGCGTACAGCTGGATGAAATTGACGAGGAACTGGTTGCGTTATACTGCCGCCGGATGGCGCTGATGGACGACGTGGCCGCGTACAAAAAGGAAAACCGTTTGCCGGTGTATGACCCGGCGCGCGAACGGAAAAAAGCGCTGGCGATGGCGCAGCAGGCGCGCAGCATCGATCCGGCGGCGGAGCAGGGCGCGCCGATGCTGTATCAGCTGTTAAGCGAACTGGGCAAGGTGCGCCAGCAGGCGATCCTGGCGGGCGAGGATCCGCTTTTAAAGCAGATCGAGCAGGCGGTTGAAACGACGGACAAGGTGTTCCCGCAAAGCGCCATGGTCGCCTGTCAGGGCGTGGAGGGCGCTTATTCGCAGATTGCCTGCAGCAAGCTGTTCCAGCTGCCCGATATTTTGTATTTCCGCGACTTTGAAGGCGTGTTTGCCGCCATTGACAAGGGCTTGTGCCGCTACGGCGTGCTGCCGCTGGAAAACAGCACGGCCGGTTCGGTCAACCGGATTTATGATTTGATGATGCAGTATGATTTCCGTATTGTGCGCAGCCTGCGGGTGAAGGTGGATCACAGCCTTTTGGTGAAAAAGGGCGTGAAAAAGCAGCAGATCCGCGAAATCTTCTCCCACGAGCAGGCAATCCGGCAGTGCGCGGGCTTTTTGGCGCAGATGCCCGGCGTGAAGGTGACGGCGGTGGCCAATACGGCGCAGGCGGCCAAAATGGTGGCCGAGTCGGATCGGGACGATGTGGCCGCGCTGTCCAGCGCCGCGTGCGCGCAGCTGTACGGGCTGGAGCGTCTGGCGCAAAGCGTGCAGGATCAGGGCAACAACTACACCCGTTTTATCTGCATTACCAACAAAACCGAAATCTATCCCGGCGCGGACCGCACCAGCGTGATGATGACCCTGGCGCACCGTCCCGGTTCGCTTTATCAGGTGCTTTCGCGCATCAATGCGCTGGGCGTCAATCTGGTCAAGCTGGAAAGCCGCCCTCTGCCGGACCGCGATTTTGAGTTCATGTTCTATTTTGATCTGGAAACGCCCGTGTACAGCCCCGCTTTTTTGCAGCTGATCGGGGCGCTGGCACAGCTGGGCGAGACGTTCCGCTATCTGGGCAGCTACAGCGAATTGGTGTAAACGATGGCGCGGACAAGATTTGGGCTTCTGGGCGCGCATTTGACCCACAGCTATTCCCCGATGATCCACGAATATCTGGGCGATTATGCTTACCCGCTGTATGAAAAAGCGCCGGAGGCGGTGGCGGACTTTGTGCAAAACGGGCCGTTTGACGGCTTGAACGTGACCATCCCATACAAAAAAACGGTGCTGCCCTTTTGCACGCGCGTTTCGGACGCCGCCCAGGCGATCGGCAGCGTCAACACGCTTTTGCGCATGCCGGACGGGTCGCTGTTTGGCGACAACACCGATTTTTATGGTTTTTCCCGGATGGTTGCGTCCTGCGGCGTCTGCCCGAAGGGCAAAAAAGCGCTGGTGCTGGGCAGCGGCGGCGCGTCGCTGACGGTTCAGGCGGTGCTTGGGCGCCTGGGCGCGCAGGTCGTGGTCATTTCCCGCAGCGGGCCGGACAATTACCAGAACCTGGCCCGCCACCGGGACGCGCAGATGATCGTCAACACCACGCCCGTGGGCATGTACCCGCAGGTCGGCGCGTCGCCGGTGGATCTTCGTCAGTTCCCGGATTGCCAGGCGGTGCTGGATTTGATCTATAACCCTGCCTGGACGGATCTGCTTTTGCAGGCCAGAGCGCTTGGGATTGCCTGTGAAAACGGTCTGACCATGCTTGTGGCGCAGGCCAAGCGCGCCGCAGAGCTGTTTTTGGAAAAAGAAATAGACGACGGGGCGATATCGGACATTGGCGCGCAGGTGCGCAGGCGCAGCATGAACCTGGCGCTTATCGGGATGCCCGGCTGCGGCAAGTCAACGGTGGGCCGCGCTTTGGCGCAGCGGATGGGCCGGGAATTTGTCGATCTGGACGCGGCAATCGAGGCGACGGCCGGCATGCCCATCCCGGAGCTTTTCAAGCTGCGGGGCGAGGAAGCGTTTCGGCGTCTGGAGCATCAGACGCTGGTAGAGACGGCCAAAAAAAGCGGGCTGGTGATCGCCACCGGAGGCGGCGTCGTTACCCGTCCGCAAAACCGTGCGGCGCTTGCGCGCAACAGCGTGACCGTTTATCTGCGCCGCGATCCGGCGCTTTTGCCCACGGACGGACGGCCGGTTTCCCAGCGCGACGGCGTTTTGGCGCTGTATCAGGCGCGCGCCCCGCTATATGAAAGCTGGTGCGATTTGGCTGTGGAGAATTGCGCAGACAGCCCCGAGCAGGCTGCGCAGGCGGTTTTAAGCGGCTGGTCGGATTATTTTGCAGGGAGGCGTAAAAAATGAAAATTCTGGTGCTCAACGGCCCCAACCTGAACATGCTGGGCGTGCGCGAGCCGGCGATTTACGGCGATCGTTCCTTTGCGGCGCTGGAAGCCTTTATTCGTGAAAGCTGCCGGGAGCTGGAGGTGGCGTGCGAATTGTTCCAGTCCAACCATGAGGGCGAACTGGTGACCAGGATTCAGCAGGCGTACGGCGTCTTTGACGGCATCGTCATCAATCCCGCGGCGTACACGCATACCAGTGTGGCGATTCTGGATGCGCTCAAGGCGGTCGGTATCCCGACGGTTGAGGTGCATTTGAGCGATATTTCCGCGCGCGAGCCCTTCCGTCAATTTTCCTATGTGTCGTTGGCTGCGGTAAAAACCATTGCGGGGCGCGGGTTTGACGGGTATCGCGATGCAGTGGTATATTTAAAAGAACATTATGATCCGGCGCGCGCTTAGCGCCGGAGGATCGGAGGATCCGTATGGACGGACAGGCGACGCAGCTGGATTTGCAGCTGCCCTCGCGCGAAGAAAATCGCGCCCGCGCGATTGCGGCGCTGGACGCGCTGGGCATTTCCTATGAGCTTTTTGAGCATCCGGCGGTATATACCATTGCCGCAATGGATAAACTGAATCTGACGCGCGGCGGCGAATACGCCAAAAATCTGTTTTTGCGCAATGCTTCGGGTAAGGCGCATTTTCTGGTGATCGTTCAAAAGGACAAGCACGCGGATTTAAAAGCGCTGGCGCGCGCGATCGGGTCTTCCCGGTTGAGCTTTGCCTCCCCCCAGCGGCTGGCCCGCTGTCTTAAGGTTGCGCAGGGCTCCGTCAGCGCGGCCTGCGTGATCAACGATACCGAGCATCTGGTTCAGGTCGTCGTCGATCAGGACCTGCGCGGCTGTCCGCGCTTTGGCATGCATCCCAATGATAACACTGCCTCTGTGTGGCTGCCCTTTGATCAGGTCGAACGCCTGTTTGCCGCCGCCGGCCACACGCCTTTGTTTGTGTCGATTGATTAGCGCGGGCGATGTCCGGGGGTTCCTGCCAGAGGGCGCTGCCCTCTGGACTCCCGCAAGGGAGCTAAGCTCCCTTGACCCTGTAAAAAAGATTTTAAATAGTCCGCATCCGGCGCCCAAAAGTACGGGCGCCGGATGCTGTGTTTTACCTCAAACGCATTGGAGCGATGGCTTCAAGGATTGTATATTGGCATATCAACAATTTTCGGTTTAAACGCTTTTTTCATCCCGGCGCAGGAAACCGCTGGCGATTTGGCTTTTGGGGACACTGCAAAGGGAAATGTAAAGCCGACCGGGCGTGAAACGCCCGCCGAAACAGGGGGAGGGGCGCTGGGAAACACCTTACAGGCGCTTCCCAGCGCCCCTCCCCCTGTTTCGGGTCAGCAGCAGTGCAAAGCACTGCTGCCGTCGGCGCGCCTGTGGCAGCAAAGCTGGGATGGTACAAACCAAAATACCCTGCCTTGCCCACTGCCATTTCCCTTATGTATATGATTTTATCCACATCATTCCCATTGGAGCACCGATGTTCGCACAAAAAAGCATGTGCAGGTCGT
>DCTY01000018.1:20138-35551 GCA_002329335.1 Christensenella sp. UBA1428
GGCTTAGCCCCTCTTGCGTGAGTTAGAATCGGAGGACCGCAAAGCGGTCTGAAGGCACGAGGACAGCACGAAGTGCTCCGCAATGCCGGAACACCCGACCTGCCTGGGCAGGTCGGGTGCGCAGATGTCCAGAGGACAGCGTCCTCTGGTTAAAGAGAAATCGGAGGGCCGCACAGCGTCCTGCGGTAAGAATCGCCATGCAGCGACCCATTTCGCATTTGCCGGAAATCCGCCGCAGCAAAACCATGACGGCGCCAGCGCAAAGCGCCGGCGGGGGATTAGACCGCGCGGCTTTTCTGGTTTTCGGCCAGCGCGAGCGCATTGTCGTGTGCCACGGCGCGGATGAGCCAGCGGTCGGAGCACATGCGGGCGATATAGCAGATTTCACGGAACCCCCAATCGCAAAGCATAGCGGTCCAAACGCCGACCAGCTGCATTTTCAGCACAACGCCCAGCAGGTAGGCCAGCGCGACGCGGAAAATCCACATCGACGCGACGGATACCACGGTGTTAAACCGGATATCGCCCACGCCGCGCAGGCAGTTGGGCAGGACGAAGGAATACGACCAGGTGATCGTACCGAAAACGGCCAACAGACGAAATACGCGATACACATGCTCGCAGGCCTGCGCGTCGGCATTGTAAATTTTCAGCAGCATGGGCAGCATCAGCCACAAAACGGTGACCATCAGTCCATAAACGACGGTGGAAACCAGCGGGATGACCCGCAGATGACGGCGCGCCTCCCGGTAGCTGCGCGCACCGTAGCAGCGGCCGGTGATGGTAACGCCCGCCGTGGAAAACGCGTTGCCGGGCACTGCGGAGAAGCCCAGCAGGTTGTTGAGGATCGAGTTGGCGGCGATGACCGACGTGCCCATGGAAGAAATGAACGAGGCAACCAGAATTTTGCCGCCGTTGAAGATCAGCGAATCGATGCCCGCCGGAATTCCGACCTCAAAAATCGGCGCAATGGCGTCTTTTTTGATTTTCAGCGTAAATCGGGTGATGTGTACGCCGCACCGGCCGGAAACGATGCGCCAGAACACGATGCCCGCGGCGGCCAGCCGCGCGAAAAAAACCGCGCAGGAAGCGCCGGTGACGCCGAACTGAAGCACAAAAATGGTCAGCGCGCCCACCGCGACGTTGACGATGTTGGAAACCAGCGCCGCCACCATGGGCGTGCGGCTGTCCCCGGTGGCGCGCAGCGCGCCCGCGCATACCGAAAACGCCGCCATCAGCGGATAGCTCAGCGCCGAGCCGATCAGATAAATGCGGCAGGCGGCCATCACGTTTTCATCCACCGCGCCGAAAATCAGCCGCAGCGCCGGACGGTTAAACGCCAGCAGCACTGCGCCCAGCACCGCCGCAAAAGCCAGCACCAGACAAAACGACTGGGTCAGCGCATCGTCCGCGCCTGCGCGGTCCTTGCGGCCCATCCGGTGGGAAACCACCACCGTTACGCCGGCGGCAAACGCGTTAAACAGGTTGAAAAACAACATGTTGACCTGATCCACCAGGCTGACCGCCGATATGGCGTGCATGCCCAGCTGACCGACCATCATCGAATTGACGATTCCGATGGTTGTGTTGAGCCCCTGCTCGATTAAAATCGGCCAAACCAGCGCCAGCATGGCCTTGGTGGTAAATTGCAGTTCGCGATCCGGCGGCAGCGTCTTGAGCAGCGCTTTTGCATTTTTCATAAAAACTCCGTATTTGCTGTATTTGTTGGAAGCCGTGTCTGCGCCGTTTGCCCATTTTTTGGCGCATCATTGTTTGCGCAAAGCAAGTCCAACCTGTATTCTACAGCAAAAGCGCCGTATTGGCAACCTCAGCCCAACGCCACGTCCAGAACCATCATCAGCGCAAACCCCAGCGCCGCGCCGATGGTGCCAATGTTGCTGTGCGCGCCGGACTGCGCCTCGGGGATGAGCTCTTCCACCACCACATAGATCATGGCGCCGGCGGCAAACGCCAAAATGAAAGGCAGCACCGGCTCAATGACCGCTGTGAGCGCCAGCGTCAGCGCCGCGCCCAGCGGTTCCACCGCGCCGGAGAGCAGCCCCATGCCAAACGCCCTGCGCCGTGAAACCCCCGTTCCCACCAGCGGCATGGAAATAATCGCCCCTTCCGGAAAATTCTGAATGGCGATGCCGATGGCCAGCGCAAAGGCCCCGGCGGTGGTGATGGCCGAATGTCCCGCCAGCATGCCCGCCAGCACAACGCCTACCGCCATGCCCTCCGGGATATTGTGCAGCGTCACCGCCAGCAGCAGCATCAGCGATTTGCCAAGCCCGCAGGGCTTTCCTTCCGGACAGTCTGACTCCAGATGCAGATGCGGGATCACACTGTCAAGAATCAGCAAAAACCCTACGCCGCATAAAAAGCCCAAAACCGCCGGCGCCCATGCGACCTGTCCGGCGGCCTGCGCCATGTCGATGGCCGGGATCAACAGCGACCAGACCGACGCGGCGATCATCACCCCCGCTGCAAACCCCAGCAGCGCTTTTTGCAGCGCGCCGTTCATCTCCTTTTTGAGAAAAAACACCATCGCTGCGCCCAGCGCCGTTCCCAGAAACGGAATGAATATCCCCAAAAGCACCCCAACGGTATCCGGCATCTTTCGCCCCTCCTGTCGTCTGATCCGCGCCGGAAAACGCTGCGTTCCTGCGCGGACGGATGTTTAAAACGAGCGTATCACAGTTGTTCTTTTTTTTCAAGAGCGGTGCAAAAAGGGGTTGACAAATCGAGTTAGTTATATTAAACTAAATGACGGTTAGCGATATCTAACCATGCGCTGCGGCGCGGAAGCCGCGGGGATAAACTGCTGTGGGACGGAAAGGAGCGACGCGAGATGCCGCTGACGTTTGCCGCTGTTGGCGAAGAAAACACGATCCGCCGCGTGGGCGGAAACCCGGAAACGCGCAAGCATCTGGAGGATTTGGGGTTTGTCGCGGGGGCCCGTGTGCGGGTGGTGTCCGCCATCGGGGGCAATCTGATTGTAAACGTAAAGGAATCCCGCGTTGCAATCAGCCGCGAAATGGCCGGGAAAATTCTGGTATAAGAAAGGGTGGGACGATGAAAACGCTCAAAGAGGCAAAGATCGGTCAGACGGTGACGGTCGTCAAGCTCCATGGCGAGGGCGCGGTCAAGCGGCGCATCATGGACATGGGCATCACCAGGGGCGTGGCGGTGTATGTGCGCAAGGTTGCGCCGCTGGGCGATCCGGTGGAAATTACCGTGCGCGGCTACGAGCTTTCGCTGCGCAAGGCCGACGCCGCCATGGTGGAAGTACAGTAACCCGTTACGGGCGCAACGCCCGCTTTTTTTAGGACAGCTGGTTAGCATATGCTAACCTCAAAGGAGTGGAACAATGGACAAACAGATTAAAATTGCCCTTGCGGGAAATCCAAACAGCGGCAAAACGACGCTGTTTAACGCGCTGACCGGTTCCAACCAGTTCGTGGGCAACTGGCCCGGCGTCACGGTGGAGAAAAAGGAAGGGCGGCTGCGCAGGCATGACGGTGTGATCATCATGGACCTGCCCGGCATCTATTCGCTTTCGCCCTATACGCTTGAAGAAGTGGTCGCGCGCAGCTACCTGGTGGGGGAACGTCCGGACGCGATTTTAAACATCATCGACGGCACCAATCTGGAACGCAACCTGTATCTGACCACCCAGCTGACGGAGCTGGGTATTCCGGTCGTGGTGGCGGTAAACATGATGGACGTTGTGAAGAAAAACGGCGACCGCATCGACGTCGCGCAGCTTTCGCGCCAGCTGGGCTGTCCGGTTGTGGAGATTTCCGCCCTGCGGGGCGACGGTGTGGACGCGGCGGCGCAGGCGGCTGTCGACGCGGCAAACGGCGCCAAAACCGTGCCGATGCACACGTTTTCCGGCGCGGTGGAGCACGCCATCGCCCATATTGAGGAAGCGGCGGTTCACAGCCTGCCTCAGGAACAGCAGCGCTGGTATGCGATCAAGATTTTTGAGCGCGACGAGAAAGTGCTGGCGCAGCTGAAAATTGACAAAAAGGTGCTGGCACATATCGAACAGGATATCCGGGCGGCGGAAACCGAGCTGGACGACGACGCCGAAAGCATCATCACCAACGAACGGTATCTTTATATCGCCTCAATTCTCAAGGGCTGCTATCACAAACGAAACGCCGGCAAGCTGACCGTGTCCGATAAAATCGACCGCGTGGTGACCAACCGCTTTCTGGCGCTGCCGATCTTTGCCGCCGTCATGGTTTTGGTCTATTATGTGGCGGTAACGACCGTGGGCACATGGGTGACCGATTGGACCAACGACGGGCTGTTCGGCGACGGGTTTCATTTGTTCGGGATCGGATCGGCACAGTATGACGAAGCAATGACCGAATATGCAGTTGAGAATGTCTGGACGCCGGCGCTGGCAGAAACGGTTTCGGCTGCGGCGGATGCGGGCGTGCCCGGCGCGGCGCAGATCCTTGGCGCGATGCAGGAGGGGGATTTCGGCGCTTTTGACGAAGCGTACGGCGCATATAACGCGGCGCTGGCCGAGGCGGGCTATGACATTGCCGCGACGGTGGACGCCGCCCTGGAGGGCGCGCCCGACACCGCGCAGTTCGGCGTCTGGGCGCCGGGGATCCCGGTGCTGGTGGAAACGGCGCTGGATGCGATTTCCTGCGCCGGCTGGCTCAAGGGCCTGATTCTGGACGGGATTGTCGGCGGCGTCGGCGCGGTGCTGGGCTTTGTGCCCCAGATGCTGGTGCTGTTTTTGTTCCTGGCGTTCCTGGAGTCCTGCGGATATATGGCCCGCATCGCCTTTGTGATGGACCGCCTGTTTAGAAAGTTCGGCCTGTCGGGCAAATCGTTTATTCCCATGCTGATCGGTACGGGCTGCGGCGTTCCCGGCATTATGGCTTCCCGGACGATTGAAAACGAGCGCGACCGGCGCATGACCATCATGACCACGACCTTTATCCCCTGCGGCGCCAAGCTGCCGATCATCGCGCTGATCAGCGCCGCGCTGTTTGACGGCGCGTGGTGGGTAGCGCCCAGCGCCTATTTTGCCGGCGTTGCGGCGATCGTGCTTTCCGGCATTATGCTCAAAAAGACCCGCATGTTTGCAGGAGATCCCGCGCCGTTTGTGATGGAGCTGCCGGCCTACCACTGGCCCACGCTGTCGGGCATGCTGCGCAGCATGTGGGAACGCGCCAGTTCGTTTATCAAAAAAGCCGGGACGATTATCCTGCTGTCCTCCATCCTCATCTGGGCCGGTTCCTGCTTCGGTGTGGTCGGCGGCCGTCTGGCCTTTGACGGGGAAATGGCGCTTGAAAACAGCGTCCTGGGGATTTTCGGCGGTGCAATCGGATGGATTTTCGCGCCCCTGGGCTTTGGCAGCATCAAGGCGGCCGTTGCTACAATCATGGGCCTTGTGGCCAAGGAGGAGGTCGTCGGCGTGTTTGGCGTGCTGGATTTTGAGGGCATGACGCAGCTGGCCGGGTATTCCTTCCTGATGTTCAATCTGCTTTGCGCGCCCTGCTTTGCGGCCATCGGCGCGATCCGGCGCGAAATGAACAGCGCGAAATGGACCTGGTTTGCCATCGGGTATCAGTGCGGCTTTGCCTATGCCGTTTCGCTGATCCTGTACCAGCTGGGCATGCTCTTTTCCGGCAGCGGCAGCGCCGTCGGCGCTGGCTTTGCCGTCGCGCTTCTTGCGCTGATGGTTTATCTGCTGGTGCGGCCGTACCGGGAACCGGCAAAACAGGCAAAGGCGGTCAGTCTTACCTGACCGGAAGGATTTGGATAGAAGGAGGCATGTGGTATGGCTGCATGGCTGGGACAAAATTGGGGAACGATCCTCGTATTGGCCGCAGTGGCGGCCGTGGTGGCCTGGATCGTTGCCGGAATGGTGAAAAAACGGAAAAAAGGCGTTTCTGCCTGCGGCTGCGGGTGCGCAAACTGCCCCATGAGCGGGCAGTGCCGCCCGAAACCGTAAAACCGGCGTGTATTGCAGGGGGTGGGACGCTGTGAATCATCCGGACAGGGCGCTGACGGCCGCCAACATCAAATATCTGATTGCGATTGAAGAACAAACCCTGTGCGGCGCGGCCGGTTCGGTGCGCTGTACGCAGATTGCGCTGGCGCTTGGGGTGACAAAACCCAGCGTTTATACCATGGTTCATACGCTTTCACAGTTTGGCGCGCTGCGCTGGGCCCAGCGCGGCAGGGTGCTTTTAACGCCGTACGGCCGGCAGATCGCCGGGCGATACCGTCTGGGGTGCGCGCAGCTGTGCCGGGAACTTGGCGCCGTGCTGGGTCTGGACGAGCAGGAATGCCGGGACGCAGCCTGCGCAGTGCTGGCGCAGCTTTCCCAAAGCAGCCTCGATGCCCTGCTGGCGCGGCAGGCGCCGGATTGTACGGGATAATTTTGCACCATCCGGCGCGCAGATGCATGGAATAAATCAGAGGGCCGTTTCAACTGCGGCGCGGGGCGATATTCAACGCGCCGCGCCGTTTTTTATGGGGCAAAAATTATTCCGGGAGGGCGACGGGCATGTGGGTATTGTTTGGGGAGTGGCCGGTTTTGCGGCAGCTGTGCGCGATCGCGCTGATCCTTTTTACCGTTTTTTGGATCAAAGACCGCATCAGAAGGATCCTGCGCCGTTTTAAATGACGGACAGATTCTCTTTTGGCCAAACGCGCAACAAAATAAACCCTGCTTTCGTTTAACCACCAGAAGAAACAGCCCGTGTGCGCCTGCGGCGGGCATTTTGCTTTTTTGAAAGAAGGTTGCGCGTATGTTTTTGAAAAGCTGCCGTCTGCTGGCCTGGATTGCCGCGCTGGCGCTGCTGGCCTGTGCCTGCGGCGCGCAGGCGCAGAGCATTGCGCCCACTGTTTTGCCAACGCCGGGCCAGAGCGCGCCGCAGGCTTCCCCGGCGCAAACGCCGGACGCCGCCCCTGAGGCAACGGCGCAGCCAACCGCGCCGCAGCAAACGGACGCGCCGCCTCAGGCGCTGGCCGGCTATCAGACGCGTTTGGCGCTGGATTGCCGTCTGCCGGTGCTCGACGCGCTGGTGCGCGCCATGGGCGTGGATGAAGACGCCTATGCGCCGCAGGATGCGGCCTTTGTGTGGCGGACGATCTATTTGACGGCCGTCAATTTCCCGGGGACGGACCCGGCGATCGGCCGGGATGCCGATACGGGCGAAACGCTGCTGCCGGCTCAGGCCGCGCTGGAAATTGCCCGCAGCGCCTTTGCGCAGCTGGAAACGCTGCCGGAAATTCCCCGCCAGATGGCGCAAAGCGTTGCTTATGACGCCCAAAACCGCGTTTACCGGCTTGCGCCCTCGGATATGGACGAAAGCCAGACATTCCTGGCCTATTTTGAAACGGCGCAGGATGGCGCGGTCACGGCGGCGGTGACGCTGCTGGATCCGGACGGCCTGCCCATTTGTCAGACGCTCTTTACGCTTTCCAGCTTGCAGGACCAGCTGCGCGTGAGCGCGGTGCGCAGCAGCAAAAATACGCTGTCGCTGCTGGATATGGACGCGCCGGTTTTTATGGATCTGGACGGCGACGGCCGCGACGAGCAGATTACCGCTGAAGCGTCCGAGGGGGAATTGCTGGTGACGATTCTCAGCCGCGGCCGGCAATATCAGCAGCGCGTTGCAGCCCTTTCGGGCGCGGCGCTTTATGCCGGGGACTTGACGGCGCAGGACCGGCTGACGGAGCTGTACCTGTGCGGCAGCCAGGCGGAGGCGGGTTTTGTGACCTGTATGCTGCGCTTTGACAATAGCGGGATTCAAACCGCCGCGCTGCCCGGGCAGATCCAGGCGGCGGACGGATTTGGCTGTATCCGCGTGCTGGAGCAGGCGCAGCTGCTGGGCAGCTATCCGGTGACGGCCAGCTACCGGTTTGATGCGCGCCAGGGCGCGTTTGCCCGCGTGTCGGACTATGCCGTCGTGCGCTATGCCGGCGACTGGGAAGGCCGGACGCTGACGGTCAAACGCGGCGGCCTGCCTGCGTTTTTGCTGGAAAACGGCGTGCAGTCCGGGGCTATAGCGCTTGCAGCGGGCACGGAGCTGATGCTGCTGGAAACCGACGGCCAAACCTATGCCCGCCTGTGCCGCAAGGACGGCGCGCTGGTGATGATTTTGCTGGAAAAAACGCCGGAGGATGCCCGATGCGCCATAAACGGCGTTTGGCAGGACGAATGGTTTGACCTGCCGGGAGCCCAGGATTGAAAAACAGTTCCTTTTTATACCGCTTGCATCCGGCGCCTGAAATCGGGACGCCGGATGCTGCGTTTGGGGGACGGGCGCAAAACTGCGCGAATTTGTTTGCAGGCATTTCATAAACCTTAACCCCTTTTTTTCAATCTGTGTTATATAATATAGCTGCGCAAAAGCCGAACCGGCTGCGCGCAGCGGCCGCCGGCGGACCTGCCGCGGCACGGGGAGGTTGTTTTATGGCTTTTGTTCAGTTTGATCAGGCGGGGAAGGTTTACCGCAGCGGCGACGTGTCCGTCAATGCGCTGCACGACGTTTCCTTTGAAATTGAAAAAGGGGAAATCTGCGTGATCGTGGGCCAATCCGGCGCGGGCAAGACCACGCTTTTAAACATTCTGGGCGGCATGGATACGCTCACCAGCGGGCGGGTGCTGCTGGACGGCGAGGATATTTCAAAATTTGCCCGCCGCCGTCTGGTGACCTACCGGCGGGAGCAGATCGGCTTTGTTTTTCAGTTTTACAACCTGATTCCCAACCTGACCGCCGTTGAAAATGTGGAAATCGCCACTCAGCTGAGCAAAAATCCGCTGCCGGCCCGGCAGGTGCTTGAGGACGTGGGGCTTGGCGGGCGGATGGACAATTTTCCGGCGCAGCTTTCCGGCGGCGAACAGCAGCGCGTGGCCATCGCCCGGGCGCTGGCCAAAAACCCCAGCCTGCTTTTGTGCGACGAGCCGACCGGCGCGCTGGATTACGCCACCGGCAAGGCGATTTTAAAGCTGCTGCAGGATCAGAGCCGCAAAAACGGCATGACGGTGGTCATCATCACCCATAACTCCGCGCTCACGGCGATGGCCGACCGCGTGGTGCGCGTGAAAAACGGAACGGTTGTGGACGTAAAGGTCAATCCAAACGCCACGCCGGTGGAGGAGATCGAATGGTAAAGGGGCGCAGCGCCTTTGGAAAAAATAATCGCCTGGAAATCGCCCATACGCTGGGACGGTATCTGGCGATTCTGGCGATTGTCGCGCTGGGCGTCGGCTTTTTTTCCGGCGTCAAGGTATCGCGCAGCGCCATGGTGGAAACCGGCGACCGCTATGTGCAGGCGCATCATCTGTTTGATTTCCGGCTTTTGTCCACCCTGGGGCTGACCCGGCAGGATGTGGACGCCTTTGCCGCCATGGAAGGGATTGCGCAGGCGCAGGGCGCGGTTGCGGCGGATATGATTGCCGACGTGGGCGACAATACCGGGGTGGTGCTGGCGGCGCAATCGCTCACCCCCGGGATCAACGATCCGGAGCTGGTGTGCGGCCGCATGCCCGAAAACGGCGGCGAATGCCTGCTGGACGCGCGTTATTTTGACGAATCGGTGATCGGCCGTCAGGTCGTTTTGTCCGACGAAAACCCGCAGGATACCCGCGACTGGTTTGCGTATGATGCTTACACCGTTGTGGGCCTTTGCAACAGCGTGCTGTACCTGAACGTGGAGCGCGGCGCCAGCGCGCTTGCAAACGGGACGGTGTACGGTTTTGCCTTTATGCCGCTGGACGGCTTTGACAGCGAGGTTTTTACAACGGTGTACCTGACGGCCGCGTCGGGCGGCGCGCAGATTTTTTCGGACGCCTACGACCGGGCGGTTGACCCACTGGAGCAGCCCCTGACCGAGCTGATGCAGCAGCGGGCGGAGCTGCGCCGGGAAGACCTGATCGATCAGGCCAACCGGGAAATCCGCGACGCCCAGCGCGAATGGGACGACGGACAGGCGCAGTATGAGCAGGGGCTGAAAGAATACCAGGAAAACTATGACCAGGCCAGCCGGGAGCTGGAAGACGCCTGGACGACCCTCCAGGATGCGCGCGTGGAGCTGGAAGATGCGCGCGCGCTTTTGGACGAAAACCGCCAGACGCTTTTGGACGGCTGGGCGGAGTATGAACAGGGTCTGGCCGACTATCAGGACGGCGTTGCCCAGCTTGGACAGGGCCGCCAGGAGGCGGACGAGCAGCTGGGCGGCGCTTATGCCCAGCTGGACGCCGGTCAGGCGCAGCTGGATGCGGGGCGCGAGCAGCTGGAAACGGTCCAGAAGCTTTTGGACGTTTTGGAGGATCTGGGGATTCCCCCCGCCCTTTGGGAAGGCCTGCTGGACGGCGCCTATGCCGAGCTGGAAGCCGGTCAGGCGCAGCTGGACGAAGCGGAAGGCCAGCTGGCGGACGCCAGCATTGAAACCGGAACGCAGCTGCGCGAAGCGGAGGCGCAGCTTTTGGATGCGGGAAACCAGCTGCGGGCGGCCAGGGCAGAGCTTCAGGACGGTCAGGCGCAGTGGGACGAGGGCTGGGCGCAGTACCAGCAGGGCTTGTCCCGGTATCAGCAGGGCCTGTCGGATTATCAGCAGGCCAAGGCCGAGGCGGACGCCGGCTTTGCCGACGCCAGAGCGGAGCTGGCCGACGCCAAAGCGCTTTTGGATGACGGCGCGGCGCAGCTGGAGGACGCGCGCGAACAGGCCGCCGATATCCAGGCGGCGGATGTGTATGTGCTGGGGCGCGATACCAACGTGGGCTATGCCTGCTTCAACAGCGATTCTGCGATCGTCGACGGCATTGCCAAGGTATTCCCTGCGTTCTTTTTCCTGGTCGCCGCGCTGGTGTGCATGACGACCATGACGCGCATGGTCGACGAACAGCGCACCCAGATTGGCACGTTTAAAGCGCTGGGCTACAGCGATGCGGCCATCGCGTGGAAATATATGAGCTATTCCGGCAGCGCGGCGCTCATCGGCGCGGTGGCCGGCTTTGGGCTTGGCACCTGGCTGTTCCCGATGGCGATCTGGAAGGCCTACGGCATGCTCTACGGCTTTGCCGACCTGGTCTATGTGTTTGACTGGGTGCTGGCGGCGCTGTCGCTGGCGGGGGCGCTTTTGTGCTCGGTTGGGGCGACCTATCTGGCGTGCCGGGCCGAGCTTCGGCAGATGCCCGCCCAGCTGATGCGGCCTAAAGCGCCGCAGGCG
Organism: Christensenella sp. UBA1428; assembly: GCA_002329335.1. Classification (GTDB taxonomy): domain Bacteria; phylum Bacillota; class Clostridia; order Christensenellales; family UBA1750; genus UBA1428. The sequence continues at coordinate 31,353 of DCTY01000018.1, forward strand.
GGCAAGCGCGTGCTTTTGGAGCGCGTGGGGTTCATCTGGAATCGGATCGGATTTTTGCATAAGGTTTCGGTGCGCAATATTTTCCGCTATAAAAAACGGCTGGCCATGATGCTGCTGGGCATTGGCGGCTGTACGGCGCTGATGCTCACGGGCATGGGGCTGGGCGACTCCATCCGCACCATTGCCGACGAGCAGTTTGACGGGATTTTTCTTTACGATTATGAAANNTCCGGCGCGCGCAGCCAAAGCCAGCAGGAGCGATTTGTCCGCCAAAGCGCGCAGCTTTTGGACCAGAGCGTGTTTGTCCGCGCCGATACCCTTCAGGTGGACGCGCAGGGCGTGATGAAAACGGCCAATATCGTCGCCACGGACGATCCCGCGCTGCGCGATATGGTCAATCTCAGCCTGGACGGACAGCCCGCTGCGTATCCGACGGACGGCAAAATCGCGGTCAGCCGGAAGCTGGCGGAATTTGCCGGCGTTGAGCCGGGGGATCTGCTGACCCTGTATCTGGACGACGGCAGCGCCCGTCAGGTCGAGGTCGGCAGCGTGTTTGACAACTATATCTACCATTATATCTATATGACCGGCGCGACCTACGAATCGATCACCGGGGAGCCCTGTGACTGCCAGACGGCCTATGCCGTGAGCAGCCGGACGGATTATCACGCGGTTTCCGCTGCGCTGATGAGCGATTACGGCGCGGCGTCCGTGATTTCGTCCCAGGACCTGCGCGGGCGTGTGGACAGCATGATGGAAAGCTTAAACGCGATTGTCTATCTGGTGATTGCCTGCGCGGCGGCGCTGGCGCTTGTGGTGCTGTATAACCTGAGCAATATCAACATCACCGAGCGCGTCCGGGAAATCGCCACGATCAAAGTACTGGGCTTTTATCCGGGCGAGACCGGCGCGTACGTCATGCGTGAAAATTTTGTTTTGACGCTCATGGGCGCGCTGCTGGGCCTTCCGGCGGGCATCGGGCTGTTAAGCTATGTCATGAGCCAGATCAATATCGATATGGTGGCGTTTCGCGTTCAGATTTTGCCGATGAGCTTTATCTGCGCCCCGGCGCTGACCTTTGGGCTGACCATCTTGGTGGATTTGCTGCTGCGGCGAAAAATCGAGCGGATCAACATGGCCGAATCGCTCAAATCCGTCGAATAAAGCGGACGAGAAAAAGGGCGGTATTCATAAAACAGTTATTTTCTCGGTATTCAGTATTAACCTGAATACCGAGTTCTTTCGTTATAAATTCTTTCTAAAGTAATTCTCAGAATGAACCTTTCGATACAAGCAAACGTCTATATAGGTGAAACCGGTTTTAATCACTCATGGATCAAAGGAGGTGAAGATATGGATGAATTTGAAAAAATGTTGGAAGCAGAACGAGTGTCTGTAGAACGGTTTGTAAGATTTCGTTTGAACTCAAAAGCAGATGCAGATGATGTTGTACAGGAGGTTTATCTTGCTGCTTGTCAAAAGTTTTTACAATTAAAAAACAAGGACTCTTTTAAGGCATGGATTATCAGCATTGCAAGAAATAAATGCAATGACTACTTTCGCAAGAGAGCAACGCAGTATGAAATCCCGATTGATGAAATAACAGAAAGCGAATTGTCAGACAGCAGATATGGCGTTTCCATAGTTACCACAGTAAGAGAAATTTTGAATTTACTTGGTGATAAAGACAAGCAAATCTTGTACCTTTATTTTTTGAAAGAGCTTCCGCAAGCCGAAATCGCCAAACAACTGAACATTCCTGTTGGAACAGTAAAAAGCAGAATTCATACGGCAAAACAAAATTTCAAAACAAAATATCCATATAACACCGAAGTATCGAAAGGAGAAAGTACTATGAAAAAGTTGCCCGAATTTATTCCCGAATACAAAATTGAAGCAAGCGCCAAAGCCCCTTTCTCCGTAAAGTGGGAAGAACTTATGGGCTGGTTTTTGATTCCCAAGCTTGGAGAAAAAATATCTTGGGGTATGTATGATATTCCTTCTGGTAAATGCAGCCATGTTTATGATATGCAGGTTACAGGAAAAGCCAAGGTTCACGGTATTGAGGGTGTGGAACTTACTGCAAGAGAAGCACCCTACTCAGATAAGAATGATGTAATCAACCGTACTTTTGTAGCACAGCTTACAGATACACATTGTCGTTATCTTGCAACACTCCGAAATGATGGAGATGTTCGTAATTACATTACTTTCCTTGACGGCGATGAATTTATGCCGAACTGGGGATTCGGAGAAGATAATTGCGGGAACGAAACAAACCTGTCCGTTAAAGGTGATATTCAGAGAGTTGGAAACGCTGTTACGAGCGTAAACAAAGATTTCCTCCTTGATATTGTTGGCAGATATACCGTTACCATCGGAGGTAAAATTTATGATACCGTTTGCGTAATGGATATTGAAACCTATAACTGTGGTGTTGTTTCTGAGCAGTTCCTGGATAAAGAAGGAAAGACGATTCTGTGGCGCAGATACAATCGTGATGATTGGGCTATTGACCGATATAAGAAGCTTTGGAGCGAACAGTTACCCGAGAATAACAGGCTTATCGTAAATGGCACAACCTATGTTCATTGGTACGATTGCATCACCGATCATATTATTTAAGAGCAGGATTCTACCTCGGGTCCAAATTTGACCATGGCAATCTTGTTGGGGCGTGCCTGCTCCAAGATCTGCCTGCAAAAATGAAGAGTATCGCATTGATACGCTCCATTAACTGTTTTACGGGCACCCGCCTAAAGGAACGGGCTTTTTGAAAAAACGGGGCGCGCTGCGGCAAAGAAAGCGGCGCGCCCCGCTGTCGTGTCGCGCTTTTGGGCTAAAAAAGCGACTGTACCAGCGCCTGCATCGCCTCGCGCGTTTGGGCGTTTCGCGCCTGCGCCACCAGCTGCTGCCTGCGCTGCGCCGGAAGCTGGGAAAACCGCTGCATCGCTTCCGGACGCTGTGCCAGCGCCATGGCAAAACCGACGGGTAATTGCTGCATTCTGCTCACCTCCCGTGTTACTTTGACCGGATTGGCCCCTGCGTATACGGCGCGCGTTGGCGCAGATACGCGCGGGCCTTTTTTTCCGCGGGAAGGCAATGGACGCGCTTTTTTTCAGGCAATGGAGATATTGTCAATACTTTTGGTGTTTTTGGCAATTGTAGGGCGCGGCAAATGATGGTATAATAAACGCATATCATCCAACAACAGAGCGGAGGTAACAGGATGAACATTCCTCAAGTGAAACTGGGCGTTGTGGCGGTCAGCCGCGACTGCTTCCCGATGTCCCTGAGCCAGTCGCGCGTGGATGCGCTGGCGGCCGCGTGCGCCAAGGTGGGCGTGGAGATTTTTAAAGCGCAGACGATTCTTGAAAACGAAAAGCACGCCATGGCGGCGCTGGACGAGCTGCATGGCGCAGGCGTCAACGCGCTGGTGGTGTACCTGGGCAATTTTGGCCCGGAAGGCCCCGAGACCATGCTGGCGCAGAAATTCGCCGGCCCGGTGATGTTTGTGGCGGCGGCGGAGGAAAACACGGCGGTGCTCTCCAGCGACCGCGGTGACGCCTACTGCGGCATGCTCAACGCCAGTTACAGCCTGCGCCTGCGCGGCATCCGCGCCTACATCCCCGAATATCCGGTGGGCACGCCCGAGCAGGTTGCGGCGATGATCGGCGAATTTGTGCCGGTGGCGCGCGTGCTTTTGGGCTTGAAGGGCCTGAAAGTTTTTACCTTTGGCCCGCGTCCGCAGGACTTTCTGGCCTGCAACGCGCCGATCAAGCCTTTGTTCGATCTGGGCGTGGAGATTCAGGAAAACAGTGAGCTGGATCTGTTTGCGGCGTTTAACGAGCATAAGGACGACAAGCGCATCCCTGCGGTGGTCGCCGATATGGAAAAAGAGCTTGGCGCGGGCAACCGCCATCCCGGCATCCTGCCGCGTCTGGCGCAGCTGGAGCTGACGCTGCTGGACTGGAAGGACGCCTATCTTGGCGCAAGCAAGTATGCGGTGTTTGCCAACAAGTGCTGGCCGGCGTTCCAGACGCAGTTCGGCTGCGTGCCCTGCTATGTCAACAGCCGCCTGGCTTCCCGGCTGATGCCTGTTTCCTGCGAGGTGGACATTTACGGCGCGCTGAGCGAATTTATGGTCTGCTGCGCTACCGAAAAGCCCGCCACCGTGCTGGACATCAACAACACCGTTC
>DCTY01000018.1:35563-57127 GCA_002329335.1 Christensenella sp. UBA1428
ACCTTCATGGGCTTCCACTGCGGCAATACGCCTGCCTGCTACCTGCAAAAGCCGCAGATGGGGCATCAGCTGATCATGAAGCGCTCCCTGGAGCCCGACGGCGAGCCCAACATCACCCGCGGTACGCTCGAGGGCGATTTAAAGGCCGGCAAGATCACCTTCTTCAGGCTCCAGGGGGCGGCGGATGCGACGCTGCAAAGCTACGTCGCCCAGGGCGAGGTGCTGCCTGCGCAGTGCCAGAGCTTCGGCGGCATCGGCCTGTTCGCCATTCCCGAAATGAACCGCTTCTATCGCCATGTGCTGATCGAAAAGAGCTATCCGCACCATGGCGCGGTGGCCTTTGGCAGCGCCGGCAAGGCGCTGTGGTCGGCGGTGAAGCTGCTGGGCGTTTCGGACGTGAGCTTTAACCAGCCCAAGGGCATGCTCTATCCCAGTGAAAACCCGTTTGCATAATATCATGCTTCCAACAGGGACGGCGAGAAATTCGCCGTCCCTGTTTTTTTGTCCGGGAAAACGCATATCCTGTTTCGCAGGGCGAAAGGGCTGCGTTGTTTTTGGATGGCGCGATCAAATCGGAAATAATTCCTCTATGCCGTTAAAATCAATCATCCCCCTTGATTGCCGCTGAAATCCATTGCGGTTGGCGCTGTGGAATATAAAGTTTGCCATCCGGGCCCGTGCGGCGCACTGGAAACGGCCCATGTCGATGCAGGTTGGCACGACAAATGGAATTCTGGAAAAACAAGGGCGTTTCAGAAAGTTTTTTTGCATTGTAAAAGTGTTAAAAAAGAACGGATATCCGTTCTTTTTTAACACAAATAAACGGAGCTTTGGTCTCATGGTATATAAAAAAGCGGCAAAAAAGATTGACGGCGAATTGATTTTACCATATACTGTACATAAGGCTATCTGTCTATAACTGTCTGTATTTTTTCAGGCGTGCAGCTTCAACGAAGCCGTGCGGCGGATCGGCGCCGGTAAAACCGAAAACTTTTTTGGGAGGAGAATTGGATGAAAGAAATGAAACGATTGGTGAGCATCGCCGTCACGCTGTGCGTGATTCTGTCGATGTTTCCGGTAAGCGCGCTGGCCGGTCCTGGCGGCGGCGGTCACCCAGGGGGCGGCGGCGATAAGGAGACGCAGATCTTCTATGCGGCCGATCCGGAAGAAGGCGGAACCGTTTGGCCGGCGTCGGAGAAAAAGCCGCAGAACAGTCAGGAAAAGCCGCAGGGCTCGACCGCATCGGCCAACGAAAACTATACGTTTATCGGCTGGTATAATGCAAAGGGTCAGCTGGTCAGCGAATCGGCCGATTATGTGCCGACAGAATGGCCGGGCAACGGGCAGTCGACAACTTATACGGCGAAATTTGCTCCTGCGCAAACGATCACGATCACATACATTGCTTCCTCTTATGACGCGGCGTCCGGGCAATATGTCGAAGGTACGCAGGGCGGCTTTGTCAAGTTGGATGAAGCGGATGGCGATGACTATGGGTTGAGCGCTTCTGAAACAAAGGGTATGTCCCGTTATCCGGAGGGAGCGGACGCGGAAGAACGCGAAGATTGGGAATTCCTTGGCTGGTATACGCAGCTTAACGGCGGCCAGCGGCTGGAAGACGACGACGATTATAATCCCAGGGCGTGGCCCGACGCCAGCATGACGGTTTATGCGCGTTTTGGCCCGAAGTGCAAACCGACGCCTACCCCGACGGCAACGCCGACGCCGACGCCGACACCGACGGCAACGCCGACGCCGACGCCGACATCGACGGCAACGCCGACGCCGACACCGACATCGACGGCAACGCCGACGCCGACACCGACATCGACGCCGACGCCGGTAACGCTGAGCTATGTGGCTGTGGGCGGCGACAGCACCTGCGTGGTCAACCCTGCAAGCGAGCCGGTAGCCAAGGGCGCGTCGACGGCTGTCGGCAGCACGGCTCAGGCGGGCGACGCTTGGGCGTTTGAGGGCTGGTTTGACGCCGAGACCGGCGGCAATCGGCTTGGCGACACGCTGAATTTTGTGCCGGCGGCGCCGCAGGACGGTTTCCAGCAGGACACAACCTATTATGCGCGCTTTGTGAAAAAAGCGCAGATCACCTATCTGGTGGTGGGGGACGATGGCGCTGCGGGCGCATGTCAGGTATCGCCCGCTTCCCAGTATGTAAGCGATGCGGATGCTGCCGCAGGCTCCACGGCGGCGGTGAGCGCCGGGGAAAGCTGGCGCTTTGTCGGGTGGTACAGCGATGCGGCGTGTGAAAATCTGATCACGGAAAACGCGGCGCTTCAGCTGAGCAAGCCGGCGGCCGGCTGGGCGGACGCGACCTATTATGCGCGCTTTGTCAAGACGGCGACGCTTTATTATGCGCTCTCCGGCGAGAACCCCATTTATCCGGTCGGATCGGACACTGCGCCGGGCAGCCTGAGCCGTACGAGCGAGGTTGTGGACCTAAACGGCGCAGCGCAGGGGTCTGATGCAAGCGCGAAGGCGGGCATGACGCTTGCCGGCTGGTATCTGGACGACGCCTGCGAAACGGCTGTTGACGCCAGCTGGGTTTCCGGCAATGCGATAACGCCTGTTTTGCCTGCCGGCGGCGCATGGACCGACGGTACGACCTACTATGCGCTGTTTGATTTTATCGATTATGACGTGACGTTCCAGTTTTCCGGCCCCGCGCCCGAGGGCGTGTCGGCGCCCGCTGCGCTGACAGGAAAGCATATTGGCGATACGATTGACCTGCCGGCGCTGACGGTTCCCGTTGGTTATGAGCTGACGTGGAAGGCTTATCAGAACGAAAACGGCAGCGCAGGCGCGGAAATTGCCCTGGACGGCGGCGGCTTTGCCATGCCGGCCAGCGATGTGCTGGTCGTAGGCACCTGGAAAAAGTACACGCTTTGGATCAACAAGACTTTTGACGGCAGCAAAGCGCCCGAGGCGCGTATTCCCGCGTTTGAGTTTGACGTGACGCTCAAGCAGGGCGACGATGTGCAGACGCAGACCGTTACCATGGCTGCCGGCGGCGCAAAAACGGTGCAGCTGCCGATGGATATTGCCCGCTTGCGTGCAGGCGCGCATTATACCATCACTGAGCGCAGCCTGGTTGACGGCCATTACGACTGGGGCTTTGACGCGGCGGTTTACGATGTTTGGGCAGAGGGCGACACGGTGATGATCAAGCGCGACGCCCAGCAGTCCGATGTGCCGATCGGTCAGAACGGCGCAGATGCGCAGGTGAATTTCACCAATACGTATTATGAACCGGATCTGACGCTGACCATTCACAAAACGTCGAACCTGAAATCCAGCGATAAGGTCTTTACCTATTACGCGCAGCTTGGCCATATGGAAAATGGCCGCTGGAAAGCTTCCTCCGATAAGATTGCGCTCAGCGGCTCGATGAGCATTGACGCGATTTTGAAGCTGACCGAAGATCAGATCGACGCGCTGTATGGCGGCGATATGATTCGGGTCTGGGAAAAGGAAGAAAGCCGGCTGGGCATGACCGGCGGCTGGACGTATGACGATCGCGTATACAATTTGATGCTGGATGTGCTGCGCGATGAAAAGGGTGTGTATACCGGACGAGAACTGGTTGTCTTTGACGAAAAAGGCAAGGTCGTGGATCGTGCGGCGGTAACGCTGACGCAGCCGGAAGCCGGCAAGGCGTATGCACGCGCGGCGGTGGAAATCACGTTCCATAATACGCACAGCAACGCGCCGACCTATGGGGAGTACCCGGTGGTGCCGGTGGAAACGTCCATTGGCGTGCGCAAGGTGTGGGCCAACACCACGCTGATTCCTGCCTCGGTGGACGTGCAGCTGTACCGCAACGGCAGAGCTTATGGCAGCCCGGTTTCGCTCAGCGCGAGCAACGGCTGGTCGTATATCTGGTCGGGACTGAGCATGGAATATACCTGGTCGGTTGACGAGGTAAACGTCCCGGCAGGCTATGCGCGCAGCGTGTCGTTGGATCAGAATGTTTACACCATTACCAACACCTATGTCGGCTCGTTTGTTGTGACGCCCGGCGGCACCTCTCCGATGCCGATGCCGGTGATCCCGCGGACGGGGGACGATACCAATTTTGCCCTGTGGATCGTGCTGTGCGCCTTGGGGCTGGCCGGTCTTGCTGCGGCGGTCGTGCTTGTACGCCGCAAGCGCAGGGGCTGATTGCCCAAAATGCGCAGGCATGTTGAGGCATAAGCGCTGAATGAACAAAATCGCCCGTATCTTATCGGATATGGGCGATTTTCATTTGACGCCGGCGTTTTGGGACGGGACGGCGAAGCCTGCGCCGCCGGAACATTTTGTCCGCTTGATTCGTTTGCTTCAAAAAGCGCCGCTTTTGGCGTTGGCGGCATGGCCGCACAGGAGGGTTATTCATGCAGCTGATACGCGGCTATTTTCTGGACGATGCGCTTCGGGCGGCGCTCAATGCCCTGACAAGGCGCACGTTTGGGTTTGATTTTGAAAAATGGTTTCAGGCCGGCGGCTATACCGGGGACTATGTGCCGTATTGCCTGGAAGCGGACGGCCGGATATTGTCCAACGCGTCGGCCAATATCATGCGGTTTCGCTGCGGCGCGCAGGAAAGAACCTATATCCAGATTGGCACGGTGATGACGGATCCGGCCTTTCGCGGCAGGGGATATGCCCGGAGCCTGATCGAGCGGATTTTGTCGGATTACGCCGGGAAAGCGGACGGCTTTTATCTGTTCGGCGATTTGTCTGCGCAATATTTTTACGACAAGCTGGGGTTTCAAAGAGGGATGCAGTATCGCTATACGCTCAAGCCCGATTGGTGCGTCTGCGCTCAAGGCAAGCCCTTTGAAAGCGCGGCGGCTGCCGGGCCTGCGCTTTTGGCACATTACCGGCAATGCGTCCAACATGGCGTAGGCAACGCCATGCTGGATCAGATCAACCGCTTTGGCCTTCAGATGTTCTATACCGCCGGCATGGAACAGGTGTATTATTCGCAGGAGCTGGACTGTTTTGCATGCCTGAAAAGCCAAAACGGCGTTTTATATCTCAACAGCGTCATAAGTCCCCGACCGGTTGCGCTGCGGGCTGTCCTGGAGCGCCTGCCCATGGCGTATCAAACGCTGATTCTGGGCTTTGCGCCCCTTGCGTCCGACCGCGCGCTCTTTGACGCCCGACCCTATGACGGCCAGGAGGATTACCGGTTTTTCTATCAGGGCGGCGCGCTGCGGCAAATCGAGGCGGAACGATTGTTTTTTCCCGTTTTTTCCCATGCCTGACAAAAGGAAACGCTTTGCAGACCGGGCTGGGTTATGGCGGCAAACCCGCTGGCGCGGATGCGCAGGGCGCCGTTTTTCAAACCGGTCATTTCAGCGCTGCTTTTGAAATCGGGCTGAAGCTTGACAAAACGCCCCAAAAGCCTCGAAAGGACTTTTGGAGCGTTTTTTATCGTCTCTCAGCGGGCAAGATAGCGCTCGTACGCGGATTGCTTATAGTCGATGAGCTGCTTGACGCCATAGGCTTCAAGCGTTGCGATGAATTTGTCGTAGTCGTCAAAGGACTCTGTGCCGATGACGAATTTGATGATCATTTCCTGGCAGTAGGAGTCGATCGTCGAATAATGCGAGGCCATGAAATCGGCTTCCTCGTCGGTATGCAGCACGGTCGGCATCAGATATTCCTTCATATGATGATCGGTCGTTTTTTTCTTCATGGCCAGCAAGTCTTCACTCATCCCCAGATCATAATCGATGCTGCGGTAGGGGAAGCCGGACGCGACGGCAAACAGCTTGCGGGCGGCATTGCCGGTCAGCCCGTCGGGGTTGTGCATCACCAGGTCGGTCAGCTCGACCTGGCCCTGATCGTTGATGGTAAAGGAAACGTCCTGCGTGCCATAGGCGATCAGCTTTTGTCCCTCGTCGCTCCAGAAATAGTCGCAGAAGCGGATCGCCGTTTCCACGTCGTCACATTGAGAGGAAATGCTAAACGATTTGCCGCCATGGTAGTTGGGGTTCATCATGCCCATATGCCGCTCGTCGCCAGCGCTGAGTACGGGCGTGCGCAGGCCGGTTACCTTAAAGTCGGGGTTTTCCCTGTTGGCTTCGATGGCGTTGGAAGCGTTGGGGAATTGCTCGATAACGACGCCGGCCTCGCCGCTGGAGAATTTGGCGTCGACCGTTGCTTTGTCGACGCTGGGCATATCGCGGTCGATCAGGCCTTCAGCGTACCATTTGTTCATTTCCATCAGGAATTCCCTGTACGCCGGGTCATAGGCGCCAAAATGCACCTGCCCGTCCTTCAGATAAAAGGGATAGGCCACCTCCCAGGGGCTGCTCAAAATCGCAGTGGCATTGTCCAGCCAGAACCAGCGCCCCTCAAAGGTGATGGGAGATTTGACGTTCAGCTCGGTCTTAAAACGGGTCAGCATCTGGTACAGGTCGTCGATCGTAACCGGATCATCGATTCCCAGCTGATCCATCCAGTCCTGACGGGCGAACATGCCGGTATAGGTTACGCAGCTGTCGTCCCCCCAGTAGGGGAAGTTGTACATCGTGCCGTCGTCCATGATGACCGCCTGACGGATTTCCGGTTCCTTTTCAAGGGCGGTCAGATAATTGGGCATCCACTGCGCATATTCATTGAGCGGCAGAATATAGCCGTCGCGGATGGCTTTGCCGGGGCCGCCCGGAAATACAACCCAGTTGCAGAAAAACAGATCCGGGTATTCGCCGGAGGCCAGCAGCAGCGTAAAGGCTTCGCTCAGCGTTGTGGCCGAACTGGATTCCGAGCCGATAAACTCGATGTTGACGCCGGTTTTTTCAAAAATCTGGTTCCAGTAATAGTATTGGCCGACCCAATCCGGTACGCTTTCAAAATCCGGCGGGTTCATGTTGACCGTTAATGTTTTATCCCCCGGGATGGGATAGGAAAACGCAGCTTCCTGTTCAGGCGCGGCGTCCGGTTTCTCTTTTTCGGGCGCCGCTGCGGCGGTTTGCGGCGGCTTTTCGGTTGCTTGTGCAGACGCCTGCCGGCTGCAGGCGGCGGTCGTCACAACCAGCAGCAGACAAAGCATCGCGGCAAGGATGCGTTTGACGTAAGACATGTCTCTTCCTCCTTTTGAATGAATCGCTGTTCATCGGTTATGGTTCGATGCAGCTACATTGTAGAGCGCCTGACGTGTTTTTTTCAATTCGCATAATTGTTTTGTATGCCCAAAATCATCAGTCTGCGATGAACGATTTGGCTGTTTGGATGAAATTGTTTTTGTTTTCGTACCAATGGCGGCCGCAGATGCAAAGCGGTATGCATGGCTGCAACGATGCGTTCATAACGCCGGTCGGATGGCGTTCCATCAGATCTTTTCAGACGGCCCGCGCAAACCGCCCGCAGCAGTCGCCACAGCCCGCTTTCGGGCTGACGTTTACGCGCGCTGCGGCACTGTCCCATGGCAGGTGAAATGCGGTATAAGAAGCGCGTCCCCGGGAAAAGCCGCGTATTGCAATGCGCCGGCAATCCGGGACGGCTGCGCTGCGGTTTTGCCGGGCCAGGCTGGCGCTGGCATGAACAAGCGTTGACTGCAAAACAGCCGTCGTCAGATCCGACGGGCGTGAAGCGCCTGTTGGAATCAGGAAAAGAGGCGGGGAAAACGTTCAAAGCATGGTTTCCCCGACTCCATCGGTTTTGGGGCGGCGGCAAGCCCGCTCTTTTTTTGGTCCTGTTCTTCTCATCACCGCTTAAGCGGCGATGTCTGCACAAAAAAGCATGTGCAGGTTGTATTTTTCCCTGCACATGCGCAAAGTCGAGCGGCGCGAAGCGCCAAAATGGGCGGGCCGCCAGGCGGCCTGAAGGCGAGCGGGCAGCACGCAGTGCGCCGCAGCGTCCGGCCCGCCTGTGCAGGTCGGGCGCGCAGCGTACCGGAGGACGGCGACCGGTGGCCGGGTACGCGCCCGTTTCCAGCTTGGCACACAGGGAGCCGCATATACGGACGTTATTTTTCGCTGGAAGGAACGCGGTCAAAGCAAACGTCCTGCGCCTCCAGCGCCTGGCGCAGCAGCGCATAGCGAAGCTGGCGGGAAGAGCAGCCCAGGCGGCTGATCAGCGCGGCGGCAACGCCGGCGCCCTGACCCTGCACCATGCAGGCGACGGTGTTGCGCGTGGACATATGCGCGTCCTGATCCGGGGTGAGCATCATGCCGGCGGCAAACAGATTTTCCATCCCGCAGGGCAGCAGCATATCGTAGGGCAGGCCGTAGCAGCCGCCGTTGTCGATGTTGTACACGGGCGCTGCGTCATGATAGCCGAAAACGCCGATTTCATTGTCAAAATGCGCCCCGCTGGTCACCTCCTGATTGGACAGCTCCCTGTCGCAGTGTACGGCGCGGGCGCGGCGGATGCAGACCGTGGGACTGGTGCGGGCGATAAAAGCGTTTTCAAAGCCGGGGATATATTGGCGCAGCAGCGCAATCGCCTTTTGCTGGCGCTGGCGCAGTTCCAGGGCGCTGTTCGTATTGGCCAGCGCGTCAACGGGGTTGGCAGGCGCAGTGTATTCAATCTTGATGAACATCAGATAATCGTCGCGCAGACAGGTTGTGGTGGTCTTCAGTCCGATCTGCGCGGCTTTTTCAACGAAATCCTGCGGCAGTTTCGGGCGCAGGCCGTCCAGCCGGACGATCTGCCGGACGCCGTCGGCCCGCGTTGCTTCGGCAATATCGCGCAGCGCGTCGTGACTTAAAATATAATCATAATACCGGCGTACGCTGACCCCGCCCACGCCGATGGAATTGTTTACGCCGTAGTCGTTGAGCTTTACAAACGGCGCGCCGGCGTATGCACACAAATCGCCGTAACCGGTGCAGTCGATAAAGGCCGAGGCAAGAACGGCCTTTTCACCGTCGTGTGTGCTGACCCGTACGGCGCAGATGCGGCCGTTTTCCGTCAGCGCGCCAACCAGGCGCGTTTCCAGCATCAACACAACGCCGGCCTGGGCAAGCATTTGCTGGGCGGTAAGCTTGTACAGCTCCGTGTCAACGCTGGTGCAGACGGAATCCTGATTGCGCGGACAATGCTCGCCCAGCGGCACATGTCCGAAGCTGCCGCCGCAGGCTACCAGACGATCGAGGATCTGCTGCGGAATTCCTTTGACCAATTGCACGCGCGGCCGGCCAAAAACCGCGTAGTTGTTAAAAAAGCTGTGCAGCGCGGTGCCGCCCTCTACCAGCGTCCCGCCGACATAGCCCTTGGCCTCGATCAGAACGGTTTTTGCGCCCTGACGCGCTGCGGCCAGCGCGGCGACAACGCCGCCGGTGCCCCCGCCCACCACGCATACATCGCAGGAAACGGCTTGAAGATCATAGGAAGGAATGGTAATAGACTGCATGGCGTTTTGCTCCTTTTTCATCATTCTTTCAGGGAACCGACCATCAGGCCCCCGACGAAGTATTTTTGCAAAAACGGATAGATCATCATGACCGGCAGCGTGGAAACCACAATGGTTGCGGATTTGACGCTTTCACGGATCTGGTTGTAATCCACGCCGTCGGTTTTAATGTCCAGATTGGTGCCCAGCAGCAGCATATCGCGCAGGATCAGCTGCAGCGGATATTTGCCCGTGTCGCGGATAAAGATCATGGCGTTAAACCAGCTGTTCCAATGCCCGACGCCGTAATACAGCACCATAACCGCCATGGCCGGCAGGGAAAGCGGCAGAAAGATGCGAAACAAAATGGTAAAATGACCGCCGCCGTCGATATGCACCGATTCCACCAGGCTGTCCGGGATGGTTTGGAAATAGGTGCGCAGGATGATCATGTTATAGGTGTTGACGGCCGTGGGCAGAATCAGCGCCCAAAGGCTGTTGTACAGGCCCAGATTGCGCACCGTCAGATAAAACGGCACCAGCCCGCCGGAAAAATACATCGTCAAAAGGATCAGAAGCGAAATGGTCTTAGACCAGAATACACCTTTTCGCGATAAAAAGTAAGCCCCCAGGCTGGTTAAAACAATATTGAATATCAGCCCGAAAAATAAAATAAACAGCGTGTTGCCATATCCGCTGAGAATACGGGGATTGCGCAGGACAACGTCATAGGCAATGGTGTCAAAGCCCAGGGGACGAAACAGCAGCCCCCGGTGGCGGATCAGCTGCGCCGGTTCGCTCAGGGACGTGAAGATGACATGGAGCATGGGGGAGAGCATCACGGCGGAAAGCAGCGCGAGAAACACGGCCAGGGAGCCGTTGATCATCGTGTTTTTTAAATTTTTTTCCTGAAGCATGCAGATCCCTCCTAAAACAGGCTGCTGTCGGTCAGCTTGCCGCTAAGCAGATTTACCAGATATACCAATGCGAAATTGACCACGGAATTGAAAAGCCCAACGGCGGAGGAAAAGCTCCAGTTGAGCTCTACCAGCCCCCGGCGGTAGACGTAGGAGGAAATGATGTCGGACACCTCGTAGGTGGCGGGATTATACAATAAAATCGTTTTTTCATATCCCAGGGACATCAGCTTGCCGACCTGCATGATAAAAAGAATAACAATTGTCGGACGGATCCCCGGCAGGGTGATGTGTACAATCCGCGAAAAGCGCCCGGCGCCGTCCAGCGCGGCGGCCTCGTAGAGCTGGGAATCGATTCCGGCGATGGCCGCCAGATAGATGATGCTGTTCCAGCCCATCTGCTGCCAGATGCCGCTGCCAATATAGATGGTTCGGTAATACTTTGGATCCTGCAAAAGCGAAACCTCCGTCAAACCGAACAGCCCGCGCACGGCGTTGAACATCCCGTCGCTCAGACAAAACTGTGTGAGCATCCCGCAGACGACCACCAGGGAAATGAAATGGGGGAAATAGCTGATGGTCTGTACCGCGCGCTTAAACCGCGGATAGGGCAGCTCGTTGAGCATCAGCGCAAAGGCAATCGGCAGGGGGAAGCTCAGCGCCAGATTGTACAGGCTCAGCAGCACGGTGTTTCTCAGCAGCCGCGCAAAAACCGGGCTGGTAAAAAATTCGATGAAATATTTCAGCCCGCCCTGACTGGTCCAGGGGCTGGCAAGAATCCCCTTGATCGGGGAATAATCCTTAAAGGCGATCATGACGCCGAACATCGGCACATAACAAAACAGCACATAAAACACCACAACCGGCAGCACCAGAAGATAAAGCGCTCTGTTGCGGATAAAATCCCGGCGTATGACGCGGCCAAGGCTGCGGGCTGGCTGACGCGTGGTTGATAACATGGATTGTCCTCCCTTTATGCAAAATCAATTGCGGATGCCGCCAGTATGAATCCATCCCCGTTTTTGCGCAATGCGCAAATTCATCGTCCGGTTGCAATTTGTCTGCTTTTGTATGATAACTTTGTTTTTGGATGCTCAAAGCGTCTTTTGCTGCTGCACCAGCTCGCGGTATTTTCCGGGCGTAACGCCTTCGTATTTTTTAAATACGCGCAGGAAGGTTTGAATGCTGATATAGCCTACCTGCTGCCCGATGACGTTGACGTCCGCGCGGCTATGCGCCAAAAGCGCTTTGGCCGCCTCAATGCGGGTTTTGTTGATATGATAGAGCAGCCCTTCGTTTGTTTTTTCCTTGATCAGCGTAAAAAGATTGGAACGGGACCGGGAAAAGATCTGGCAGATCTTTTCAACGCTCAGCGCCGGGTCGCTGTAGTTTTCCGAAATATAACACAAAACGCGCTCAACCGTCTGATCGCCGGCGCGCTCCGCCCCAGCGTGCGCCTGCCGGTTCAGATGGTCAAAAATCTGGCCAAGCTGCGCGCGGCTCTCTTCGGGCGAAAATTCGCCGGATACCAGCGGCGGCTCAAACGCGGGGCAGCCGGTCCGGTCTGCAAGTTCAACGGAGGCCTTGTAAAGCGAGGAGATGAAATTCCAGGTCAGCAGCCGGATTTGATTGAGCGCAAGGCCCTTCTGGGTGTAGTTGCGCTTTAAGATCGTATCCAAAAGCGCCTGTGCGGAATCGATTTCCCCCTTGGTCACCAGTTCGATCAGCCGGCGCTCCTCCTCCGGCGGGTAATAATA
Source organism: Christensenella sp. UBA1428 (assembly GCA_002329335.1). Taxonomy (GTDB): domain Bacteria; phylum Bacillota; class Clostridia; order Christensenellales; family UBA1750; genus UBA1428. Next base: position 47,578 of record DCTY01000018.1, read on the forward strand.
ATACGACGGCGCAGGATCCTCCTGGAGCGCGCTGTAAAACAGACAGTTGCTGTTGCCGAGCGTCAGCAGGTATTCCAGCGTATAGAGCGCTTCGTCATAGGCCTGGCTGATGCCAAGCACGCTTTGGTGAATGGCGCTTACCGCCAAAACCAGGGAATCAAATTGTTCGCTCAGCCGGCGCAGGTATGGCTGAATCTGCGCGCACAGCGCCTGATGGGAGGGCTTGCAGTCCATGAGAAAAACGATGCGCCCGTCAAGCTCAACGCTGTAGCCGTTGAATTCGGCGTTGTCGGCCAAACGGCGCATTTGCGCCGGCAGCGCGTGATCGGGAAACGAATCCGGGCCAAAGTCAAACAGCAGCACCGCATAAGCGCCGCAGCGGAAATCAAAGCCCAGCAGCGACAAATATTCCTCCACAGGGACGCCCAGATCTGCATGACCCGTCAAAAGCCGCTGCAGATAGGCCGCGCGCAGCTTTTCCTCCTGCTGCGCCAGAAGATCCAGGTTTTGCTGATGGCTGTCGACGATATTGGAAATGGACTCGGTTAAAAACGTGTATTCGCTCTGACCGATTTTTCTGGCCTGATAGCGGGTTTCCAATTGCGCAATCAACTGTTCCAGCGGCTGGTAGTTGCGCCGGATGAAATACAGGATCATCCCCACGCCAAACAGCACGATGAAAATCAGCGAAACGAAGGTGAAGGTTTGCAGCTGGCTGTGCCGGCGCGTGTAGATCTCGCTGGCGATGGCGGAACGGTAAACCCAACCGGATTGTTCCGATACAATCTGCGCCAGAAAATAATGATTTCCGTCAGCATCGGTAAACGCGCCGGATTGGAAATCTTTCCCCGCCGAGGCTGCGCCGTGGGCGGAACCCTGGGTCGCCATCAGCTGGCCGGCGGCGTCATAAATGGAAATGCACATGCCGTCGACGGCGGCGATTTTGGACAGCGGCTTTGAAAACGCATCCTGTGCAAACTGGACAACGAGCGTTGCTTCAACGCTTTGGCTTTCGGTGGTTTTAACCGGCAGCGTATTTAAAATCAGAATCTGTGCGTCTGAATTTTGACCAATGCGGCAGATTTCTCTGCGGTGCGGCTGCGCCAGCAGCGCTTTCCAGCTTTCGCAGGAAACGTCGCAGGCGGCAACCTGCATTTGATAAAACAGGTCGCAGGACGCGGCGGTGCTTTGCGACAGGATCAGCTCGTCCCCCGGCAGATACAGATAGATGTTTGCGATGTCGGCGTTGTAGCCGGCATAACGGGCAAGGACATTTTTTACCTGCATGGCAAGATAGACGTCCGACGCGTCGGCGATGGTCGCGCTGTCGATCATTTGAAGGACGGTTGCGTCTGCGGACAGCTTTTGAAGGTCAAAAAGCGCCGCAGACAGGATGTTGTCCACTTCGTTGGCGGTCAGAGAAAGCACATTGGCGTTGATTTCGTCCGTCTGCGATTGAATGATGGATTTGGACAGCGCAAAGGAAGCCATCCAGGTAGAAATCGGCACGACCAGAACCAATATATAGGAAATGACCCAGGTTGCCAGAATGTTGCTGCGCCAGCGGCGGTGTAAAGCGCTCAAGATGATAAAGCCTCCTTTTTACTGGCGGTTATGCAGGTTTTTTGATGAACCAATTATCGCATGCGCCACGCGGAAAAGCTATTGGTAATTTGTTCCGGATGAATAAATTGTTCACCGCCATGCGCGTTCATTGCAGTTTTGCTGCAAATCCGGCGTCCGGCCTGCGGGCAGTTTCGTTTTTTATGCAAACCGCCGCGCAGCGCGGCAACGATTTGGTAAGCGGGCGACGAAACTGTGGATTGCGGCGCGGTCTTTGGCGCGTTACAATGGTTTCACCTGAAAATCTTGCATAGCGGGAGGCGATTTAAATGGGCGGCAGTTTATGGTGGCAGCAGCCAATGCGCGCCATTCAAACAAACCTGCAGGTACGCGATACGGATAAAATTGACCCCGAGCGTCTGGCGCGTCAGATCAAACAGATGGGCGGCAACGTGCTGGTGTTCAATACCGGCGGGATTTACGCATGGTATCCCAGCAGGGTGCCCTATCATCATGTCAACGAGTTTCTGCCGGAAAACCGGGATCTGCTGGCGGAGGTGATTTCCTGCTGCCATCGGCTGGATATCCGGTTTGTCGCGCGCTTTGATTTTAGCAAGGCGCAGGACGAGGTCTATCTGCAGCAGCCGCGCTGGTTTATCTGCGATGAACACAGGAAGCCGAAAATTTACGGCATCGAGCGTCCCGGTCCCTGGCCGCTGCTGATGGGCGCCTGTATCAACGCCGGCTATCGCGGGGAGCAGGTAGGGCTGCCCGCGTTTCGGGAGGCGCTTGAAAATTATCCGATCGACGGCGTTTTTTTCAATGCGCCCACCTACGAATTCTGCCAGTGCGAGGCCTGCCGGCGCAAATACCGCGCGCTTTACGCAAAGCCGCTGCCCGCCTGCGCGCAGGAGCTGGAGCCGGATTTTGCCGCCCGGTGCGTGCGGGACAACGTGGGCATGTTCTATCGCGCGATGAAGCAGATCGACCCGGACATGCCGATGATCCTTTATTATCATCTGTATCGAAACGATCGTCTGGCGGATCGTCTGGCCACGGCGGATGTGCTGTGTACCGAGCCGATGGACGTTTTGTCGGCCGGGCATGATCAGATCCCGGAGCCGTGGCTGCCGTATGTGGATATGAAAATCGGCCGGAAAGCGTCTACGGGGCTCGCGCCCTTTGGTATAGTCCATTCCTGCCCCGGCATGCAGTGGCGGCATACGGGCGTGCCGCCTGCCGAATACCGGTTCTGGATGAGCCAGATCCCCGCCGCCGGCGGAAATCTCTGGTGTTCGCTTACCGGCGTGCCCGATACGGTGACGGACCGGCGGATCCTTTCGTGCGTGGAACAAACCAACCGCGATGCGCAGAAAATCGAACAGGCCATGCACGGCGCGCGGGAGATCGTGCAGGTGCTGCTGCTGTGGCGTTGGGAAAGCACGGCGCGGCACTGGGCGCAGGCGCTTTTAAATACCCAGATTCCCTTTGACGCCATGCAGAACGATCAAGTGACGATGGAAAATCTGGCGCGCTATCAGGTCGTCATCGTCCCGGAGGGCCACCCGACATCACAGATCTGGCCGATGCTGGAGCAATGGACGCGCCGGGGCGGCCGGCTGATCTGGGAGGGCGTACAGGCGCCCGAAAGCGCGGCGCAGGCGCAGTTTTGGGGAATTGAGCCGGACTGCGCGTGCAGCGCGCCGCTGGAAGCGTCCTATCTGAGGCTGGAAGAAGGGGCGCATCAACTGAAAAAAGCGCTTGAATCCACCGAGCTTCTGGCGCACAGCGGGAAGGTCAACTATTGTACGCCCCTTGCGCGGGCGCAGGTGTGGGCGACGCTGGTTCCGCCGTTTGCACCGGTCAGCGCCGTGGGTGCGCCGCCGGAGCGCGCCAGCCTGCCTGCGCCTAAAACGCAGATCCCGCTGTGCCTGGTATGCTCCTGCCAGGCGGGGCAGGTGCTGTATCTGCCGTTCCAGCTTGGGGAAATGCTGGGAAAATACCGTTTGCCCGAGCATTTTCGGCTGGTGAAAAACATAGTGGAAGCGATGCTGCCCGGGCCGCCGGTTTTCCAGATGGAGCCCATCTGCGGCCTTCAGACGGCGGTATATGAAAAGGACGACGCCGACGGGGGCCGAACGGTGCTGATTCATTGGGTTAACGGCGTCGGGCAGCGCCCGCTGTGTACGAATGTGCCGCTGTACGATCTGCGTTGTACGCTGCGCCTGCAAAGCGGGGAAGCGCCGGTTTGCGCCGTTTCTCAGATTGCGGGCGAGACGGTACGCATCCAGGCGCAGCCGGGCGCAGTGACGCTGTGTCTGGAAAAGCTGGCGGTATGGGATGTGATTGCGCTGAAGCTTGACAAAAAAGCTTTGAAAGGGGTCTGGACGGGCTGACGGGAGCGGATCTGGGAAGCCGGTCAAATCATCGTTGCAAATTTGAATGGAAATGAACCGATTGTGCTGGCGGTTTCATGCGAACCGGCGCAGGAGCGGTTTCCAAAAACGCCGGCTGGTTTGGCGCAGCGCCGGATACGCCTGACAAGCAGCCTGGTTGGTTGGCCTTTGCGCAGGATGATGTTTTGCCCCCATGGCCCTGGGGCGTCTGCCCGAGCCGCGTTTTGTCCGTCATGTGAAATTAAATGAAAAAAGCCGTATTTGCCCTGAAAACAAATGCGGCTTTTTTTGGCAGCCGACCGCAAGACAACTGCCCTGCGATTCAATTATAAACTTCGTTTTGGATGCAATCCTTTCGCTTCGCCCAAAGGTGAATTCAGATCTGCCGTCATCCGCCGCAAAGAATCTCATCACCGGCGGCATTGATTTTAACCGTCTGTGCGGATGGATTGAATTGAAAAACCGACTTGCACAAACAAGTCGGTTTTTCTGGCTAATCTGGTGAACTATGATACAGGGGGCGATGCACCTTGCGGGGTGCAATAGAGGGTGCATTTGCACCAGACTCTTACAGATCAATTGTAAGCGTCAATTACCGGTCGTCTGGCAGCAACGGCCCGCGCATGAGATACTGTCTCAAGAAACCTTGAGAATTCTCAAGAATTCTTGAGACAGGGGGTGAGCCATCCAATGGAGGAGCTAACAGTCGTAGCAGTAAGGCAACGGTATAATGCCGCCACATGGAAGGAACGCATAGCGGCCTGTAGAAGTAGCGGCCAGACCGTAGCAGAATGGTGCGCGACCAACGAAGTCAACAGGAAAACCTACTACCACTGGGAACGAAAGATACTACGAGAAGCCAACCAAGAATTGTCGTGTTGCGGCAAGCAGCAACAGCAAATCCAGCACTTTGAGGAAATCCCGCCTGTGATCTGCGCTGCAGAGGTTGTAGCTGTGCTTCGCACAGACGAGATCACCTGCGAGCTGCGCCAGGGGATCACCCCTAAGCAAATGAGCGCCATCATTCAAGGGATGAAGAGCCATGCTTGACGCAATCCGAGCTGAGCATGTCTATATCGCTTGTGGCTATACCGACCTGCGAAGCGGAATCGACAGATTAGCTGCGCTCGTGCAAAGCAGCTTCCACCTCGATCCTTTTTCGGGCAGCCTGTATCTGTTCTGCGGACGCAGGGTGGATCGGATCAAAGCACTGTACTGGGACACGGACGGATTCGTGCTGCTATACAAGCGTTTGGAGCGCGGCCAATACCAGTGGCCACGCACGCCGGAGGAAGTCAAGGAGCTGACACCGCAACAGCTTCGGTGGTTGCAGGAGGGCTTGAGCATTTACCAACCAAAAGCGCACAGACCAGTTTCCGGTATGCAGGATTTTTGAGGCGTGAAAGCCTTGAAAATCCTGTATTTTTCGTGCATATCGGCTGCGCAGAAGCCCCCAAAATGGTATAATACAAATAACGAAATGAATGGGAGGCGGGCAAAGTGAGTGAGGAGCAGATCGTCGTTTCACGGGCTGAATATGAGTCCTTGCTGGCTACCAATGCCCGCCTTGCGCAGGCTGTGCAGAACCTGGAGGAACAGCTTCGCTTGGCACGCAAGCAGCGCTTCGGTTCAAAAAGTGAACAGAGCAAATATGACGACGGCTCCGAGCAACTGGGGATGGAGCTTCTGTTCAACGAGGTCGAGTTTTATGCAGATCACACCGATCCGACGGAGAACGTTGAACCGGAAGTGACTGTGAGCAAAGCCACTAAGCAGAAGAAACATGCAACAAACGAAGCTAAGCTCCCGGAAGATATTGAGACCGAGATTGTGATCCGCGACGTACCTGAAAGCGAGCGGGTCTGCCCTCAATGCGGGACACAGATGCGCTGGATCGGTGAGGACGTTGTTCGCCGACTCAAGATCGTTCCGGCCAAGGTTGTCCTCGTAGAAACGCATCTGCCACGTTACGCTTGCGCTAACTGCGAGAAAAACGACATCACCACACCGGTGATCTCTGCACCGTCTGTTCCGAGCTTTCTCCCCGGCAGCATGGCTACGCCGGAAGCTGTAGCATGGATCGCCGTGCAGAAGTATGTCATGTATTCGCCGCTGTACCGTCAAGAGCAGGAGCTGCGCAGGATGGGCGTGCAGTTGAGCCGCCAGACGATGTCGAAGTGGCTGACGCTCGCTTGCAAGGAATACTTGAAGCCCATTTATGAGCTACTAAAAAAGCGTGTGCAGGCGGCAGACATCTGCCATGCGGACGAAACGCCGCTGCAGGTGTTGAACGAGCCGAACCGCTCACCGCAGCAGAAGAGCTATATGTGGCTCTTCCGCACCGGGAAGTATGCGGAGCATCCGGCCATTGTGTATGAGTACCACGAAACGCGCAAGGCCGAGCATCCAAAGACCTTCTTCCGGGACTTCAAGGGATATGTGCATACCGACGGCTACGCCGGATACCATGACCTTCCCGAAGGCGTGACGGTGGTGGGCTGCATGGCGCATGCCAGACGCAAATTCGACGAAGCACTCAAGGCGATCTCGGCGAACGACCGAGCTTCCTCCAAGGCTATGAAGGGGAAGCGTTATTGTGATGCCCTTTTCGCGCTGGAGGACAAGTGGCAGTCACTGACGCCCGCAGAGCGATATAAGCAGCGGCAGCAGCAGTCTTTGCCGCTCCTGACGGAGTTCCGTCAGTGGCTGGAAGGGCTGCATCCTGCCCCTAAAAGTGCATTCGGACGCGCAGTCGCCTACACGTTGGAGCAGTGGCCGTGGTTATGCAACTACCTGTTGGACGGGAGGCTGGAGATCTCCAACAATCTTGCCGAGCGCAGCGTGAAGCCCTTTGTCATGGGGCGCAAAAACTTCCTGTTCGCCAATACGCCCGGCGGAGCTCATGACAGTGCGATCCTATATAGCTTGGTGGAAACAGCCAAGGAGTCCGGGCTGGATCCGTATCGCTACTTGGTCAGCGTCATTACAACAGCGCCGATGCTTGATCTTTCTGATGAACAGCAGGTGGCGCGGTTGCTGCCGGAAGCCGCAGCGGTCGAGTGCAAGACGATGGAGAGTTGACGCTTACGATCAATTACAGGTTCACCATTAGTCTAATCAACTTTATTTGAAGATGTGCTCAGGCGGTAAGAATACGGTACTGTCTATGTTTGGTCGAATCAGTGGCTTCATGCTGCCGCTGATGGGGAGGAAGATAGTGTATCCGTTTCCCGCAGTCTGTCTGCGCGTGTCATCTGTTATTCTCAGGAGCAGATGAACGATATCGCATCCAGCAATCCCGCACAATGGCGTTCATGGCGTCCATCTTGACCAGCATGTCCTTAGCCAAAGCGATCTGGCAACGGGCGCGAACAAGATTGTGATCAGGGTACTTGATCTTAAAGTACTTATCACCCGTGATATAATCATCCAAAAAGCGGGTTGCCAATTCACATGCCAAGGAAAAGCAACTGACACCCAGGGTGTCTACTTCGTTTTCCGTCAGAGTCGCAGCGGTTTCCTTGAGGAAGCCCTCTGCGAATGCCCAATAGATGTTCAGATTCACGCCGGCCTTATCGGCGTCTTTGCAGTCCTCTTCCACAAAGTTGGAAGCAAAACGAATCGCGTCCCCAAAGTCGTGACCCACCAGGCCGGGCATAACAGTGTCCAGATCAATGACTACCAGTGCCTGATGCGTTTGCTCATCAAAGAGGACGTTGTTGATCTTGGTATCATTGTGGGTAACGCGCAGGGGCAGCTTTCCGGCGTTAAACAGATCGGTAACTCGTCAGCAACCGATCGAAGCGAAGGAAGCGATAAATCACGTTCATCCCGGTCATCGTATGGCTCTTCGAATAACTTTCGAACTATCATAATCGGCAGATGATTCACACAAAGAAATGCAATGGAGTATTTTCCAACGAATCTTAGATAAGGAAAGGCATTAGGTTTCCACTGTTTATATATAATGTGGGCCACTTCAATTATGGCAAATGATAGAATGGTAGCATTGAAATAAGTTACAGGAGCAATTCCCCAGTCTCCAAGGCGCATATTAAGTTGTGGATTACTGAAAGCTGCTAGGATAGAGATAAATACCAACATCATAAATATCGTAGTAAAATAGAAATTTGTTTTGCCTGTTATTCCCTTTTGCACATATCTACATTCCCTATATTTCACACCCAGATGAACAAAAAGAAGACTGGAGATAGCTGAAGAAAATGCCCACGGTGAGATCGGTATTCCAATTTTATTCCAATAACAGCCTAAGAATGTAAGTAGTACTATTGTCGCGCATTTGATAAAACCATTTCTTATAATTCTATCAATGACACAGTAAATGATAAGCGAAATATATAAGGCCGGCAAAAACCACAATGCTGACTCGATTGGAAGTTCGTAAGTAGGATATAATAGTAAACTTATGATATCCTTCAAGGCGACCGTTGTTCCCTCCCGTAATACGTCTATAATTAAATAGAACATTCCAAACACAAAGTATGGCAACAATAATGATTTTGTTCTTCGCTTTATGTAGTCTTTTAGACTATCAGGCTGCTTGTACAGCATTCCTGATATAATAAAGAATAGCGGCATATGAAACGCATATACTATCTTATCGAAATATTCGATATTGAAATGGATATGCCCTAGAACCATTAAAATAATCCCAAAACCTTTAGTTGCGTCAATGTAGTTTAGACGTACCCCCCCTGGGGATTAAGCAGTAGATTTTCATTATCTCTTCCCCAAACAGAACAATTAGTCGTTATCAGCTTTCTTATTTTTCAGCAGCCAAATGATAAAATGTCTCTTATAATACCCAAATCCACAGAGCATAAGAGCAAGGACATATCGAATGACCCTATAATTGTAAAGCGCCATCATTGCAAAAATAACACCAAGAAATACTACGCTAAAGAGTATCGTATACGTTGCAGTAAAAATCTGATGATTATTGCATTTTCTTTTACACACCGTTTTTAAGTTGAAGTAATGCACAATGCAGAAAACCACATAGCTAAACAATGTAGTATATCCAGCTGCAAGATATCCCCATCGCTTTATACAAACATAGTTAAGTATTATATTCAAAAGAGCAACCAGAATTGAGGTTATACTTACGCTTGAAGTTGCACCGTAATACACTTCAATATTTATATAACGTTGGAATAGGAACATAAAGAATACACTCGCAGTTACTGGCGGAATGACCCAAACAGCGTTGTAATATCTGGCGGGTGCAAAAACAGCTAAGACTTCTGGCGCAAACAAAACTACTAATAGGTTCATTACCGCAACCATGATTAGTAGTTTGTTAGTTACAGGTTCTATATCCGAATACTCTTCCTTTTTTAATCTGCGATACATCCAAGGTATAAAAGCGTCGCTTACAGCATTATTTATTAGCTGCATCAACATTGCAATGGAGTACGCAACGCTATATATTGCAGCTTCAGCGGCACCGACCATATCGTTAATCATAATTCGGTCTGCTTGATTAAGAATTGTTGTTGATAGTAAATATGGGACAAGGGTAATATTAAAAACAAAGACAGTTTTCCAGTAGTCTTTTACAAATAGATTAT
>DCTY01000038.1:0-19202 GCA_002329335.1 Christensenella sp. UBA1428
TTTGGAATTTTGTTGCAAATTTATGATAATGCTTGTATAATCATAGCGGTGAAAGGCGGTGCTGACTAAATGAAATTTGGCTTTATCGGCGCGGGCAACATGGCGGGCGCTATGATTCAAAGCGCGCTGAATCATAATTTTTCAAAACAGGATTTGCTGGTCTGTGATCTGGATGATCAAAAAGCGGCGGCGACAGGCGCCAGCGTCATGCCGGACGCGCAGAGCGTTTGCCGCAATGCGGATATCGTCTTACTTGCAGTCAAACCCAACGCGGTAAAATCCGTACTGCAATCCGTAGGCCGGCAGCTGGAAGGAAAAGCGCTGGTTTCCATTGCCGCGGGATTGTCTACGGATTATCTGGCCTCCTGTTTGCCCGATACCGTGCGTATCTGCCGCGTCATGCCCAATACGCCGCTTTTAGTAGGCGAGGGCGCCATTGCAATCAGCGCGCAGCATACGCTTGCTGAGGCTGAATTTGAGGCCGTGCGGACATTCTTTGCGGTGATGGGCAAAGTTTGCTGCGTTCAGGAATCGATGATGGATGCCGTGACCGGTTTAAGCGGCAGCGGCCCGGCTTATGTATATCGGATGATCGAAGCTTTGTCCGATGCCGGCGTAATGGAAGGGTTGACGCGCGATGCCGCCAATTTGCTGGCAGCACAAACCGTTTTAGGCGCTGCGCGAATGGTGGTTGAAACAGGAACGCATCCTGCGGCGCTTAAGGACGCAGTTACCAGCCCCGGCGGCACGACAATTCAGGGATTGTACGCGCTTGAAAAGAACGGTTTTTATGGCGCGGTGATGCAGGCCGTTCATGATGGCACGCAGCGCTCCCGGGAACTTGGAAAGCAGCAATGAAACAGGTGCAGATTTATACGGACGGCGCGTGTTCGGGAAATCCCGGGCCGGGCGGCTGGGGCGCGATTTTAATCTATGGATCGCATCAGCTGGAGCTTTCCGGCTATCAGCCGCAAACCACCAACAATCAAATGGAGCTGTATGCGGCCATTGCAGCGCTTGAAAAGCTCAAGGAGCCCTGCTGTGTTACGCTTTATTCCGACAGCGCATATTTGATCAATGGTTTTAATCAGCGCTGGATTGACAATTGGTCAAAAAACGGTTGGAAAACGGCTTCAAAAAAACCGGTTGAAAATCAACAGCTCTGGCGCCAACTTCTGGAACTGCGTGAAAAACACCAAATTACCTGGATCAAGGTCAAGGGACACGCAGATAACCCATGGAACAACCGATGCGACGCATTGGCAACCGGTGAAATCAAAAAACAGCGCAGTTAGTACGCATGAACTGAAATGAGACAGCCGGAAAAAGCAATTTTTACCAACATATGTATGGTTTATGACGATACAGGGCATATTCTGGTTGAAAACCGCAGGGATCCCTCTTGACAGGGTTTGGCGTTTCCAGGCAGACATGCAGAGCCGGGGGATTCCTTTGTGCGCGCCAGGATTCGCGAAGTTTACACGATGGAACCGGCTTAACCAGTTGCAATCTGATTTTATGCGGCTTCAAACAATTTTAATTGGATTCCGATATACGTGATATTGTGATGCTGTATAAAACCAATCGGTTTACCGGACAGCTTGCTTGTCCTTAAAAAACGATGTGTTTTGGATTACGCGGGACGATAAAAAACATCCGCTCAGCTCAGTGAATTTTATTATCATGCCGAAAGCGACGGCGGGCAGGCAGAACTTTTATAGCGGGTTTCAGCGCTTGACAAATATAGGGCGATAGTATAAACTATTCGTAAAAGACAGCTTTTACGAATAGTTTATTGTCTTTTTGACCTGGAGGCACACTATGAATGAAAAAAAAGCAAAAAAACAGACCAGCGCGCCGATCCCAAAACAGCAGAAAAACCTGGTGCAGCTTCGGGCGTTGATTGCGCAATTACCTGCTTATTGTGAGGATTATTTTATTGGCATGGAGTCTACCTCATCTGTTTTGACGCGAATCAACTATGCGCATGATCTGAAAATCTTCTTTCAATATTTGGCGTATCACACCGAAGAATTTTCCGAAAAAGAACCCCGGCAGATCACCCTTCAGGATTTGGACGCGGTAACGCCTCAGATGATCGAGCGGTTTATCAGTTATACGACACTTTACGAAAGCCAGAACGGTATATTGCGCGACAATCAGGCATCCGGTAAGGAACGCAAGCTGTCTGCCCTGCGCTCAATGTATAAATATTTTCAGCGCCAGGAAATGCTCAAACTCAATCCGGCGGCGCTGGCTGTCGCGCCGCGCAAACACGAAAAGCCAATCCTGCGACTGGAGCCCAACGAGGTTGCCGCGCTGATCCGCCTGGTGGAAAACGGAGAAGGATTATCGCCCAGACAGAAAAAAATCCAGGAAAAAACAAAAAAGCGTGATATGGCGCTTTTAACGCTGATGCTGGGCACTGGAATCCGCGTCAGCGAATGCGTCGGCATCAACATGGATGATATTGATTTTGACGCCTACAGTTTCCGGGTTTTCCGCAAAGGCGGCGCTTCTGTTATTTTATATTTTGGCGATACGGTACGTCAGGCGCTGCTGGAATATATGGAAGAACGAAAGCAGATTGTTCCGGTCAATCCAGCGGATCAAAACGCGTTGTTTTTATCGCTTCAGCGTAAACGAATCGATGTCCGCAGCGTTGAAAATCTGGTAAAAAAGTATGCCGCCGTCGTTACGCCGCTCAAAAAGATCAGTCCGCACAAGCTGCGATCCACCTTTGGCACCAATCTGTATCAGCAGTCCGGCGATATTTACCTGGTTGCGGATGTTCTGGGACACAGCGACGTCAACACAACCCGCCGCCATTATGCCGCACAGTCCGACGAAAACCGCCGTTCGGTCATCAATATGGTCAAGCTTCGGGATGATGAATAATGAATTCCCGTTGATTGTATCCCCTCTTGTTATTCGCATCCAAATAGAGTTATTTCTTCTAAAAACCGTCCTGCTCATACGGATAAAGCGCCTTGCTGTCACAAGGCAAGGCGCTTGCGCTTTAAACCGATTGGTTTTATATATTCTCCTGAATGGTTATTAATATGCCAAGCATGTCGCCGGAATATGCGACGCTTAAAGTAACGGAGCCTTTTTGAAGGATTGTCCCGACCGATACGGCGTTTCCTTCTGCGGACACCGGCAAATACCCCTGTTTTTCCAAGTCGGCGATATAGGTCGCGGATGCCTCCTGCGTCATATCTTTCATCACAACAAGATACCGCCCAGAATCTGAATAATCGCATATATAGTCGAGTTCGCCGCTTTGAGGCTTTATAATCTGCGCAGTATATTCATTTTCCGGCCACTGCGCGGATTCCAGCCTTTTTACCTCGGTCAAGATCCAAGCGTCGCTATCGGCTGCTATCAAGCTGCGGTCGGCGCATCCCGCTAAAAGCGTACAGATAAGAACAAGGGGCGTCAAAGTACAATAAAAAAACTTTTTCATCGCGATACAGCTCCTAATTGCAGACTATTTTTTTAAAATGGATCTGACCGATAAAAAGATCGCTGTAACCAAACCGACCGTACCAAGGAGTATCCAGAAAACGATCGGATCAGTCGCTGCGCCTTCTACTTGGATCAAGGTCATCGCATTTGCTTGACCGATCACATTTTCCGGAGTGCGCAGTGTCTTTATCAAAAAAGAAACTAAAAACGCGGTTGCGGAAACTACGCCGGCAAGCCCGATTTGAATGGTCCGCTTTCTCTTCCTTTTTTCATTTGCGTTTATTCCAAGCTGTTCATGCATCGTATCGGCAAAATCTTTTGGGCTGCCCAACCTTGCAATCACCTGCTGCGCGGTTTCCCCATGTTCCATAGCGGAGGCAAACGCTTCGTTCAAATCCCGAACAATCGATTGCTTTTGTTTGGCGGAAACGATAAGTTCACGCTTTACCTGTCGGATATACGCTTCGCAGTTCATACAGATCCCTCCGGAAAATTGCTGTCTTGAATAAACCCGTCTACGCACAGTGCGTACCTTCTCCAGAACGCAATGAGTTCTGCCAATGTTTCGCGTCCCTTTTGGGTAATGGAATAATACTTTTTTGAACCGCCGTTTGCTGCGGCTGGTGCAATTCGGCATTGAATCAGCTCTGCCTCCTGCAAACGATACAGGATGGGGTAAACGGTCCCCTCTTTCGCATACCCCAAAACTGCAGCGCCGCTATTGTTCAGTTCTGTGATAATTTCATAACCGTAGGTTTCTTTTTTTGCAATTAAACAAAGCAAAATCATCTCCAGGGAGCCTTTTTTGAACTGTTGAATATATTTGTTGTCCAAAATTCCACGCTCCTTTACATTACTGCTTAGCATTACTAATTAGCAATGTAAAGTATATAGTATGTCTTAGCGTTTGTCAAGGTTTATTTCTGAAAATCAAAGCTATTGCCTGGGAAACGGATGTCCCTTCGTAAAAAGCGGAAAAATCGAAACGGATGCGAAAAAAATCCAATCAAAAAGCGGTATCGACCGTTGGGCGATACCGCGATATAAAAATGATCACTACATTGGACCATCGGACATCATCGTCCCGTTTTTAAGACGCGCTTTCGTGATCAAACTGGCTGTTGTACAACTGCGCATAAAACCCATTTTGAGCCAAAAGCTGTTGATGACTCCCCTTTTCAACAATATTGCCATCGCGCATAACCAGAATAATATCTGCCTGACGAATGGTTGAAAGCCGATGCGCGACAATAAAGCTGGTTCTCCCCTGCATCATGCGTGCAAAAGCCTCCTGAATACGCACCTCAGTACGCGTATCGATGGAGGAGGTCGCTTCATCCAAAATCAGCATTGGCGGCAGGCACAGCATTACGCGCGTGATACAAAGCAGCTGTTTTTGTCCTTGGGAGAGGCTTCCGCCATCCTCGCCAATCACGGTATCGTATCCGTTTGGCAAACGCATGATAAAACTATGAGCATGCGCGGCTTTGGCGGCCTCAACAATCTGCTCTTGAGTTGCGTCTGGTTTGCCCATGATGATATTGTCCCGAATTGTTCCAGACTTCAGCCAGGTTTCCTGCAGCACCATGCCATAGCTTCTGCGCAGGCTATGGCGGGTCATGTCCCGGATTTCCGTTCCATCGACATCAATACCGCCCTGATCCACATCGTAAAAGCGCATCAGCAAATTGATCAGCGTCGTTTTGCCGCAGCCGGTCGGTCCGACGATTGCCACGCGCAGCCCGGGCTTTACATGAAGAGAGAAATCCGTAATCAACTTCCGCTGCGGCGTATAGGAAAACCAAACATGATCCAGACGGACATCCCCCTGAACCTGTTGAAGCACTGCAGCATCCGCGGCATCCGGCGTTTGGGACGGCTGCTCAATCAGATCAAACACCCGCGCAGCGCAGGCAAGCGCATTTTGAAGCTCCGTCACAACACCGGAAATTTCGTTAAATGGCTTGGTATATTGGCTGGCATAGCTTAAAAAGGCGGTCAGGCTGCCAACGGTGAACGGATCCGCGCTTGAAACGGTGGCAATGGCGATCAAAGCTCCGGCCGCTGCAACGCAGGCGTAGACAAGATTGTTCACAAAGCGCGTCGCCGGGTTGGTGATGGAGGAAAAAAAGACAGCGCGCAGCGTACAGGCGCGTAAACGCTCGTTGATTTGATCAAAGCGATCCAGCACCTGATTTTGACGTCCGAAAGCCTGAACGACCTTCTGGCTGCCGATCATTTCGTCAATCAGACCGGTTTGCTCCGCGCGAATCTGAGACTGTTGTTTAAACATGCTGTAGGTTCTGCTGGCGATAAAACGCGCTACAAGCAGCGAAACCGGCGTAACCAATACCACCACCAAGGTTATGCGCGCATCGATTGCAAACATAAACGCCAATGTGCCCAAAATCGTCATAATGCCGGTAAACAGCTGCGTAAAGCCCATTAAAAGACCGTCGGCAAATTGATCCGCGTCTGCAATCACGCGGCTGACGATTTCCCCGGAAGGATGCGCATCCAGATATTTGAGCGGCAGCGATTGAATTTTTTCAAAGGCTTCATTTCGAATATCACGCACAACGCTGTAGGTCATCTTATTATTGACCATATTGAGCAGCCATTGTGCAATGACGGTAACAACCGCGACGATGGCTGCGGTAAAAATCAACGGCGCAATTGCCTGAAAATCTACCCGATCCGGCCCAACGATACAGTCAATGGCGCGGCCGATCAAAACCGGTACATAAAGCGTCGTTGCGACTGTAACAATGGCAAGCACCAAAGAGGCGATTAAAAGCATGCGATATTGGCCAATGTGGCGCCAAATCTGCCGCCATGTTTTTTCCTGTGCGGCGTTTTTCTGTTTTGACATTTTAAACCGCCTCCTTTGGAAACTGCGATTCATAAATTTCCCGATAAATCGGACAAGTCTCGAGCAGCTGCTCATGTGTGCCCTTTCCTGCCAGCCTGCCGTCGTCTAAAACCAGAATCTGATCGGCGTTTCGAATGGAAGCGGTGCGCTGAGATACGATAAAAACAGTAGGACGGCCCGGCATCCGGGCGATTGCTGCGCGAAGTCTTGAATCCGTTGCGTAATCCAGCGCCGAAGCGCTGTCATCCAGTATCAATATTTCTGGTTCACGCACCAGCGCACGGGCAATGGTGAGCCGCTGACGCTGTCCGCCGGACAGGTTTCGACCGCCCTGTTCAATGGGCGCATCCAGCCCCTCCGCCTTGCTTGTGACGACATCCTCGGCCTGCGCCGTCTGGATGGCGCTTTGAATCTGCGGCAGCGTTGCATGCGGGTTTCCCCAGAGGATATTTTCACGGATCGTTCCCTGAAACAATACCGCACGCTGCGGCACCACGCCGATTTTTTCGCGCAGCTGGTCCATGGGATAGTCTGATACGTTCACACCACAGACCCGAACCGTGCCGGCTGTTGCATCATAAAAGCGCGGAATCAAATTCACCAGGGAGGTTTTTCCTGAACCAGTTGAACCGATCACGCCGATCACTTCGCCGGCTTTGGCACAAAATGAGATGTCGCTGAGCGATTCGCCGCCGGCGCCCGGATAGGTCAGGGAAACATGATCAAATTTAACCATGATATCCGAAGCCATTTTTTCCGCCGGGACAGGCGTATGCGGAGTCTGCTGATCCGGCAGTACGTCAAACACCTTGGAAATCCGCCCGGCGCTGGCAACGGATTTTGTCAAAGTGATGATCAAATTAGCCAGCTTGATCAGCTCCACCAAAATCTGCGACATATAGTTATAAAGCGCAACAACTGCACCCTGAGACAGCAGGCCGGATTGTACCCGCAGCGCGCCGGTATAGATCAGCACCAGAATCGCCGCATTTAAAAGCACATAGGTCAGAGGATTCATCAGCGCGGAAATTCTGCCGACGTGCTGCTGCATTTGTTCCAGTTCGCTGTTGCGGCGGCTAAACGCCTCAATTTCGTCGTTTTCTTTACAAAAAGCCCGAATGGGACGTACGCCGGTCAGATTTTCGCGCGTTGCGCCCAGCACACGGTCCAATTTTTGCTGCACCGTACGATACAGCGGAATCGTAACGCCCATAATAACGCCCACAACGACGAAAAGCAGCGCAATAACGCCCAAAAAGATCAGCGCAGCCTGACGATCGATGGTAAACGCCATCAGCATGGCGCCAAAAACAACAAAGGGAGAACGCAGCAAAAGCCGCAGGCCCATGTTGATACCGGTTTGAAACTGATTGACATCGCTGGTCAGGCGCGTAATCATTGTCGAGGTACCCAGCGCATCCAACTGCGCATAGGAAAGGTGCTGCAGATGGTCAAACAATGCATGGCGCAGGCGCGAGGCCGATCCCACTGCGGCTTTTGCAGCAAAATACTGCGCTGTAATGGCAACGGCCATGCCGCCAACAGCAAGCCCTGCAAGGACCAATCCCATAAAAAGCACATAACGGCGGTTTGCACCGGCGATGCCCACATCGATCATGGATGCCACCACAAGCGGTACCGTCAATTCAAAAAGCACTTCCAAAAGCTTGAACAAAGGGCTTAGAACGCACTCTTTTTTGTATTCGTTTAAATAAACCAGCAGTTTTTTCATACAGTGGATCGATTCCCTTCCCGTGAAATAATGCACATGGCAAACAGCAGCGAATAAAGCAAACGGCGCTAAGACATCCGAACGTCTTTCCCATGCAGCTCAATGACATAATTGCCCTTTTGGTGCAGGCGCGTAGCGATGCGCTCCGAGTATCTTTTACGAAATTCCTGCAAGGACAAATTGGTGGTGATCAACGTGCTTTTCCCCCACTCCTGTCTCTGGCAGATCAGCGCAAACAGGTACTCCACCGTCACGTTTTCAAGCATGGGTTCCGTGCCAAGATCGTCAATCCCCAGCACGTCCACGCGCTGGGCAAGCTCAAAGCGTTCTTCTTCCTGCCCCATGTGCTTTTTGCGCATCAAATCGTTGAGCGCAAAGGCACTGAGCTTCATGGCAGAACAGCCATTTTGGATGCAGCTGGTGATGATGCAGTCCAGCAGAAATGTTTTTCCAAGGCCGCTGCTGCCAAAGAGCACCACATCCTTATTCGCGCCATGCCCCACGGCGTCAGCAAAGTCCAGCGCCCATTTTTTTGCGCGCGCCATTTGATTGCGCTGTCCGTTTTCTTCCGGAAAGATATTCAAATCATAGCAATCAAAATTATGGTCGCTGGGGATTTTCAAATCTTCCTGCTGAATCTGCAGCTGATGCAGCCGTTTTTCAAAGCAGGGACAGAATGTTTTGATCGTTTCTCCGACGTATCCGGTATCCTTGCAAAGATTGCACCGATACTGCGGCTGAAGATCCTCCGGGGTATATCCTGCGGCCGCCAGCTGACGCTGCGCCTCCTGCTGCAGGGCGTATACCGCGTCGCGGGCACGCTCCGGATGCTGGCGCGCCTGACGCATCAGCTGCAGGATACGCTGCTCAAGATCCTGATAAATCGGCGCTTTTTGCGCGATGACCGCTCTTTTTTTGTCTGCCTCATGCAGTACAGCCTGACGCTGCTGACGGTATTGCTCCAATAATTGCTCAATCATCTGTCGCTTTGTCATCATTTTTTTCATCCTCAACCTGATTTAAATCAAACAAAACCATGTCGTCATACTGCGTCGGATCATATTGGCGCTGTGTATAATTTTGTGCAGAAACATTTTTTGAAATCCGCTTTTCGCCTTCCGGCGCTGATTGCCGCTGCGTTGATGTCTGGCTCAGGAACGCCCGCGCGGCCTCCGGCTGCGCAATGCCTGCCTGATCCAATCGAACCAGCGTTTTGCCAATTGCCGACAGTTTATAGGGCGAATTGCTGCAAAGCTCCGCCGCGCATAAGATCAATTCCTCGCTGCGTCCTTTGGCAAGCCATGCCTCGACCTGTTTGACTTCCTTTGCAGAAACGACAGAAGTATCGCCCGCCGTCGCCAGAACTTTCTGTGCAAATGCACGCAGCGCCTGATTGTGCTGTTTTTCGCGCAGGAAAGCGTCCATCGTCAAAATACCCGCGGCAGCATAGCGATCTAAAATCGACTGCCAATATACCAGCGTCGCATTGCCGCTTCGGGCGGCAATGTGCGCCGCCTCCACCAGCAGCGCATGCTCAAACCCTTTGGCCAGCGCGTCGCAATAGGCACGGACCAACTGCGTACTAAAGCCCATACTTGGGCCAAAAGCCGCCAAAACCTCCCGCACGGGCTCCAGCGTACCGGCTTGATACTGCTGGATCTGTTCCGCTGTCCGTACGCCCATTTCCTGATAGCCGCTGACAATCCTGTCCAAATACCCCAGGGTAGGTTTTTGTATTTTTGTCATTTCGTTTGACAAAAGCTTCAGTGCATCCAGGTCAAAACCCCAGCTGCGCCATTTGGCAAAAAGCGCTTCTTCTGCGGCGGACGGCTCGTCCTTACGGATGCCCAAGTGCGCCAAAAGCCGTTTGAGCGCAACGACATCGTCGTCCAGCCCATGCAGATACCCGGTCACTGCGTCGTCGGAAACAATTTTTTGGCCAGCCATCTTCAGGATAAACTTTTCTACCGCATTGACCGTCGGCGCTTTGCGTCCTTTGGCCTTGTTTGCTTTGCAAAGATACGCCATCACGCGCAGCACCGCTGTTTCGGAAAGCGAGTAGTCCTCCATCCAGCGATACATCCGCGCAAATTCATCGCCATGGATGACCCGGCCATCCGCGCCCAGCAGGCGCAGAACCTCGTTGTTAAACTGCCCCATCGCATACAGTCCGTCATCATCTTCTTTGGCCTGAAGCATCCGTGCCTTCAGATTGACAAATTCATAACACGGCGGACGGTCGGAAAGGCGTCGCACCATTCCCTGGCGTTCCCAGAAAAGCATGGCGTTTAAAACGGTTTCCGATTCCATACCCAAAACGCCGGCGATTTGCTCCAGATCGCTTTTGTCATCGCGCGCATAACACAGCCGGAGTCCGTACAAATATACCTTTACATAATCGCCCGGCGCACGCAGCATATAATCCTCTATAAACAAATTATCTACCGGCGTAATATCAAAAATTGAATAGTTATCGGCAAATGCGCACAATGCCATGAGCTTCTCCGCCTCCATTTCGCATGGTCTATTTTAACATGAAACGTGCATATGCGCTACCGTTTCTTTGGCAATATCACCCAATCTCCTCTAATGCTGTACAAATTGGCGGAAAAATGCTATAATATCTGAAACATTTGTCTGCATTTTCTCCGGCTTTGTCGGAGGTGATTTTGCACGCAGATTTCTTCCGAGGAGTTCTTCTATGAAATTTTGCCGAAATCTCATGATATGCCTGCTTTGCACGGCGCTCGTTTTTTCTTTTATTCCAAATGCCGCCGCAGTGCAAAACGCACAGCCTGCCGCCGCCATCAGCGCCTATGACAGCACGGCGCCGCAGCTTTTGACCGCTTCCAATCTTTACGCCCAATCGGCAATTTTGGTCAACGGCACGACCGGAAGCGTAATTTTCGAAAAAAACGCCAATCTTGAAATGTATCCGGCAAGTACGACAAAGATCCTGACGGCTCTGCTGGTGCTTGAAAACTGTGATTTATCCACGCAGGTGACTATTTCCCAACGGGCAATCCAGACGGAACCCACTTGGATTCCGGCAATGATGGGCGAGGTTTATACTGTTGAGCAGCTGCTTTATGCCCTGATGCTTCAAAGTGCAAACGATGCCGCGCTGGCGCTGGCGGAAGCCGTTTCCGGCTCGGTTGAAAACTTCGCGGCGTTGATGAACGAACGCGCACGCGAAATCGGCTGTACCAATACCAATTTTACCACGCCAAACGGCCTTCCGGACAGCAAACATTACACTACGGTGTCCGATATGGCAAAAATTGCCTGTGAAGCGATGAAAAACGAAACATTCCGCAGGATTATTACAACGCAAACGTATGTTCTGCCTCCGACCAGCAAGCGCAGCGAGTCTGTGACACTGACAAATAAAAACAAATTTTTGGCTGGCAGCGGCGACAGCACGTTCAGCTATACCTATGGAACCGGTATCAAAACCGGTTATACCAATGCTGCGCAATCCACTTTTGTCGGTGCAGCCGAAAAAGATGGACGTCTTTTGATCAGCGTTGTGTTTGGCAGTACGTCCGATGGGAAATGGCTGGACACGCAAAAACTGATGGACTATGGTTTTAGCGGCGCATACGTTGATCTTGATATTTTATCGCTTTATAACACAAGCAAGCATACCATGCTGATCACCGGTGCAGAGGATTCCGCCGTGGTCAACGGCCTGCTTGAGCTTGAAGTCGCCCAGGAGGATCAGGAGAAACTGCGCGGTTATTTTTCGTCGCTTGAAAATGTTTCTGTGGCAGAGCGTTCGTTTTCTTCCTGCGTCAGCTATGCAGACTATGCGCCCTCTTTTTCTGCGCCGATTCAAGCCGGCACGCCGATGGCCACGATGACGTTCCAGGCTCCTTTTATGGAACAGAGTGTCACCGTAACATTGGTTGCGCCAAACGATATTGCCGCCAAAGTGGCCCCCACCGCCGTACCCAGCATTGGCGGAAATGGCACGGGCGATGCGCAAACCGTTTTTTTTGCTGATAATGGCAGTACGACCTCTAAAAAGGACAAACTGCTGATTTCGCTGATGCTTGCAACCGGCGTCTTGCTGCTGTTGGTTGTCATTACCTTGGTTGGTTCCACCATCCGTACCAACAGACGCCGCGCCCGCCGCCGGAAAGCCGCACAAGCCCGAAGAGCCCAGCAATACCGCCGTTATTACCAATAGATGTTTCATATATCAAAAGCAGCGCCCACCGACGTTTGATCAGGCAGTGCGCTGCTTATTTTTTACCTCACTGAAAAACCAGTGTAATTTTACTGCTGCTGTGAAAAATGGGTAATATTCCCAGCGTCGCTCCAGAGACGTTCGATATTATAAAACTCACGCTCCTGAACGTGGAAAATATGAACCAGTACGCTGCCGTAATCCATAACAATCCAGCGGGACTCCTTATATCCGTCGCATCGGAGCATCGAAATCCCCTCCTGCTCCAGCTGCTCTTCCACCTCGTCGGCCAAAGCGCGCACATGAATGGAGGAATGTGCCGCACAGACGACAAAATAGTCCGCCACGACGCTTAATTCGTGGATATTAATCGTAACGACATTATGGGCTTTTTTATTGTCCAAAATGGCTGCAATTTTTTGGGAAAGTTCTTTTGGTTCCATTCTCATCTCTCCTCTTGGTCATGAATCAGCAAATGGTTATAAGTGCGCAGCGTTTGTGGATGCAAAAAACTGTTTTGGCGCAAAGTTTCAATCATGGTTCCCCGGGCCGCCATCAGGCAGCTTTGATTCAGATTGTGAAACGCTGCTTCACGCAGCTTTTCCACGCCCTCAAAACATCTTGACGGTTCTATAACATCTGCCAAAAACAGAATTTTATCCAGCAGCGACATTTGATCGCATCCAAGCGTATGGACGCAAATTGCATGCAGAATCGCTTCATCCGTAACGCCAAATTGCTCGCGCGCAAAAATACTGCCGGCCGGCGCATGCATCAAATGCGGCGCAAAGGCAAAATCCGGATCGTCCAAACCAGCGCGTTTTACCAAATCACAAAGTGTTTGGAAATCAAACTCCTTTGCGCAATCATGCAAAAGCGCCGCCAGAGACGCCTGATTTTCGTCTGCTCCATAGCGCATCGCAAGCGAAACCGCACTGTGTTCCACGCCAAGAACGTGCCGGTAACGCTTCAGAGAAAGATTTTGGCGCAGCCAGTTCAATATTGCATCTCTTAAAAGCGCATTTTGATAGAAATGATATTGATCGATATAATCGGCAACCTTCTCAGGGACCATTCCAGCAAGCGACTCCCCCTGCGCTGCTCGCGAACGGATCGTCGTTGATGAAATATCCGGACCGAAGGCATCCAAAACATGAATATCTGCGCCATATTTCATCAACCTAGCGATGTTCAGCTCAACCTCGCGGATTTTATTTCCGGGGCGCAGGGCAACGATAAAGGAGCACATTTTGCACACCTGGTCAAATTCGCGCCAGGAATCCAGCACTGCCAGCGTATCCGCACCGATGATATAATGCCAATGCACCTGATGAAAATCCTCATGAAGCGCCCGCAGCGTATCGATGGTATAGGTAGTTCCATCCCGAAAAACTTCCAGATCGCTTACCGCAAAACGCGGATCCGATTCAATTGCCAGCTGCGTCATATGCAGACGATGCCGGCCGTTGGCAAACGGGCACGCCTTGTGCGGCGGATGACCCGTTGGAATAAACAGGACTTTATCGATTGCAAAGGCATCTGCCGCAAGTTTTGCAATATGCAGATGCCCGTTATGAATGGGATCAAACGTACCGCCCAAAATCGCGATTTTCATCGCCGCACAATCCTTCCTTACCATAAATCGCGGCCGCTTCCTGTGAATACCGGCCGGATGTATCCATTATAATAAACGGTTTATCCCAGCGCAACGCCGCCGTTCCGTTTTTTTCAAATTCCAGCAAAACCAGTTTCGGTTCGCGCTGCGGTGTCGGATAAACCAACCGAACCACGCGCGGGCACAGATGCTTTTCCCGGGCGACATCTAAAATTTCAAGCAAGCGACCCGGCCGATGCACCAAAAACAGCCGTCCACCATTTTTCAAAACATCAAACGCACTTTGCAACAGATCCTCGAGCGTCAACGCAATTTCAAACCGCGCAATCGCACTGTTTGCATCGGGCGGCAGCGGCCCCTCGCCCACTTTTCCATAAGGTGGATTGGCAACCACCGCATCAAAGCAGGCGCAGCCAAAAACCTTTTTTGCATCCTTTACATCCATATGATGTACCCGGACGCAGGATTCCAAAGCATTGAGCGATATGCCGCGCTTGGCACGCCATGCGGCCTGCGCCTCTATTTCCAGCGCATCAAATTCGATCAATCGGTTCCGCGCACAAATCAGAATCGGCAAAATACCGCTGCCCGTTCCAAAATCCGCTACACGCGCGCCGGCGCGAAAATGCGCAAAATGCGCTAAAAGTACGGCGTCCGTTCCAAACCGAAAGCCATCTTTGGCCGTAATAATCCGATAGCCGCCGCACTGAAGATCTTCTATCGTTTCGTTCGGCAATAGTTGTATCATCTTTGATAAAATCGCCGTGCAGAGCAAACTCTGCACGGCAAATCCGTTTCAATTATTTCTGTACAAGATGCACGGCAAAACCGCCAATTTCCTCTTTCAGATAAATAACCTGCAGGCCGCCCTTGGCATTGTATTTTTTGCTTTCTTCGATAAATTCAACGCCCATATTTTCAAGATAGCTCACCGCGCGCTCCAGATAATTGGTGCGCAGACCGATATGACCCATTTTGCCCAGGCCCGCACCATGCATCGCTTCGATCACGGTTCCGGCAAACGTGCTGCTGTTGCCGACTTTCTTTTCAAACCCAAACAGTTTGGCATAACGATCCGCCGCTGCGCCGGCTTCGTCGCGATCAGCGCAGTTTACGCCTACATGAATCAGCTCAAAGCCCAGCATCTGCTGAACCGCCTGGCGCGCAAGCTTGGTAATTTCATCAAACTTACCCTCTTTGATCAGCGCCTCGTTGACCATCCAGCTGCCGCCGCAGGCGATGATTTTATCAAAGGAAAGATAATCGTTGAGGTTGTTGGCGTTGATGCCGCCGGTGGGAATGAATTTCATCATCGAATAAGGCGCTGCCATTGCCTTGATCATTTTAACGCCGCCGGCAGGCTCCGCCGGGAAGAACTTGACCACTTCAAGGCCAAGTTCAATCGCCTGTTCAATATCGCTGGGATTGACGCAGCCAGGAGTAATCGGAATGCCCTTTTCAACGCAGTAACGAACCACTTTGGGATTCAGACCAGGGCTGACAATGAACTTTGCGCCCGCAGCCACTGCGCGGTCAACCTGTTCGGTCGTCAAGACAGTACCGGCGCCGATAAGCATTTCGGGCAGTGCTTCGCTCATGGCCTTGATCGCCTGATCTGCACCGGCAGCGCGGAAAGTAATTTCAGCGCAGGGAATTCCGCCGTCGCACAGCGCTTTACCCAAATCGGCTGCTTTGGATACGTCTTCGATACGAATGACCGGGACGATACCAATAGAGGAAATTTTTTTGAGAACTTCATGCATGGTCGTACGCTCCTTTTTATTGATAAACACGCTTGGTTCGCTCTGAAAAAGCGTTCCAAACGGTTTCAAACCAGTCCTCCCCCTGCGGCATCGGCCGCACGGGTACAAATTCGCTTACAAAACCGTCCTTCGTTGATTTTGTTTGCAAAATACGCTCTTCGTATCCTGGCTTTCCGGGACGGAAAGCGAAAGCGGTAAGCGTTGGCAAAAGCTGTTCGCCTTGATCGTCAATCACCAATCCGGATCCTTTGCTGCCGATTTCATCGCAAACGCGCTGGATCGCTGCTAAAACAGCCGACTGTGCCAGCAACAATTCACGACTTTTCAACATGTGCGCAATTTCCTGTGGTCCTGACAGGCAAATTTCCCGTTCAAAATTTGCAATACGCTGATCCAGATAGGCGCGCGTTTTTGCAATCGCCTCCGGCCGGCGAATGTGCGCAGCAGCATCGCTCATGCGTCGCTGCGCATCCAGACGCATCTGGACAACATTAGAATTCCCGTAAACGCCTGTCATGCGCTGCACCTGATTTACCAGCGATTCTGCCTGCCCAAGCACCGCGCAAAGCGCGGAAGGATCTGGCTCGATTTCCGGTGTGCTGTAGGCAATATGTTCCGCCGCACGCATCGCGCCAACCTGTGTGGAATTAAGCGCGCTGCCGCCCGGACGGTAGGTACCGAAAGTCCCTGCAGCCTCGCCCGCAGCGTACAGACCGCTCAGGCTGGTCTGCCAATTCATATCCACTGCTAACCCGCCATTGTTGTGCTGTGCACACACGCTGACCTGCAGCGGCTCATGATACAGGTCAATACCATGGTCAGCATACAGCTTAATTGCTTTGGGATTCATTTTTTGAAGCCGTGCAATGGGCGTTTTCAAAAGCGCACCGGAATTGGACAGGTATTGGTATGTTTCCGTTCCAAGCGCTTCAAACCCATTTTCAAGGCCGGTTGGATCAGAACGGAAATCCATATAGACTCGGTTACCCAAATCAAAAATTTCATGGTGCACGATAATATCGATCATGGAAGAACCGTGTACTTTTGAAACGTCAAACGGCCATTGATAGCCTTTTAAGAACACCATGTCCAGTGCGCGTGCCGGGTCGTCAAAGTAATCCAGCAAAAACTCGCGCGCATGTCCCTGTTTGTCCACTGCGATGTACTTGGGCAGCACCTGCTGATAAGTACCCGACACGTTCCATCGGAACTGAACCGACGCCAGGCCATACTGCCATTCGTGCAGATTGGCCCCAACGGCGCCAACTTCAAGCGCCAAACCGGTAGATCCCGTTTGACTTTCAGGATAGACGGAGTTTTCATATACGCCCGCCGGACCGCCGGTTGCCATTATCACATGATTGCAGGCAAACAGCACAAATCCATAGTTCTCACTGTCCGCCTTTGCCGTATCCAGGCACAGCAACCCATATATTTTTTGATCGTCGGCAAGCAGACGCACCACCTGCATTTGATCAAAAATCCGGATGTTTTTTCCCCTGACCGAGCGTTCCAGACACTGGGTCATGTATTTGGATGTCAACGGTCCTGCGGAAGTTGCGCGCTGGCGCGGATCGTGATCCGTTTTATAGCCAACATACTCCCCGTAAACATTCGTTGGAAACGGCACGCCAAGATTGGCCAATTTCATAAACGATTTCACTGAACATGCCGCTTCGATCAGCGCCGTATCGCCGTTTACGCCACCGCCGGCAAAAAGCGTCTGGGCCATTTCACGCACGCTGTCTGATCCATCGGAGGCCAGCGAAAGCTTATAATATGTCTGTTTATCGCTGCCCGTGTTGCGGGACGTACCCATATTGACGCCTTCGGTTACGATGGCAAAATCGCGCCTGCCAAGATCGTACAGCCAATCAGCCGCATTGTATCCGGCGCACCCAGTACCAACAACAACGGTATCCAGCGCAATAACCGGAATATCCAGACCACAGAGACTTATGGTTGAACGCCTCATTTTTGTCCCCCTTTACAGCCTGCGAATGTGAAAGCCGCCGTCTGCATTGAGGACTTGTCCCGTTGCAAAATCCAAAAGACCGCTTGCCGCCGCCAAAACGCAATTTGCAACATCCTCCGGCAGCCCAAAGCGTTTGATCGGCGTAATACCCGCCTGAATCAGCTTTTCATATTTTTCTGTTACCGCAGCGGTCATATCTGTTTTTATGATTCCGGGACGAACTTCAAAAACCGGAATGGCATACTGCGCCAATTCATCAGCAAACAGCTGCGTCACCATAGAGATCCCTGCCTTTGAGATGCAGTATTCTCCGCGGTTAGTGGAAGACGTATAGGCCGACATGGACGAAATATTGACGATCCGCGGCTGATACTGCTCAATGTCGCCGCGCTGTTTTAACCCGATCATCATATTCGCACCCTGCTGGCACATAAAAAAGGTGCCGCGCAGGTTAATATTCATCAGTCTGTCAAAACTCTCCTGCGTTGTTTCCAAAATATTCAACCGCACAGACGGCGCAACGCCGGCATTGTTTACCAACAGGTCCAAGCGCCCGTAATCTTTCTGGATTTGTTCAAAGATATTGTTTCGATCCGCTTGCTTTGAAATATCACATACAATATAGCGCGCCTCTATGCCAAGGGCTTTCAGCTCATCCATAACTGGCTGCGCATCTGCTGACGGCGTCGTCGCTGACACAATTGGATAATATCCATTTTTCCCAAGCGCTTTTACAATGCCAAGGCCAATGCCCCTTCTGGAACCGGTGACGAGCGCAATCTTTTTCATATCCTTGCTCCCCTCTTTTGCAAACGCCGAAATACACTGTCTTTATTATACGCGATTCTGGCGATGGAATCAAGTAAAGCAGGAAAAATTCCCATAAAACAGGAAATTATAAAAAAACGCATCCTAAAAAGGATGCGTTTTGGTAAAAACTTATTTCGACAGGATCGTGCTTTCCGTCTCTTTATCAAAGAAGTGCAGACGGTCGCTGTCAACAGCAATTTTGATGCGGTCGCCAACGCGAGAGAGCGAGCGCGGGTCAACACGAGCGATGAAAGTACCCTCACGACCGCTGGTAGTGATGTACAGATAAGTCTCAGAACCCATCAACTCAACCACTTCGACGTTAACGTCAATGATCGCATCGGAGAACTTTTCAATCGCCAGCGCATCGTCGCTCAAATCCTCGGGACGAACGCCCATGATGACTTCCTTTTCGCAGTATGCAGGATCGACAAATTTCTTAACGATTGCATCCGGCACAGCAATCTTGTTCTCGCCGAAGGAAGCGTAAACTTTGCCGTTTTCCTTGGACAGCTGAACATTGAAGAAGTTCATCTGAGGAGAACCGATGAATCCGGCAACAAACAGGTTGGTGGGCATATCATACAGGTTCTGGGGGCTGTCAACCTGCTGAACGAAACCGTCTTTCATAACCACGATACGGGAACCCATGGTCATCGCTTCGGTCTGGTCGTGGGTAACATAGATGAACGTCGCTTCCAGTTTCTTGTGCAGTTTGGTGATTTCAGTTCTCATCTGAACACGCAGCTTCGCGTCCAGGTTGGACAGCGGTTCG
>DCTY01000038.1:19218-19364 GCA_002329335.1 Christensenella sp. UBA1428
CGGACAGAGCCTTCGGCTTACGGTTGAGCAGATGCTCGATATCCAGAATCTGGGCGGCTTCCTTAACGCGACGGTCAATTTCGGCCTTGGGCGTCTTGCGCAGTTTCAAACCGAAAGCCATATTGTCATACACGGTCATATGCGGA
>DCTY01000067.1:0-22084 GCA_002329335.1 Christensenella sp. UBA1428
AGGAGCCAAAGCGCCAGGATTTTTCCTGGCGCTTTTTTTCTTCCTTATGATGCCTGCACATGTGTGATGCCATCTGCTTTGCGCGAGATTTCAAACATGAAATTGTCGGCAGGATATGGAGCGCTTTTTTGGAAACGATGATTTGAAAACGCAGTATGATAATCATTTGGTCGTGCAGTTTCCGGAAAGTTAATACGCCGCGGCATAAAACGTAGCGGCGTATTCTCCTTTTTCTGTTGCTTTTGGCAAAAGGCGTTGCAGCAGGTATCGAAAAGAGTCACCCTTTTCATAAAAATTGAGCTTTTCCGTCTGAAACAATAGGGGAATTTTTTCTTGCCGGATCAGCCGATTTCTTGTGCAAACCGGAGTTTTGATCATAAAAGTTATTTTTTGACTCCAAACTTATCTCCATATAGGTCTTTCAGCATATCAATCTTTTGAAAAACTGATGGAAAACAGGATTGGTCTGGTTCCATTTCAAATGAAAGAACATTCTGCTTGTCAGGCCTTTCCTGGAAGCTGCCGGTTACAACAGCGTGTCCGGAGCGTTTCATTTCAATCTCAAATGCGAAATCATTTTCAAGTAAAAGCTTGTATTGGGCTTTCCCCTTCAGGCTCATGTAACAACTTTTCAATTCATCCGAAAATCGATATAATGCTCCGGTTGCTGAATATAGCTTATCATAATTTATATGATAACTTCCTATTTGTATTAACAGTCGGCAAATAATATCATACCCTCCTTCTTGGCTTGTTTCTTCTGGAAAGCCTAATATATCAATAAGCTCTAATTGTATTTTTTCATTTGCATAACCGTTCAGACAAAATATTTCCATATGGATCTCCTCTGTAACAGCTGATTTATTGATTTATAGGCGGAAAGCATCCTATAAGCCCTCATGAATACTTATGATACTAGGCGAAAACGGTTAATAATTCAGGTTTTCTGCATATTTCCATTTATCGCTTCCTATTTTTATGTAAGTTTTTTATGCGTGTATGATTTGATCACTGGGAATAAGAAAAAGTAAAGAAGCGCAGACGGTGTTTTCGAATTTCAAAAGACAATCCGAAAGCATTTTATTTTGCGCGCTTATGGATGCACATTGGCGGTTCAATCAATCTTGAAGGAAAGGAATTACGAACATTAACACCGATAGAGCAAGATGGATATTCCTGCTTCCTCAGTAATACCCTTTCATTGCGCAGTATTTCAAGGAGACTGCTGCTCGTTTCAGGCTTCTTTTCCCGTCCGTTCTTTTGTGAAAAGTTCCGTAGCAAACATAGGAATGCGGAACCTTTCCGTAAAAATCACTCGTTTCCGACTATGCTAGGAAACGAGATTTTTGTTTGTTGAAATATCCCAAACCCACACCAAGCTGGGATTTATTGATGTTCCTCACATTTATATTTCGTCGTTATAATATTTCGCTATTACATCTGGTATATCTTTTGCCACTTCTCGGATTTCAAAAAGTTCGTGTTCCCAAATATAGATTGCCGATGTATCTACTGTGCCATCTGCTAAAACTCGGTAACAATAGTAATCGCCACACCCATTGGTAGCAAAGTAGATGTTACGATTTACTTTTTCTTCAAACTCGACTGGTTCAAGGTATTCTGCAAGAATCTCTCTGTTTCTTTTAACATTGTTGATAATTTCATTTAAGGATAGTAAAAGCCAATGGTCGCCGTTTGTTTCTCTAAGCAATGCTTTAAGTTCTTCGGGGAAATTAAACCCTACATATTCTTCTGCTTTTTTGAGTTCTGTTTCTGAACACGGTTCTTGCAGCTTTGCCCAACGATTATTTTTTATTGATTTTATAGAGGAAAACCGTCTTATAACTTCTTGCAAGTGTTTATAGAATCGAGGAAAAAGCATGTATTATCAACGGTTTCCCCGTTTCTGCTTGTGTCTTCTCATATCGCCGCATAAGTTGATTTTGTGAAGTTGGGCACCATTTTAGCACCACCAATAAGGCAAAGAGAATAAGCATAAAGCAGTGTTTCTGCACTCCAAAAGATAGTTTAGGACAATAGGGATTTTATGCTTTTATGTTACGCATTAGAGGCTTAATAATCCTTGTAGGAAGGGCATTACAGACACGAAAACTGACAGGGTAAGGTGTTTGTATCTTTTCCATCAAAAATGCCCTTTGACTGCGTAACATCCCAATATAAGCTGCTATCTATTTTGATTGTTCTTTTCCTTTCCATTCCTCTATGAAAAGTTCCGTAGCAAGCATAGGAAAGGGGTACCCTTTCCGTAAAAATCACTCTTTCTCTTCTACAACAGTAAGAAAGATTTTTGATTGTTTGATTGTTGGGAATATCCCAAACCCACGCCAAACTGAGATTTATCGTGTCAGCATTTCAACAGCTTCATCTTGCGTAGCAACGAAAAACACATCCTTGCCCTTATTACTTTCATAAATAAAGTCTTTTAGTGGCTTGCTTGTGTAATGAGAATAATCACCGTAAATTGCAATACGACCACCGTAATTCACATATTTTTGTAGAATCTCACCGGCAAGTCCTTTGCTGAGGATGAAGAAGTCCTCTGTAATCAATTTTTTATCGACAATGATGTTTTTTGTACCAATATCGTATTTTGCAGACATAAGCACATCCAAGGCAGATTGTGCATCTGTGATGACGATTTCGTTACTATTTACGACGGCACAAGCGATGCCATTCTTTTCAATTTTGGTTAATTGCATTTTGCTATCTCCTTATAAATTCAAAGTTGTCGCTTTGTATAGAAATATTATAGCACCCCTATATAAATTTTTCTATTACATTCCTCATTTGTACGAAATAGCAGAGCCATCCGCACTCGTCAACGGTTGAGATGAACGGGCTTCGCCCGCCGCTGACAAGTGCGTCAGTCCCTGCTTATGTGGCAGACAAGAGAGCGAAAGCAACGAGTGCTTTCGCCCTTGCATAGTATGTTTTTTCTTATATCTGTCTGTATTGTATTATATCGTCACAAGAAATCTGGGCACCATTTGGTCACCAAAGCGGCAAAAATCATTGTTCTTTTGCATGCTTCAATGTGTAAAAAAGTCAGTATTAACAATGGTTTTCACAGTTCAAGACTTTTGATAGTAAAAATTCAAATACTATTTTTTATTCGGCGGCGATTGTTTATTGCGCGGCGTCGCTTTCGGCCATGCGGTAGCCGACGCCGACCTCAGTAAAGATATAGCGCGGCTCGTCCGGGTTTGGTTCAACCTTGCGGCGGATATTGGCCATGTGAACGCGCAGAATCTTGTTATCCGTGCTGGCCTGCGGCCCCCAGAGCTCGCGCAGCATGTAGCGATAGGTAAGCACCTGGCCGGCGTGCTTGCCCAGCAATGCAACGATTTTAAATTCGTTTGGCGTTAAATTCGTATCCCGGTCGTTGAGGTAAACGCGGTATTTCCGATAGTCGACGCGCAGGTCTCCCACCTGATAATAGCCGTTTAGCGCAATCTCGTCGCTTTGCGTCGTTCGGGTATGGCGCAAGGCGGTGCGGATGCGGGCCAGAAGCTCGATGGTGCCAAACGGCTTGGTTAAATAATCGTCCGCGCCAAGGTCCAGCGCATACGCCTTGTCCTCGTCCATGCTTCGCGCGGAAATGACGACAATCGGCGTTTTTGTCCAGGTGCGCACGCTTTTGATGATCGAATTGCCGTCCATATCCGGCAGCCCCAGATCCAGCAAAATACAGTCCGGACAGTGAGAGCCGATCATGTCCAGCGCCTCTTTGCCGGTTTTGGTTATGATGACGTCGTATCCGTTGGCGGTAAGGGTTGTTTTCAAGAATTTGCAGATGCCTGCGTCGTCTTCCACGAGCAGGATCCGATCCGTGTGTTCAGTACGCATGGTGTTGCTCCTCATATGGCAGCCAGAAACGGAAAACCGCGCCGCCCTGCTGCAGATTTTCTGCGGACATTTCCCCTGCGTGCGCGCGGATGATGCAGCTGCACACCGAAAGCCCGATGCCCAGATTGTTGCGCCGCGCGTCGCCATGCCCGCCTTGCGGGACGCCGGTATACCCGTCAAACAAATGCGCCAGCTGCTGCGGGGGGATGCCCATGCCATCGTCCTGTACCGAGAACAGGACGCGGTCGGGTTCGCATGAAACGGTCAATTGGATCCGCGTGGTGGTTTGCCCATGAACAACGGCGTTGTCCAAAAGGTTCAGCAGCACCTGTTCAATCAGCGTCGCATTCATGGAAACCAGCAGGATTTGATCCGGCCTGGCGACTTTAACGGGGATATCCGGGTGTGTATGGTGAAATTTCATAATCGCGCTGCTGACGATTTCTTCCACGACCTCGTCCGTTTTTTCAAGCGCGACGTCGCCCGTGGAAAATTTGGTGACCGATAAAATGTTTTCGATCAGCCGCACCAGCCAGCGCGCGTCCTTGTTGATTTGGGCCACCAGTTCGTCACGGTCGGCGGCCTGCATTTGCCGGTTTTCCAAAATTGCACTGCTGGCGCCCAAAATGGAGGTCAGCGGCGTACGGATGTCATGGGAAACAGAACGCAGCAGGTTTGCCCGCAGCTTTTCTTTTTCCACTTCAAAGCGCAGCTGTTCCTGCTTTTTGATCTGCGTGGTGAGCGTGCTGATCAAAAGCGCGACGATCAGCATCGTTGCAAAGGTCAACGGATAGCCTGCAAGGCGCAGGTCCAATTCATAGAAGGGGTAGGTGAACAGATAGTTTACGCACAGCACGCTCAGCGCGGAGGCGGCGATACCATAGAAATAGCCGTTTGTAAACCTTGCAATCAGCGCTACGGCCAAAATAAATACAGGAACGGCAAACGGGTTGTTGTCCGCATGGATGTGCGACAGCAGCGTGGAAACGCCGATGGCCAGCGCGAAAATCAACAGGAAAATCAGCAGGTTTTTGACAGGAAGCGGTAGTTTGCGGTTCTTCATCCGCGGCTCCTCTCTGCGTGCCGGCCGTACCGGGGCATTTGGGATTGCACAATTGCGGCGCCGTGTTAAACGGCCACAAAAAGCAAGTATATTATAACATAATTGAAACTGCTGCGTGTGAAAAAAATTACGGGGCGTTAAATTCTTTCCGGAAAATTAGCGACATCTTGATATATAATGAAACAGGTTTCGGCATTGCGGCCGGGAAGCGGACGTTTTGTACAGACCGCAGTCAATATACAAGCAAGATGGGGGGAGAACATGCACAGCGAGGCGTATATCGAGGCGCGCAGGGAATTTATCAATTGTCTTGCGATGTCGCTCATTGGGCTGGGCGTGCCGCTGATCCTGGCGTTTCAGGAATGGTGGCCGATTATGCAGCGGGAAAAAGCAAAAGAAAAACAGCTCGGCGTTAGCGCATAGCGGCCCGTTTGCTGGAATTTGAGGATTGAGAGGTAGAAAAAATGGCCTGGTACGTTGTCCTTGGCGTGATTGTTTTGGCAATCGCCTATGTCTTTTTCAACTATTTCCGCATTTTAAAAATGTCGGAAGGCACTGCACAGATGGTCGAAATGGCAGGTATCATCCGCAGCGGCGCCAACACCTTTATGAAAACCGAGTATAAGACCATTGCCGCGGTGGTTGTTCTGGTTGCGGCAATCTTCAGCCTTTTTGTAGAGAAAACCAGCGGTCTGACCTTTTTGATGGGCGCGCTGATGAGCTCCGTTGTGTGCGTGCTGGGCATGCGCAGCGCGACTTACGCCAACGTCCGGACGGCGAACAAGGCGCGCGAATCGCTTTCCATCGGCGAAACCGTTAAGGTTGCGCTGTGCGGCGGCAGCATCAGCGGTCTGAGCGTGCAGGCGTTCGGCATGCTGGGCCTGGTGCTGGTGCTGATTTTTTGGGGCGGCGTGAAGGTCCACGACGTCGGTACGGGCTTTTTGGCAAGCCTGGAATGCAATCCTTCGATCATGCGTATTACGACCTATTCGCTGGGCTGTTCTCTGGTGGCGATGTTCAACCGCGTTGCCGGCGGCAACTACACCAAAGCGGCGGATATTTCCTCTGATATTTTGGCCAAGCTGCGCCACGATATGCCCGAGGACGACAGCCGCGTGCCCAACGTGGTTGCGGACTTTATCGGCGACAACGTCAACGATATCGCCGGCAACTGCTCCGACCTGCTGGAAAGCTTTGTTGCGACGATGGCGGCGGCGATCATGATCGCAGTGACCATTTACGGCAACGCGGTCGGCGCTGTGACCGAGGCGACCTTTACCGCGACGACGATCTTCCCCATCGTGCTGGCGGGCGGCGGCCTGCTGGGCTGCCTGCTGGGCCTGGGCTATGCCTCGGTGCGCAAAATGGGCAACAACCCTTCGCGCGAACTGAACCTGGCGACGTGGATTTCGGCCGGCCTGACCATCCTCATCGGGCTTGGCGCTTCGTATGTCATTTTTAAGGACGTACCGCTCTACGACGAATTCCGCGCCGGCTGGCTTTCACCGTGGATTTCCAGCGTGCTGGGGATTTTAAGCGGCATTGCGATCGGCTCCATTACCGAATATTATACCAGCACCGATTTTAAACCCACCCGCGCGCTTGCGGAAATGGCCACGGAGGGCGAGGCGTTTGTCATCACCAAGGGCGACGCGATCGGTTCGCGTTCCTGCCTGCTGCCCGTGCTGGTCATCGGCATTGCGCTGTTTGTTTCCGGTAAGCTGTGCGGCACCTACGGCATTGCGCTGTCCTCTCTGGGCATGCTGGCTTTCGTCGGCGCCACGGTTTCCATCGACGCCTTCGGCCCGATTGCGGACAACGCCGGCGGCCTTGCCGAATCCTGCCATCTGTCTGAAAATGTCCGTACCATTACCGACAAGCTGGACTCTGTGGGCAATACCACTGCGGCCATCGGCAAGGGCTTTGCGATCGGCTCGGCTGCGTTTGCAACCGTGTCCCTGATCGTGGCTTATGTCGGCAACTATACCGCAGTGGGCGCGCAGCCTGTTTTGAACATGGCTTCCTATATTGTCGTTGCCGGCGGTATCATCGGCGGCGCACTGATTGAATACTTCTCTGCGCTGCTGACGGACAACACCATCGAATCGGCCCGCCTGATGGCGGACGAAGGCGATCGTCAGCTCTCCGTTCCCGGCGTGCTGGAGGGTAAAGTGCGGCCGGATTATAACCGCTGCATCGAAATGGCGGCCAAACAGGCGCTGAAAAAGATGCTGCTGCCCTCTGTACTGGCGCTGCTGATTCCCATTGCCGGCGGCTTCCTGTTCGGCGTGGAATTCGTCGGCGGCCTGCTCATCGGCGCGACGGTTGTCGCGATTCCGCGCGCGCTGTTTATGGGCAACTCCGGCGGCGCGTTTGACAACGCGAAAAAGTATATTGAAGGCGGCTTCCTCAAGGGCCACGGCAAGGGCACGGCGGCGCACAAGGCTTCCGTTACCGGCGATACGGTCGGCGATACCCGCAAAGACGTTGTCGGCGTTGCGCTGGATATCTTTATCAAAACCATGTCCACCGTTGCCAATACCCTGGCCAGTGTGTTCTCCCATGTGACGCTGATCAAATAGTTGGGCTGATGCTGCGGCCTGCATCCCGTTTTGAGGGTGCAGGCCGTTTTTTGTTGACGTATCGGCGGTAAATATGATATCGTTAATGCATCCAAACCAATAAAAAAGGAAAGGATCTGTGCAGGGCATCAATGCCGCACGGAAAGGAATAAACCGATGGATGTTTTGCTGGTGATCGACATGCAGCGGGATTTTATCGATGGGGCGCTGGGTACGCCGCAGGCACAGGCAATCGTCGAACCGGCTGCGCGCCGGGCAGAGGATTTTGACGGTATGGTGATCTTTACGCGCGATACGCATCAGGCGGATTACCTCGATACGCAGGAGGGGCGCAATCTGCCGGTGGCGCATTGTGTGTACGGTGCGCCGGGCTGGCAGATCCATCCCCGGCTTGCGCCGCTTTGCCGCAATGTGGTGGATAAACCCGCCTTTGGCAGCGCCGCGCTGGTCCGGCAGCTGGAAGAACTCAACGGGCGGGAGCCAATCGGGCAAATCACGCTGATTGGGCTTTGCACCGATATCTGCGTGATTTCAAACGCGCTGCTGATCAAGTCGTTTTTGCCGGAAACGCCGGTGTGCGTGGATGCTTCGTGCTGCGCCGGGGTAACGGTACAGCGCCATTTGACGGCGCTGGAAGCGATGCGCGCCTGTCAGATTCAGATCCTGGAGGCGCCGCCGTCTCCGGCGCTGATGCTGGTGCGTCCGGACGCATCGATGCGCCAGGCCGTTTGGGCATACCGGCGTGAATGCCTGGACCAGGGCGAAGGGCGCATTCACGGCAGCTGCGGATTGGCGCTGTACGACAGCTACGATCGATGGCTTCAGACGGTGCATGCGCTGGAGGCGGGAACCACGCCGGGGGAAGCGCCGGCCAGTACGTTTTTGACCGTGCGCAAAAGCGACGGCAGGATCGTTGGCACGGTGCAGCTGCGCCACTGCCTGACCGATGCGCTCAAGCGCCACGGCGGGCATATCGGCTATGAGATTCGTCCTTCGCTGCGCCGGCGCGGCTATGGCAAAGCGCAGCTGCGCCTTGCCCTGCGGGAAGCGGCGGCGCGCGGGATGGATCGGGTGATGGTTTCCTGCGACCGGAATAATATGGCCAGCGCGCGCACCATTGAAAGCTGCGGCGGGGTTTTTGATCATGAGGAACCATGGAAGGACAACGGCGAGCGGATTTATTGGATTGATCTGAAGCAGGAGCAGAAGCCATGAATCAACCATTATACGATTTTTACATTGTCAACAAGACGCACCGGGCCTGGCGCATACATCCCCCGGAAATGGCGGAGGCGTTCAATGCACAAAATTTGACCGCAGCAGAGCGGATGTGCCGCCGGTTTGAACAGCTGTGCGCGATGGAACAGCCGCATATTCAGCCGTTTGAGCAAATTGCAATGGTGCGCACCGTCAATCGGGTTCCGGATTGCTGGACAAGCGCGCAGTGGGACGCAGTACGCGCGGAGCATTTTGTGCATGAATTGGGCTACGCTTCCAATTTGTGCCCGGATTATGCGTCTGTGATTGCGCAGGGACTGCTGGCTCAGCGCGCCGCTGCGGATTGCCGGCAGCGCCGGTGCATCGATGCGCTGATCGATCTTTGCGACCGGTATTTGCAGGAGGCTATTTGCTGCGGCAGGGAGGATCTGGCGCGGGTTTTCACACAGGTTCCCCGCTACGGCGCAAGAAATTTCCACGAAGCGCTGCAATTTTTTCGCATTTTGCATTTTGCGCTTTGGCTGGAAGGGGATTATCATAACACGATTGGCCGGTTTGATCAGTATATGGCGCCGTATTTTGAGGCGGACATGGCCCGCGGCGTGCTGAACCGGGAAAGCGCTTTGGCGCTTTTGGAGGATTTTTTTATTTCGTTTAATAAGGACAGTGATTTGTATCCGGGGGTTCAGCAGGGCGATAACGGCCAAAGCATGGTGCTGGGCGGCACAGACGCGCAGGGCCGCGACGGGTTTACGCAGCTGAGCGCGCTTTGTCTGGAAGCCAGCGGCAATTTGAAGCTGATTGATCCCAAATTGAACCTGCGTGTAAATGGACAAACCCCGCAGGAGGTTTTTGAATTGGGGACAAAGCTGACCCGCGCAGGACTTGGCTTTCCGCAGTATTCCAATGATGATGTGGTTATACCGGCGCTGGAGCGGCTGGGATATGCGCCGGAGGATGCGCAAAATTATGTAGTGGCAGCCTGCTGGGAGTTTATTATTCCGGGCTGCGGCGATGATATTCCCAATATTGGCGCGCTGAATTTTCCGCTGGCGGCGCACAGGGCCATCTGCGGCACGCTGGAGCAGGGCGGCGATTTTGATGCAGTTTTGGAACAGACCCGCAGGGAAATTCAGGCGCAATGCCGGCAGATCATGGCGCAGGTGCACGATCTGTTTGTCATGCCTTCCCCGGTGCTGGACCTGCTGCGCAGCCCGGTGCGGTATCGCAATTTCGGCATACACGGGTGCGGCTTGGCGCCGGCGGTGGACGCGCTGGCGGCGGTACGCCGATATGTGTTTGAAGAAAAGTCTGTCAGCGTTTCGAGGCTTCTTCGCGGGCTGGATCAGGATTATCAGGACGATCCCGAACTATTCCATCTTTTACGCTATGAAGCGCCCAAGATGGGTCAGGCGGATCCGCGCACGGACCAATTGGCGTCCGTCCTGCTGCGGGCCTTTGCCGACGCTGTTGAAGGAAAGCGTAATTGCTGCGGCGGTATCTGGCGCGCCGGTACCGGCAGCGCCATGTTCTATGTGTGGCAGGGTCAAAAACTGGGCGCCACGGCAGACGGGCGGCGCAGCGGAGAAGCGTTTGGCGCGAATTATTCACCAAGCCTGTTTGCCAAGCTGCCCGGCCCGGTTTCTGTGGTTGAATCCTTTACTGCGCCGGATTTGTCACGTACGATCAATGGCGGTCCCTTAACGCTGGAATTTGCAGCAGGTACGCTGCGCGACGATGAAAGCGTGCGCAAGGTTGCGGCCTTTGTGCGCTATTTTATCCTTCGCGGCGGGCACCAGCTGCAGCTCAACGCAGTGGATTTGGAAACGCTGCGCCAGGCGC
Organism: Christensenella sp. UBA1428; assembly: GCA_002329335.1. Classification (GTDB taxonomy): domain Bacteria; phylum Bacillota; class Clostridia; order Christensenellales; family UBA1750; genus UBA1428. The sequence goes on from DCTY01000067.1 coordinate 10,573, forward strand.
AACTGCATCCGGAATGTTATCCGCGGTTGATTGTGCGCGTGTGGGGCTGGTCGGCGTATTTTGTGGAATTGGACCGCTGTTATCAGGATCACGTCATGGCGCGGCAGGAGTACGCGGTGCAATGAAAGGCGTTATTTTTGATATCAAGGAGTTTTCTCTCCAGGACGGCGGCGGTATTCGCACCACTGTTTTTTTCAAAGGCTGCCCGCTTCGGTGTATCTGGTGCCACAATCCGGAGGGGCTTTCATCCCAACGGGAGCTGTATGTGCAGTTGCGGGGATGTACCGGATGCGGCCTTTGCACAAGACCCTGTACGCACGCGGACTGCGCCGGGCTGGGCAGATGCCTGCATGTTTGTCCAAAGGATCTGGTGCGGGCGGTTGGCGAAATTTGGGACAGCGATCAGCTGGCGCAGCATCTGATGCGCGGGGCAAATCAGATGGCATTTTCCGGCGGCGGCATCACGCTGTCCGGCGGAGAACCGTTGTTTCAGGCGGCGTTTGCCGGCGCGCTGCTGGACGCGCTGGAGGGACGCGTCCACAGGGCGATAGAGACCTGCGGTTATGCGCCGCGGGAGCATTTTGTCCATATTGCGCGGCGCTGTGAATTGGTGATGATGGATTTAAAACTCTTTGACGAAAAAATGCATTTGGCCAATACCGGCGTTTCCAATGCGCAGATTTTGGAGAATGCGCGCTGGCTGAAAAGCAGCGGAATCGAGCATGTGTTCCGAATCCCGCTGATTCCGGGAATTACCGACACAAGGGAGAACCTTGCCGCGCTTGCTGCGGTTGCCGGAGCAAGCAGGGTGGAGCTTTTATCCTATAACCGGCTTGCGCCGGTAAAATACGCGGGCCTGGGCAGGCGTTTTACCGATAAAATCAATCCGGAAAATACGCGGGATGTGGATTTAATGCTTTTTCAAAACGCAGTGCTGAAATGATAGGAGGAATCAGCCTGGTTGCTATTGGTAAAATCTGTGTAAACGGCGTTAAGAGCGGGGGAGGGTGGTTTGATCTGCGGCAGGGTGCAGAGGGGCGCAGCTAACGGGTTTCAGGCCAGTGTCCGCATGACGCAGCTTAGTGAAATGGTAAGCCTCTGCACGGTCAGTGCGGTTGGATACTCTTTTTTATATTTCCAGATTTTGTCATTATATTCGTCCTGAGAGACATTGGATAAGCATTTGCTTTGTCAAAAAGGGCTTTGCCGTTCATGCTTGGTTTCATGTTCAAACAGAAAGAGTGGATCCAGACTGTTCAAATCTTGACCCGCTCTTTTTTTGTACCCATGTGGCTTCAAACTCGCTTCCAATACCGCCCAACCGCTTTGCCGCAATCCCTCGGAATTGAAGATGGCTTCCGGGGCATCCCTCCCTCGCGGCGCTTTTGATGGTACAAACCGTTGCGCAGTTGTTGACAGCCAACCGAACGACGCCGCGCATCCTGCTCAATTTATTGGCAGAGGCGTCACGCGGATTGCAGCAGCTTTGGCTGTTTGACAGAAAAATGCTTCTTCGCTGCAAAACAATTCAAAATGGCCTTATCTGCGCAGATACTCTGCCCTCCTGTCGAAAAGCCCTTCAAAGCGCCAAGGTCTTTGATACCGCTGTTTTCTGTCCCACCGATGCACTTGGAATGCCGTGCCTGTCCGGCATGGTTCGTACCAACAGGATACGATCGATCATGCGACTTGTTTCTAACTGAAGAATTTCGGCGTGTTAGCCATTGCGAAGCTGCCGCAACTATAAATCCCGAAAAAACGCATCAAAAGTCGTCACATTATAAAGCTGCTTCAAGGCTAAAAGCACGCTCACCCGAATGCTGTAATGTCCTAACTCCATTTGAGAGATAATTTCCCGACTCATGGGAATTCCCATCAGTTCCAGTTTCGCAGCGACATCCTCTTGAGAAAGATTTACATTCTTACGCAGCAGCTTTAAATTTTTACCAATAGAAATATCTTGTTTGATCTTATTTGACATAGGAATATCCTCCTAAAATACATTTTTGGAATGTATGTGTTACACGATTGATTTTATCGTATCTTGCATGTTGAAATTGGAACGTATGCATTCCATAAAAATGAAGGAGATGAAGGATATGACAAAAAAAGATGCGCAACGCATAGACGCTTTAGGTAAAAAAATTAAAGGCTTACCCGAAGCCATACAAAATGCAATCTGCTGGATGATCGCAAACATCCATACAGTAGACCAGCTGGCAGCGGGAGAAAAAATGTCAGATCAAGAAGTTAAGCGTTTTCTTAAAATGGCAAGCGAAAAAAATGACATTCTGGCATGGGCATTGATAACATACAAGCAAATGGCAGATCATACCCAACAGGAATGATTTGAGCAGCGAAAAAATATCCCGGCTGCTCGAGCGATGGCTGCATAGCGCACCCCGTCATCGCTTCAGAAAATCAAATGGCGTACCAGCAGATGGCGCACTGTTCCCCGGTTTCATTCTTTTGCATGTATTTTCCCGCAGCAAAAATACGTTTTATGCTTGAGTATCCGGAAGAAATGATGTATGATAAATTTGTTTTTATCCGGAATCACGGTGCAAATGCCCGCCGGCATCCATTATAACGAAAGGCGGTGTGTCCTTGAGCAGATCGTTTGTTTTTACGCGCAGCAAAGTCAGCCTGACGCAGGGGCCGATTGTCAAAAATCTGCTGATTTTTGCGGTACCCATTTTATTGGGCACCATCGTCACGCAGCTTTATAACGTTGCAGATTCCGTCATTGTCGGCCAATTCGTCAGCGCACAGGCGTTGGCGGCCGTCTCCGCGGCCTCGCCGGCGATGAGCCTGATCAACATGTTTTTAATCGGGCTTTCCACAGGCTCCAACGTCGTCATCGCCCAGCGCGTGGGCGCTTCCGACCGGGAAGCGCTCCAAAAGGCAGTCGGCACGGTCGCCTGCCTGACGCTGATCTGCTCGCTGTTTATCACGACGGTTGGGCTGCTGGCCAGCCGTCCGCTGCTGACGGTTTTGGGGACGCCAACTGAAATCTACCCGGACGCTTACGCCTATCTGGCGGTCATCTATCTGGGCACAACCGGCAACATGATCTATCAGATGGGCAGCGGCGCGCTGCGGGGCATGGGCGATTCCACCTGGCCGTTTCTGTTTTTACTGCTTTGCAGTGTGCTCAACATCGTGCTGGATCTGGCGGCGGTGCTGATTTTCGACCTTGGCGTGCTGGGTGTCGCCATTGCAACCGCTGTTTCGCAGCTCATTTCCGGGGTCGGCGTCCTGATGCGCATCAACCGGGGCGAATACGGCGTTAAAATCACGCCGCGCACACTGCGTCTGGACCGGCACGAAACGGGTCAGGTCATCGGCATCGGCCTGCCCGCCGCAATTCAGAACATCGGCAACGCCATCGCTTCCCTGTGCGTACAGTCCAGCGTGAACTATTTTGGTGCCGCTTTTATCGCCGCCAACAGCATCGTCACCAAGGTGGACGATTTGATCAACATTCCCGTCGTTGCGCTGAGCACCGCGCTTTGCACCTTTGTCGGGCAGAACATGGGAACCTTTCAGATGCAGCGGATCAAAAAAGGCATCAACGCCAGCATCGCCAGCCTTTGCATACTGGGTGTGGGGATGTGCGCACTGTTAATCGCGCTGCGCGGCGCGCTGCCGCGGCTGTTTACCGACCAGGACGACGTTGCCGCGCTGGCCTCACAGGGAATATTGATCATGTCGTTTATGTGCCTGTTTCATGGCATTGACCGCTGTCTGGTCAACGCCATGCGCGGCGCGGGCAAATCCGTCGTGCCAATGATCACCGCACAGTTCGGCGCGTTCTCGCGTATCCCGCTGGCGTACTTTCTGGGCGTCAAAACCGGCAATTGCCAGGGGATCTTCTACGCGCTGCTGATCGCGTCCTTCCTGCGCACCGTCGCCATTGCGGCCTACTATTATGGCGGGGGCTGGAAACGCGCCGTGGCGAAATTTGAACAAACCCATGCGCGCAGCGCCTGACGGCGCGCGTGCAGATACGACAAAATCGGGCTGTGTTTTCTTCCCTCCGCCGTCAAATGATACGAAATTGCCAATTGAATTTCGGTGAAAGCCTATGACAAATTCTTTTTTTACGCAGGTTTATCAGATCGTCGCCCAAATTCCTTCCGGAAAAGTTGTCTCATATGGGCAAATCGCCCGCGCGCTGGGCCGTCCGCGCGCTGCGCGCGAAGTCGGCTGGGCCATGCGCTGCTGTCCGGACGCGCTGCCCTGGCAGCGCGTTGTCAAAGCGGACGGCGCAATTGCCGGCGGCGCATACGCGCCCATGCGCCGCGCCATACTGGAACAGGAAGGCGTCCTGCTTTTGCCGGACGGCCGGGTCAATATGGCTGCCTGTGCCTGGGACATTCCAACGCGCCCCTGACGCCAGCGCCGGTCTGATCGTGCAAAAACGCCCGCAGCGTCAAAAACGTCCCGTTGTTTAGAACCCCATTCTCATTTCCATTTTGCACAAAGGAGCGGTCATCTTACGGATGACAGCCCCTTTTTTCATTGAGCCTGCATTCTGTTTGGCATATCCCCAGCGCCAAATTGGCGCTTCCTTTTTGATTCGTTCCTTAAAATGCGCAGCGCAACCCGTTTAGCCAAACGCTTATACCGGTACAAAACGCAGCCTGCACGGCTCCGGCCGCATTTCCACCCGCACAAAGCTTCCGCTGCGCACCTGTTGAAGTTCCTGTTCGCCTGCAATACGCGCACTTCGTTTTCATACCAGAACCCAAATTCGCCGCTCTCATAGAGCGCTGCGTCCTGCGCATCAAACGCCAAAACCGCCGCATGCTGATCCTCTTGCCCATCCGACCTTTTCTAAGGGCACAAAACGATAAAGCCGAAATTGATCCGCATCCGCCAGCGAAAGCGGAATTGTCTGACCGGTTTGCAGCACGCCCTGTTCGCCAGAAAAATACTCCTGCCACCCATATCTGCCGAAAGGCAGGCCAGCGTCCTGCGGTGAAACGCTGCCGAAAACCGGCGTCTGTGTCTGTCCAACATGAAACGCTGCAACAACGCCCGCCCTGCCGACACGATTAACGATTTTAAACGGCCTGCCGCTGCGCGTCAGATCCGGCGTCAGACAATCCGCCGCCGGCACAGCGCATCAAAATATCGCTGCGCCGTTTTCCTTTGCGGACACACCAGCGTCTGTCCGTTGGGTGCCTGCATCACGCTTTCCTCAAGCATCTGCGCCGCTGAGCCGTCCCCGTCCAATCCGCTCCAATAGCCGGTTGTCGGAAACCACAGTCCGACATACCGGATCCCCGCAGCCTTTAAATCCGCAATCGCAGCAGCCATTTCCTGCGCAAACCGCTGAGGATCACCCTGGAAGTCATACCGTTTGCTGGCGTGCAGATCTGCACCATCTCATGGAACGAAACGGTTTTGGGCACATCGTTCAAACCCGGCACATGCGTCCACATGTCATCGATGATCGCAAAGCGTACCGGAACCCCTTTTTGGCGCAGTTCCGCCGCTTTTTCCAAAAGGCCCTGAAGATTGACGCGAATCTGCATCGCGTCCCAGGAACACCATCCCAAAAAATCAAATACCGGCGCAAGCTTGCGCTCACCGCGCAGTTTTACCTGCTTTCCAAGCGCCTGGGACACCGATTGCGCGCAGGCACGGATCAACGGCATGGGTTCCGGCCCCTGCGCAAACAATAACACCGATTCGTATTCAAGCGCCGTAATCGTATCAATATTAAGGATCAGAACCGCTTCCATGCCCTCCGCCCCGTCGCGCAGAACCGCTTTCGCCAACCCGCCGCACAGCGGCAGATAATAACGATATATACCATCCTTTTCAAGCAGCAGCGCCTGCGTCATCCGCGGAATCTGCCGGGGATTCCCGTCGAAAAACGGGCGGCACCAATAGTCTGACTGGCTTTCAATTGCCAGATAGTACCCGTTCCTGGGCATATCCGCACAAATATGCAGCGCCTCCTGCCCGTTGAATCCTTCCGGGCATACAGGGTACTCTTTTTGGCGATAAACCCTTATCTTGATACGAATGCCCCCCTTTTGCTGTTTGAGGGCATTAGTGGGTTCACTCGCTGTTGCAGGGGGGCATTATATAGGCAGGGGCTTCACTATTAAGCAAACAGGAATACCGCAAGATTTTTCAGAAATTGCGGTCTTTCTGTTATACCTTTTGCGTGTACGGCTTTGCGGCCTTGGAATTATGCGGTGATTTCCTGTCCGTTAAAGAAGGTGAAAACCAGTCGCCCATCGCTGAGGACGGTGAGCTTTTCAACTATCCATATCCAGCGCCGGTCAACAAATCCTGTGATAACACCGTCCCATTCGCGCAGTTCAAACATAAATGCTCCGAGAATATCTGCTTTTTCCGCCCATGCAGCTTTTTGAGCATGAAGCTGTTCAATTTGACTTTTCGCTTTGTGTTGCAGCCGGAAATATCCTCACCGGTATATACTTTCACAAACGCCCATTGTGCATGACGCTGGATGAATTGCGCGCAGGAATCGACCTGTGTTTCATAGCTGGTGAATTGTACATCGCTGGCTGTTTCCCATGGCGCGCTTGATGTGCTTTTTGTTAGCAATTTGTCAAAAACAGGCGCAGGCTATACGCGAGGGCTTGCTCTTTTCCCTGACGGATGCGAACGCTGCGCCAACCAAAGCGGGCGATTCTATTGTGAAGGGAACGATGGCGGAATAAAAAACAAAAATATGATCAATTCTGTTCGCAATGAAATGGTTATAAATGATTATCTGGCGTTAATATGATTATTTTGAGTATCATTTCCTAAGTAAGCACAAAGGAATAGGGGAGCGGTTCCGAACTTTTTGTTCGGAATCGCCATTTTTTATACAAAATTGATTATTGACGCAGAAAATAATTAAAATTATGATCAAGGCGAAAAGGAAAAAAATATACGACATTACTTTCGGTTCATAACTCTGGATCGTTCTGTCTTGGCCCAAAACGACGACTTTGAGGAGAGAAAGAACGAATTGAATGAGGAAAGAAGAGGTGTTTTTTATGTCAGAGTTAGCCGCCAAAAGAAAGACCGACCGGGTAGGTTCCGCGAAAACGGGGAGGAAGCTGTTCCAGCGTATCCTGAAGAACCGCTGGCTGTACCTGCTCGCGCTGCCGGGGATCGCCTACTATATTCTGTTCAAGTATGTTCCGATGTGGGGGCTTCTCATTGCGTTTAAGAAATACAGCCCCGCGCTTGGATTTTTCCGCAGTTCGTGGATCGGCCTTGATAATTTCAAGGAATTCTTTACAAACCCGGATTTCTTTATGCTTTTCCGCAACACATTTATGATCGCCTTTAACAACCTTGTTTTCTTTTTCCCGCTCCCCATTATTTTGGCTCTGATGCTCAATTCAGTTGTTTCCCAGCACTATAAGCGGATTGTTCAAACCATCACATATATGCCCCACTTCCTTTCGTGGGTGATCATTGCAAGCCTTACATATGTAATGCTGACTACCGAGGGAGGCATTATCAGCGATCTTGTATACGGCTTTACCGGGCAGCGTATTCCCTTTCTGACGGACCCGCGCTATTTCCGAAGCATGATCGTCATCCAGTCAATCTGGAAGGAAACGGGTTGGGGTACGATTATTTTCCTCGCTGCTTTAAGCAACGTCGACCCCCAGCTCTACGACGCGGCGCATGTAGATGGCGCCAACGGCTGGCAGCGCATGATTTATATCACGCTTCCGGCAATTTCCGGGACGATTGTAACGCTTTTGATTTTGAGGCTCGGGCATTTCCTCGACACGGGCTTTACGCAGCTGTTTCTGATGATCAACGCCCTGAACCGGGAGGTTGGCGAGGTGTTTGATACCTATGTATACCGCATCGGCATTGCGGGCGGGCGCTACAGTTATACTGCCGCGGTGGGCATGTTCAAATCCATTGTCGGCCTGATCCTGGTAATCACAAGCGACCGCCTTGCCAAGACGGCCGGCAGCGACGGCATACTCTGATTGAGAAGGGGGAACCGACTTATGATGATTCACAAAACTGCAAGCTTCCGAATTACGCAAACAATCCTCGTGATTGTGCTGGGCATTATCGCGCTCCTGATGCTGCTTCCGATTGTGCACGTTGTCGCTTATTCCTTCTCCGATGAGACAGCGGCAATCCAGTCGAAATTCCTTCTGATACCGGCTTCGTTTACGCTCGACGCGTATAGGTACATATTTTCGACTCCCACCTTTTTCCAAAGCATGCGGGTCAGTCTGTTTATCACAATCGTTGGCACGGTGTTCAAAATGCTCATCACCTTCATGTTTGCGTATGCTCTGGCGCACCGGGATCTGCCGGGCAGAACCTTCATGAACTACGCCATCATATTTACCATGGTGTTCAGCGCGGGCATGATTCCGAATTTTCTGGCGGTTATCGGCTATGGGCTGAGAGATTCGCTGTGGGCGCTGATTGTGCCGGGACTCATTGATTCCTTCAACCTTGTGATCATCCGCTCCTTTATCCAGAACATCCCCGGTGAGCTTGAGGAGTCCGCCAAGCTTGACGGATGCAACGAGGTGCATATTCTGTTTGCCATCATCATGCCGCTTTCCATGGCCTCCATCGCCACCTTCTCGCTGTTTTACGCGGTGGGCCTGTGGAACAGCTATTTTGACGCCGTGCTTTACATTAACGATACGTCGAAATACCCAATTCAGGTTCTTTTGCGCCAGACTATTCTGATGTCAAGCAGCATCGGAGATAGCACCGCGTTTGACGAAGACTTTTTCGTGCCCCCGGAGACAGTCCGCATGGCCGTAATCACTGCGTCCACCATGCCCATCCTGCTGGTATATCCCTTTGTGCAGAAGTACTTCGCCAAGGGCGTTATGCTTGGCTCCGTTAAGGGGTAGGAGAAAGCGCAATAAACCGGATGAATGAACCTAAGGGAATGCCTTATCGGTTCATGAAATCATAACCAACAACGGATGCGCCATCCGGCGTACCGCAAGAAAGGAAGGAAACCCATGAACAGGAAATTTTCCCGGGTAATCTCTGTCGTAGTGGCGGCCTGCATGATTGCCATGATGGTTACGGCATGCTCCGGCAATACGCAGACCAATGGCAATTCGACTTCTGCGCCGGCAGCGGCGGCCACGCCAAACGGCGGAGCAAGCGCTTCTGCCACAACTCCGGCTCAAGAAAGCACACCCCAGGCGGAACCACCGTTTGAAATCAGCTGGATGACGACATTCTCTACTACCGAGCCTCCAAGCGCTGACAATCCCATCATCAAGGCGTTGGAAGAGCTTGGAAATGTGAAGCTGAATTTCAGCTTCAGCCCCCAAGCCGCCTACAGCGAAAAGCTCAACGTCACCATTGCTTCGGGTGATCTGCTCATGGTGACCCTGATCGGCGGTAACGGCAAGCCCTCCACGATTGAGGTCGACGCGGTGCGCGGCGGTATGTTCTGGAAGATCGAGGATTATATCGGCGATTACGACTGGAACCTGAACCCGGATGTTTGGGCGAACGCTACCGTTGACGGCGCCCTGTGGGGGCTGTTCCGCGAGCGCTCCATCGCGCGTGACGGCTTTATCTACCGGCTTGACTGGATGGAAAAGCTTGGCCTTGAAGCGCCAAAGGACATGGATGAGCTCTACAACATGCTCGATATGTTCGTGCACAACGACCCGGACGGCAACGGGAAGGACGATACCGGTGGCCTCGCGTGCCAGAGCGGCCTTGGCGGCATCCTTGCCGCGATTGGACCGTACTACGGCCTGGGCAACCAGTGGGACGTGATCGAAGGCAAGGTCTTGCCGATCCATATGAACCCGCAGTATCTCGAGGTGCTGAAATTCATCAAGCGCTTGTATGACGACGGCCTGATGAACAGTGACTTCCCCACCGTTAACGACGCACAGCGCGACGAAATGATGGCCTCCGGCATGTGGGGCATGGAAATGGTCTCCATTGACAAGGGCTCCAAGGCCATTGTCGCCATGCAGAAGATTTTCCCGGACAGCGACTTCACCATTCAGCAGTTGTTTGCAAACGACGACGATCCGTACATCTGGGCGCGCTCAGGCTTTGACGGGAAGTACTATTTCTCCACCAAGGCGATCAAGGATGAGGCCATGCTCCGCCGCGTGCTGGATTACTTTAATGTGCAGGCGCAGAACGGCTCCCTTATTACAAACGGCATCGAGGGCGTGCACTACACGCTGGTAAAGCCCGGCGAGATATCCGTCAGCGAAGCGCAGTCTACGCTTGGCAATACCGAGGTTTCCTCCGTAGGCCAGCTCGGCTTCCGCAATTTGGAGCCGCTCAAGCGCGTAGACCTGACGCCATACAAAACCCGCGTCAACGCGGTGGTGGATGATCCGACCTACTGCCGTCCGGACCCCACGGCGCCCTTTGAATCAGAGACCTACAACCTCAAGGGAACGGACCTGAACCTTATTATCAGCGACGCCGCCATCAAGTTTGTCACCGGCGCAATCGATGAGGCCGGCTGGCTGGCGGAGGTGGAACGTTGGCGCAGCAACGGCGGCGACCAGATCATCGCCGATTATCAGGCGCAGTACGACGCTCTTAAGAAGTAATATAACAGACTTGTTCCCAAACCTGACGATACTGCATTTGCAATAAAGGCCATAAGGCGGCGTTCACAGGGTTTGGGAAGTGGTCTGATAAAACAGAAAGGTTGTGTGAACATGAAAGGAAAAATCTATCCATATAACCCGGTTGTGTACGAGGACAGGGGCGTAAGTCCGAAAGTTACAAGAATATCCCCACCGCTTTTGATACGCCCGGCATAAACATGGGTGATGTGACAGGAAGTCATGGCGGCTTGGCGGTATCAGGTATGCCTTCTCTCATCAACATACAGCAGATGATTGTCCGCAGCGAGGACGACATCCGCAGAATATCACAGGAACTGTACAACCTGATGCAAACCGGCTCGCGGGCGCAGGGGCGGTTTAGCCCGGCATAAGGAGGTGTTGGCGTGGGCTTTATTTTCAACGGAATCTCATCACAAAGCATGAACGTCAAGGCTCGGCTGACCTCTTGGCAGGCTTCGCCACCCTTGCGCAACTCCTTTGTTTCCATACCCGGCAAGCCAGGTGTGGCAGACTTTGGCAGTGATAGCGCAGAGCGGGTCATAACCGTTCGCTGTAATATCGCACCAAAGCACAACCTCGCTTCATTGGTTGGAGTTCTGGATGGTCTGGCAGAATGGCTTGACCCGGATAAGGGGCTGAAACAGCTTGTGCTTGACGATGTAGCCGACCGTTATTTCATGGCGCGACTTCAGACGGAAGTGAACTGTGAACGGCTTATTCGCTCAGCGGGTGCATTTGACTTGAACTTCGTCTGCCCCGACCCACATGCTTACGCTTTGACGGACGAGGGTTTTACGCTAACCCAAACAGGCACGAATGCGATCACGAGGAGTAAAGGCAATACAGACTCTTTGCCTGTCTTCCTTTTGAAAGGCACCATTCCATCAGGGGCATCAACCTATGTGTCG
>DCTY01000067.1:22191-22473 GCA_002329335.1 Christensenella sp. UBA1428
TTTCCAATTCTTCGCAAAGGAGCGAACAGCGTAACCATTACGGCAATCGGTGCGACCTTTACAGAACTGCAAATACAGGCGAAGAGCCGTTGGAGGTGAGGACATGGCGGTAAAATCCATATTGACTTCTCAAACAGACTTTACAGGCGAGATCCCTGTAACCGAAAAAACATCCGCACTCTGGCGTTTCAACGAATCCACGCCGGACAGCGATACCCGCCTTACAGACTCCTCCGGCAACGGACGACATTTTACTGTCTCCGGCTGGAGCGGCACAACAGC
>DCTY01000067.1:22614-22976 GCA_002329335.1 Christensenella sp. UBA1428
ATTTTATATATTTCCCTCTATCAAGGACGGCCGCGAATGATGCTCTATAATTCGGCGGGCACGCTTATCCTTGACCAAACCGAAACACCTGGATTCAACATGGTCAATGGTGGTTGGTATTTCCTCTCTGCCATCATAAATGCGACGGACAAAACATCTCAGATAGTTCTGTGTAACCGTGCCGACGGTGTAGTGTGGACAGCCCCCTTGCGGACATTTACTGGTACATTGAATCCATCCTGTACGGCGGATATCGTCATGGGAATGCACGCAAACCAGTATTACTACGCAGGTGGCTTGGACGAGTGGTTCTTTGAAACAGACAGCGACTTAACTATTGATGACTTGATTCACTATTTCCG
>DCTY01000036.1:0-144 GCA_002329335.1 Christensenella sp. UBA1428
GGCTTATTCTTTCCCTTTGCAGTGCTCCAAAGAGCCATATCGTGGGCGGCTTCCTGCGCGGACAGAAGAAGCGTTCAAATCGGGAGCTTCCGGCATATCCGTACGCAATCTTTCGTCCCCTTTGGGGTAAAACGCAGCATCCGG
>DCTY01000036.1:164-89538 GCA_002329335.1 Christensenella sp. UBA1428
TCCAGAGGACAGCGTCCTCTGGTGGGAACCCTTAAAACTGCAAGGATTATTGACCCTGGCGAACCTCGTCAAATTCCTTTTCGATTTGTGCGTCGGGCTTTTTCGTCAGCAGCGAAACGACGACGATGCAAATCGCGGAGAAAATGAACGCGGGCAGCAATTCATAAATATTCCAAAGCCCGCCCAGCGGCCGCATAACCAGCTTCCAGAAAAAGACCATCAAACCGCCGCCGACCATACCGGCGATTGCGCCGGCGCGGTTGGTGCGCTTCCAGAACAGCGAGAACAGCACCAGCGGGCCGAAGGTTGCGCCAAAGCCGGCCCAGGCGAAGGATACGATCGTGAAGATAACACTGTTTTCATCCAGGGCAATGATGATTGCGATTACCGTAATGGCCAGAAGCGCCAGGCGCGACATGGTCATGACCTGTTTGTCGGTGGCTTCCTTTTTGAAAACGCCCTGATAAATGTTCTTGGCAAAGGCCGACGAGGCGATCAGCAGATAGGAATCCGAAGAGCTCATCGTTGCGGCCAGAATGCCTGCCATCGCCATGCCTGCAATCAGCGGCGGGAGCAGACGGGTGGACATCAGAATGAAGATGTTTTCCGCGCCGGAGGCGGTGCCCAGATCGGTCGGATACAGGCTGCGCCCGATCACGCCGATGACGACGGCGGCGAAAAGCGAAATGATGCACCAGATGATCGCCACACGGCGCGAAAGCTTCAGCTCGTCCTCCTTGCGGATGGCCATGAAGCGCAAAAGCACCTGCGGCATGCCAAAATAACCAAGGCCCCATGCCAGCGTCGAAACAACCGTCAAAAGCCCGTAGGAACCGGCGTCGCCAAAGACCGGCCGGCCGTTTGCCACAGCCTGCACGCCGTTTTCAAGCGTCGGCGAAGCGATGCCGAAAAAGTCCAGGAACCCGGGGATCGACTGCGTACTGGCAAGCACCTGGGCAAAGCCGCCCGCGCTGACGGTGCCGATTACCAGCACCAGCACCAGCACGGCGACCATCACCAGCGCCTGGATAAAGTCGGACATGCTCTCTGCCAGAAAACCGCCCAGGAAGGTGTAAATCAATACGAACAGCGCGCCCAGAATCATCATCGGCACATACGGCGCGTCAAACAGCGTTGAAAACAGCTTGCCGCAGGTTACCAGACAGCTTGCCGCATAAACCGTGAAGAAAATCAGAATAAACAGCGCAGCAATGGTCATGACGACTTTTTTGCTTTCATGGAACCGGTTGGAGAAAAATTCCGGCAGGGTGATGGCGTTGCCCGCCTTGATGCTGTAGCGGCGCAGCCGCTTGGAAACCAGCAGCCAGTTTAAATAGGTGCCCACCGCAAGGCCGATGGCGGTCCAGGCCGCGTCGGCAATCCCGCACCAGTACGCAACGCCCGGCAGACCCATCAAAAGCCAGCCGCTCATATCGGACGCTTCCGCGCTCATCGCCGCAACCCAGGGGCCCAGTCCCCGGCCGCCCAGGAAATAGTTTTCGGAATTTTCATTGGCCCGTTTTGCGTAAAACACGCCGATAAAAACCATGACCGCCATATATGCGCACATGGCAATCAGAATCTGGATGGTACTGCCGTCCATCAGTGCGCCTCCTCTGGACATACATAATTTTTTTGAATGTATGCCATTCGATTTTTGCATGTCGCCATGCATGTTCTTTAGTATACTAAATCAACAGAACTTTTGCAAGATCTAAACATGAATTTTTCGTAAAACCATGAAAAAAGTCTTTTTCATGCCGATGAAAGCAGCCAAAGAACAGGCGCGATTGCAAATGCGGCGCTTTTTTTGAAGCGCAGGGCATAAAAATGCCGGCACGCTTTCGCAGTGCCGGCAATAAACCGCGGGGCGCGGAAACATTATTCCTGTTTTGCCGCTTCGCAGTACAGATCCCGAACGGTATAATAGGCCAGCTTGGGGTGCCGGTATTCGTTTAAGAGCCCTTTGTTGTTAAAGCTGCGCGGACGGCCCAGCGTGCNNCGCGCCCCAGACAGCAGCGCAGATCGGCATACTGCCAGATGAATGTGCCGTTTAAACGCGGGTGCGACAAAAACAGGCGCAGCGTATAATCCAGATACCGCTGCTGGTAATTTTCCGTCCAGAGCACATCCTCAAAAGCGGTTTCGCCATAGATCCCGCCGGCGCCGAATTCGGAGAGCACCACCGGCTTTTCACCGTTGCCGGTTTGCGCCAGATAGGCGGTCAGCTGGTCCAGAAACGCCGGCCACTGATCCAGCTGCGGGCCATACCAGCCGATATAATAGTTCACGGAAATAAAATCGGCGTGCTCATAGCAGATGTCCTGAAGCGGCAGATCGGTAGCATAGGTGATCAGGCGCGTGGAATCCAGCGCGCGCAGGGTTTTGCCCAGCAGCGCGTCCATTTGCCAGGCGGCGCGGCTGGTATTTTCGACCTCGTTGTTCATGCCCCAGATCAGGATGCAGGGATGGTTGAAATCGCGCGAAACCATTTCGCAGACCATCTCCCTGGCGCGGGTCTGGGACAGCGGATCGGCCAGCGCCTGCGCGGGGAAGCGCCACATGGGAATTTCTTCCCAAAAGAGCATGCCGGTTTCGTCCATATAATCCAGGGTAGCTTTGGCGTTGGGATAATGCGAGCCGCGGATGATGTTGCAGCCGGTCATCCGGATCAGATCGATGTCGCGCTTGTTCAGTTTCATCGGGACGGCAAACCCCCAGTCCGGATGCTCCTCGTGCCGGTTGATGCCGCGCATCCACAACCGCCTGCCGTTGAGATAAAACTGTCCGTCGCGGATCTGGATGGTGCGAAACCCGGTGCGGTCGATCAGCTCGTCGCCGTCAAAGGAAAGCGCGAATTCGTACAATACCGGCGTCTGAGGCGACCACAGCGCTACCGGACAAAGCGGGAACGACAGCGTCAGCGCCGTCTCGCCCTGTACGCGCACCAGCGTACTTTGGACGTTTTTTCCGTCAACGGTCAAAACTGCCTCGCCGCATACGGCCTCGGGGCTGTAAAGCGATGCGGTGACGGTGACTTGCGCGTCCGTCATGGCTGGGTTGAGCTGATAATCGATGCGCATGCGCTCGATGGCTGCGCCGGTAATTTCGTGTACCTCCACAGAGCGGATGATACCGCCGTAATGGAACCAGTCGACATCGGTCAGCGGCAGCGTGTTGAGCGTATTGTGAATATTGGACACGCGCAGCGTCAGCGTGTGCCGGCCCGGCGTCAGGTTGGGCAGGCGGATGGCAAATTCGGTAAATCCACCGTAGTGATACCCGACGGGCGCGCCGTCCACATAGACGTCGCATTCGTTGTTGACGGCGCCGAAAACCAGGCGCACATGCGCCAGCGTGGTATCAAAGCCGGTCTGGTACCAGACCGAACCCTCGTAATGAATCAGCCCCGGCTCGTTTTGCCAGCAGGAGGGGATGATCGTACGCGGGGCGTCCTGCGGCAGCGCCTGTGCATATCCGCGCGCCTGCCCGACGCCGTCCGGGTCGATGCAGTAGCGCCATTGCCCGTCCAGCGCATGGATGCGCCGGGTTTTGCTTTCCTCAAATAATCTGAGCATATCAACTCTCCGATCGGTTATTGGCATGGATGACGGCGCAAAAGCGCGGCGTTGGGAGCGTCCCACGCCGCGTTGCTTTGCGCGCTTACACCGCAGGTTTATTTTTGATCCAGATAGGGCAGGGTTTCATAATCCGGAATTTCCGCCAGATACAAATTGATGTAACCGGAAAGATCCGACGCGTACAGCACGCGCTTGCCGTCGGGCGTAAAGGACGGATGCGGATGCGAATTCTGGAAATAGAAGCTGGAATTGTGCATGGCCAGCACGCGCGGCGCGTCAAACTTGTCGCCCTCGCGGCGGATGAGCTTGATCGCTTTGCCGGCGTCGGTGACGATCATATCCATGCCCAGGGAATGGACGTGATCCGGCGAATGCATCGGGCCGTTGAGCGCTTCCACCTCTCCGGTGCCGTCGTAGTGAATAAAGCCGGTATAGGTGGTGCGCACCGGGTTGCCGGGCGTGGGAACGTGTACCTGGTAGGCGACGTGAACGCCGTCCTGAAGCCAATATTCGTGCCCGATCATTTCCCCTTCGGCCTTGCGCGGGCGCAGCTGATGGACCTTGCCGGTGTTGACGTCCAGCACCCACATGCGGTTGTCGACCAGGTCCCAGGGGCCCTCGTGGCAGAAGGTCAAAATGCCGTCCACAGTGGGGGAGGGATTGATGTGGCCGACCCAGCAATGCTCCTCCCAGACGACGCGGCCTTCGCCGCTGTCCAGGTCGATCTGATAGATCATGCAGTGCGGATGCGCCTCGAACGTTTCGCGAAAGCCGATGTAGCTGGCGCCCAGATTGGTGAAAATCCGGTCGGTCAAATCTTCGCTGAACCCGATATAGATGTATTTGCCGCCTGCGCCGGTGATGCCGCCGCCGACGTGGTAGCCGTTTTTGGGCGCGATAAAAATCGGGCGGACGGAAAGATCGGACAGGCTCAGGCCGTACAGGCAGCCGTTTTGCCAGTAATAGGTTTCGTTGCGTTCCCGGTTGATATGGCGGACAATCTGCACCGGGCCCTTGCGGCGATCGGAAAAATCGGTCAGCTGCGCCATTTCGCCGCTTTCCAGATCAAACGAAAACAGGTTGGTGACGTTTTCACGGTCGGATGTGAAAATGAAACGGCGGTCGTTGTCGTACCAGGCGTTGTTGGTAAAATAGGGGTGAACGCTGTGCCCCAGATAATTGGTCAGCTGGTGTACGGTTGCGCCGCTGACGCGGTCCTTGCTGGTAGTGCGCTCAGGCGCATAAATTTTGTAGGGTTTCATGGAACTCACCTCATGTATGCATTGATATTGCGTATCCACAGTATAGCATAGACGATCCGGCAGGTAAAGCGCAAAATGAAAAACACCGGAATATCCTCTGAAAAGGATGAAGCGTGGATAATCGGCGCCGATTTTGATGATGAAAAACGAGCGGTACGCAGGCAGCCCGTTTTTGTGAGCCCGGCATGTGTTTTAGCCCTGCGGGCGGATCTGTTGTTTGCTGCACAAACAGCAGGAGACGCCCCGGAGCCGTTTGGACTGTGTAAGACTTTGGTTTGTCAGGCGGCGCGATAAAATCAATGTTTACGTCAATTCCCCATATACCGGCAGGCACACAATATAAAAGGCCAAACCGCTTTTTCCTTTGTAAAATTTATGCGCGACGGAAACCGGGCAAAAACACAAAGCGCAATGGCGCTCCATTTGTTTTTTATTTTATCGGCATAATATAAAACGAGATGAAATCCGGATGATTTGTTCAGGTTTTTTTAAGGTTGATGTGCGATACTGAAAACGGATGGAGGTGACGAAGATGAAAAAATGCTGGCGGGCGGCAGCGACGGCGATGGTGTTTTTGCTTGCAGGATGCAGCGCCCGGACGGAACCTCTGCCGGAAAATTCCGGACAACCGCAAACGGTGCAGGATGAGACGGCGGCGGATTACGCCCAAACGCTGTTTGACGTGCAGCGCGTGCATGAGGTGCGCGTGACGATGGCGGAGGCGGATCTGGAGGATTTAAAAGAAAACCCGCTGGATAAAACCAAATATACGGCCTGCGTGAGCATTGATGGAGAAACGGTGGATTCGGTTTCCTTTGCGACAAAGGGGAACAGTTCCCTGACACAGGTCGCAAAAAGCGATTCAAACCGGTACAGCTTTAAAATTATTTTTGATAAATACATATCGGGGCAGACGTATCATGGCCTGGACCGGCTGCATTTAAATAACCTGATCAGCGATCCAACCTGTATGAAGGATTATCTGTCCTATCGGATTATGCAGCAGGCCGGCGTTGCCGCGCCGCTGGCCAGCTATACGGTGCTGTACATTAACGATACCCTGTGGGGGCTGTATTTGGCGGTGGAGGATGTGAATGTATCGTTTCTGCAGCGGAATTTTGGTCAGGACGCCGGTCAGCTTTACAAGCCGGAAACGCAGCAGCTGGATATGGCAAACGCAATCCCCAACGCTGACGGCGATAGGCCGGAACGTCAAAGCGATTCGGATCCGTCCGGGCAATGGGCGTCGTTCATGAACGAAGCGCCGACGGATGCGCAGGAAAGCGCGCCGATCGGAACGGACGGACAGACGCCGAACCGCACAGCTGACCCTGAAGCACCGCAGGGGAATCCGGCGGCGCGCCGTCCGCAGGAGGAACAGGCGCCTGGGAATTTTGATCCGGGACAAAGAGATGGGTTTGGCTTGGCCAGCAACGGCGCAGATCTGGTTTACACGGATGATGAAATTGCCAGCTACAGCGATATTTTTGACAATGCGGTCACCGATGTGCAAAATGCAGACTGTCAGCGTGTGATTGCCGCACTGAAAACGCTTTCAACCGGGAAGGATTTGGAAACCTGCGTGGATGTTGACGCAGTGCTGCGGTATTTTGCTGCGCACAATTTTGTCCTCAACGGCGACAGCTATACCGGATCGATGCTGCACAATTATTATCTGTATGAAACCGGCGGACGGCTTTCGATGCTGCCCTGGGATTATAACCTGGCTTTTGGCGGGTTTATGATGCAAGACGATGCTGCTGCTCTTGTTAACAGCCCGATTGATACGCCGCTGTCCACTCAGGACGCCGATGCAAGACCGATGTGGAGCAAGCTGGCGCAAAACGAGACCTGTCTGGCGCAGTATCATGCAATTTATGACGAGCTGCTGACCGGTTATTTTGAAAGCGGGGTTTGCGAAGCGGAAATAGACGCGATTGATGCGCTGGTGCGCCCCTATGTGGCGCAGGATCCTACTGCGTTTTATACGGTTGAGCAATATGATGCGGCGGTGGACGCGTTGAAGACCTTCTGCCTCCTGCGCGCGCAGAGCATTCGCGGCCAGTTGGACGGCGACATCCCAGCGACGAAAACCGGACAGCTGCAGCAGCCTGAAACGCTTGTCGATTCGTCCGGTTTGCAGATGGAAGATCTGGGCGGCCAGCAGGGCGGCGGATTTGGCGGTTCGTTCCCCGACGGGCGTATGGAGCCGCCTGCCGTCCCCGGCACGGCGCCCGAAAATTGGCAGGGACAGACGCCGGATCTGGCGGGGAGCACGGACCCTGCCGGTCCGCCCCGGACGCAGACGCCCGATGCGTCCGGGACGCCGTAAGCAGGTTCCCGGCAGGGCGGCGCGCCTTTTTCTGGTCGCTGGTTTCGCCTTGCCGGTTGATCCTATTGCCGGATTAGGGGCTTCTCTTCCCTTTCTCAAACGCCCCAATCCGGCGCCGCCCGGTTCGCTTTGTCCTTTTCAAGGGACGCAGCGAACGGGCGTCTTTTTAAAACAATTTTGAAAAACATCGTCCCCATCGTACCGGCGCGGTTGGGCCGCATGCGGTGCGATGGGGACGATGCATCGGGCAAGACGCCGCGGGAGTTTATCCGCCGGCGCTGTTTTTTTGTTCGGCGGCCGTCTGCCGGGCGACCCACTGCTGAACAAACTGGGCAAAGCGCGACGCGCAGGGGCTTGCCTGCACGCCGGCGGCAAACGCCAGTCCGATCAGCCGGGTCGGATGGTTTTCAAGCGGGATGACGCGCACATTCTGGCTGCGGCCCTTCAAAAGCAGCTCCGGCATGATGCTGATGCCCAGCCCCTGTTCGATCATGGCGATGACGGCGTAATCGTCCTTGATGGAAAAACGGATATTGGGCCGGACGCCGGCGGCGCGCACGGCGCGGCGCACGTCATGATCGGAATTTTCCAGCAGGCCGATAAACGGATTGCGTTCGATCTGCTCCAGGGGAAATGTTTCCAGGTGCGCCAGAGGATGCTCCGGGGGCAGCACGGCGAGCAACCGGTCTTCATGCAGGGGAATTGCGGTGCACGAAGCGCCCAGCGCGCCGCCCAGCGGCAATGTCACAAAGCTCAGGTCCACCGAGGCGTCGGCAAGCCATTGCTCTATATCATGGTAATCGCCGCCCCAGAGGCTAAATTCAATATGCGGATAAAGCGTTTGAAATTCTTTGATCATCCCGGGCAGCCAGTGTACCGCTACGGAGGTGAACGTACCGATGCGCACGGTGCCGGCGTCCAGCCCTTTGACGGCGCTTACGACCTGGGTCAGCTGCTCTGTGCCGCTTAAAATCCGGCGGATAATCGGCAAAACGCGTTCGCCGTCCGCTGTGGGGCGCACGCCCGAGCGGCTGCGGATCAGCAGCGGGAAGCCGAATTCCTCTTCCATGGCGCTGATAATGTGGCTGATGCCCGGCTGCGTATAGCCCAGCACCTCGGCGGCCTGCGTCAGGCTGCCCAATTCAACGACTTTGCAGAAAACCTCGTAGCGCGACGCGCCCATGGTGCCTCCTTCTCCGGCAAAAACCGGAATTGCCGCCCCGTTTGCGCTGCCCCGCCCGTTTGGGGCGATAGTTTGGCGCGGGGTTGGTTTGAGTGTAACGCGTAAAAACGGCCCGTCAACGCTTTTGCCGTTTCTTTGAATTTCACAGGCGTTAAAACAGTTCGTCCAGCAGCAGATACCATTTCATGCGCTCCGGGTCCGGCGCAACGCCCAGGCAGCCAAGCAGCAGGTCGGTATAATCCGCGCCGAAATTGTGGCGGATGGACCGGGCGCAAAGCGCAATGTCCTGCCAGCGGTCGCCGACGCCTGCGCGTCCCAGGTCGATCAGCGCGCTGACGGCGCCGCCGTGCAAAAACACATTGGGGAGGCAATAATCGCCGTGCGTCATGCAGGGCGTTTCGTCGGGCTGATGGGAGGACAAATACCGCCACAGCGCTTCCGGGTCCTTAAAGCCGCCCTTGCCGTAGGTGGCCGGTTCTGCGTCGGCGATGGAAACATTGCCGGCGTCCAGATTTTCCCGGGCACGGCGCAGCTTGTCGGCGGCAAACTGTGTACAGGGGCAGCCGGCGATGGGCGTTTCCCTGAGCAAAAGCAGCCCCTGGGCCAGAAGCGCCACCGTTTTTTCCGGAGACGCCAGGCGCGCGGGATCGCATGCCATGACGCCCTGCGCGCGATGCAGCAGCAAATAATGCACGCCGTTTTCGCAAAATGCGTCGACGACCTGCGGGACGGGCAGCTTTCCCTGCAAAAATGCATACATCTGCGCTTCCCTGCGGGCTTCGGCGCTGTCCGGTTCGCATTTGAGCACCAGACTGCGGCCCAAAAATACGGCTGCATGCGACATGCCCATTTGATCCTGCGCCCACTGTTCGTTTTGCATATGGCGCGCAATTCGCTTTGGCCAGGTGTTTTCCATGACAGCTTCTCCTTTGGCGCGAGGTCCTGCCGCACTTTTGGCATGGCAAGCGCCTGAGACTTAAGCCCCGTTCGTGCGGCGCATACCGGGATGGCACACAAATGTCTTTGCATCCGCCAAATCCACAGCTATATTGTACCATGCTGCGGCGGATCGTTCAACGGGCGGGTCTTCCATCTGCGCACCCGCCCTGCCAGAGCAGGGCGGGTGTTCCGGCACTGCGGAGCACTGCGTGCTGTCCTCGTGCCTTCAGGCCGCTGTGCGGCCCTCCGATTCTAACGCCTGCAAGAGGGGCTAAGCCCCTCTTGACCTCTGCGCACCCGCCCCGCCCGGGCAGGGCGGGTGTTCCGGCACTGCGGAGCACTGCGTGCTGTCCTCGCGCCTTCAGGCCGCTTTGCGGCCCTCCGATTCCTCTTTCCCCAGAGGGCGCTGCCCTCTGGACATCTGCGCACCCGCCCTGCCAGAGCAGGCCGGGTGTTCCGGCACTGCGTGCTGTCCTCGCGTCTTCAGACCGCCGTGCGGCCCTCCGATTCCGATTCTGACGCCCGGGAGCGCTTCGCGCTGCCCGGCTGTTTGCCTGTACGGGTCAAAAAGCAGGACCTGTACAGGTTTTTTTGTGCGAACATGGGCGCTCCGGTGAAGATGATGCGGATAGGATCATATGTAGGGGAATTTGCATTGGGTAAAGGCAGGGCATTTTGGTTTGCGCGATCTTAGAAAATCACGGAAGCATTTTGAAAAAAGGCGGCGCATAATGCGGCTGGGCGCGTCCAAAAGGACGCGCCCAGCAAAAAACGGTTTTTATTTTTAAATTAGTACGTCTTGGTGCGCTTGGCTTCGTCGGCGCGGAAAATTTCCACAGCCGGATCAAAATAGTTCTTGTCAAACGCCATGCCCAGGCCCACACCATTGGGGATGTTGATCTTGCCGTCTTTGAGCACCAGATCGGTGGTAAAGAAGTCCTTGGTTTCCTTATAGCCGACCTTCAGCTCCTGATATTTGCCCATGTTGGGCGTGAAGGACGCCAGCATCAGCACATGCGCATACTGGATGCCGCCGGAAACGTGGGGCGTGATGAGCATACCGGCCGCTTCCGCCATGCGCGCGACCTTGCAGGTCTTGATGAACCCGCCGTTGTACTGCACGTCCGGCTGAACCACCTGGCAGCCGTCGTTTTCGATCAGCCAGCGGAACCGGCGCAGGCTCGTTTCCTGTTCGCCGAAAGCCAGCGGGATGTCCACGCCGTCGGCCACTTCCTTGGTTTCCCAAAGGTAATCAAAGGGGCAGGGCTCTTCATAGAAATAGGCGTTGATTTCCTCGAGCATTTTGCCGTAACGGATTGCCACGTCGGGCGTATAGGAGCCGTTGCCGTCGGCATGGATAATCATGTCGTCGCCGAAATGCTTGCGCGCGGCAAAGATCAGCCCTTCGCTGCGGCCCTGAACCTGATCGGCGTTGTTGCTCATGCGGCCGCCGACCTTGAATTTGAGGGCCTTGACGCCGTACTCCGCCATGCGCTCTTCCAAAATGGCGATTTCTTCCTCCGGCGTATTGCCGCGGTTGCCGCTGGCCATGTAATAGTTGACTTCGTCATTGACGCGCGGGCCAAAAAGCTCGCCGATGAACTTGCCGCTGGCCTTGCCCAGGATGTCCAGAATGGACGCCTCCAGCCAGCTCCAGCAGCACCAGAACGCCAGCCCCTGGATTTTGTAGTTCAGGTCGCGCACATACATGTACTGGAAGGTATCCTCGATATCGCGGCAGTCCGTGCCGATGAAGTACGGCGCGATTTTCAGCTGCAAAATCGGATAGAAGAATTTCCAGTTTTCACCGCAGATGGAAATACCCTCCAGACCGCAGGTGGTACGGGTGCGGATAAAGACGAATTTATCGCGCTTGATCATCTCGATCGATTCAATTACCAGCGGGCCGGGGATGCCCTCGGTGCGCACAACCTTGGACTGGCAGATTGCTTCCAGCTGCTGGCCGGTAACGGGTTTACGGGTGGGAAAATCAGGATGCGGACGGTACATATCGCATAGCTCCTTTCAGAATCGTCGCGTTAGAAATTATGTATATTATATCACGCGATGCGGACAGATACAAGTTGTTGGAACAAAAAATTTCATTTTTAAAAAATGAATTTCATATAGTGAAATAAACAGGAGATCAAACCGGGAAAAAAGGAAAAAACAGGCATCCGTATGCTGAAGACAAAAAAGACCGGCAGGCGAAACGCGCCTGCCGGCGTCAAACGACGGCTTTTACCCTCTATGATTCAAGATACCCCAGGTCGCGCGAAAGCGCGGCGGCAATGCCCTTGAACTGCGGCAGCTTTTCCGCGATTATTTCCATGCTCATGCGCACGGCCGGGCCGGTGACGCTCATGCCCGCGATGATATGGCCGGTATAATTGTAAACCGGCACGGCGACGCAGCGCATGCCGATTTCGCATTCTTCGTTGTCAATCGCGTAGCCCTGTGCGCGCGCCGCTTCCACCTGCGCCAGCAGCGCTTCGGCGCTGCCCAGCGTATGTTCGGTAAACGGGGTCATCCCCGCGTCGGCCAGGCGTCCCACGGCAACGGGATCGTATTCGGTTAAAAGCAGCTTGCCGATGCCGGTGCAGTACATCGGCGCGCGGCTGCCGATCCGCTGGGTAATGCGCATCTGCGCCGGGCCTTCCACGACGCCCAGATAGACCACCGATGCGTCGCGCTCCACACCGATACAGCAGGATTCGCCAAAAACGGCGCTGGCCTGCTTCATGTACGGCAGGGCAATATTGTACAGCTCGACGTTTGCGCTGATGCGCCCGGCCAGGGAGCACAGCTTGAGCGTCAGGCTGTAGCGCAGCGTTTTGGGCGACTGCTGCACATAGCCGCAGTCCGCCAGGGCCGTCAGATAGCGTAAAACGGTGCTGGCGTTCATCTTCAGCCCCTGCGCCAGATCGCCCAGGCGCATCGGCTCATTGTCGTTCAAGGCCATGTATTCGATAATTTCCAGCGCCTTGCATGCAGACTGGTTTTTGTTCTTTGTCGTTGCCGCCACTGTGCGCTCCACGAAAAAAGCTCCCCCAAACTATGCCAAAATCTACCCCATTATATCAAATATAGCGGCTTTTGGGAAGCAAAACTTTGATTCTTTCTTGATATTTTAAACGCGATATGTTATAATGTTGGTAATTGAAAATCTATTTCATTATGTGAAATCACATTTTGAATCCAGGAGGAGTATGTCATGATCGTTTCTGAAGCAATCGTCAAGATTCTGGAGATGGAAGGCATCACCGACGCCTTTGGCATCCCGGGTGCTGGCATCAACGGCCTTTATAAATTTATGGCCAGCAGCAGCATCAAACACTATACCAACCGCCACGAGGAATGCGCGGTACACGCTGCGGGCGGCTACTATCGTGCAAGCGGCCGTATGGCAGCTGCGCTGTGCACGTCCGGCCCCGGCGCCACCAACTTTGTCACGGGTATTTATACCTGCAACATTGACTCCATTCCGGTTATCGCCATCACCGGTCAGGCCGTGACGGCGCAGCTGGGCAAGGACGCTTTCCAGTGCGTGGATATCGCCGCCATCGCTGCGCCTGTGGCGAAAAAGACCTGGTGCGTGACCAATAAGGAAGACGTCGTTTCCGTGTTCCAGGAGGCCTTCAAGGTCGCGCGCGAAGGCAAGCCCGGCCCGGTTGTGATCGATCTGCCGCTGGATGTGCAGAACGCCGAAATCGACTTTGATCCGGCGACCTATCAGTCTTTGCCCTATGACAATCCCGCGCCCAAGGCCGAGGAAATCAACCAGGCGATGGAAATGCTCAAGGCGGCCAAGCATCCTGTGATTATCATGGGCGGCGGCGTTGTGGAAGCGGGCGCCTGCGCGGATCTGGTGCGTTTTGCTGAAATGCTCAAGATTCCGGTCATCACCACCTATATGGCCAAGGGCGGCATCCCCACGGATCATCCGCTCAATGCCGGCCATGCGGGCATCCAGGTCGGTCAGCCGATCGGCAATAAGGTGCTTTTGTCCTCTGACGTGGTTCTGGGCATCGGCTGCCGCTTTACCGACCGTCATACCGGCAATATCGCCGTGTACAAGGGTGATCGCAAGTTCATCCATATCAACATTGAAAAGAGCGAGATCGGCAAAATCTTCCAGCCGGATCTGGGCATTGTCGCCGACGCCAAAAAGGCGATCGATATGCTCCTTCAGGCGGCTCAGGGCGTCACGCTGCCCGAGAACGATCTGGTTGCGCAGCTGCCTGCCATGCGCAAGGCGCTGGCCCGTAAGGTCGATCAGGACTGCGTGCCGATGCATCCGCACCGCGTGTTCGGCGACCTGAACAAGGCGTTTGGCCCCGATACGATTTTCACCACCGGCTGCGGCATCACACAGATCTGGTCCGGCCAGCTGCAAAACGCCGAAAAGCCGCGTCAGTACCTGCCCTCCGGCGGGTCCGGCACGCTGGGCTATGACATCCCCGCCGCCTTTGGCGCGATGGTTGCCAACCCCGGCAAGCGCGCAGTGGCCGTTATGGGCGACTTTGGTTTCACCTTCCACGTTCAGGAGCTGGCTGTGGCGGCCAAGTTCAACGTCCCGGTGATCGTCGTGATCGTCAACAATGCCTATCTGGGCCTGATCCGTCAGAACCAGAAGGGCGCCTACGGCTATGAATACGCCGTTGAGATGCACGAGAACCATGGCTTTGTGGACTATGTCAAGGTTGCCGAAGGCTTTGGCTGCGGCGCGGAGCGCGTGTTCCGTCCGGAAGACCTGATTCCCGCCTTTGAGCGCGCGCAGAAATCCCTCAAGCCCTATGTCATCGACTGCGTCGTGATGGAAGGCCAGAACTGCTCGATGGGCAATGCGATTGACGCCGTCAAGGAATGGTAAGTGCAGCCTGATATCCCCCTGTTATAAACCGTCGCGCGTATTCGATTGGAATACGCGCGATTTTTTGATTCTTTGTATCGCCGGACCCGTTGAAATCCAAAAAGGCGCATCCATGCGGATACGCCTTGATTTCGTTTTTCGTCCGGAAAAATTACAATCCCAGCACGTCGCGCAGATAAATCCGCGAAACCTCGGCGCTGTGGAAATTGCACACCTCCGGCCGGTCCAGCTCGACGCACAAAACGCCGTCGTAGCCTTCCTCCTCCAGCGCGGCCTTGATCGCGGGGAAATTGACCGTGCCGTGCCCCAAAGCGCGGAACGTGGCCATTTTTGCGCGCCCCTCGGCCTTGGACAGCGCGTAGGTGTCCACGTCCTTTAAATGAACAAAGGCGATCCGTTTGCCCAGCTGATGAATCAGCGCCACCGGATCGATGCCGGCCAGCGTGGTATGGGCCGTATCGGGGCAGAAGCTGACATACTCCGGGTCGGTATGGGCGGCAAAATAGTCGATATCCGACTGGCTGAACACACAGGTGCCGTAATGCGGATGGAAGCACAGCGTGACGCCCAGCGATTTTGCATGCCGGCCCACCTCGTTGGCGATGCGGCTGATCTGATCCAGCGCCTCGGTTGTCACCGGAATATCGTCGCCATAGCCGGAGTTTTGGCAATTGTACCATTTGCCGCCCACGGCGGCCAGAAATTCCACCTGCTTTTTGCCGGTTTCAATCGCCGCTTCCACATCGTCCAGCTTGAAATGGCCGTACAGGTTGACCAGCTCCACGCCGCACTGACGCGCCAGCTCGACCAGCTCCTGCGGATTGTCGGCATAGTAATCGCGGATAAACGCAAAGTTTTCCACATAGTCATAGCCTAAAAATTTACATTCCACAAACGACTGGCGCAGCAGTTTTTTTGCCGCCTCCGGTTCGCGGTTGCTGATCCAGGTCCAGCCCGTGTAAGCAACTTTCATTTTCGTAAACGCCTCCTGTCAATGGGGATGATTTTGAAATCCGTTTTGGCTTTTTGCATCGCGCCGCAGCCTGAAAAACGGCCGCCGCGCCGCCGGGTCAATCCAGCACGCCGTGCATGGGATTGTTCTGCATGGGCGCGGTGCGGACATATTGGGTGCGTAGCGGCAGATACGCCCCTGCGCGGGAAGCTTTTTCAAAGCCGGTAAGAATTTCCAGCACATGGCGCTGCTGCTGGTAATCGGCGCGCCAGGGCCGTCCCGTTTCAATGGCCCGGCACATGTCCGCCAGCCCCAACCCCCGGCTGTTTTCCCGGTAATCAAACAGCAGCGGCATCTGCTTATAGGCCGGATAGGGGTTAAAATCCACCTTCTGAAGCGCCGGGTCAACCGCGGGGCCGCGCACGAAATCCTCCGGCCGGTACAGCATCACCGGTCCGCCGAAACGGTTGGGATCCGGAACGATCAGCGTGCCTTTGGTGCCGTATACCTCAAACCGCGCCTGATTGGTATAGTATACGTCAAATGTGGTGAAAATCGACGCGATGGCGCCGGAGGAAAACAGGATATTGCCGCAAAGATGCGTGTCCACCTCCACGTCGATCATTTCGCCGCGGTGCGGGGCGGAGGTGATCATCCGCCGGTCAAACGTCTTTTTCGTCATGCCCATCACGCCCTGCGCCTGCCCCAAAAGCTGCACCAGGGCGGTGACGTAATACGGCCCCATATCCATCATCGGCCCGCCGCCGCGCTTGTAATAAAACTCGGGATCGGGATGCCACGTTTCATGGCCATGGCAGATCATCGAAACATTTGCCCCTACGATATCGCCGATGTATCCGTCGTCGATCAGCTTCCGGCAGGTCTGGATGCCTGCGCCCATAAACGTATCGGGCGCGCCGCCCAGGCAAAGCCCCTGCTTTTGCGCCAGCTCGACCAGCTCGTCCGCTTCGTCCATGTCAACGGCCAGCGGCTTTTCGCTGTAAACATGCTTGCCGGCCAAAAGCGCCTGCTTGGTGACCTCGTAATGCTCATACGGACGGGTCAGGTTCAAAATCACCTGCACCTGCGGGTCGGCAAACGCGTCGTACATGGTTTTGTAAATCTTCGGCGTCGCGCACCGGATTCCGTTTTGCTGCTGCTGGCGTACAAACTCCACGCCCTTTTGCGCCCTTTCCTCGATCAGATCGCACACGCCGCACAGCTGCACCTCGCCGAAGGTTTCCGTCAGGTTTTTCAGATAAATGCCGCTGATTGCACCCACGCCGATCATCGCTACATGGATCATCCTCTGCTGTCCTTTCTGTTGAATATTGAATTGAAGGTTCTGCCTTTACTATAGTATAAAAGCCTCTTTTGCGCAAGCCTCTTTGCGCATTTTCTGTATGCGCGGCGCCTGAACGCAAAAAAAGACCGGGCAGCGTATCGGGCGGCATCGCATTTTTTCGATGCGTGCCGGTACGCAGGCCCGGTCGGGGCAGGCGCCGCGAAAAAAGCGCGGCGCGCGTGCGATGGTATTATTCCAGCTCTGCCAGATAGGCGCCGTAGCAATATCCGGCCAGCTGCCCGTCTTCATAGACGGCAATCCAGCTGCTGCCGGGCGTTTCAACGCCTGAAACGATCGTATTGTGCGGATAAACGGCCAGCTGCGTCGTTTGGGCGTTGGGGCCGGCGCGCAGCGACAGCTCGCTTGCGGTAACGACATACCGGGTAATGCCCTGCGGGGGCTGCGGCTCCGGCGTATTTTCCGGCACCTCCTCCGGCGCGGTTACATGAACGGTCAGAATGGATACCGTTCCCTGGGCGTCGGCGCAGAAAAGATATGTGGTGCCCTGGCTGATGCCGTGAACGGCATAGCCGTCCGAAGCGTTTCCGGTAACGACTGCGGTTTGGCTGTTGACGCTGTTCCAGCCGGTCTGTGCGTCCGGACGAAGGGCGGGCAGCGCGCTGGATTGCCCGACGGCCAGGTCGATGGTTTTTTGCTCCGGCTCCTGCTGCTCGGTGAAACGCGGCGCGTTTTGAAAATACAGATCCATCACGGCCAGGTCGGTCTGCGCACCGTAGGTCAGCTGAAGTCCCAGGCGGCCGACATACCATTGATACGCCCAGGTAAACGATTCGCTGCCGCCGATATAGTCCAGCAGCGTTTCATATTCGCTTTTGGTCATGCTCTGACTGAAATTCTCTGAAAAAGCGCTGCGGATGGCCAAAAGCGAATCCAGCGCGCTCTGACCGAGCGACTCTTCCCAATTTTGGGCGTGCATGCCGGCCGCCGCCGCGGCAAAGACGGTAATGCCGGGGCAGGTCAGGGTAAAGCAGCTGTCCTGGTCCAGATAATATACGGCGCTGCCGGAGGAGGTGACGGTTTTGCCGGTGGCGCCGATCAGCTCGGCCCAGTCGCCGTAGCCCAGATTTACCACCTCGATGAGCGTTCCGGCCGGATACGGCTCGCCGCTGGGCGACACAACGCGCAGCTTGACGGCCATGGCGTCGTTTCCCTGAAGAAAATAGTACCGATCGTCCTGCTGATAGGAGGCGCTGCGGAAAATTTCCGCCCGATCCTGCGGGGTCATCGCGGCAATCTGAAACGTCAGATGGTTTACCGCCTGCGCGCCGCCGGTATGCTCCAGCGCCGCCTGAGGGCTGTACGCCGCACCCNNGCACCCACGCCGTTTTGGGACCCGGTGCATTGGGCGCGGAAATGATCCGTCTGCGCGCCGGCATAGGCCAGCAGCTCAAAGGAAACGTTCCGGTACGCGGTGGTGTCGTCCGCGGGGCTGTAGGTTTTGTCCTCGTAGACGACACGGATGCGCACGCGGTTGGTGTCGCCTGCCGCGCCGATCATGCACGAGGCCGTGCAGCCGCCCTTTTGAAGCGGCAGATACAGCCAGGCAAGCGCATCGTTGCCCTGCTCCTGTACAAGCTCAAACGGCGATCCGTTTGCCAGTACATAATCGCCCGGCGCGCTGCCCGAAATCTGTATGGGGATGCGTACCGCGCGCTCAAAGCGGACGCCTTCGTCGATGCTCATGGCTTCGACTTTTTCATAGTCGCCGGCAATGGCGATCTCATAGGCGTCGGCGCCTTCCTGGCGCACGATCACGCGCAGCCCTTCCCAGGCGCCGTAGCTGCCGATATAAAACGCTTTGTCCAGCGTTACGCGCGCGCCCTGCGCGCCGGTTTTGTCCGATTCCACCGTCTGGCCGCCATACCAGTAGTCGTCCAATACCAGCAGCTGCGTGGTATCAAGCGCCGCCGATTGAAGCGGCAATACCGCAAGCGCTGCCGTCAAAAACCAAACAAGGGCTTTTTTCATCTGTGCATTTCTCCTTCTTATACGGTGCTTCCGCCCGCCAATGCCGACAAGCTGCTGGCCTTATGATACAATATATCGGCGAAGTCGTAAAGGAGAAACTTCTTGCAGTTATAGCAAACTATGGAAATTTGAGGCGCCAGACAGGTGCATACAGCGGGACGCTTTTTATGCCCGGACGGTTTCGTCCGTATCGGCGGGCGCGCCGGATGAAAAAGCTTCCTGACCGCGTACGCGCTTGATCCACTTGCCGCTGCGCAGACGGAAAACGCACCAGATCGCTTTGAGGAACTGGTCGATTTTCAAAAAGAAATAGATCCAAAACGGCGGCAGGTGCCAAACCAGCCCGGCCAGATAGCCCAGCGGCACCGAAGCAACCCAGAGAAACAGCACGTCGGCCGCCATCAGAAACTTGGTATCGCCGCCGCCGCGCAGCACGCCTTTGGTTAAAATGGAATTGATGGCGGTAAATACCACGATGATCGCAATGGAGACCATCAGCTCATAGGCGATCTGACGGGTCTGCGCGGTGATGTCATAGCAGGAAATGATCGGCCCGGACAGCGCCAGGATCACGATGCAGGCGGCCAGCCCCAGCACAATGCCGATGCCGAAAAAGCTGTATCCCTCCGCCTGCGCACGCCTGCGGTCCCCCTGGCCCAGGGTATGGCCGGTGATGATGGCCGACGCATTGGACACGCCCTGGATCAGTACGGTGCTCAATTGCTGGGTCACGGTGGTGATGGCGTTGGCGGAAACAAAATTGGCGCCGATGCGGCCCATGACCATTGCCACCGCGTTGTTGCCCAGCGCCATTAACCCGTCGCTGATCAGCACCGGCAGGCTGACGCGGATGTATTCGCCCACCAGATCGCCGCATTTGGTGAAAAAATGCCGGATGCGATAGCCGATGCGCCGGTCTGCGATGAAAAAGTAGCCGCAGATAAACGCAAATTCAAACGCGCGGGCAATGAGCGTTCCCAGCGCTGCGCCGGCAATTTCCATGCGCGGCGCGCCGAATTTGCCGTAGATGAAAATATAATTGGCCCCCACGTTGACAAAAAACGCAAAGCACGAGCAGATCAGCGGAATTTTCATCAGCCCGACGCTGCGCAGCACGATGGTGCAGGTCAGGGAAAAGCCCAGCAGAAAATAGCTGAGGATCGACCAGTCCAGATAGCGCACGCCCTGACGGATGATCTGCGCGTCGTTGGTATAAATGCGCATGATGCCCTCGGGGATCAGCCAGGTCGCCAGCATAAACGCCAGAGAAAAACACAGGCAGATGCGCAGCATGATGGTGATGGTCTTGCGCAGGTATTCCTGATTGCGCATGCCCCAGTAGCGCGAGGTCAATACGTTGGCGCCCATGCCGATGCCCATGCAGAAAATGTGAAATACGTTGATAAACTGATTGGCCAGCGCCGATGCGGACAGCTGCGTTTCCCCCATTGAGCCCAGCATGATGGTGTCCATCATGTTCACGCCGATGGTAATCAGGCTTTGCGCCGCAATCGGCACCGCTACGGCTGCGACGCGCTTGTAAAATCCGTGGTCGCGCACGAAAAGTCCCATTGATTTTTTCCTCCCGTCGATTCCAATTTCATGATGCGTATTATCATAGCAAAAAAAGAATTCGTTTGCAAGCGAACTTTTTTAATCTGAACAGCTGCTAAGCGGAATCATCCGCCGGTTTGCACGGAACCGTACCGGACGGGAATTGACAGCTTTTTACCCACGGGATATAATGAACGTATTCTGTAAAATCCGCGCACGGCGGTTTTGATATGCTGTATATGGGGGTTTTGCTGCCCTGGAAAAGCGCTGCGCGCACAGCGGCGATCGATTTGCGCGCGGTGCGGCCGGAGCGGGCCGAAAGGAGTTTTTATGCTCAAACGCGCTTTTGCTTTGCTGATGGTTCTGGCGATGACGCTTTTTGCGCTGCCTGCCTGTGCGCAGGCGCTTGGCGGCACCTATTATTTAAGTACGCCCGGGCTGACAGTGACCGTGCCGGGTACGCTTATCGCCTTTACCCGCAGCTCGCCCGACAGCGATTTTGACGCCTATGGGCTGGACGCGCAGGAGGTCAAGAACTATATGCGCTCCTGGCAGATCTACCTGAGCGCATACGAGGTGGATCTGGGGTATGTCGTTGAAATCAGCTGCTTTGAAAGCGATGCGACAAGGACGCTGGAAAACCTGGCGCTGTATGACAGCGCGTATCTGGCCCGCTACAGCCGCACGCTTGCCGAAAACAACGGCTATACCACCGGCGCTTCCTATCAGCACAGCCAGGCGATTTTTTTGACGTTTACCGATCAGACGACGCTTTCGGACGGTACGACGGCCTACTGCCTGGAATATGCCACGGTTTATAACGGCAAAAAGGTTTCCATTGATCTGACGACCTACGATGAGCCGGTGAGCGAAACGCAGCGCACCGTATTGCAAAGCGTCGTGGACGGCATCGTATTTGACGCTGCCGATACCATGGCCCCTGCGGTTCCCGCGCCGTCTGCGACTGTCGCGCCGCCTGCGGCCACGCCGGCAGACCCGGCCCCGACGGCCGCGCCGACGCCTGTGCCGTCCGATTCAAAGCCTGCGGCTGCTCCGGCGTCTTCGGCCGGTCTGTCCGATGGTCAGAGCCCCAGCGCCGCGCCTGCGGAAAAACGCACGGTGCCGCCGGCAACGACGCCTGCGGTCAGCGCCGCGCCGTCATCCTCTGCGGCAATCTTTGCTTCGCCAAAGCCGGAGAGCAGCGCTGCGGCGGTTTTGCCCGAAACGCAAACGCCCGCGCGGTCCCAGTCTCCTGCGCCATTCGGGCCGGACGGTATGCACGGCGCAGGAAACTGGCACACTGCGCTGAAGGTCGGCGCGGCGGCGCTGGTTTACGTCCTGCTGGCGGCGCTTTTCCGGTTGATCCGCCGCAGATCGATGCCGGCACAGGCGGCGCTGATTGCCTGCGCGCTTTATGCGCTGTGCGCCTTTGGCCTGAGCCTTTTCACGCCGGATACGCTGCCGCTGGGGCTGATGATTCTGGCGCTTGCGCCGGTGAATTTCCTGCTGCTGAACCGGCGCGCCAAACAGCCGCGGGCGCTTTACTGCGCGCATTGCGGCGCGCCTTTCAGGGCAGGGGATCAATTTTGCACCCGCTGCGGCGAAAAACGGCCGCAGTAAACTGCCGCTTGGGACAGGCGCGGGGATAAAAAGCCTCGCCGCCGGATCGGGAGCGGCATGTTGAAACCGTACCTGCACAGATACCGCAAATGGAGGATATAGCGATGGAATTTGCCGCTTTGGAGCAAAGAATCCTGCACGGCTATCGGACGATGTTCCCGGCATTTTGGCCCAGCCAGAACGCGCCGGTATGCGCGGAGGAGCAAAAGGCGTTTTATGATTTTATGAAAAACCTCTACCAGATGCTCTTTGACGATCCTGCGCTGCTTGTGCCGGCGCTGCATCCGGACGACGCGTTTCCCAGCCGTTATAAAAAAGGCTACGGCAAGCCGGCGCTGCAGGCGCAGGTGCTTAAAATCGAAAACGCCGTGGAAGGGCTGCTGAAAAATATGTTCCGGATGGGCGGGGGCGCGCAGGTCAAATGGAGCCGGCGGCAGCAGAAAATCCTGGCGCTGGCGGGGCTTGATCCTGCTGCGGCGCTTCCCCCGGCGTGGGTCTGGATGGCCACCCGCCCAAACGCCGATCCGGTTGCGTTTGCCTATTGCCTTTTTGACGAAAATCATCGCTATACCGCCGATCTTTATGCGCCCCTGCTGGGCGAAGCGCCGTTTCGCCGGCTGGAAAAATGGATGACGGATCATGGCTATCGCGCCTATGATACCTATAACACCCAATGGCCGGATTATCAGCTGACGCTCTGCTATGCAAACCCGGCGTGGGGCGATGAGCGCCCCCGCGGCGGCAACGCGTATAAAATCAAGCATACCGGCATTTGCGCGCAGTTTGACGCGTATGTGGACGAGCCTGTGTCGCTGGGGCTGTGTATTCCATCTGGTATGAAGCCCTATCTGGCGCATTTTGATCAGATGCCGCCAAAGGTTCAGGCGTTTGTAATGGAGCGCACCAAAAAATGCGATGGATGCAGGTACTGCGTTCAGACGGACAAAACGGGCCGCAGGCCCCTGGCGTGCATCCCGATCAGGTACCGGGACGAAACATACCGGCTTTGTCCGTATTTTCCGGGGTATCGCTATTGCTGGCACCGAATCGACGACGGCCTTGTCGGGAATCTGACGGCGCTGCTGGATTTTATGGATGGATTTGCCGGTAAACTGGCGGCAAAATAAAAAGAATCCGGGGCGGGCGGCCGGTTTGGAAACGGCAGCCCGCCCCGGTGCTTTTTGGGAGGCGGCGGTGTTGTATCCGGCCTAAGGGCGGATCAGTCGTTTTTTTCGTGCAGCGCCAGCACATATTTTGCAATTTCATTTTCCGGCGCAAAGGTTTTCAGACAATCCTGAACCGCCTTGCCTGCCGTGGCATGGCGCATCAGCGCAGGGTCGACGGCGCGCAGGGCGTCAAGGGGCGCTTGGCATACCGACGCTTTGACCTGCTTTAGCTGGGCGGCGTACTGCTTTTGCGCCTGCGCGCGATGGACGGGATACCCGCCGCCGGCCGGCGTGCCGAGCAGTTTTTCAAAAATATTGCGCAGGTTCAGCTCGCCGCCCCAGCCAAAGCCCTTGGCGTACGGCAGCGAGACGGCGTTGCCGGCGTTGATGCGCATAAACAGCTCGGCTTCGACCGGGTCATAGATCAGGCCGCACTGCACGCCCGGATAGCTGTTGAGCGAAAGCATGACGCCCTGGCCCGTGCCGCAGCCGGAAACGACAAAATCCACCGCGCCGCTTGCAAGCAGCGCAAAGCCGAGCATGCCGATATGGACATAGGAAAGCTCCGGCTCCTGCGGGCCGGTTTGCCCCAGATTGTAAACGGCGTGGCCCGCGTCAAACGCGCACTGGCTCAGCGCGTCGTAAATCACCGGGTTTTTTTCACACTGGCTGACTTCGTTTAAAAGCGCGATTCTCATGGAACATGCTCCTTTGATTTGATAGCAACAGTATAACGCGCATTTGGGGGGAGGTCAACTTTACGAAACGCCGGTTTTCTGCTATACTGAAGCTGCATTTTGACAACAGGACAATTCGCTGCGCGCCGGGCGCGGGCGGGGACAACAAAAGGAGAGCGGTTTTTATGGATTTTACGATGACGCCCTTTCCGGACGGCGTGCAGATTGAAGCGGGGGAGCGGCTTTTGCGCATTGCGGGCGTCGGCGCGGGGATTTTAAGAATCAACGAAACGCGCCGCGGGGCGTTTTTAAACCAGCCCAGCGAAATTGTCGTGCGCCAGGGCGGCCATCCCTGCGCCGTGACCCAAAGCGATGCGGCCGTCGTCGTGGACGCGGGGCAGATCCGGGTGCGGATGGACCGGAAATACGGCAATTTAACATTTTATGACGCCGCCGGGCGCGTGCTGCTGGATCAGCCGCGCTATGACGGACATCTGTTTGAAACGACGCCGGTATGGATCAACGAGTTTGACCCAAGCGCCCAAATCGAGGAAAAGCAGAGCGTGGACGGCGCGCGCTCCGACGCGCAGGCGTTTACGCCCCGGCATGTGCGCGACGCTTACCAGCTGAAAATCAATTTCCTTTTCGACCGCGATGAGGGGCTTTACGGACTGGGGTCGCACGAGGAAGGGTACGGCAACCTGCGCGGCAGAAGACGCAATTTGTTTCAGTACAACATGAAGGCGTGCGTGCCGGTGCTGGTATCCACCAAGGGCTACGGCGTGCTGTTTGATTTTAGCTGCCTGATGGTGTTTCATGACGACCCGGACGGCTCGTATCTGTGGGCCGACTGTGCGGACGAACTGGACTACTACGTTTTTGCCGGCGGCGATTTTGACGGCGTGATGGGCAATTACCGCGCCCTTACCGGGGAAACGCCGATGCTGCCGCGCTGGGCGTTTGGATATTTTCAAAGCAAGCAGCGCTATCAATCCTTTCAGGAGCTTCAGGACGTCGCCGCGCGCTACCGCGCCCTGGGCGTCGGGCTGGACTGCATCGTGCAGGATTGGCGCTCCTGGCCCGAGCCGCTGTGGGGGCAGAAATCCTTTTGCCCGGTGCGCTTTGCCCAGCCGGAAAAGAACATCGCAAAGCTCCATGAAATGGACGTGCATCTGATGCTCTCCGTCTGGCCGAATATGACCGGAGACGGCGAAAACCGCATGGAGATGCTGCGTCAGGGTGTGATGCTGGGCAACCGGAGCACCTATGACGCCTTTGATCCCAAAGGACGCGCGCTGTATTGGAAACAGGCCAACGAGGGGCTGTTTTCAAAGGGGCTGGACGCCTGGTGGTGCGACTGCACCGAACCGTTTGAGGCCGACTGGGACGGCGCGGTGCGCGCCGAAAGCCACGAACGCATTGCCAAAAACACCGCAATGTTTAAAAAATACCTTGATCCGGCCAAAATCAACGCCTATAGCCTGATGCACAGCAAGGGCATATACCAGGGGCAGCGAAATACGACCGATGAAAAGCGTGTGGTCAACCTGACCCGTTCCTCCTATGCGGGCCAGCACCGGTACGCGACGATTACCTGGTCGGGGGACGTAACGGCCAAATGGGAAACGCTGCGCCGCCATATTCCGGAAGGGTGCAATTTTACCGCAACCGGGGAACCGTACTGGTCCACGGACGCGGGCGGCTTTTTCGTCCGGCGCGCCCGGCAGTGGTTCTGGCGCGGCGATTTTGACGGCGGCGCAGCGGATCTGGGCTTTCGCGAGCTGTATGTGCGCTGGCTGTGGTACAGCGTTTTTCTGCCGATGATGCGTTCCCACGGCGACGATACCCCGCGGGAGATCTGGAATTTCGGCAATCCGGGCGAGCCGTTTTTTGAGGCGATCCGGTCGGCCATCCAGATGCGCTATGCGCTGGTGCCGTACCTTTACAGCCTGTGCGCGCGCGTCAACCAAACGGGCGCGGCGATGCTCAAGGCCCCGGCGCTGGCGTTTGCCAACGACGAAACGCTGCGCGGGCCCGTGGGCGAAACGGCGATGCTCACCGGCGATTTTCTCTATGTGCGCCCTGTAACCGAGCCGATGGATTATGGGCCGGAGAGCGCGCCGGTTTTGGGCCACGACCATCATGTGGACGTATATCTGCCCAAGGGCGCGCTGTGGTACGATTTTTATACCAACGAGCGTTTTGAAGGCGGGCAGACGGTTCATACCGCCGCGCCGCTCAGCCGCATTCCGGTTTATGTGCGCGCCGGGGCGATTTTGCCCACCGCGCGTCCGGCGCAAAGCACGGCCGCTCAGCGCGGCGCGCCGGTGACGCTGACGGTTTATCCCGGGTGCGACGGGCGTTTTACGCTCTATGACGATGCGGGCGACGGCTACGGCTACGAGCAGGGACAATGCGCGCAGATTGATATGACCTGGGACGATGCGGCGCGGACCCTTACGCTGGGCGCACGCCGGGGCAGCTATCCGGGGATGGCGTCGGTCTGCACCTTCCTGGTGCGTGTATCGGGCGGCGCGCCGCTTTCGATTGCTTATGACGGGGCGCAGCGGGAGATTTTATTATAGGAGGCGTCTATGCAGGCCGATCCGTATGTTTTAAACCGATTGACCAATCTGATGCACGGCCAGGGGCTTTGCTGGGCGGTTCCCGTCGTGCGCGACGCAGTTCGCGCCCGGGCGCAGGAACCCAAAACGCCCAAAACCCCGCAGCAGCTTTTCGACGGGTATTTTACCGAGGCCGGCGTTTGGGGTTATTGGGGCCAATATCTGGATACGCACCTGCTTTTGGGCCATCAGCTGCCCATCGTATGGTGCAATTTCGGCACCTCCGGCTCGGCCAAATACGCGCCGGGCGCACGCTTTGCCTGCCGCCCGGATACGATCTGGTATGAGCCGATCATCAAGGACTGGGCGGCGCAGCCGCCGCTGTACGATCCTCAAAGCCCCAATCTTTTGCGCGAGCTCGATACCATCCGGGCGCTTTGCCAACGCCATGGCGACCGGGCGATGATCTCCTTTCCGGACAACTGCGGGGTGCTTGACGCGCTGGCGCATCTGCGCGGCAGCGAAGCGCTTTTGATGGATATGCTCTGTGAACCGCAGGCGGTTCATCTGGCCATGCGCCGGCTGCTCGACGGGTGGAAGGACAGCGCGGCGCGGCTGTTTGACGCGCTGAGGGACAACAATCTGGGCGGCAGCTGCCATGGCTGGATGTATACCTGGTACCCCGGCCGCCATGCGCAGCTTCAGGCGGATCTGTCGGTGATGCTTTCTCCGGATTTGTACGAGCAATTCGTCCTGCCCGAATTGTATGAGCTGAGCGGGTTTTTGGACGCGGCGGTTTATCATCTGGACGGGCAGGAGCAGCTGCGGCATCTGGACATGATCCTGTCGGTGCCCGGTATCCGCATGATTCAGTGGACGCCGGTGGCCGGTCAACTGCCCACCAGCGCCTATCTGCCGGCGCTTGAGCGCATCTTAAAGGCGGGCAAGGCGCTGGTGCTGCTGCCCGGCAAGGCAGAGCTGGACACATTGCTGCCCGCCCTTGGGCGCGACGGCGTGTTTTACATCGTGCGCGACGCTCAGAGCGAAGCGGAGGCCATGGCCATTGCCTCCCGCCTGGAAGCGTTTGCCGGTCAAAAATAAAATTAGTAGA
This sequence comes from Christensenella sp. UBA1428, assembly GCA_002329335.1. Taxonomy (GTDB): domain Bacteria; phylum Bacillota; class Clostridia; order Christensenellales; family UBA1750; genus UBA1428. Next base: position 27,313 of record DCTY01000036.1, read on the forward strand.
ACGGTTTCGCAATCACAACGATGAAAAACGCCGCTGAACCGCATGAATACGATCTTTCAGCACCTTTTATAATCCCATGTTATTGGTTACAGAATGCCGTTTGACGCTTTTTTGACGCCTGCGCTTACAAAGCGAAGATATAAAGACATATAGCCTGATTTGAGCGGATATGCGGAAAAGCCAGTATTTAAGCTGCTTTCCAGTGATGCTTATAAACGTTTATAAGGGCTTGTAAGGCGATTTTCGTCTATAAAATCGTATTTGTTTTTCATTTAAAAAAGCATTATGCTGTGAAAATCCTTGTAGATACTGATCTTTTTCGTCTGTTGGATTGCTTGACACCACATCGATTTTTGATGGTTGGGTGCCAAAATGGTGTCCGGATTATCTGTGGCGATATAAAACGATGGGAATAGATATAAGAAAAAACCATACGATATGTGGGCGAACGCCCTTGTTTGCCCTCTTGTCTGCACGTTAGCAAAGACAGGTGCACTTGTCAACGATGGGCGAAGCCCGTTCCTTCTAATCGATGACGGCGGTGCTTGGCTTTGGCTACTGCTAAAAAAGCAGGAACATGGTAGAAATCTGCATATAAGTGATATTATTTGTATATCGAAGAAAACACGAAAGGAATTTGTAAAGATGAACTTTTGGGTTGAACTAAAAGAAATCACCCAGAAAAATATAGATGAAGTTCTTGCATTGAAAGTTTCTGTAGAACAAAATAATTTTGTAGAGAATACAGCACGCAGCTTAGCAAAGGCGTGGGTATACAAAAATACCGCGTTCCCTTTTGCTATATATGTACACAACACGATAGTTGGTTTTATAATGTTGGGTTACTATGAGTTGAAGAATCAATATACTATTTGGCAATTTTTGATTGATGAGCGATATCAACATAAAGGATATGGAAAAGCCGCTTTGAGGTTAGGAATACAATTTTTGATAGACGAATTTGACATTAATGAAGTTTATCTTGGGGTGAAGTTTCAGAATATTGTAGCCAAAAAACTGTACTCCTCTTATGGTTTTGTGGAGACCGGTGAAACAACGGATACCGCGCTTGAAATGAAGCTTATTGTTAATGAAAATAATGAAACAACAGCTGCGGTTAGTCTTAATGATTTGGGATCTTCCCAATAAACAAAAATAGTAGATTTTTACGGAAAGGGTACCCCGTTCCTATGCTTGCAACGGAACTTTTTGCAAAGGAACAGGAAAGGATCGGCTAAACAGATAGCAGCTTGCTTTGAAATGTTACGCAATTAAATGGCATTTTTGAGGGGAAAGGTATCATTGTTCCGCCTTATCCGTTTTGTATCTGTAACGTCTTTGTCTGCAAGACTTAATGAACTTCGAAAAGCGTAAATACCAGAGCGGTTCCAAACAGTCTTTTGCGCGTGAACTTGTGGTTTGCTGCCTTGTTTGTGGTGCAAAATGGTCCCAACTCTACAAAACCAACTGATACGAAGATATGAGAAAATACAAGCGGAAATGGGAAAGCCCTTGTAAATCAAGCTTTTTGATGCTTCTATAAACACTTGCAAAAAGTTATAAAACAATTTTTGTCTGTAAAATGAATAAAAAATGCGCGCCTTGGCAGGATTTTGCCGCGTGTGCGCGTATACTGTTTTGATATGAAACGATTTTATCCCTTCGGGGTAAGGAGGTATTTTGGATGAACGAGGTTTTAAACGCCATTGAGCAGCGCCGCAGCGTGCGCGGCTATGAGGACAGGGCGCTGACGCAGGAGCAGATCGACGCGCTGGTAAAGGCCGCGCTGGAATCGCCCAGCGCCCGCAACGCCCAGCCGTGGCATTTTTCCTTTGTCACCGACCAGGCGCTTTTGGCGCAGATCAATGCGGAAATTCTCAAAAACAGCGGCCTGACCGACCGCGAGATTTTCTACGGCGCGCCGCTGTGCGTCTTTTTAAGCGCGGATCGCGAAAACAGCTGGGGGCCGGTGGACTGCGGCATTGCGGTTGAAAATCTGGCCCTTGCCGCCCATGGGCTCGGGCTTGGCAGCGTGATTTTGGGCATGCCGCGCGCGGCGTTTGCCGGCCAGCGCAGGGCGGAGTTTGAACAGGCGCTGAAAATCCCGCAAACGCATGATTTTGTCGTCGCCATTGCCATCGGCGTGCCGGCCATGAGCAAGGAGGCGCACGAGGTTTTCCCCGGGAAGGTGGATTTTGTCCGGTAAAGGACGATCCCGGCGGAGCGGTTTTTGGATAAAAGCCAAAAAACGGCGGTAAAAGTGAATTTTTGCCGCCGTGTCTTTTCAAGCGCGGTAAAATGTGGTATGATAGATGTAGAAATTTTCGCAAAGGAGTCTGCGCAGATGAAACATTATTCCGAACTGATCGAGCTTTTGCGCCCGCAAATCAATATGGGGCCCGACCCCGTCACCCTGCATGTGGACAACGCCGAGGAGTACGGCGTTTATCCCAATTCCATCCATACGGTGAAAAAGGCGATCCTCTTTATGGTCAAGGGCGACGGCGAGGATCTTCTGATCGTGTCCAACTATGACTCTGGTTTTGCCGGCTGGATCAAGGACGGCTATGTCGTTTGCCAGCTGTGCAAGCGCAACGCGGCGACGATGCGCCGCATCTGCCCGTTTACCAAGCCGGTGCGCGTTTTGGGCAAGGAGCGCTCCTTCGGCGTGGGCGACCGTCTGGGCATCGCTTCGGAAGGGCATCTGGCCATCTTCGAAAAATACGACGCGTATCCCGTTATGGCGCAGCAGTCCATCCGCGAGCTGGATCTGACCAACCGCACCTATGAGGACGTGCTGGACTGCGTGACCTGGGCGGCGTTTAAAAACGATTACCGCAAGGGCTTCGGCGCCGACGGCGACCATCTCAAGCGCGCGCAGGACGTTAAATATGCGCTGGATCTGGGCTATACGATGATCACGCTGGACTGCTCGGAGCATATCCGCAACGACGTGGAAGCGCTCAGCGACGCGCAGGTCGCGGCGCAGTATACGCCCAACGCCCAGCTGGAAGCGCTGTATCTGGGCAAAAAGTTTGACATCGGCGAAGGCGTGGTGCTGGAGTTTGGCAAAGAGGAGCTCATGCGCGACGTGCTGACCTACGGCGAAGCGATCGACTTTGCGGTGGATATTTACAACGAGTTCTTTGTCAAGGGCGCTGCGGACGCGGACTTTGAAATGTCCATTGACGAAACGGCCACGCCCACCACGCCGCTTCAGCATTTCTTTGTTGCCAGCGAGCTGATCCGCCGCGGCGTCAAGCCTGCGACGATTGCCCCCCGCTTCTGCGGCGAATTCCAAAAGGGCGTGGATTATATCGGCAACCTGGAGCAGTTTGATGCGGAAATGCAGGTGCACGCGGTGATCGCCCGCCATTTCGGCTACAAAATTTCCGTTCACTCCGGCTCGGACAAATTCTCCGTGTTCCCCAGCGTCGGCAAGCAGACCCAGGGCGTGTTCCATGTCAAGACCGCCGGCACCAACTGGCTGGAGGCCATGAAGCTGGTGGCGATGGTCGATCCGTCCCTGTACCGCGAAATCCATGCCTATGCGCTCACCGCGTTCCATGAAGCGACGGCGTATTACCATGTGACGACCGACCTGAATAAGGTTCCCGCGCTGGATACCCTCACCGACGCCCAGCTGCCCGAACTGTTCAACCAGAACGACGCCCGTCAGCTGATTCACATCACCTACGGCCTGATCCTCAACCACAAGAACCCCGACGGTTCCTTTGCGTTTAAGGATCGGCTCTACAAGCTGTGGCAGCAGCATCGGGCTGAATACAATGATTTGCTGATGAAGCATATCGGCAGACATCTGGACCTGCTCGGCGTCAGCAAAAACTGATTATATACCGTTTTGCGGGCGCGGTGCTTCAAACCGCACCTGTGAGGCTGTCGAAAAAGTTTTTTCGACAGCCTCAAATGAAATCTGCGATTTCATTTGAAACAGCCCTGCTGCGCGCCTAAAGACGCTTGCAGGGCTGCAAAGTATGAAAATCTAACGATTTTCGTCCGTTCGCCGGCAAAGCCGGCGATGCCGGGATTGAAAGTCAAGGAAACTGCGTTTCCTTGACAATCTTTCCTCAAAGAAGTTTTTTGACACGCTGGCGGGCGCGGTGCTTCAAACCGCGCCCGTTTTCGGTCCCGGGCAGGCGCCGCTTTGAAACGGCGTGTCCGGCATGGAAAGGAATGGCGCGCAATTAAGACCTTATATTACCAGCTGATTCGCTACGACGGCGACTACGCCGTTTTAAAGGACCGTACAAACGGGGAGGAAATTCTGGTGGCGCGGGCGTTTTTGCCCGAGCAGGCACAGGAGGGCTCCTTTTTACGCTATGAACTTCTCAGCTATACCATGGACGAATAAAGCGCCGGCCGCGATCGTGCGCACGGCATACAGGGAGTACGATACATGACACAGCGTGTTCGGGATATGACGCAGGGAACGCCCTGGCGGCTTATTTTGACCTTTGCCCTGCCGCTGATGCTGGGCAATGTTTTTCAGCAGCTTTATACGATGACCGACGCGGCGATCGTCGGGCGTTTTGTCGGCGTGGAAGCGCTGGCGGCGCTGGGCGCGGTGGAGTGGCTGCACTGGCTTTTGTCCAGCACGGTGCAGGGCTTTGCGCAGGGCTTTGCCATTTTGATGGCGCAGCGGTTCGGCGCGGGCGACGCTGCCGGGCTCCAGAAAAGCACGGCGATGAGCATCGTCCTGCTGGTCGTTTTGTCGCCGGTCTTGACCGCCGTAAGCCTGTTGGGCGCGGCGCCGGTGCTGCGCCTGATGAACACGCCGGAAAACATCTTTGACGGCGCGCTGATCTATCTGCGAACGTATCTTTCCGGGCTGATTTTCATCGCCGCGCATAATTTCCTGGCCGCCGCGCTGCGGGCGCTGGGCAACAGCAAAACGCCGCTGTATGCGATGGTGATCGGCGCGGTTTTCAACGTCGGCGCGGATCTGTTTGCCGTCAATGTCCTTCATTGGGGGATTTTCGGCGCGGCGCTGGCGACCGTGCTGGCGCAGCTGGTCAGCGCGCTGATTTGTCTGTATGCGGTTTTGCGCATCGATGTATTGCGTTTGCCAAAGGGCAGTTTTGCGCCAGACCGTCCGGTCGTCGGCAGGCTGATGCGCCTGGCGCTGCCCATGGCGTTTCAAAACGTGGTGATTTCTGTGGGCGGTATGGTGGTACAGGCGATCATCAACGGTTTTGGCTTTTTGTATGTGGCCGGATTTACGGCCACCAACAAGCTTTATGGGGCGCTGGAGGTCGCGGCGACCAGCTTTGGCCACGCCATGGCGACCTATACCGGGCAAAATCTCGGCGCCGGGAGCGTTTCGCGCATCAAGCGCGGCCTTCGAAGCGGCGTGGTGATGGGCACGCTGGTGGCGCTGGTCATTACCGTCGCGGCGCTGCTGTTTGGCCGGCCGGTTTTGAGCCTGTTTGTGACGGGCGACGCCGCCCAGGTGGCGCAGGTGGTGGAAATCGCCTATGAATACCTGAAAATCATGAGCCTGTTTTTGCCCATCCTTTACTGGCTTTATGTCTATCGCAGCGTGCTTCAGGGCATGGGCGATACCGTGGTGCCCATGGTTTCCGGCATGGTGGAACTGGCGATGCGCTGCGCCGCCGTGCTGCTTTTGCCGCGGATTATCGGCGAGCGCGGGATCTTCTGGGCGGAGGTCGCCGCCTGGTTCGGCGCGGATCTGGTGCTGATCCCGGCCTATTATGCGCGCATTTACCGGCTGAACCGTCAGCTGCCCAAACCTGTTTCCCCTTTGAGTTAAACCGCCTTTTCGGCAAGGAGCGTACGATGACCACAAGTCCCAAATTCAAACGCCTGATCGGCGACAAAGCCTTTTATACTGCGGTGCTGGCCATTTCCGTGCCGATCATGGTGCAAAACGGCATTACCAATTTTGTCAGCCTGCTGGACAATCTGATGGTCGGCCAGGTCGGCACGGAGCAGATGTCCGGCGTGGCGATCGTCAACCAGATCCTGTTCGTCTTTAACCTTTGTATCTTCGGGGCGACCTCGGGCGCCGGCATTTTCTGCGCGCAATTTTTCGGCAGCGGCAATCATGAGGGCATCCGGGACGCGTTCCGTTTTAAAATTCTCATCTGCATCGGGTTGTGCATTGCCGGTACGGCGGTGTTTTTATCCGCCGGCGATCCGCTCATTGAGATGTTCCTGCACGAGGGCAGCGACAGCGGCGATCTGATGCTGACGCTCCAGAGCGGCCGGGCGTATCTGCGCATGATGCTGGTCGGGCTGATCTTTTTTGCGGTCAAGGACGCGTATGCCAGCACGCTGCGCGAGATGGGGCAGACGGTGCTGCCGATGAAGGCGGGCATTGCCGCGGTGCTGGTCAATCTGGTTTTTAACTATATTTTTATTTTCGGCAAGCTCGGGCTGCCGGCGATGGGCGTAGTCGGCGCGGCGCTGGCAACGGTGATTTCAAGAATCGTCGAGTGCGTCATCGTCGTTGCTTGGACGCACGCGCACAGCGCGCTTTGTCCGTTTATCCGCGGCGCGTATCAGAAATTCCGAATTCCGCTGTCGCTTTGCCGGCAGATTCTGGCCAAGGGCATGCCCCTGCTGGTCAACGAAGGGCTTTGGTCGCTGGCGATGACGGTTTTGATGCAGTGCTATTCCCTGCGCGGTCTGGCCGTTGTTGCGGCGATGAACATTGCCTCCACGATCAACAATTTGTTCTCCATCGTGTTTATGTCGATGGGCAACGCGGTGGCGATCATCTCCGGCCGCCTGCTGGGCGCAAACGAGCACGAGCAGGCGCGGCTGAGCGTTTCGCGCATGATCGCGTTTTCCGTAGCGGTCGCCGCCGTGGTTGGAGCGGTGGTGGCCTGTCTGTCGCATCTTTTTCCCGCGCTTTACAACACGACCGACGAGGTGCGCGCCCTGGCGGCCAAGTTTATTTTGATCGTCGCCTGCGTTATGCCGATCCATGCGTTTAACCATGCGTCCTATTTCGCGCTGCGCTCCGGCGGCAAGACCATCGTCACCTTCTTTTTTGACAGCGTCTATACCTGGGTGGTGTGCGTTCCGCTGGCGTTTTATCTGTCGCGCTTTACTGCCATGCCGATCGTACCGCTTTATGCCATTGTGCAGAGCGTGGATCTGATCAAATGCACGGTGGGCTATATCTTGATAAAAAAAGGCGTTTGGGTCAACAATATCGTTGCCTGAACAAAAAAGGAGGGCCGCTTATGATTAACGGCAGTACCCAGGGCATCCGTGCGTCCATACTGGCGCAGATGGAAACCCTGTATGAAATCCAGACAGACCGGGACGAATTCGCTTCGCAGGCGCTCTTAACCGCGATGGCGGCCTTTACCGGGATTTTACAGCGGGAAATCGCCGTATATCTGGACCGGACGGGCGATGTGGTCGACGTCAGCGTCGGCGACAGCACGACCGTGCCGCTTCAGAATCTGCGCGTCCGCCGCAGCCAAAGCCGCCTTTGCGGCCTGCGCTGCATTCACACGCATCCCGGCGGGGACGCGACGCTCTCCGCAGTGGATCTTCAATCCCTTCAAAAGCTGCGTTTGGATGCGATGGCCGCGCTGGGCGTCAAGGACGGCGGACAGGCCAGCGCGCTGATGCCGGCGTTTTTGATTCCCGACGCCAACGGCGTGCCCGCGCCGGTATGCGAAGCGCCCCGGGGGATTTATCAGATTCCCCAGCGGGAATGGATGGCGCGCATCTATGACAGCGACGAGCTGATCGGCAAAACGGCGGAGCAGCAGGATGAAACCGAACGCGCGATCCTGGTCGCATTGGAAGATGCCCAGAGCGAATCGGTCAAGGAACTGGCCAGCCTGGCCAAGACCGCAGGCGTTGCGGTTTGCGGGGTGGTGACGCAGAAAAGCGCCGGCATCGATCCGGCAACGTATATCGGCAAGGGCAAGGCGCAGGAGCTATCCTTGACCGCGCAGGCGCTGGACGCGGACGTATGCATTTTCAACGACGAGCTGTCCGGCGCGCAGATCCGCAATCTGGAAAATGAGGTGGGCTGCCGGATCATTGACCGTACGACGCTGATTTTGGATATTTTCGCCCAGCGCGCACAGTCGCGCGAGGGCAAGCTGCAGGTGGAACTGGCGCAGCTGCGCTACAATTCCTCACGGCTGACCGGTCTGGGCATCGCCATGTCGCGCCTGGGCGGCGGCATCGGCACGCGCGGCCCCGGCGAAACCAAGCTGGAAACCGACCGGCGCCATATCCGCAGCCGTATCGGCGAAATCGAGCGGGAAATTGCTGCCATTGACAAAAACCGCAGCGTGCGCAGAGCCCGGCGGGAACGCAACGAGGTGCCGGTATGCGCGCTGGTGGGCTATACCAACGCCGGCAAATCCACGCTGCTCAACGCGCTTTCCGGCGCGGACGTTTTTGTGCAGGACGCGCTTTTCGCCACGCTGGATCCCACGACCCGGCGCATCGAGCTGCCGGACGACGGCCCCTGCCTTCTGGTCGATACCGTCGGGTTTATCAGCAAACTGCCCCATGCGCTGGTGGACGCCTTTAAGTCCACTCTGGAGGAAGCTCTGTATGCCGACCTGCTTTTGATCGTTGCCGACGCCTCCAATCCCAATTTCCCGATGCAGCAGCAGGTGGTGGATGAGGTGCTGGCGCAGCTGGGGGCGGCGGAAAAACCGCGGCTTCTGGTTCTTAACAAGACCGACCGGGATTCAGCGCACGGCCTGGCGGATGCAAAAGACGCAGTAGCCATTTCCGCCAAAACCGGCAAGGGGCTGGATACGCTTTTGTCCGCCATCGAGCAGGCGCTTGCGCGCGGGCGTGTGCAGGCGCAGCTGCTGGTACCCTATGCCCGGGGCGATGTGGCGGCGTTTATCCACAAATACGGCATCGTGGCGGCGGAAAGCTATCAGGATCAGGGCACGCTTTTTGATTTTTCGATGGATCGTATTTCCTTTGGCCGTGTGACCAAGATGTTGGAAGGGTAAAATGGACATCAAAGAAACGAAAGCCGCCGGTTGTTCGGCGGCTTTTGCCGCATCCGAAAAAACGCAGATACGCGTCAGCGCCCGCGCAATGGCCGAGGCGGTCCATGTCGGCGGCGATTTGTTTGCCGCCGGGGCGTTTGAAGTGCTCAACGACGCCGCGCAGGCGCATCGCGACTGGCAGCGCGAGCAAAAGCAAACCGAATACCGCGCCGAGGTATCGGTCAGTACCGACATTGAAAGCGAGCATTTTTGTTTTCATGTAACCGGAAGAATCGACGGATTGATTCAAAATGACCAGGGCGTTACCGTTCAGGAAATCAAAACCGTCGGACAGGATGCGCCGCTGGTTTTGGAAAGTGCAAATCCGGCCTATTGGGCGCAGGCCATTGCGTACGGGTATATGCTCTGCCGCCTTGAAAACCTGCCGGGGCTGACGGTGCAGCTGTTGTACCTTGGCCGGCAGGACGGCAGCCGTCAGGCCTATAACCGGCCGATGACGGCAAAGCAGCTGGAGCAGGCTTTTTTTCAAACCGCAAACGTGTATATGGACGCGCGCGAGCGCGAATGGGCCCGCCGCCGGCAGCTGTGCGATTCGGTTGAGAAGCTGGGGTTTCCGTTTCCCGCTTACCGCGAAGGGCAGCGCACGATGATGAAATATGCGTATCTTGCGGCGCTTGACGGCCGGCGTGTGTTCGTTCAGGCGCCCACCGGCACGGGCAAAACCGCCGCCGCGCTGTATCCTGCCATACAGGCGCTCCGGCAGGGCGCGATCAGCCGCGTGTTTTATCTGACGGCGCAGGGGACCAACGCCGCTGCGGCGCTTGGCCTGCTGCAGAAGCTGTGCGGGGCAGGGCTGGACGCGCGCGTATGCCGGATCCGCGCAAAGGACGACGTTTGCCCGATGCCGGTGCGCAGCTGTTCGGACGCCTGTCCGTATGCCAATGGGTATTTTGACCGCGCGCCAAAGGCAGTAGAGGCGCTTTTGGATCGGGGCGGTGTGTTTGACGCGCCTGAAATCCTTGAGGCGGCGATGCAGGCGCAGGTTTGTCCCCATGAATTTACGCTGGATTTATCGCTGGGCTGCGAGGTTATCGTGGGCGATTATAACTATGCGTTTGATCCGCGCGCGGGACTCAAGCGCTATTTTACCAACGGCGGCGACTATCAGCTGCTGGTGGACGAGGCGCATGCGCTGCCGGACCGGGCGCGCGCCATGTTCAGCGCGCAGGTCAGCTTTGCCGGATTTGCCGCGCTGCGCAGGCAATTGGGCGTTTCCGGACGGCGCAGTGCATTTTACCGGGCGACGGCAAAAGCGGCAAGGGCGTTGGCGCAGATCGAAAAGGACGAGGCGTTTTTAGCAGGTGAAAATATGGACGAGCCGGCCCTTGACGCTTTGCCGGCGCAGGACGCAGACGTGCCGCTCAATAAAGAGGCGCCGGAAAATCATCCGATGGGATTGCCGCGCCGGGTGGCCTGCGCCCAAATGCCGCAGACCGTTTTGGAGGCGCTGACCAACTGGCACAGCGAGGCGCAGGCGCATCTGCCGCAGGCCGGCGCGATTTTGAGGGAGCTGTTTTTTGAAACGCAGCATTTTCTTTCCATGTGCCGGCTTGCGCAGCGGCAGCCGGAGGGCGCGCCGCGGCATCAGTTTTTGATCACCCGGGGAAAAACCTGCGCAAAGGTGGAGCTGCTTTGCCTGGATGCGTCGATATATCTGCGCCAGGTGCTGGATAAATGCCAAAGCGCGCTGTTTTTTTCCGCCACGTTTTCGCCGGTGGAATACTATAAACGCCTTTGCGGCGGTCAGGAAAGCGACGCGCACGCCCTTTTGCCGTCGCCCTATGACCCCGGGCGATTGTGCGTACTGCATTTGCCGGTGCGCGTGTCCTACCAGTACCGGGCGCAGGCGCTTTGTACGGTAACGCAGGCGCTTTATCAAATGGTCTGCGCCAAATCCGGGCATTATATGGCCTTTTTTCCATCATACGCCTATTTAAACCAGGCCTTTGAGGCGTTTACCGCCCGCTATCCGCAGATACCGGTTCGAAAAACCGACCCGGATGAATCCGCGCAAACCCGGGCGGCGCTGATCGATACGCTCCAATGCCGCATCGATGGGCCGCTTTTGGTATTTGCGGTTTTGGGCGGCGTGTTTGCCCAGAGCGTGGACCTTCCCGGCGATGCGCTCATTGGCTGCGCCATCGTTACGGTCGGCCTGCCGCGGCTGGATCCATCGACGCGCCTGCTGCGCGCCTATTTTGATCAGTCCGGTCAAAACGGTTTTGACTGCGCGCTGCGCTATCCCGGCCTTTGCCGTGCCATACAGGCCGCCGGGCGCGTGATCCGCTGCGAAAGCGACCGCGGTGTTGTGCTGCTGATCGACCAGCGCTATGGACAGCCGGACTATGCTTCCCTGCTGCCGCCGCATTGGCGCGTCATGCCGGTAAACGGGCCGGAGGATTTGTCCGCGCAGCTTGACAACTTCTGGCGAAAAACGGTATAATGCCGAAAGATACATCGTTTTGTCCTGAAATTCGAACTGCATAAAACCGCGCGGCGCGTGCGCAAAGGGTCTGTTTGGCCTTTTTGTCCAAAATCAGCGGCGCGGGAGCAGGCTGCCGTTTTCGGACAAAAGCGCAGACAGAAAGGGGTTCCTGTATTGGAACAGGTTTTGTATTTTCTGGCAACGGTCGCTGTGGGGACGGCGGGCGGACTGTTGGCAAAAAAGGCCAAAATGCCCGCAGGCGGCATGGTCGGCGCGATGATCGCGACGATCATTTTTAACGTCTGGCTGGAAAAGGGCGTGTTCCCTGCGCAGCTGCGCACCGTGATTCAGATTTTTACCGGCGCGATGATCGGCAGCAAGATGCGCCGGCAGGACGTCGCTGCAATCCGGCATCTGGCACTGCCGATGGTGATTGTGTTAATCAGCGTTTTTTCGATGAACCTGCTGTGCGCCTGGGGGATGTACCGTGCCAGCACGCTGGATCTGGCAACCTGCCTTTTTGCCACCGCGCCGGGCGGCATGAGCGACATGCCGCTTATCGGAGCGGAACTGGGCGGAAATCCGGGCTATATCGCCATTTTGCAGCTGGTGCGGATTTTGCCGATTTTTGTATTGATGCCGCCGATTTTTAAAAAACTGGTTGCATGGGACGCCAAAAAGCATCCGGCGCCCGTTTGCGAGGCCCCGGCTTCCACCCGCGCGGGGACGAGTCCGGCCAAACCCGTGCTGGACGAAAAAACCAAAATCCTGCGTTTTTTGCTCACCGTCGCCGCATCGTCGGCGGGCGGGCTGCTGTTTAAGGCGCTGGGCGTGCCGGCGGGCGCGATGATCGGTTCCATGCTCTTTTCCATCCTCTTTTCCGTGTCAACCGACCGGGCGTATTATCCCGGCGGGATGCGGATCATCACCCAGATTGCCTCGGGGATTTATATTGGCCTGCGCATGGACCGGGCCGGACTGATGAACCTGACCCAGCTGGCGGTGCCTGCGCTGCTGGTAGCGCTGGCTGTTTGCGCGTTTACCGCGCTTTGCGCGCTGGTGCTCTATAAGTGTACGAAGCTGCCGCTGGCGACCTGCCTGATGGTTTCCACGCCGGGCGGCGTGCAGGAGATGGCGCTGCTGGCGGACGACCTGGGCGCCGACGTGCCCACCATCGCGGTGATGCAAAGCGTGCGGCTGATGACGGTCGCGGCCGTTGCGCCCACCGCGCTTGCCGCGCTGCTGTCCGCAATGGCCTGAAGAAACTGCGCGGGCGCCGTGCAGAAGATCCTTTTTCCCTGTTTTATTCCAATGCCGCTGATGACAGCCTCAAATGAAACCTGCGATTTCATTTGAACAGCTCCGCCGTGCGCCGAAAGATACTTGCAGGGCTGCAAAGTACGAAAATCGAACGATTTTCGTCCGCTTAGCGGCAAAGCCGGCAATGCTGGGATGGAACGTCAAGAGGGCTTCGTTTCCCTGACAAGCCCTTCTTAAGGATATTTTTTTGACATGCTCAAATGCCGCTGCTCACAGCGGCATTTTTTTGCGCGGAAATCCGGTTATGACAAAAAACTAAACTGGATTGGAAAAATCTCAAAAACGCGCGATTTTATCCGCTGCACCGCTTGAAGATGCGCAAGATTTGCGTATATAATAATGCAAACGAAAGGAGAATTGCATATGCGTATCGATGATTTCAGGCGGCGCTCCGTGGGCGTGCTGCTGACGTTGTGTTTGGTATTTACGGCGTTATGGCCCGGTCTGGCTTTCGCTCAAGGCACATCGATTGCTGATTGGACGTTCAAAAGCATTGTGTCCGGGGAAAATCCGGGCGGCAATCCGGCGTTTGAAAAAACGGCCGATGCGATTTATACCTATGATTTTTCTGATAACGACGGATTTAACAGCAAAGGGATCCGCCATTGCGGCGCGCTTTTGCTGCCGGGCGAAATTACCGGCGATTTTGAGATCTGCGCGACGGTTGAACCGCTGCGCTGGTATCGCAAAGGTACCGGTGCGGTTGTCGGCGTAGCGCTGTTTGCCGCAGACGGCGACGGTATCAGCACGACCAACTATTTTTCACTGGTTGAGCGCGGCGACGGCAAGAACCAGATAACGGCGTATTACCGCCGGTACAAGGATGGCGCTTACGGCCTTGCAGCCCTGGGCGATAAGGCGGACGCCGTTTCCGGCGGTACTCGGATCGTGCTGAGCCGTACCGGGACGACCATGACGGCAACGGTTGACGGAACGGTCGTATGCACGGCATGCTCAGGGACGGAAAAGAGCAATTATGACCCGGCATTAAATGACGCGGCGCGTATCGGGCTGGTTTTCGACGGCTGCGACGCCAGAATCACTGAACTGAAGATCACCGTCGGCGATCAGGTGCGCTATGATCAATCGGCCGACGATTCGATTGCGGTGCTGCATACCCAGGCGCCAAGCGCTGCTGCAGTGCTGACGGCAAACGATACGGTTTCTGAGGGAATCGGCGTGGACTGGGCGCTGGACATTCCGGCAAGCGGCTATGACGCGCTTTGGATTGCGGTTATGGACAGCGAAACAAACATGCGCCAACAGCAATATTTGCAGCCCGCAGACGGCGTTTGCGGCACCTGGACCTATGTGCCGGAAGCAGGCGGCGCTTATCTTGTCGCAGCAAGAGGTCTTTACCGGCAAAATGGCCAGATTCTGACCGGGCCGGAAACCACCGTTTCGCTGGCTTATGCCGCACCGCTTGCTGCACCGGTCGTTACGGCGCAGATTGCCGGGCCCGGGAGCGTAACCCTTTCCTGGACGGCGCAGGCGGCGGCGACCGGCTACAGCGCCGCGTATCAGCCGGAAGACGGTGAAACGGTGGACCTGGGAACGATCACCCCTGGCGAAAGCGGCGGCATGCTGTCCTATACGGTAGCGGGCCTGGCTAACGGTGCGGCATATTGGTTTACCGTTACCGCGACAGACGGCGTATCGTCGATGACCAGCCAGGCGGTATCCTGTACGCCGCTGGCGGATGCAGCGCTGTGGCAGACGGGTATTTTTGGTTCCTCCACCAAACAGCCCACGGCGCAGAACATTGCCGACGGCAAGTATTGCAGTGTCACGCAACAGTCTGACGGTACGGTGCTGATTGAATCCGTCGGCGGCGCCGGCAAGCTGCAGGATCAGCACGACGGCATTGCCTGGTATTACACCAGAATTCCCGCGGATCAAAACTGTGTGCTCAGCGCAGACGTGAAGCTGGTTTATCACGGTACTGCGGGGACCGGCGGGGATAATAAGCAGCAAAGCTTCGGCATCATGATGCGCGACGTCCCTGGAAAATACGAAGGCCTTTCCGATTCCAGCTATGGCTACAGCAACATGGTTGCGCTGGCGCCGTATGATTTGAGCCGGCCGATGCTGGCGCTGCGCCGTTTGGGCGTGCGTCCCGGCGCTCTGTCGTCCACGGAACTGACAGATATTCAGTTTGAAAAGCTGGAATTTCCCGTCGCCTATCCCAAGGTTGGCGAGACATACCATATGCGGATGGAGAAAAACAATACGGGATTTGTCATCAGTTTGACGGATCCGGCAACGGGCGCAGTGTATACGCAGGTTTTTTATGATGAGGATGCGCCGGATTTGCTGCTTGCACAGGATCCGCAGGCGTATTATGCGGGCTTTTTTGCATCGCGTGAAGCGAAAATTGAGGTTTCCAATCTTTCGCTTGTTACGACGCTGGCGGCGAACGATCCGCCGGCACAGCCCAAACCGGTACAGCCCATCGTCCCCACGCTTGCCGTTGTGAGTGCGGCCCAGACGGGCAATGAGGAATATCTCCTTTGCTTTAAGACCAATGTCGCGGGCAAAGCGACGATCACACGGGCAGATGCAGTGCTTGGCGCAGATCTGGACGTTGTTCCCGGCGAAAACAGCTATGCAATTACGCTGCTTCCCGGTGAAAATGCGCTGAAAATTACCGTTACGCCCGATGCGGCCCAGACGCTTACGGCTTATGATCCGCTGACGGAAGTGTTCGCTGTTGCGCTGCGCGTCTTTGACGGCGATATTTATGCTGCGCCGCAGGGACGGGAGGATGCCAGCGGCTCGGCGCTGGATCCGACGGATCTGCCAACGGCGGTGCTGCATGCGCGGCCGGGCCAGCGGATTATTTTGGCGCCGGGCGAATATCGGCTCAGCGATACGCTTGTGATCCCTGCGGCCTGCGACGGTACGGAACAAAACCCCGTGATGCTCCTGGGCGGCGGGCAGGCGTCGCTGGATTTTGGGGGCATGGCCGGCGGTGTGATTCTGGAGGCGGATTATTGGCAGATTCATGGGCTGACGGTACAAAACAGTGCGGATAACGGCCTGCTCATCCGGGGCAGCCATCATGTTGTTTCCGATTGTGTCTTTACAGGAAACGGCGATACCGGGCTTCAGATCAGCGGCAGAAGCGCCGACAGCTATGAACAGTGGCCCGCGTATAATCGGATTGTAAACTGCGAGTCCTGTCATAACCGCGACGCTTCCGACGGCAATGCCGATGGATTTGCGGCAAAGCTTGCCTGCGGCGACGGCAATGTGTTTGACGGCTGCATTGCCCATCATAACAGTGATGACGGCTGGGACCTGTATGTGCGTACGGGCGATGTTATCGGCGCAGTTACGATTGCCAACTGCGTTGCCTATCAAAATGGCTATGCGATGGATCATTCGCAAACCAAGGGCGATGGCAACGGGTTTAAACTGGGCGGCGAAAGTGTGCCCGTGTGTCATTCTATTTATAATTGCGCCGCCTTTGACAACCGTGTGGATGGGTTTACGGCCAACAGCAATCCGACTTTTACCATGACCGACGTCACCTCCTTTCGAAACGGGCGATCCAACTTCGTCTTTGCCGGCGGTGATACGGCGTATACGGTGCGCGGCGCGCTGTCGGTGGACGGCGGTGCGGCGGATCAAAATACGCAGGGCGCCCTCCACGAAACCAATTATTTCAGTGGGGATGCGCGTGCGGTTTCTTCTCTGTTTGCCTCCACGCAGGCGCCGGAGCGCGTGCGGCGCAATGCAGCCGGGCAGATCCGGTTGGGGGATTTTCTTTATGTGTCCACGGGAGAAACCGGCGCAGACCTGCGCGGGGAAACGGATTTGCCTGCGCCGACCAACGCGCCGTCCTATGGACAGGATGATTGGATTTTGCCCGTTCAAACGCCGGCGCGGACGGAACCCCCTGTCCAGACCAGCGATCCGGATTCCGTTCTTTTTGTGCCTGCCCAAACGGCTGTGCCGATTGTAACGGCGAATCCGCAGGCGGCTGCGACATCCCCGCAGGCCGGGAGCATTACGCCCTTGGCGGATATCCCCAAAACCGGCGACGCATCCACCGTGCCCGGGTATGCGGCGGCGTTTGCTGCCCTTGCCGCACTGTCAGCCGTGCTTTTCCTGCGCAAAAAGGCTCAATAACGCAATTTATTTAAAAACGCATCGGAGAAATCCGGTGCGTTTTTGCATACAGCGAGCGCTGCGGCGTGAATTTTTTACGAAGGCCGTGTGCGGTCAGGTGCGGATATATCGCATTAAAAATCCGCAGTTTGGACGCATCGACCATTAAAGGCCGATGTTTTTTGCCAATAACAGGAAAAATCACGGTTCCGGCGTGGTGGTGTATCCTTTTTCCCGGTGAAATACGGCGCGGCGTCCTCTGGCAATTGCGTCTTCCAGAAGCGCCAGATCCGGCTGAATATTATCCGGGCATATGAGCTGGCCGGTGGCCTTCTCCATTTCATAGTTTTCCAGCACCATGCGCGCGGCGCTGACTCTTGCCTGCATGGAGGTATGGCAGTGGGCGGTAAACATCTGCAGCAGCGAATACCAGGAACTGCCGTGCGCGCCGGTCATTAAAAATAACAGCTCCCTTTTTTCCATCTGAGAGGATTGCTGGATTAAAAACAACAGCGCCTCTTCAATGCGCGCGTCATCGGACGGATCGAAGTCTTTAAAAAGATTGGGATACAGAAAGGATACATAATAGGGCATTGGGTTAAGCCCCAGCAGCCGAAACCATTCGCTGCCCTGAAAAAGATTGGGGGAACTGATGCCCTTTTCCCAGTTCTGGATGGTCTTTTTGGATACGCCAAGACCCAGAGCCATGAATTCCTGAGATTTGGCGGCGTCTGCTCTGGATTGCCACCAAATTTTTGCAAATCGCTGTGCACGTTCAATTCTGGATTCTGATGAATTCATCTGCATTCCTCGATATTCTGTAATTTGGCTTGCGCAGGAAAAAACTTTACCAGTGCGAACCCAAAAAATGGCGTAATATTTCTCGCTGAAAAGTCTCAAAAAGGAGCGCCGTTTTCTGCGCCGGCGCGCATGATGATGCAGGAGACAGATATACACTGATTTGGATGGGAAAAAAGATCTTCCGGCAACCTGACAGAAACGGCCTGCATGGGTAAAATGAAATCAAACGCAATGATGTATATACGTTTCAGTCCGATCTTTAAGGTGGTGGGGTTATCAATGGATAGATTGTATGACGATACGCCATTTCTGGCTTTGCATTGATCGTTGTAATATTGGCTCGCCTGCGATTCTTTTCCGGTATTGAAAAGCTCTTTTTGCAAAACGCCAGACACTTTTGACAACGCTGCAGAAGGAGATCCTGATATTTTTGTACGTTCTTTACATTACCAGAATGTGGCGGCGGATGTCAAGTGGTTTTTTTGTGGGCGCGGCGAGGATGCCAACGGCCGCAATATGTGAATTTAAGGAGGATTCATGCAGCAGAAAATCGTTAATTTGTTTTGCACTTTAGGCATTACGCCGAATTACAAAGGGTTTTTCTATATGGGATATGCCCTGTTGCTGGTTTGCGAGGACGCGCGCTGGCTTCAAAGGGTTACCCAGCGGCCTTACCCGAAGATTGCTGAAAGATACCATACGACTGCTTCCTGCGTGGAACGTGATTTGCGCTGGGTGATTCATGTCGCCTGGAAACGCAACCCGCACAGGCTCGTACAGCTTGCGCAGCGGGCATTGCATACGGCGCCGACGACCGTTCAAATGCTGTCCATGCTCAATGGCTATCTGTGCGCACAGGAAAACAGACCCGCAGGCGTCAGCGCGCAGGATGCGTTTCCCAGGTTTTGACGAACAGACAGCGTTTTTCTTTCCTCAATGGAATCTCCCATACAATTTTATAACCAATACAACAAGGGAGGCTGTATGAACAGCCTCCCGATGTTTTGGGCAGATTTTGCGGGTATTATGAAAATACGCGCAAAACAATCTGAAATTAGAAATCCACTTCGGTGTCGTAGTAGCAGCATTTGAGCAGCTGTTCCATCTGTTCGGGGGTGATGGGACGGGGGTTGGAGCCGGTGCAGGCGTCGCCCACCGCATTTTTGGCCACCTCGGGCAGTTTGGCAAGGAATTCTTCTTCGCCCACCATGCCGCCTTCGTAATCGCGGATGCACTGTGCGATGTGCAGCTGATCGTTCATCTGACGGATGCGGGCAATCAGCGCGTCCTTGAGCTGCTCGTCGGTCTCGCCCTTGAGCCCCAGGTATTTGGCGATCACCGCGTATCTGTGGCAGGCCTCGGCAACCTTGGCGTTATAGGCGATGACCTTGGGCAGATACATGGCGTTGGCAGCGCCGTGGACGATGTGCCCGCCGGAATAGGCCGCGCCGGTCTTGTGCGCCATGGAATGGACAATGCCCAGAAGCGCGTTGGAGAACGCCATGCCGGCCAGGCACTGCGCGTTGTGCATGCGGTCTCTGGCGGCCATGTCGCCGTTATAGGAGTCGACCAGATCCGCGTTGATCATTTCAAGGGCATGGATTGCCAGCGGATCGGTGTAATCGCAGTGCAGCGTGGAAACATACGCTTCAACCGCATGGGTGAAAGCGTCCATACCGGTGTTGGCGGTCAGCTTCGCGGGCATGGTTTCCGCCAGGTCGGGATCCACGATCGCCACGTCGGGGGTGATATTAAAGTCGGCCAGGGGATATTTGATGCCCTTCTGGTAGTCGGTGATGACGGAGAACGCCGTCACTTCCGTCGCGGTGCCGGAGGTCGACGGGATGGCGCAGAACTTGGCCTTGGTGCGCAGCGTCGGGAAATTAAAGGGGATGCACAGATCTTCAAAGGTCACATCCGGATACTCGTAAAACGCCCACATCGCCTTGGCAGCGTCGATGGGGGAGCCGCCGCCGATGGCCACGATCCAGTCGGGATTGAATTCGCGCATCGCCTGCGCGCCCTTCATGACGGTTTCAACGGAAGGATCGGGCTCGACGCCTTCAAACAGGCGCACTTCCATGCCGGCTTCCTTCAGATATTGTTCCACTTTGTCCAGAAAACCGAAACGCTTCATCGAGCCGCCGCCCACCACGACGATGGCTTTTTTGCCGGTGAGGGTTTTGAGGTTTTCAAGAGCGCCCTGACCATGATACAAATCTCTCGGTAAAGTAAAACGTGCCATTAGAATTGCCTCCTAACACAGAAAACAGAAAGTGCGGTAAAATCAAGTTTGTTAAACCTTTAACAAACTAAGGTTAGTGTAGCGCTTTTTACCAGATTTTGCAATGCGAATATCGCATAGCGCATTGCATATCCGGCATATCAGCGCTAGCTTGCCCCATGCAGGCCAAATGATGCGCAGGCAATGCCGGCGCGCTGTTTGACCGGCCGTTTGATTTGGCGCATGGCTGCGCGGACAGTCGCCTGCTGCGCTCTTTTTGCCGTTAAGGCGCGGTTTCGGTGGGATAAACGGTTTTTTGCTGATGCGCGGCGCGGTACTGACGGGGCGTTTGATCAAAGGCGGCGCCGAAATGCCGGGAAAAATAGCTGGGCGTGGAGAACCCGCACTGTGTGGCGATTGCGCTGACGCTCTGATCCGTTTGCGCCAGCAGCGTCAGGCTTTGCTCCAGCCGATAGCGCAGGAGGTATTCAAAAACGGACTGATGCATCAGCCGTTTGAAAAAACGGCAGCACTCGCTTTGACACAGGCTTATCTGACGCGCAACGTCCGCAAGCGTGACTTTTTCGGCGTAATGTGCATGCAGATAGGTCAAAATGGCCAAAAGCCGCTCCCGGTCCCGCGCGGCGGCGGCCTGCGCATCCTTTTGCGGATGCAGGTTTTCCACCAGGGCGCATATGATCTGCGACAGCAGAATCTGGATGCGAAACGGCCCTGTCGCTTCCTGCGCGTCTGAAAGCGCGTGGATCTGTTCCATCTGCGCCAGAACCGGCTGCTGCCAGCCGGTTTGTCCGGTCAGATGAACGGCGGCGCAGCGGCTGTCCGTCATCAGCGCCGCCAGATACCGCGTTTGAATCAGGCTGCCCTCAAAGCCGTAGACGATTTTGGGATCAAAGGTGATGGAAACATACCGGCAATCTCCGTTTTCGGTCCGGCTGCCGGTGTGAGGCATGTTCGCGTTGCAGAAAAGCCCCTCTCCGGCGCGCAGCAGATATTGCCGGTCGTTGACCTGATAGCGGATCTGTCCGTTAAGCACCAGCGTCAGCTCCGCCTGCGGATGCCAGTGCCAGAAAAAAGCGCCGCCCTGATATTCCGAAAGGCGTTTGCAGCTGATGCGCACGGGAAACGCGTAGGTGCCGTGCGTCTTAATTTCCCGACGCGTCTGATCAATTTGTATCTGCATGGCAAAACCTCAAAATTGTGATAGAACTGGCTGAAATAGTTGTTGTTTTTAGACCGTATGCTCATTATACTGATTATAAACAGATTCGTCAACGATTTTGGGAAGGGGAGGCGCGCGTTGTGACGTTGGATCAGAAAATTGCCGCGCTTGTATGCTATGGGGAACGCACCGGGCTGATACCTGCCTGCGAGCGCGATTACAGCGTCAATCAGATTCTGGCGCTGTTTGGCGTAGCGGACTTTGCCTGGCCGGACGCGCCGGCGCAGCCGGACTGGCCGCTGGAAAAAATTCTGGAAGCGCTTTTGGACGAGGCGGCTGCGCGCGGATTGCTTGCCGAAAATACCACGCTGTGGCGCGACCTGTTTGATACCCGGTTGATGAACTGCATCACGCCGCGCCCCGCGCAGGTGATCGACCGGTTTTATACCCTGTATGCCCAGAGCCCCCGGCAGGCGACGGACGATTTTTACCGGTTTTGCCAGGACAGCGATTATATCCGGCGATACCGCATCCAAAAGGATGTGCGCTGGCAGATCGACAGCGCGTATGGGCAGATCGAGCTTTCGATCAATCTGTCCAAACCGGAAAAGGATCCCAAAGCCATCGCCGCTGCGGCCGGCGGGCAAAGCGGTTACCCCAGGTGCCAGCTGTGCGTTGAAAACGTCGGCTACGCCGGAAGGGCGGATCATCCCGGGCGCAGCACGCATCGGGTGATCCCGATCCGGCTTTTGGGCGAGGACTGGGCGTTTCAGTATTCGCCCTATGTGTACTATTCCGAACACTGTATCGTGCTCAATACCCGGCATGTGCCCATGCGCATCGGGCGCAGGACCTTTGAAAAGCTGCTGGATTTTGTGCGGCAGTTTCCGCATTACTTTCTGGGCTCCAACGCCGATCTGCCGATTGTGGGCGGATCCATCCTCAGCCATGACCACTATCAGGGCGGCCGGCATGATTTCCCGATGGCCAGGGCGCCGGTGGATTTCTGGCGCCGGATTGAGGGCTTTGAGGACGTGTCTTTGGGCGTGGTGCGCTGGCCGATGACGGCGCTGCGGCTGCGCGGGCATAAGATCGAGCCGCTGGCGGATCTGGCGGCGTATGTTTTGAACCGCTGGCGCGCTTACAGCGACCCTGCGGCGGAGATCCTTGCCGGTACCGGCGATACGCCGCATAACACGATTACGCCCATTGCGCGGAAAAACGGCGCGGATTACGAATTGGATCTGGTGCTGCGCAACAACCGTACGACGGCGCAGTATCCGCTGGGCATTTTTCATCCGCACTCTGAAAAGCACCATATCAAGAAGGAAAATATCGGCCTGATCGAGGTGATGGGGCTGGCCGTGCTGCCGGCACGCCTGAACCAGGAGCTGCGCCAGCTTGCCCGGGCGCTGGCGGACGGCGCGCCGTTTGACGGTCCGCTGCTTGAAAAGCATGCCGCATGGGCCGAACCCATGCGCCAAACCTGCCGGGGCAGGACGGAAGCGGAAATCTGGCAGACGCTGCTTTTGGAAACCGGGCGGGTGTTTGTTGGGGTGCTCGAGGACGCGGGCGTATACAAGCAAACGCCTGCGGGCAAAGCGGGGCTGGAGCGCTTTTTAAAAACGCTGTAGGCCGTCCGCGCGAAAAAGTGTGTGTTCAATCGCTAAAAAATCATCAGGAGGAACGCTTATGAAAATTCTGGTAACGGGCGGCGCGGGTTATATCGGCAGCCATACCTGCGTGGAATTGCTGGCGGCGGGCTATGAGGTTGCCGTAGTGGATAATCTGGTCAATTCCAGCGCGCAGGCCATTTCGCGGGTGGCGCGCATTGCGGGCAGGCCGCTGGCGTTTTATCCGATCGACGTGTGTGACCGCGCAGCGCTTGAAACGGTGTTCAAGGCCGAATCGCCCGATGCGGTGATTCACTTTGCGGGGCTGAAAGCCGTTGGCGAATCGGTTGAAAAGCCGCTGGCATATTACCGCAACAATCTGGACGCGACGCTGTCGCTTTGCGAGACGATGGGCAAATTCGGCGTAAAACGCATTTTGTTCAGCTCCTCTGCAACGGTCTATGGCGACGCGGCGCAGATGCCCATCGCCGAAAGCTGCCCCAAGGGCGTCTGCACCAATCCCTACGGATGGACCAAATGGATGATCGAACAGATTTTGACCGATCTGACAAGCGCGCAGCCGGATTGGCAGGTGACGCTGCTGCGCTATTTTAACCCCATCGGTGCGCATCCAAGCGGGCTGATCGGCGAAGATCCGCGCGGCATTCCCAATAACCTGTTGCCGTATGTGGCGCAGGTGGCGGTGGGCAAGCTGCCGTATCTGCGCATATTCGGCGACGATTATCCGACCGTTGACGGAACCGGCGTGCGCGATTACCTGCATGTGGTGGACTTGGCGCGCGGGCATGTGATGGCGCTGGCGGCGCAGCGCGCGGGCGTGCAGGTTTATAACCTGGGCACCGGCAGGGGCAGCAGCGTGCTGGAGGTTGTGCGTGCGTTTGAACAGGCCAGCGGCAGGCCGGTGCCGTACCGGATTGCTCCGCGCCGGCCCGGCGATGTGGCGGAAAACTATTGCGATCCGTCCCTGGCGCTTCGGGAGCTTGGCTGGAAAACGCAGTATGACCTGCATACGATGTGCGTGGACGCCTGGAACTGGCAGCGGCAAAACCCGGACGGGTACCCGGAAAATGCCGGCGCGTAAAAGCGGCGCTTTGGCGTGTCAAAAAACATCCTTGAGGAAGGATCGTCAAGAAAGCGCAGCCTTCTTGACGTTCAATCCCGGCATCGCCGGCTTTTCCGCTAAGAGAACGAAAATCGTTGAATTTTCGTCCTTTGCAGCCCTGAAAGCGTCTTTGTGCGCGCGGCAGAGCGGCTTCAAACGCGGCGCTTGCCATTTGGCGGGAATTGGATTATACTGAAAGCGCATGAAATATGAATTGAAAATACGCAGCGCCGTTTTTCGGCTTGCCGGGGCGGGCATGTGATGGCGATGCCTGCGCGGGCGGGGATGCGGCGGCGTCTTTTCAAGCACAAAGAAAGGGAACCATTGCGATGAAACAAAATCTTTTGATTTCCGGATTTGCCGATGAAATCAGCCCGGATTTTACCAAACAGCTTCAAACCGTGACCGAGCTTGGCATGCGCTATATTTCCCTGCGCTCTGCCGATGGCAAAAATATCGCCGAATATACGCCGCAGCAGGCGCGCGAACAGCTTTTGCCAAAGCTTTCGCAGTTCGGCGTGCGCGTGTCGTCCATCGGTTCGCCGATCGGCAAGGTCGATATCGGGGATGAAGCGGGCTTTGAAAAACAGCTTGCGGCCCTTGAGAACCTCTGCCAGATCTGCCAGCTGCTGCAATGCCGCTATATCCGCATTTTCAGCTTTTTTATCCCGGAAGGGCAGGATCCGGAGCGCTACCGCGAGGCGGTGCTGGAAAAAATGCGCCGGTTTGTGCAGGTTGCGGAACGATACGGCGTGATGCTGCTGCATGAAAATGAAAAGGATATTTACGGCGATACCGGCGCGCGCTGCAAGGTGATTCTGGACGCGCTGGGCGGGCCGAACCTGCGGGCGGCGTTTGACTTTGCCAATTTCGTCCAGTGCGGGGAGGATACGGCGGTTTGCTGGGAAATGCTCAAACCGTATATCGAGTACATTCATATCAAGGACGCGGTGGCCGCAACGCGGGAAAACGTGCCCTGCGGTACCGGAGAAGGGAAAATTCCCCAGCTGCTTGCCCAGGCAATCCGGGACGGTTATGAAGGGTTCCTCACGCTTGAGCCGCATCTGGTGCGCTTCGTTTCGCTGCAGTCCCTGGAAAAGCAGGACGCAGCCGAGGTGATCAAGGCCGATAAGGCCGAAAACGGCGCGCAGGGATATGCCATCCAGTATCGCGCGCTCAAGGAGATTCTGGACCAAATCGGTTAGGCGAATAATAAAGGCTTTGCACCGCGCGGGGCGTTCCCCGGCAGCGGCGCAAAGCCTTTTTTGCAGGAAGCTTTTTCAGCCGTCTGCGTTTTGACGCTGGGCGGCGTTTTGGAGGCAGGCGGCAATTTGCCCGGGCAAAAGCGCGCTGACGGGCAAAAGCGCCTCGGGCGCGCCCTGGCAGGGCGTCAGCACATGGCGCATCCACGCCACATCGCGCCACAGCCCCATTTTATAGCCGGCGTTTTGCTGGATATAAACCGTTTCAAAGCCCATCGCGCGATGAAATTCCATCGAGGGGCGGTTGGGCTGGGTGATGATTGCATAGAGCGTGTGTACATGCTGCAGGCGCAACAGCGCAAACAGCGCCTGATACAGCGCGCTTGCCACGCCGCGGCGCGCGAAGCGTTCGTCGACATAAATCGTCGTTTCCGCGTTCCAGTCGTAGGCCTTACGTTCCTGCAGCCGGTGGGCATAGGCGTAGCCGGCAATCTGACCGTCCAGCTGGCAGACCAGCACGGGATAAACGGCGGCAAAGCCGGCCAGGCGTGCGGTAAACTGATCGAGCGTGGGCGGTTCGTATTCAAAGCTGACGGCGCTTTGGGTCACATACGGCCGGTAAATTTCAAGCATGGCCGCAGCGTCTGCCGGCGTATAGAAACGGATCATGACAAGCCCTCCCCTGCGCCGTACAATGCGCGCTTTTTTTCAATCATTTCGTCAATCCGCGCAATGTACAGCTCAATGTTTTTTAAATTTGCCGCCCGCTCGATGCGCCTGCGGCCGTCAAACACCCATTTGCTGATGGCGCCCGCGCCGAAGGCCAGGTTGCAGGTGGTTTCCTCCATTACGTCCACATTGTAAATGCAGGCCTTGCCGGGACGGCAGTAGCCGACGTTTTCAAGATTGCCCGCCATATACTTTTGCCGGTACAGATAATAGGGCGTGTAGCCCTGCCCAAGCGCAAACGCGCAGCCGGCCTCGACCATGGCCTGCGCCGCTTCGGGCGCGGCCTGGACATAACCGCCCAGCTTCAGGGCGGAAGCGCGCTTGATGGCCAGCGTATGGATGGTCAGGCTTTCGGGCGCCAAAAACGCGATCTGCTCGAGCGTATGGGTAAAATCGGCAAGATCCTCCCCCGGCAGCGCGGCGATGATATCGGCGTTGATGTTGTCAAATCCCTGTGCGCGCGCCAGGGCAAAGGCCTCATGGATGGCCTTGGTGCTGTGGCTGCGCCCAATGGCGGCGAGCGTTTGGTCGTTCATGGTCTGCGGATTGATGGAGATGCGCGTCGCGCCCGCCTGGCGGATGACCCGCAGCTTGTCCGGGTCGATGCTGTCGGGGCGGCCGGCCTCGACCGTCAGCTCCGGGCAGTGGCCGAACCCGCAAAGCGCCGCGTCCAAAACGGCTTCCAGCTGCGCGGCGGTCAGCGCTGTGGGCGTGCCGCCGCCGACATAGACGCTCCGTACGGTGCGCCCCATGGCCCGCATGTCCGCGGCCCCGGCGGCAATTTCCCGCACAAGCGCCTGCACATACGCCTGGGTCCATTTGCCGCCGGTTTTTAAATCCGTCGCGGCAAACGAACAGTAGGAGCAGCGCGTGGGGCAAAAGGGAATGCCGATATAAATGCTTACGCCGTTTTCCGTCCGGTCATATACCGGCGCCTGCGCGCGTATAATCTGAGCAAGCAGCCCCGCCTTTTCCGGCGAAACGTCGAAGGTTGCCGATACCTGCGCCGCAGCGTCGTCCAGCGTCAGCCCCTGCGCCATCGCTTCATAGACAAGCCGCGTGGGCCGGATGCCGGTAAGCGCGCCCCAGGGCGGCCGGTACCCGGTAAACTGTTTGAGGGTTTCATAAAGCCCCTGCTTGCAAAAACGCTTGCGCAGGCGAATGTATTCCAGCTCGTCTGAAAAATGCCCCTGCTGCTCAAAACTGCGGGTCAGGCTGCGGGCCTGCATACTGACGGTAAACCGATCCCGCCAGGTAAGGCCCTCGTCTGCGCTTTCGTGCTGGACGCGGATGCCGGCGTCAAACAGCCTGAGCGTATCCGCCAGGTCGTTTTCAAACCTGGGCAATGTGGTGGTCAGCTCCATAACGCCTCCTAAAACAGCCGCGTGGAATCCAGCAGAATCGTCACCGGGCCGTCGCCCAGCATCTGAATCTGCATATCCGCGCCGAATTGCCCGTGCTCAACCGTCACGCCCTGCTGCGCTACGGCGTCGCAGAGCGCCAGATACATCTGCTGCGCCTGCTGCGGCGCGGCGCTGGCGGAAAAACCGGGACGGTTGCCATGGCGTGCATCGCCGGCAAGCGTGAACTGGGAAACGATCAGCATCTGCCCGCCGGTTTGGCGGATATCCAGATTCATCTTGCCGTTTTCGTCCTCAAAAATGCGCAGGCGGACTAGCTTGCCGGCAATATATGCCAGATCCTCCTGCGTATCGCCCGCCATGACGCATACCAGCACCAGAAACCCGGTTCCGGTTTGCGCGATGCATCGGCCGTCCACCTCCACCGCCGCGCTTTTTACGCGCTGTACGACTGCCCGCATGCGATGCCCTCCTTTTTTTGCTTTTGCGCCGGAACGCAGGCGTCCCGCCAAACGGCGCAAATACCCCAATATATGTTGTTTATTATAGCATCGTGGCGGGTGATGTGCAAATGCTTTGCATTTAGTGTTGACTAATCCTGCGGCGCGCTGATACAATACAGATGTAAATGAGGGAGTAGTTCGCGCCCCCTGCGGGTGTGGCAAGTCAACATACTGGCCCAAACGGCCTGGCTTTCCTTAAAGAACAAGACTCATGCACGTTTGTTTGGCGTGCATGGGTCTTTTTTGTTCACACAAACCGCAAAGCGGAGAGGAGTATTTTTCATGTTTTTTCTGGAGACCATCGGCATCGGCGTCGGCCTGAGCATGGACGCGTTTGCCATCACTCTGGCCAATATGATGGCGTATGCGGGCCAGCTGCGCGGCGGCAAAAAGTGGCTGATGCCGTTGTTTTTCGCGGTGTTTCAGGGCCTGATGCCGCTGCTTGGCGCGCTTTTGGGCACTGTGCTGGAGCGGTTTATCACCCGCTTTGCGCCCTGGGTCATGTTTGCGGTGCTTTGCGCCATCGGCGGGAAAATGCTGTGGGATGGGCTGCACGACGGCGGACAGGACGGCCAGACGCAGACGCGGTGCTGTTCGGTCGGCCTGATCGCCCTTCAGGCGGTGGCAACCAGCATTGACGCGTTTGCCGTTGGGGTCGGGTTTGCGGTGTCCGGGCAAAACGCATTTGCCGCCGTGCCGGTCATTGCGCTGACGACCTTTGTCATCTGCGGTGCGGGCGTTCTTTTGGGCGGCAAATTTGCGGCGCTGCTTGAAAATAAAGCGACGATTTTCGGCGGGCTGATTCTCATTGCCATCGGGATCCTGTCGCTTGTGGGATAAGGGCTTTTGCCCAAAGGGACGCTTTTGTCCCATTGACAGCGGAACAAAAGCATGATATTGTTTTTTTAACAACTCAATATTGAGGGAGTAATTCCACAGAACCATGTGGGGCAAGTCAACAGCAAGCCGTGTATAACGGCTGGTTTGTCCTGAAAGAATGAGACTCAAAGACAAATTTCTGCCTTTGGGTCTTTTTTCATAGCAAGCCCTGAGGCGCAAATCAAATTACAGATGGAGGATTGTATGAAAGCGTATCTGAGCGAAGCAACTGACGTACTTGAGCAAAACGGCAGCAGCCCGGAGGGACTGTCCGAGCAGCAGGCGCGTCAAAGACTGGAACAGTTTGGTAAAAACAAGCTGAAGGAAGAAAAGAAAACCCCGCTGATCGTCCGGTTTTTCCAGGAGCTGGCCGACCCGATGACGCTGATTCTCATCGCTGCGGCGGTGATTTCCGGCGTGACGGCCGTGTATTCGGGCGAATCCTTTGCCGACGTGGTCATCATCCTGGCCGTTGTGCTGATCAACGCCGTTTTGGGCGTGGTGCAGGAAAACAAGGCCGAAAAGGCCATTGAGGCGCTGCAGGAGATCGCGGCGGCAACCTCGCGCGTCGTGCGCGGCGGGATGATTCAGACCATTCACAGCCAGGATCTGGTGCCGGGCGATGTGATTGTGCTGGAGGCGGGCGACGCGGTGCCCGCAGACGCCCGTATTTTGGAAAGCGCGAGCCTGAAAATCGAGGAGGCTGCGCTGACGGGCGAGTCGGTGCCGGTATCGAAAATCTGCGATGCGCTCAGCCTGGGCGGCGCAAAGGACGTGCCGCTGGGCGACCGGCGCAACATGGTCTATATGGGCAGCACGGTCGTGTACGGCCGCGGCCGCGCCGTGGTGGTGCAAACCGGCATGAACACCGAAATGGGCAAGATTGCCGACGCGCTCAGCCAGGCGAAGGACAACGAAACCCCGCTGCAGCGCAAGCTCAATCAGCTGAGCAAAATCCTCAGCTTCCTGGTCATCGGCATCTGCCTGATCGTTTTCGCCATCGATATTTTCCGCGCGTACCCCAACGTGAGCGGCGAAGGGCTGCTGGATACGTTCATGATCGCCGTGTCGTTGGCGGTGGCGGCGATTCCCGAGGGGCTTGCCGCTGTGGTGACCATCGTGCTGAGCATCGGCGTAACCAATATGTCGGCGCGAAATGCGGTGATCCGCAAGCTCACGGCGGTGGAGACGCTGGGCTGCACCCAGATCATCTGCTCGGATAAGACCGGTACCCTGACCCAGAATAAAATGACCGTTGTGGACGCGTCCACGACGGATGAAACCCTCCTGGCGACGGCCATGTCCCTTTGCAGCGACGCGGAGCCTGGTCAGGACGGCCAGGCGGTGGGCGAGCCGACCGAGTGCGCGCTGGTGAATTACGCGGCGGCGCTCGGGCTGGATAAGGGCGCGCTCAAGACGCGCTATCCCCGGGTGGGCGAAGCGCCGTTTGACTCCATGCGCAAAATGATGTCCACGGTTCACGCCAGCCCGGACGGCGGCTTTGTCCAGTTCACCAAGGGTGCGCCGGACGTTGTGCTGGACCGCTGTACGACCATATTGGAAAACGGCGCGCCGACGGCGCTTACCCCGCAAAAACGCCATGAAATCCTGGCGGCCAATAAGGCGATGGCCGACAAAGCGCTGCGCGTGCTGTGCGCGGCGATGCGCACCTATGACGCGGCGCCGCAGGATTACGAGCCGCAGGCGCTGGAAACCGACCTTTGTTATATCGGCCTTACCATTATGATCGACCCGGTGCGGCCCGAAGTGAAGGCGGCCATCGAGCAGTGCCGGCAGGCCGGCGTGCGTCCGGTGATGATCACCGGCGACCATCGGGACACTGCGGCGGCCATTGCCATGGAATTGGGCATCATCACCGACCCCAGCCAGGCCATCACCGGCGCGCAGCTGGACGAATATTCCGATCAGCAGCTTTTGGAGCATATCGAGGATTTCAGCGTCTATGCCCGCGTGCAGCCCGAGCACAAGGTGCGGATCGTCAAAGCCTGGCAGCAGAAGGGCAAGATTACGGCCATGACCGGCGACGGCGTCAACGACGCGCCCTCGATCAAAAACGCCGATATCGGCGTGGGGATGGGCATTACCGGTACGGATGTGACCAAAAATGTTGCGGATATGGTTTTGGCGGACGATAACTTTGCAACGATCGTTTCCGCCGTAGAGGAAGGCCGGCGGATCTACGACAATATCCGCAAGTCCGTTCAGTTCCTGCTGGCGTCCAACCTGTCGGAGGTGCTGGCGATCTTTACCGCGACCATGCTGGGCTTCACGATTCTCGAACCGGTGCATCTGCTGTGGATCAACCTGATTACCGACTGCTTCCCGGCGCTGGCGCTGGGCATGGAAAAGGCTGAGCAGGATATCATGCGCCGTCCGCCGCGCGATGCGCATGAGGGGATTTTCGCCGGCGGTATGGGTTTTGACATCGCGGTGCAGGGCGTTCTTGTGACGCTCATTACCGTAGCGGCTTACTTCATCGGCCACTTCATGGAGGCCGGCGTATGGGAAATTGCGGCCAGCCCGGACGGCATGACGATGGCGTTTTTGGCGCTGTCGATGACCGAAATCTTCCATTCGTTCAACATGCGCTCGCGCAGAGGCTCCGTGTTTGCCATGCACAGCCATAACAAGTGGCTGTGGGGGGCGATGGCGCTGTCCTTTGTGCTCACCGCGGCTGTGATCTTTATCCCGCCCTTTGCAGCGGCGTTTGGATTTGAAACGATTTCGCTGATGGAATATGCCGTGGCAATGGCGCTGGCCCTGTCGGTGATTCCGATGGTGGAGCTGATCAAGCTGGTGCAGCGCAAAATCGGCCGGTAAATTGCGTGTGTAAAAGACGAAAGAACGGCGCATATACGGGCGCGTCGGGCATGCCCGCATAAAAACGGGTGCTTCCGACAAAACGCTGTAGGAACCCAATCCATGCGCAGGCCCAAGAGGCGGCGCTGGTAAAACCGTGAACCGTGGCAGTTATTTCAGCTGCCACGGTTTTATTGTTTGCGGCTGTTCGTTTGTGATAAAAAATGTCGTGCAATCCTTGAACCAAAATGAAAAATCAAACGCTCAGGAGAATGGCGTTTAACCTGAATTTGAAAAATGCAGCTTTTATAAAGGGCATTGTGCCGGCAGCTTTTTTGTATTGGCGATTCAACCGCAGCGTTTTCGGTTCGATCAGGACACGTTTGGATCAAACAGATTGGCCGGCATGGATTGGCAGAAAATACAGGAAAAGGCATTGACAGAAATAAATAGTTGTGCTATCATCCAAAATAGTTGATCGATCAACTATATGGAGGAACGGAGGGATTCTATGGATCTGTCTCGAAGAATGATTACCAAAATTGCCCGCAATGCGGCGCGCTTCACGCAGCGCCAGGGAAAGGCTTTGGGGCTGGGCTCCAGCGAATATGAAGCGCTGCACTTTATTCGGAAAAATCCGGGCGTCTGCCAGGATGCGGTTGTGCAGGGGCTTGGGCTGGAAAAAAGCGCGGTTGCGCATTTGATGGCTGGTCTTGAGCAAAAAGGGTTCATCACGCGCACAAAGGATCCGCAGGATAATCGCCGCCGCCTCTTATTTGCCACGCCCAAGGCGGAGCGCCTGCGCGACAGCCGCGCCGCGCTGGAAGCGTATTACTACCAATGGCTGCTGGAAACGCTTGCGCCGGCGCAGCGCGACGCGTTTTTGCAGACGTTGGAACTGCTTTATCAAAGATCAAAAATGGATTGGCGAAACGGCTTTGCCGAAATTCTGGCAAGCATGAAGGAGGGGCAGCATACGCATGAAATCGACGCAAACCAAAGCGAGTCAACCTGATTTTGTCAAATCTGTCATTGCAGTGATCGTGCTGTTTGGCCTGGTCAGCTGCTTTGGCGACATCATTTATGAAGGCGCCCGCAGCGCGAACGGTCAATATTTCAACCTTCTGGCAATTAACGCAACGACGGTTGGCGTAATTTACGGCATCGGGGAATTTTTGGGCTATGCGCTGCGCCTGGTGTCCGGGAAAATTTCCGACGCCACCGGCAAACACTGGACGATGATCTTCATCGGATACGGCACGCTGATCGTTGTGCCGCTGATGGGGCTGACGACCAGCATTCCCGTGCTGTGCGCGCTGTTTTTGCTGGAACGCATCGGCAAGGCGCTGCGCAACCCGCCGAAAGATACGATCCTGTCGCAGATTGCGCAAAATGCCGTTGGGACGGGATTTGTGTTTGGCCTCCAGGAGGCGCTGGATCAGCTGGGCGCTTTTGCAGGGCCGATGGTATTTACGGCGGTATTTCTGTCAACCGGGCAGGAGACGCTTGAAAGCTACCAGCTGGGATATCGGGTGCTGTTTTTTGCCTTTATTCTGGTTATGGCGGCGGTATGGATCGCCTATCGGCGGGTACGCAAATATGATCTGACCCATCAGGAGCGGATCAATCGCCAGGAGGACCGGCTTACCGGAACATTTTGGCTGTACTGTCTCTTTACGTTTTTAACGACGTTTGGATTTGTTGCCTATTCCATTATCGGCTTTCATCTCAAAGCGCAGGGCGTATTGCCGGATGCGAGTATTACCGCGTTTTACTCCATTGCAATGGTGGTGGACGCCGGGGTGGCGCTGGCAATTGGGCGTTTGTATGATACGATCAAGAAGCGTACCGGCAACCGGCAGGCAGGCCTTTTAACGCTGGCGTTTATTCCGGCGGCAACGGCGATCATCCCGTTTTTGACGCTGGGTACGCATACTGCCGCCGCCATTGCCGGATTGATCCTCTACGGGGTGGTGCTGGGCACGCACGAAACCGTCATGCGCTCGGCGATTGCGGATTTGACGTCGTTTAAAAAGCGCGGTACGGCTTACGGTATTTTCAATGCGGCCTATGGTCTGGCGTTCCTGGCGGGCAGCAGCGTCATGGGGGTCATGTATGACCATCTGCCGGCGCTGTCAATCGGCCTTGTGACAGTCGCGGCACAGGCTGCCGCGCTGGCGGTGTTTGTTTTGCTGCGCCGGCGCGTTCATCAAAGCGGCGCTGTGGAACCCCGGTGAAGCAAGGAAACCGGAATATCAAAAAATCGGACGTGCAGAACGGGCATGTCCGATTTTTTGATAAAATTCAGGTGGGAGAAGCGGGGGCGTCAGACGCTGTGTGCGACGGATTTTTTTCCGACTGTACCCGACGGGTACGGAAAAAGCCGGAGAGCAGCTCCGCGCATTGCTGCCGGCAAACGCCGCCGATGATTTGGGTGGCACAGCCAAGGCGCGGGTCGCTGCAAAGCGCGTAGACGCTGCCGGCGCAGCCCATGCGGGGGTCATATGCGCCGTAAACAACGCGTTTTAGCCGGGCAAGCCCGATGGCGCCTGCGCACATGGGGCAGGGCTCGAGCGTAACGTACAGCGTCGCGTCGTCAAACCGCCAGGAGCCAATCTGCTGCGCCGCTTCGCGCAGCGCCAGAATTTCCGCGTGTCCGCAGGGATCGCCGCTTTGCTCGCGCCGGTTATGCGCGCGGGCAATGACCTGCCCCTGCCAGACAACGACCGCGCCTACGGGCACCTCGCCTGCCGCTGCGGCCAAACGTGCCTGCGCCAGCGCCTGCGCCATATAGTTTTCGTGAAAGTTCAAATCCGTATCAGGCGCGCTCATAGCTGAACCTGGGGCGTAAGGGGCAGCGCCTGGGCCGCAGCGGCCGCTGCCATGGCGTCGGAGGGGATGATGCACTGTTCAACGCCCGGCAGGGCCTGGCGCAGCTTTCCGGGAAATTCCCAAACGCCCGTTGCGGCCGGGCCGCCCAGAACGATATGGGTGATGTGATTTTTTTTGGCAAAATCCGCCAACGTGCCGACGACATCGGTTGAGCGCAGGATCGTCATATCGGCGCCGAAATGGGCGGAAATACGATAAAGGTATTCCAGCGCGCCGGCGGTGTCGCCGACACCCAGAAAAGGGCTGGTGTCATCTGCGACATGTACGACGCTCACCGGGCAGTCCAGCGTTTGGGCAAAAGCCGCGCTGTGGCGGATCAGCCGTTCGCAGGTGCGCTGTCCGGTGACGCATACCATCACATGATAATGTTTGTTCATGCTTGTTCCATCCTGTTCTGAAAGACCGTTTTTTTTTCACAGGGCGGCGCAAAAGGGAATGCCGGCGGCGTTCCCGTAAGGCGCGCAGCTGCCTGAAAATACAAAAAGCTGCGCCTGCGACAAAATGTCAAAGCCTTTCGATATCAAAATACCATCGGTCAGTCAAGCGCCACAATGCTTTGCCCAAAGGTGGTCAGCTTCAGTTTCTGTCCCTCTTCAAGCGGCGGTAGGGGCTTGAGCTCGTCCCAGTAAAGCCGGTGTTCAAAGCCGTCCTCATCCAGCACGATGATCGGGCGGAAACGTACGCCGTCGCGCACATCCGCGTCCGGTTCGCTGCGCAGGAAAACCAGCTCGCGTTCATGGCGGCGCGCCTCAAACACGTCGCGCAGAAAACGGTGATAGCGGATCGGCGGCAGCAGAAAAACGGCGAAAAGGAAAAAATAAACCGGCAGCACGATCAGCGATACAATCGTACACAGCAGCTGCAGCCGTGCAATGACAAAATAAACGCTCAGCGCAATATACAGCGCCAGCACGACGCCAAAAAGCACGCCCTTTTTTTTCAGTTCCCGATTTAAACGGTCAAGATCTTCCCGTGAATAGTGCATTGCTGCGCCTCCCGCTGTAAATTAAACGTTCAAAACGCTTTCTCTGTTTCAATTATAACAAATTTGCGCCGCGATTAAAAGCGGCGCGGAGATAAGTTTAAGAAAGTTTATGCAGGTAACAGGTCCGTTTGCCAAATCCGATCCGGATGTGCCTGGGCGGCAGCAAACGTCGTGGATGGAAAATGACAAAACCAACAGGATAAAACTTTGGAAAAAAGAAATCCGAACCTGTGACCGATTGGCCGCAGGTTCGGATGCGCTTATATGGATTGGGATGCGTGGCTGGGCGGCATGCCGCAGCGGCGTCTTGGCTATATGACCTCATGGAAGGTACGGGAGATGACCTCGCGCTGCTGCTCGCGCGACAGCTTGTTGAAATTGACCGCATAGCCGGAAACGCGGATGGTCAGGTTGGGGTAATTTTCCGGGTGTTCATAGGCGTCCATCAGGGTTTGGCGATTGAGCACATTGACGTTGAGATGATGCGCGCCCTGGCCGAAATACCCGTCGAGCAGATGCACCAGGTTTTCCGAGCGCGCCTGCTCGGTTTTGCCCAGCGCCTGCGGCACGATGGAGAAGGTGTTGGAAATGCCGTCCTTGCATACCTGATAGGACAGCTTGGCAACCGAGTTGAGCGCAGCCAGCGCGCCGTTTTGCTCGCGTCCATGCATGGGATTGGCGCCGGGGGCAAACGGTTCGCCTCTTTTGCGCCCGTCCGGTGTGGAGCCGGTCTTTTTGCCGTATACGACGTTGGAGGTGATCGTCAGAATCGACAGCGTCGGCTCAGCGTCGCGATAAAGCGGGTGTTTTTTCAGTTCGTCGTGGAACTTTTTGACCTGCTCGCAGGCAATCTGATCCACCCGGTCGTCGTCGTTGCCATAGGCCGGATACGTTCCTTCAATCTCAAAATCGCAGATCAGCCCGGTTTGCTCGTCGCGAATGGGGCGTACCCGGGCATAGCGGATGGCGGAGAGCGAGTCGGCGACAACCGAAAGCCCGGCGGCGCCAAAGGCCATGAACCGATGCACATTGGTATCGTGCAGCGCCATCTGCGTCTTTTCATAGGCATATTTGTCGTGCATATAATGGATGACGTTCATGGTGTTGGCATACAGCCCCGCCAGCCATTGCCGGTAAAAGTCCAGCCGCTGGCACACTTTGTCATAATCGAGCACATCGTCCTCATAGACCGGCATCACAGGGCCGACCTGTTCGTTTTTGATTTCGTCGCGGCCGCCGTTGAGCGCCATTAAAAGCAGCTTGGCCAGATTGGCGCGCGCGCCGAAAAACTGCATGTCCTTGCCCACGCGCATTGCCGAGACGCAGCAGGCGATGGCGTAATCGTCGCCGAAAATGGGGCGCATCAGGTCGTCGTTTTCGTACTGGATGGCGTCCGTATCGCAGGAAACCCTGGCGCAGAAGCGTTTAAACGGCTCCGGAAGCGCCTGCGACCACAGCACCGTCAAATTGGGCTCGGGCGCGGGCTTGAGATTGTAGAGCGTGTTGAGCATGCGGTAGGTGTTTTTGGTCACCAGCGTGCGGCCGTCCTGCCCCATGCCGCCCAGCGCCTCGGTAATCCACATCGGGTCGCCGCCAAACAGCTCGTTGTATTCGGGCGTGCGCAGGTGCCGCGCCATGCGCAGCTTGATGACCAGATCGTCCATCAGCTCCTGCGCCTGCTGCTCGGTGAGCAGACCGGCTTTCAAGTCGCGCTCAAAGTAGATATCCAGGAACGTGGCGGTGCGCCCAAAGCTCATCGCCGCGCCGTTTTGCTCCTTGATAGCGCCCAGATAGGCAAAATACAGCCACTGCACCGCCTCGTGTGCGTTGGCTGCGGGG
This sequence comes from Christensenella sp. UBA1428, assembly GCA_002329335.1. Taxonomy (GTDB): domain Bacteria; phylum Bacillota; class Clostridia; order Christensenellales; family UBA1750; genus UBA1428. Next base: position 64,372 of record DCTY01000036.1, read on the forward strand.
CGGGAAATATCGCAGCCGTACATGGCCGCCATGTCGACGAGCATGCCAAGGAAATTGATCTGCTGGAAAAGCTCCTCCTGCTGGCGGATATGCTCCACGTCCATCGGTTCCAGCGCCAGAGCGGCCTTGTCCTTCTTTTTCTGCTCGATCAGATACGCCACGCCGTAGAGCGGAACGCGCCGGTAATCGCCGATGATCCGGCCGCGGCCATAGGCGTCGGGCAGGCCGGTGATCAGCCCGCAGTGGCGCGCTGCGCGCATCTGGCTGTTGTACGCGCGAAAAACGCCGTCGTTATGGGTGGTGCGGAATTTAAATTCTTCCTCGACTTTGGAGGAAAGCTCATAGCCGTAGGCGCGGCAGGCGTCGCGCGTCATGCGCAGCCCCCCAAAGGGATTGACCCCGCGCTTGAGGGGCCGGTCGGTCTGCAGGCCGACGATCAGCTCATTTTCCCGATCCAGATAGCCGGGCTTGTAGGTCAAAAGCGACATGACCGTGTGCGTGTCCACGTCCAGCACGCCGCCGAACTCCTGTTCCAGAGTCATGAGGTTTTCAAGCTTGTGCAGCAGTTTTTCGGTGCGCGCCGTCGGGCCGGTCAAAAAAGCGCCGTCCGATTCATAGGGCGTGTAGTTTTGCTGGATAAAATCGCGTACGTCGATGGTTTCCTGCCAGCGGCCGGGGTTGAAGCCTTCCCATTGTGCGGTCATTTCAGACGCCTCCTTTTTTTATCAAAACACCGCCTGCTGTCTTTTTGAAAACAAAAAGACAGCATCAAAAGCGATGCTGCCCAGACGGTCGGCTGTTGTCGGCGCTCATTCCCCTGTGGTAATCCACAAAACCCGTCAGTCATAAGCACCCCTGATCTGCCTTCACTATAGCACAGCGCGCCGGAGGCGTCAAGGGTGCGCGGCAAAAAAGAAATTTGGCCGAAAAAATGGACAGGACGGCAAAAAAGCGATATAATAAAGCTGCAACGATATTTTCATAATTTTGTGTCAAACCCGAAAGGAGTGTCTGTTTTGACCGGATCTTACGCGCTTTTGACAAAGTCCCCTGAAAGCCTGGGAATTCCCAGCGCTGCGATTTTGAAGTATCTGAAAACGCTCGACGCCGCAGGCGTGAACATGCACGGCTTTTTGCTGGCGCGCCACAGCAGCATTGCCGCCGAGGGCTATTACGCGCCCTTTTATCAGGGGCAGCTGCACCGGATGTATTCCACCAGCAAAAGCTTTGCTTCCTTTGCCATCGGGCTATTGGTGGACGACGGCAAAGTGCGCCTGACGGATAAAATTGCCTCCCATTTTCCGGATAAGCTGCCCAAAACGCCGCTGCATCCGTATATCGAAGCGATGACCGTGCGCGATCTGCTGATGATGTCCACCTGTTTTGCCGGGACAACGTATAACCGCGTCAATGTGGACTATGAGGATCCGACCGATTGGGTTGCGACGTTTTTTGCCTGTCCGCCGGATCGCTATCCCGGCCAGACGTTTGTTTACGATACCTCGGCCAGCACCGTTCTGGGCGCGCTTGCCGAACGGCTCACCGGCATGACCGTGCCGGATTTCCTGCGCGCGCGGGGATTTGAACAGTTGGGCTTTTCCCGGGAAGCCACCGCGGTGAAAACCGAGTCCGGCGAGTTTTCCTGGATGGGCTCGGGGCTTTTATGCTCGCTGCGCGATCTGGCGCTGTTTGCCCAGGTTTGTCTGGGTCAGGGCGAGCTCAACGGCCGGCGTATCATCAGCCGGGAATATATCGCCGCGGCGACGTCCAAGCAGATTGACAATTCCCTTTCCGGGCGCGAATACGGCTATGGCTATCAGTTCTGGATGAGCCGCGCAGGCTTTAACTGCTCCGGCTTGGGCGGACAGATGGCGTATTGCCTGCCGGGCAAGGACGCGTTTTTGGCGACGATCGCCGATACGCAGGGCCAGAGCTGGGCCGGCGCCGTCATGGAGGACGCGCTGCACAGCTGCATTGTATCGGAAATGACGGAAAATCCCCTGCCGGAAAATCCGCAGGATCAAAAAGCGCTGGCGGATTTTATTGCCGGGCTGCATGTCAAGCCGCTTCCCAATACGTTTGTTCCGCAAACGGCCCAGGAGGTCAGCGGCAGGACCTATCATATGAACGCCAACGACCCCAAAGCGGCGGGCGCGCTTAGCTGGCGCTGGATGAAGGTGGACTTTACTGCGGCGGGCGGGGCGCTGACCTATGGGGACGATGAAGGCGAAAAAACGCTTGCGTTTGGCTATAACGCCTTTCAGGCGCAGAACTTTCCCGGTTTTGCGCCGCCGGAGCAGACGCAGGGCAAGCCGATGCTGGTTTATGGTTTCCACAGCAAGCCTGCGCTGACGCTGCCGTGCATGACCAGCGCGGCGTGGGTGGGCGAAAAGACGCTCAATTTGCTGTGCTATGCCACCGGCGCGTTTTTGGGCACGCTGAAAATGCAGCTGGTCTTTGATCGGGATCATGTGACCGTTCACAGCGTGAAGTTTTCCGAAAAATTCTGGGAAGACCTGCAGGGCTTCCAGTCCGGGCAGCTTTAAAACGGTCAGCAAAATATATTTGAGAAAGATTTGTCAATAAGCCGTCGTTGTCTGGACGTCAATTCCGGCGTCGGCGGCGGATAAAAGCGCAAGCGTTCCTTGCGTTGCAGCCATGCAAGCGTATTTTGGCGCGCGGCAGGGGCGCTGCATATGAAAGCGAAAGCGCTGGTTTTATTTGAGGCTGCCGAAAGGACTTTTCGACAGCCTCATTGTTAGAACCGCGCCGGAACAAAACGGATAAAAATTGAAATACCGGCGGAATCTGCCGGATCAGCGAGGCCTGACGATGAAAGCATCCAAAGACGCGCATTACCAGAAAATGACCCAAACGCCGGTTGAAAAACTGACGCTTTCACTGGCGCTGCCCGCGGTTGTGAGCATCCTGATCACCATGGTCTATAATATGGCCGACACCTGGTTTGTTTCCAGAATCAGCACGACCGCCGTGGCCGCCGTCGGCGTTTCCTTTTCCATCACGACCTTCAGCAATGCGGTCGGCTTCCTGTTCGGCATGGGCAGCGGCACCAGCATCGGCCGGCTGCTCGGGGCGAAAAAAATCGACGAAGCCAGCAAAATTGGATCGACCGGGTTTTTTGCCGCCATTTTCTTTTGCGCGGCGCTTGGTGCGGCGGCGCTTTTGTGCATCAAACCGCTGATGCGCTTTTTGGGCGCGAGCGACGCGGTGCTGCCGGAGGCGTGCGCCTATGGCAAATACATTTTGATGGGGCTGCCGGTGATGTGCTCCTCGCTGGTGATGAGCACAATCCTGCGCTGCGAGGGCCGGACAAAGCTTTCCATGCTGGGCATCGGCGCGGGCGGCGTGCTCAATATGGCGCTGGACCCGCTTTTGATGTTTGGCCTGAAGCTTGGCGTGGCGGGCGCGGCGATCGCCACGCTGATCAGCCAGTGCGTCAGCTGGGCGTTGCTGCTGAGCTTTTATCTGACCGGAAAAAGCGCGCTGCGCCTGTCCCTGCGCCGCGCCAGCTTCCGTTTTGAGACGTTCCGTACGATCCTGACCACCGGCTTTCCGTCGCTGTGCCGCCACCTGATCAGCACGCTGGCCAACATTGCGCTCAACACCAGCGCCGGCTGGGCGGGCGGGGATACGGCCATTGCCGCCATGGCGATTGTGTCCAAAATCGTCAGCCTGAGCCTGGCGGTGTCTACCGGCGTGGGGCAGGGGGCGCAGACCGTGTTTGCCTACAACAAGGGCGCCGGGCTGGACGGCCGCGTCCGGCGCGCGTTTTTCTTCACGCTTTTGTTCAATACCGCGCAGATGGCGGTAATCTGTGTGGCGCTTGGCATTTTTGCCAGGCAGATACTGGCGCTTTTTCGGGCGGACGATCCGGCGGTGCTTCAAACCGGCGTGCAGGCGCTGCGGCTGCAAAGCGTGACCATTTTGCTTACGCCCTGGAACAGCCTGGTCAATCAGCTGTTTCAATCCGTGGGCGAGTCGGGCAAATCGTCGGTTCTGGCGTCGCTGCGCCAAGGGGTTTATTTCATTCCGGCGGTGTTTTTGCTGCCGGCGGCCTTTGGCGTGACGGGCGTTCTGCTGGCGCAGCCTGTGGCCGATGTGCTGACGGCCCTGACCGTGCTGCCGTTTTTAATCCTTTATCTGAAGCGTACTGCCGGGCGCATGCGGGCGCTGGCGGCGTGAATAGACGGCCGGAGGACACAAAAGGGTTCGCCTGCTATGCGTATTTTAAGCGCATCGGTTTGCGGCAATCCAATAAGGGGGGCGTGAGATGAAAAAACGCATCCGGGCATGGAGTCCATATATCGTCCTGCTGGCGCTGGATTTTTATCTGCTTCCGCTGCTGATTCGCGATACGGGATCGGGCATGCTGATGCTGCTGTGCATTATGCCGCTGACCGCGTTTATCTGCGCCCTGATTGGCGGTATCCGCCGCGGGTTTGATCTGGTTCTTCCCCTTGCGGGGATCCTTCTTTTTGCGCCGACGGTTTTGATCTATTACAACGCAACCGCATGGCCGTATGGGATCGTTTACGGCGGTGTGCTTTTTGCAGGCGTCGGCCTGGGCGGCATATTTTATAAAAAACGATAATCCTTTGCCGCGCGCCGTCCGGCTCCGACGCAGAAACCAGGAGCAATTGCGGCGGCGATGGCGCAAGATTTATCCAAAAAACGCTTTCGGGCTTGATTTCCCGAAAGCGTTTTGCGTAGATAAGAGGGCATGCGCCGGCTGCTATTGGCGGGCGCTTTTGCGCATCAGGGCGGCGCTGATTGGCAGGAACAGGCCGGGAATCAGACGCGTACCCAGCATTGAGGCAAGGTGAAGCGTCGTTGTGACCCCGGCGGCGATGGAATATTCGATTTGCGCCGGAATCGCCAGCAACGCCAGGCCGATCAGCGCATGCAGCAGCGCCAGCAGCTTTTGCGCCGCGCTGCCGGTTAAAACGCCGGTGACAAACAGCGTCAGCGGCATTGCCGCCATGACAAAAGGGCCGGACAGCTCGATCACGCGCCCGGGCTGTTCCAGAGCAAACCAGGCGGCAAGACGCTGCCCCGCCGCGCCGTAGAGCGTGACGCCCAAAAGCATGCCGCCCCATATGTCGATCAGCTGCAGCGCAGTGTTTCGCGCCAGACGCCGCTGCGCGCTGCGGCAGGAAAGATACGCTGCCAATACGGCGATCAGCGCGGCCAGCTGGATCCCCTGCTGCACATAAGCGGCAATGGCAACGCGCTGCCCAATGGGCAGCGTTTGCCCCAGCAAATGCCAGATGCCCAGCGTATTGGCGGCGGACAAAAGCCCCTGCGCCGTCCAAAAAATCCCCGCAGCCGTTAAAAACCGCGCCGGCAGGGCAAGCTCCGATTGTGCGCCCGGGATGCCGGCGTCTGATGTCTGTGCATGCATGCGATACCTCCGATTGCTTTTTGACCGTATAACTCGTATGCGACTGCCTTACCCCTCGGGCGATGCGAGAAATTCCCGCACAAAATCGTCGTCGCAAAGGTGTGGGTACATGGTATAAACGCGGTCGATCTGCTCAGCCTGGCCGGGCGAAAGCGTCTCCTGCGGGTCTAAGCACCAAATACCGGGCATCAGCCCCTGCCGGCGCAGCACCTCATGAATCCCGGCGATGCAGCCCCGAAAGCCGTTTTGGGTGTCAAAAAAAGCGCTGTTGGCGTCGGTAATCTGAGCGGCCAGGGTCATCCACTGCGCGTCGATGACGCCGCTGCGCGCAGCGTCTCGCGCTCGGTGGAACAGGTCGACGGCGGTATGGGTCCAAACCGCCCAATGCCCCAGAAGCCCGCCAACGGTGCGCACAGTGCGGGTTTGTCCGTTGTGCTCAAACTGATAGACGGTCAGCAAATCGCCGATGATATGGTCGTCGTTGCCGGTGTACAGTGCGGCGCTGCTGCCGGTAAGGGCGATGGCGCGCGCGACGTCGCCGGTAAGGTACCGGTCAAAGGCGGCGCATTTGACCGCAACAACGTTTGGAATCTGCACCAGCTGCTCCCAGTAATCATAGCGGAATACCCGGCCGCCGACGGCTGGCTGCAGATAAAAACCGATTACCGGCAGCACTTCGGCTACTGCGCGGGTGCGCGCCAGCAAATCCTCCGGCGTCAAGTCGGCAAGGCCGCCGGGGCTGAGCAGCACCGCGTCATAGCCGAGCGATTTTGCAAGGCGCGCTTCGGCCAGGGCCTGCTGCGTCGGGCCGCAGGCGCCGGCAATTTTCAAAAGCGGCCGCGGATGCCGGCTCGCCCAGGCGTCCATCTCCTGGCTGACGGTGCGCAGCACCGGCTCCAGAAGGTTGTGCGGACTTTGGCGAATCTCAAATTGAGTCGTATGGACGGCGGCGGCGATACCGTCCGCGCCCGCGGACAGATAATAGCGCACCAGACGGCGCTGTCCCTGAGGGTCAAATTGACGGCGCTCGTTTAATACCAGCGGCATGGCCGGCAAAAACGCGCCGCTGCAAAGCAATGCCATTTTTTCCTTCTGCATGCGAATCCTTCCTTTCTTTCCCGCAGCTGCGCGCAGGCGGGGGAAATCCGTTTTGCGCGCCCTTGCGCGTCGGGCGTTCCCGGCTTTTTTACAAACCATATCTACATCGGCGGCGGACAGAACCTGCGCGCCGATGCGGGCGCATTAAAAGTTAAAAGTTGCCCTTGTTTTCTTCAAAGTGGGTCGGCTTGTTTAAAAGCCTTCCGCCCTGCAGGATCCATTGCGCCTGCCAGCGGATCAGACGATGCACGCCGTATTGCGGATACCCAAACTGGTCGATGCAGGCGCCGGCGTTGCTCAGCAGCGCCGTATCGCCGGGATCGTCCTGAAAAACCGGCGTTTTATTGAAATATTGCCCCAGCTGACAGGCCGCCTCGCGCACGCTGACCGTTTCAGGGCCGGTGACGTTGAGCGCTCTTGCAGGCGACTGCGCCAGAGAAAAGGCGCCCAGCGCGACCTGATTGGCGTAGCCCTGCCAAACGCAGTTGAACGCCGGAACCTTCAGCGAAATGGGGCGTTCCTCCAAAATCCGCTGCGCAAGATCGCAAAGCACGCCATAGCGCAGGTCTACCGCATAGTTCAGGCGGTACAGCAATACTTTTGCGCCCAGGCGCAGCGCGGCGTCCTGGAAAATCCGTTCGCGGCCCAGACAGCTCATGGCGTATTCGCCGACCGGGCCGGGCTGATCCTGTTCGGTACTGCCGCCCCGGTTTAGCGGCGTAAAGGGATAGATGTTGCCGGTTGAAAACACCACATAGCGCGCCGCGCCAAAATGCGCCGCAGTCATGGCCGGTACGGCGGTGTTCATCATCCAGGTTGCGCCCGCGTTTTCGCCGGTGCCAAACTTGCGCCCGGCCATAAACAGGATGTTTTCTGCCCGGGGCAGGGCGGCAATCTGCGCCGGGTCGGTCAAATCGGCGCAGATCAGCTCCACGCCGTTTTCTTTCAGCAGCGTTACCGCCTGCGGATCGGAAAAACGGGATACGGCGATCACCCGCCGGCTGCGCCCGCTGGCGCGTACCGCGCGCTGCGCCATCACGCACAGGCTGGGGCCGACTTTGCCGCCGGCGCCCAAAATGAGGATATCGCCGTCAAGCTTTTCAAAATCGGCGATCAGCGCAGGGCTGGGGGTGCTGAGCAGGTCGTCCAAATAGGCTTCATTCCACATAGAGATTCCTCCTGAAACTTCATTGAAAGACAAAAAGAAGACGTTTGTTGGGGCTTGGTTCATTGCGCTTACGATCCGTCGCGGGAATATTAAAAGACCGATCGGGATTGGGACAAAAACCGCTGGACACGTTGTCGGTCCGACGCGGCAGAAACGGCTGCCCCTGCGGGAAAAAGGCGTTTTACCGGACGATTATGCGCGATGGATGCTATTGGAAATCGGATCAGGTTCAGTATATCATATAATTTTGAGCGATGCAATAAAATGCGCCCCGGTTTTCGGGGCGCATGGATAATTGGACGCAAAAAGATGATTTTATCAGATTATTTTTCCGGAATCAGCAGGCCGTAATCCTTGTCGCGGCGCTGATAAACGGCGCAGACGCCGCCGGTTTCCGTGTTGAGAAACAGGAAAAAGGTATGCCCTAAAAGCTCCATCTGCTCGATGGCCTCGTCGGGCGTCATGGGTACGACGGTGAACCGTTTTTCGCGCACGATGGCAAAATCGTCGTCCTCTGCCATCAGCTCGTCCGTCTGGTACAGGTTCGGATCCGGTTCAAAGCCGGTCTTGAGCTTCTTTTCAAGGCGGGTGCGGTGACGGCGAACCTGGCGTTCAAGCTTTTCACACACTTCGTCGATGGCGGAAAACATATTGTTATCGGCGGATTCCTCGGCGCGAAGAATGCCGCCGCCTGGAATTGGGATGGTTACCTCGCAGATATTGCGCAGCTTGCTGACGGTCAGGCGCACCTGGGCTTCCACGTCGTCGCCGAAGAAACGGGACAGCTTGCCCACCTTTTTCTCCACCCGTTTGGTGAGCGCCTCGGAAATGTTGATGTTCTTGCCTGAGATGGAAATACGCATCAGTCAGACCTCCCTTTGATCCGACGGGCAGATTGCCCCGCCGGTGAATTCAAAAACGGCAGCGCCTGAAAAGATTTTCAATTGTCTGTCGTTCTTTGCTTTAAATAATTCGACGCGGGATTGGAAATCCCTGCACCGGAGCGCAGGTTTTATTTCTTTTCATAATTTTAACGGGACGCCGATATTTACAAAGCCGTGCCCGTGCGCTACAATAAAATAGCCTAATCCTGCGGATTGGTACTGATGATGGAACGTGCAGCGCTGCGCCAATGCGCGCAGCATATTTTTTTGGAGGAATACCCATGCATATTGTCATCGTGGGCGAGGGGAAGGTCGGCTTTGCGCTGACCCAGCAGCTCTCGCGCGAAGGCCACGACCTGGTCGTGATCGACAACCGCCCGGCGGCGCTGCGTCAGTCGGACGACGTTCTGGACGTTTTTACCGTTGAGGGCAACGGCGCGTCCTACGCCGTGCAGACCGAGGCAGGGGTTGGCCGGGCCGATCTTTTCATTGCCGCAACCGCCTCGGACGAGGTCAACCTGCTTTGCTGCATGGTGGCCAAGCAGATCGGCGCGCGCCATACGATCGCCCGCGTGCGCAACCCCGATTATACCAGTCAGATCGCCTTTTACCGCGAGCGGCTGGGGCTTTCGATGACGGTCAACCCGGAGATGAGCGCTGCAAGGGAGATTTCGCGCATGCTGCGCTTCCCTTCGGCCAGCAATATTATGACCTTTGCCAGCGGGCGCGTCGAGGTTGTGGAAACCAAGATCGACGTCAAAAGCCCGTTAAACGGGCTGGCGCTGCGGGAGATTTACCGAAAATATCAGATCAAGGCGCTGGTATGCGCGGTGGAACGCGAGGACGCCGTTTATATCCCGACCGGCGATTTTGTCCTGCGCGCCGGCGACCGCGCTCACATTACCGCCCAGCCGACGCACATTGCGGATCTTTTCCGGGCGCTGGGGATCTTCAAGGAGCGCGTCCGCACGGTGATGCTGGTAGGCGGCAGCCGGATTGCGGCCTATCTGGCCAAAATGCTGCCGGAAATGGGCATCCGCGTGACGCTCATTGAAATTGATCCGGCGCGCGCCGCGCAGTTAAACGAGCAGCTGCCCAAGGCCATCGTCCTTTGCGGCGATGGCGCGGATCAGGAAATCCTGCTGGAGGAAGGCCTGGAACAGGTGGACGCGTTTGTCGCGCTGACCGGGTTTGACGAGGAAAATATTCTGCTGGGGATGTTCGCGCGGGCCAAAGGCGTGCCCAAGGTGATCGTCAAGGTTGACCGGATTTCCTTTTTGGACGTGCTGGGCGAGCAGGCGGGCATCGAGGGCGTGATTTCCCCCAAGCAGCTGACGGCGGACCGCATCTGCACCTATGTGCGCGGGATTCAGAACTCGCTGGGCTCCGGCGTGGAAACGATGCGCAGTATTGTCGGCGGCAAGGCGGAGGCGCTGGAATTCCGCGTCCGTGCAAACGCCAGGCATCTGGGGACGCCGCTGCGTCAGCTCAAGCTGCGCGCAGGCGTGATCTTATGCTGCGTGATCCGCGCGGGCGTGCCGATTATCTGCGATGGCAGCACGACCGTGGAGGCGGACGACAGCGTGATTGTGATGACCACGGTGCAGGGGCTGAATGAATTTAACGATATTTTTGTTGTGTAATGCAGGGAAACGGAGCGTTTTTGGATGAACGGACCCATGGTGATCAATATCCTCTGCCTGATTTTAAGGGTGGAGGCGGCTTTGCTGCTGCCCAGCGTACTGATCGGAGCGCTTGACGGGGACGGCAGCTGGATTGCATTTGTCGTGACCATCGGCATTTTGCTGCTGCTGAGCCTGACGACGCTGCTGGTTCGGCCGAAAACACGGGTGATCTATGCGCGCGACGGTTTTGTCATTGTGGCGCTGGCCTGGGTTTTGATGAGCGTTTTCGGCGCGCTGCCGGCGGTGTTTTGCGGCGCGATCCCTTCCTTTGTCGACAGCTTTTTTGAAACCGTGTCCGGCTTTACGACAACCGGGTCGAGTATTCTTACCAATGTTGAGGTGCTGCCGCGCAGCGTGCTGTTCTGGCGCAGCTTTACCCATTTTATCGGCGGCATGGGCGTTCTGGTTTTTGTGCTGAGCATTCTGCCGCTGGCGGACGACCGGTCGATGCATCTGATGCGCGCCGAGGTGCCGGGCCCTTCGGCGGGCAAGCTGGCGCCGCGGCTGCGCGCGACGGCGCGGATTTTATACGGGCTGTATGTGGCGCTGGCGGCGCTGCAATGCATTTTGCTGCTCCTTGGCGGCATGCCGCTGTTTGACAGCGTTGTCAATACCTTTGCTACTGCGGGTACCGGCGGTTTTGCAATTAAAAACGCCTCCATCGCCGCCTATGACAGCGCTTATCTTCAGTGGGTCATCACCATTTTCATGATCCTTTTCGGCGTGAATTTCAACCTGTATTATCTGATCATGCTGGGACAGATCGGCCGTGCGCTGCGCAGCGAGGAGCTGCGCTGGTATTTGAGCATCATTGCGCTGTCCATCGGCCTGATTACGATCAATATCTGGGATCAGTACGGCGCGGGCGGTTTTTTGCAGGCGTCCTTCCAGGTCGCCTCGGTGATCAGCACGACCGGCTTTGCCACGGCGGACTTTAATACCTGGCCGGAACTGAGCCGGATGATTCTGGTGATTTTGATGTTTTTGGGCAGCTGCGCGGGGTCTACCGGCGGCGGAATCAAAACCTCCCGTTTCATCATTCTGATCAAATCCATCGGCTGCGAGATTCACCGTATTTTGCATCCGCGCGCCGTAACGGCCATTAAACTGGAGGATAAGCCGGTGGCGGAAAACACCCTGCGGGGCGTGCAGGCGTATTTGTCCACCTATATGGTGCTGATGGGCGCGTCGATGCTGCTGGTTTCTCTGGACGGGTTTGATTTTGAAACGACGACCACTGCGGTGATCTCCTGTTTTAACAATATCGGTCCCGGCCTTGGCATGGTCGGCCCTACGGGGAATTTTTCGGCGTTTTCGATTTTCTCAAAGCTGGTGCTGTCGGCCAATATGCTGCTGGGGCGTTTGGAAATCTTCCCGATGCTGGTGCTGTTTTCGGTGCCGAAAAACTGGCGGCGCGGGCGGTAAAACCGGCGCCTGGGAGGAAAGGAGCGGTTTATGCGCATTTGCAATACCGGCATTGTCGCGCACGTCGACGCGGGCAAAACAACGATTACCGAACAGCTGCTTTGCAAAAGCGGCGCAATTGAAAAGCCGGGCAGCGTGGACAAGGGTACGGCAAAGACGGATTATATGGACATCGAGCAGCGCCGGGGCATTTCCGTGCGCGCGGCTGCGGTGCAGCTGGTGTGGGAAAATACCCGGATTCATCTGATCGATACGCCTGGCCATGCGGACTTTTCCGCCGACGTGGAGCGGGCGCTGCGCGTGCTGGACTGCGCGGTGCTGGTGGTGTCGGCGGCGGAGGGCGTGCAGGCGCGCACCCAGCTTTTGTTTCGCGCGCTGATGCAGCGCAGGCTGCCGACGATTGTTTTTATCAATAAAACCGACCGGGTTGGCGCGGACATCGACCGGACGATGGCGCAGCTGCGCGAAAAGCTTTCGCCTCAGATGGTGCTGATCGGCGGACAGAGCGACCGGGCGCTTGGCGAAGCGCTGGCGGATCGGGACGAGGAGCTTTTCGAGCGTGTGCTGGCGGGCGAAACGATTGAGCGCGCGCGGCTGGACCGGCTCATTGCGCAGCAATGTCAGAGGCTGGAGCTTTTCCCGGTTTTCTGCGGCAGCGCGCTGCACGGCCAGGGCATGGAAGAATTGCTCTGCGCCATGGTGCGGTATTTTCCCGCCAGCCAGGGGGGCGCGGATCGTCCCTTTTCGGCGCTGGTTTATAAACTGGAGCACGACCCCAAACTGGGGGCGCTGGCGCATGTGCGCCTGTATGGGGGGAGGGTCGGCGTGCGCGACAGCCTGTACAACAACCGCACCGGGCAGCAGGAAAAGGTGACCCAGCTGTTTACCGCTTCCGGCGCGGCCCTGCGGCGCACCGACAGCGCCGTCTGCGGCGAGGTTGCCGTTTTGTGCGGTCAGGCGCATGCGCGTATCGGCGACGTGCTGGGGGATCCTCAGCCGATTCCGCCGGCGGGAACGCCGACGCGGCCGCTGCTGTCCGTGCGCGTGCTGCCCAAAACGCCGGAGCAGACGCCTGCGCTTTTGGCGGCGCTGGAGGAATTGACCAGCGAGGATCCGATGCTGGACGTGCGCTGGGAGCCGTCGCTTCGGGAAATGCTGTTGTCCATTACCGGCCTGATTCAGCTGGAGGTTTTGGGCGAGCTTTTAAAGACGCGCTTTGGGCTGGAGGCGGATTTTGACCAGCCGACCGTTGTCTATATGGAAACGCCCGCGCAAAGCGGCACGGGCTTTGTTGCCTATACGATGCCCAAGCCCTGCTGGGCGGTAATTGAGCTGGCGTTTGAACCGCTTGAACGGGGCAGCGGCGTGGTGTTTGAGTCGGTTGTCAACCCCAACCAGATGCTGCCGCGCTATCAGGAGCATATCCGCCAGTGTCTGCCGCGCGCGCTGCGCCAGGGGCCGCTGGGCTGGCAGGTGACGGATGTGAAAATTACGCTTACCGGCGGGCACCATCATCAGTTCCATACCCATCCGCTGGACTTTTTCGTGGCGACGCCCATGGCGGTGATGGACGGGCTGACGCGCACCGGCACCACGCTGTTGGAGCCGTATATGCGCTTTGAAGCGCATGTGCCGGAAAAATGCGGGCCGCAGATCATCGGCGAGGTCCTGCGCATGCGCGGTCAGGTGGACGATTCGCATCTGGATGCGGACGGGATCGTGCTGTGCGGCGTGGTGCCGCTGGCAACCTCGCTGAATTTTCCGGTGTATCTGGCCAGCGCGGCCTCCGGCAAGGGCACGCTGTTTGAACAGTTTGATTCCTATCGGCCCTGCCCGCTGGAGCTGGGCCGTCAAGCGCCCTATCGCGGCGTGCATCCGCTGGATACCGCGCGGTATATTCTGGCGGCAAGAGGCGCGCTTTCCGACGAGCTGGCGGCGCACGAACAATCTGTCTGACGGGACGCGCAGCCTTGCGGCTTGCGCGCATGCTTTTGCGGAGAAAAGGAGGGGCGTATGCAGATAACAGGACGAATCCATTCTTTTCAGTCCATGGGCGCGGTAGACGGCCCGGGGCTGCGGTTTGTGGTGTTTATGCAGGGATGCCCGCTGCGGTGCGCCTATTGCCATAACCCGGACACCTGGGACTTTCAGGGCGGACAGGCATATACCCCTGAGCAGGTCGCTGCGCGCGTGATGCGCTGCCTGCCGTATTTGAAAGGCGGCGGCGTTACCGTCTCCGGCGGCGAGCCGCTGGCGCAGCCGCGCTTTGTCAAAGCATTGTTTCGCCAGCTGAAGCAAAAGGGCGTTCATACGGCGCTGGATACCAGCGGCGCAGGCGATCTGGACGCTGCGCGGGAGGTGCTTGCCGATACCGATTTGGTGCTCGCGGACGTCAAATTCCTCTCCGGGGCGGACTATCGCCGGTATTGCGGCGCGGATTTTGACCGTATCGCCGCCTTTTTGGAGCTGACGCGTCAGTGCGGCGTTGCGCTGTGGGTGCGCCAGGTTGTGGTTCCCGGCCTGAACGATACGCCTGAATCAATCGACGCGCTGGCGGCGTTTTTAAAGGATTATCCCAATCTGGAAAAAATCGAGCTGCTTGGCTTTGAAAAGCTCTGCCTTGAAAAATACGACGCGATGGGCATTGCGTTTCCCTTTCGCGATACCCCCGCGATGGACCCGGCTGCGCTGGCGCGTTTGAGCGCGCGTCTGCCGCAGCTTGGGCATTGAGAAATAAAAGACCTGGTTGGCGCCAGCGAACGAAAAGGCGAAAAGATCCGGCGCATTTGCGCAAAATTGCGGCGCGCGGATTTTATGGATGAAAAATTTGATGTTGGGGCTTGACAAAATGTGCGTCGGGTGCTTATAATCATTGCATAATGTGACGACCGGAAAGAAGTACTTGGGTTCGCCCTTTCAGAGAGCTGCGGTTTGGTGCAACGCGGCAGGGAGCCTTGGGAAATACATTCCGTGAGCAGCGCACCAAACGGCTTTGGCCAAGTAGGCTGCGACGGGCGCGCCCGTTATCGCGATAGGGTATGCATGTACCTGAAGGCTGTCTTTGCTTTGACACAGGCAGCGAACCGAGGTGGTACCACGGGCAAGGAATTTCCGCTCGTCCTCCGTAAGGAGGACGGGCTTTTTTATTTTGTCCGGCCTTGGCGACATGCAGATCAACAAGAAGGAGTGGTTCATATGTGGATCAAACTGGCGATGCTGATTGTCTTTTTTGGGGCAATGGTCGCTGTCGGACTGCAGTGCCGCCGCCATGCGACGGATGTAAACGGCTTTGTGCTCGGCTCGCGTTCGGTCGGCCCGTGGCTGACGGCGTTTGCCTATGGCACTTCGTACTTTTCCGCGGTTATCTTTGTCGGATACGCCGGTCAATTTGGCTGGCGCTTTGGCGTGGCTTCGACCTGGATCGGCCTTGGCAACGCGTTTTTGGGCTCGCTGCTGGCCTGGGTTGTGCTGGGCAGACGCACGCGCCTGCTGACCCGCAAGCTGGACAGCGCGACGATGCCGGAATTTTTCGGCCGCCGCTATGACAGCCAGGCGCTGAAAATCGGCGCGTCGCTGATCATATTCGTGTTTTTGATTCCGTATACCGCGTCGCTGTACAACGGCCTTTCCCGGCTGTTTGCCATGGCGTTTCACATCGACTACACCGTATGCATTTTGCTCATGGCGGTGCTCACCGGCGTTTATGTCATCGCAGGGGGGTATATGGCCACGGCCATCAACGATTTTATTCAGGGCATTATCATGCTGGGCGGCATTGTGGCCGTTGTGGCGGCGGTGCTCAACACCAACGGCGGCTTTATCCAATCCCTTGGCGCGCTGGCGCAGGTGGAAGACCCTGCTACGCAGATTCCCGGCGTGTTCGCCTCGTTTTTCGGGCCGGATCCGCTTGGGCTTTTGTCCGTTGTGATCTTAACCAGCCTGGGCACCTGGGGCCTGCCGCAGATGGTGCAGAAATTTTACGCCATCAAATCGGAAAAATCCATCGATAAGGGGACGATCATTTCGACGATTTTCGCCGTTGTCGTGGCGGGCGGCTGCTATTTTTTGGGCGGCTTCGGCCGGCTGTTTACCACGCAGGAGGCGGTCACGGCGGCGGGCTATGACTCCATTATTCCGGCCATGCTCTCCGGCCTGCCGGATGTGCTGATCGGCGTGGTGGTGATCCTGGTGCTTTCCGCGTCGATGTCGACGCTTTCCTCGCTGGTTTTGACCTCCGCCTCGACGCTGACGCTGGACGTCATCCGCGGGCATCTGGTCAAAAAAATGGACGGGCGCAGGCAGCTTTTCGTGATCCGCGCGCTTATTGTGGTGTTTATCGCCATTTCCGTTGTGCTGGCGGTGGTTCAGTACAAAAGCTCGGTTACGTTTATCGCGCAGCTGATGGGGATTTCCTGGGGCGCGCTGGCCGGCGCGTTTCTGGCGCCGTTCCTCTATGGCCTTTACTGGAAGCGGACGACCAGGGCGTCGGTATGGGTCAGCTTTGCAATGGGCGTGGGCCTGATGTGCGCCAATATGTTCTTTGGCGGCTTGCTCCCCGCGTTTTTGCGCTCGCCGATCAACTGCGGCGCGTTTGCGATGGTTGCGTCGCTTGTCGTGGTGCCGGTGGTCAGCCTGTTTACCAAAGCGCCTGATCACGCTTTGGTGGACGACGCCTTCTCCTGCTATGAGCAAAAGGTCGTTGTTACCAGCAAAACGGCCCTTGGCGACGCGTCGGCACAGGAAGAGGCGCTGTGATTTTCAATCGCCCATTGGGGCGGGAGCCCCGGAAGCATAAAAATATTTTTTGAGGCCGGCCGCATGCAAGACCATCCATGCGGCCGGCTGATCCGGCGGCCGGGCGGCCGCCCCGTCAAGATTGTCAGGAATATGAAAGGAAGAACTCAATTATGCCCATTACAGATTTGCTGATCCGCAATGCTCAGCAGTACGGCAGCGAGGTTGCGCTGGTAGAAATCAACCCGGATGTGTGCGAGGTGCGCCGGCGCGTTTCCTGGCGTGAATACGAGCTGATCGAGGAGGGCGCCGCACAGACTTTCCGGCGCGAGATCACCTGGCGCGCGTTTAATGAAAAGGCCAATCGCTGCGCCAATCTGCTTTTGCAGCGCGGCGTGCGCAAGGGCGATAAGGTGGCAATTTTGCTGATGAACGGCCTGGAATGGCTGCCGGTCTATTTTGGTATTTTAAAAACCGGCGCGCTGGCAGTGCCGCTCAATTACCGCTATACCGCCGATGAAATCGCGTACTGTCTGGATCTGGCGGATGTGGACGCGCTGTTTTTCGGTCCGGAGTTTATCGGGCGCATCGAGGAAATTGTGGACGAAAAGATGCCGCGCGTCAAGCTTTTGCTCTATGTCGGCGACGCTTGCCCGACGTTTGCGGAAAACTATCTGCATCTGGCGGCCAACTGCGATTCGAGCGAGCCGGGCGTCCCGCTTTGCGATCAGGACGACGCGGCGATCTATTTTTCCTCCGGCACGACCGGGTTTCCCAAGGCGATTTTGCATCCGCACCGCAGCCTGATGCACGCCTGTGTGGTGGAACAAAAGCACCATGGTCAAACCCATGACGACGTATTTTTGTGCATACCGCCGCTTTACCATACCGGCGCCAAAATGCACTGGTTTGGCTCGCTGCTCTCCGGCGGACGCGCGGTGCTGCTCAAGGGTGTGCGCCCGGAGGTGATCTTTGATACCGTTTCGCGCGAGCACTGCACGATCGTCTGGCTTTTGGTGCCCTGGGCGCAGGATATTCTGGACGCCATCGACCGCGGACAGCTGGATCCGGCCAAATACGAGCTTTCCCAGTGGCGTCTGATGCATATCGGCGCGCAGCCGGTGCCGCCCAGCCTGATCAAGCGCTGGAAAAAAATATTCCCGCACCATGATTATGACACCAACTACGGCCTGAGCGAATCCATCGGCCCCGGCTGCGTGCATCTGGGGATTGAGAACATCGACCATGTCGGCGCAATCGGCGTGCCGGGCTATGGCTGGCAGGTTCGGATTGTCGACGAGCAGCGCCGTCCGGTTGCTCAGGGCGAGGTCGGCGAGCTGGCGGTGTATGGCCCCGGCGTCATGACCTGCTATTACAAGGATGAAAAGGCCACGGCGGAGGTGCTCTCCGACGGATGGCTGTATACCGGCGATATGGCGATGCAGGATCCGGATGGATTTATTTATCTGGTCGACCGTAAAAAGGACGTCATCATCTCCGGCGGCGAAAACCTCTATCCGGTGCAGATCGAGGATTATCTGCGCGCCTGTCCGCAGATCAGCGACGTGGCGGTTATTGGCCTGCCCGATCCGCGTCTGGGCGAAATCGCCGCGGCGATCATCCAGGTTAAGGAGGGGCAATCCCTCACCGAAGCGCAGGTGCAGGATTTTTGCCGGGAGCTGCCGCGCTATAAGCGGCCCAGACGCATCATTTTTGCCGATGTGCCGCGCAATCCAACCGGTAAGATTGAAAAGCCGCTTTTGCGTAAAATCTACTGCGGGGAGAGCCTGGTGGCCTCTCAGGTGCGCGGATAACGGCGCTATGCAGGGATGCAAAGTGCGAAAATCTAACGGTTTTCGTCGGCTTAGCGGCAAAACCGGCAATGCCGGATTGAAAGTCAGGGAAATCGCGTTTCCTTGACAATCCTTCCTTAAAAATGTTCTTTGACACACTGAAACGGATCTGCCGGTATACATGGCAGATCCGTTTTTCACAGGAGGGGGGGCTTGTGATGATTGAACTGAAGCTCGTTTTGCCGCAGGAGGCGGCGCAGCTGCTTGCGATGCAGCGGGCGGCGTTTATGCCGCTGCTTGAAAAATATCATGATGACGCCACAAGCCCTGCCTGCGAATCGCAGCAGCGTGTATTGGCGCGCATCACCCAGCCGGGGAGTTTTTATTATTGGATCGTTCTGAATCAAACGCGCATCGGCGCCGTGCGCGTGCTGGATCGGAAAAACGGCGAACGCAAAAAAATCAGCCCGATTTTTATTCTGCCTCAATACCAGAACCGCGGTTATGCCCAGCAGGTATTTGCGCTGCTGGAAAGCGCGCACGGCCAATCGAACTGGGGGCTGGCGACCATCGAGCAGGAGACGCGCTGCTGCTATCTGTATGAGAAGCTGGGCTATACCCGGACGGGAGAACGGACGGCCGTCAATTCACGGATGACCATCGTGGGATATGTGAAAGGTTGATCGTTCGTACAGGAAGTTTTTGGCGGTTCATGGGAAAATACAGCATATCTCTTTTTAATATTAAAAAATTTTTATAGCTGCATCAAGCGCGAAAAAGTCGACTTTTGTCGAGAAATCCAGTCGTTTGTTGACTAAAAAGGCAGCAATGAAACCAAAAAAATATCCGACGCGTTGTTGAATTATTCGCGCAAATCTGCTAAACTGTTCGTACCTGAAAAACATCGGCGGGAATCGGAATAGGAGTATGAGAAATGAATCAAGAAGCATTGCTGTTAGAATTGCTGTATCGGGATATCGGGCGTGAAATGGCGCAGCAGGCACAGGTGGTGGATATGGACTATCCCACGCGTGCAGCGGCAGCGGTGGAAGAAATTTATCATATTTTGCGCCAGGAACATGTGGACAGCCGTACCAGGATCCGGCGTATTCAGTCGGCTATGCTGCGACAGGGTGTATTTGGCCCGAGACCTTCCGATCCCAGTGCCGTGGAATCGCTCGATTCCTATCTGCGGCGTCGTCCTGAGCCGGAGCAGGCGCCCGAGCCCGTGGTGGTGGAAAAACCGCGGCGCGGCCGTCCGCGCAAATACCCGATTCCGGAATGATTGGGTCAGCCTTTTTCGGGGGCGCTGCTTAAGGTGACGGCGCGCTGTGCGGCAGGCCGCTTTTAAGGAAGGACTAAAAATTGCATGACGGCGTTTGCCGTCGGGAAACCAGCAACCAAAGGGTATGCATCCCCGGATGCATACCCTTTGTCATGCCAGCAGTACGTAAACGGCGATGGTTTGTTTTTTCCAGGATTAAGCGGAAGCTCGAATGGAACCGGGGCCTTAAACGGCTGGTCTTGCGAAGCCTGTCTGCGGCTTTTGGAAATCCGATGGCGGATGAAAAAGCGTATCGCCATATGGTACGGATCGACCGCAATGATTTGCTGTTTTGAATTGAGCTGCTTTTCCGGGAGGCGACGACGGCCGGTTTTGAGCGCGTGATGGTAATTGTCCGCGATTGGCGCATCATTGCAGTATGAACGCCTCCTTGATTGCCAAACGCATCGGCGTTTTGCTGTGCGCTCTTGATGCGCCGGGGAAAATCTGTTATACTCGTCCTATCGGTGAAAATATCATGAGGAGGCTTGGTTTGAATGATGAAAAACCCAACCATCGAACGCTATATTGATTCGCTTTTGGAAAAAAGCACGCCTACGCGTCCTGTTTGGAATATGGAGGCGATTCGCCAGGGCAAGGCGCCCAGCTGGAACTATGTGGACGGGTGCATGATCAAAGCGATTTTGGATCTGTATGCGATTACGGGCGATAAGCGGTATGCCGAGTTTGCAGACGCGTTTATCGATTACCATGTGCTTGAGGACGGCTCCATCCGCAATTATCGCGTGGATGAGTTCAATCTGGACAATATCAACGCGGGCAAGACTCTTTTTGAACTGTACGACCTGACCGGAAAGGAAAAATACCGCAAGGCGATCGACCTGATTTATACCCAGGTGCTCACCCAGCCGCGCAACCGCGAGGGCAGCTTCTGGCATAAGCTGATCTATCCGACTCAGATCTGGCTGGACGGGCTGTATATGTGCCAGCCGTTTTATGTGGAGTATGAAACCCGGTTTAACGACTGCAAAAACTATCCGGATATCTTCAAGCAGTTTGCCACCTGCGCCAGATGCCTGCGGGATGAAAAAACGGGGCTTTATTACCATGCCTATGATTCGTCCAGAACCATGTACTGGTGCGATAAGGAAACCGGCCTTTCCCGGCATTTTTGGATTCGTGCGCTGGGCTGGTATACGATGGCGCTGCTGGACACCATGGACAAGATGGATCGGGAGCGCTTCCCCGAGGATTACAAGATGATGCGCGGTTTGTTTGTGGATCTGATCGATTCCATGCTGCGTTTCCAGGACGAAAGCGGCATGTGGTATCAGGTGGTCGACCAGGGCGGACGCGAACGCAATTATCTGGAGACCAGCGGCAGCTCCATCATGGCCTACGCCATTTTTAAGGGAATCCGCTTGGGCTTTTTGCCGCAGAGCTATTATGCGGCCGGCGAAAAAGCGTTTTTGGGCATCTGTGACCGGTATTTGAGCGATGTGAACGGCGAATTGAATCTGGGCGGGATCTGTCTGGTAGCCGGCTTGGGCGGCAAAAACCGGCGGGATGGTTCGTATGATTATTATATGTCCGAACCGGTTGTGGAAAACGACGCCAAGGGCGTTGCGCCGTTCCTGCTGGCATATACCGAGCTGCTGCGCCGCGATCAGGCGGGGCTGTAATAAAAACGCCGCCGGGCGCGTCTGAATATGCGTCCGCAGGGGCGGTCGAGTCCGCAAATTTCAGGCGGTCAATGGTATTAGTGGGGAAAGTACACGGGAAGGCCGATTTGGCCTTCCCGTGCTGCATGATGCCGCAGTACTGTGCGGGGATCCGGACGGTTGAGCTATGAAACAGCATGGCGAAAGGCAATTTGTATGCCTGCGGATGTTTGCGCAAAAGCCGGCAGCGAGATTTTTGCGCTGCGGCAATCGCACGGGCACGCCGCTGCAGGCGCCGTTTGCATCCTGCCGATTGCGATAAAAAGTCCGGATCCGGATGCGTTGCCGGCGGTGTTGAAACGCAATATCGTCCGGTTTCGATTGTATGCGTCCGCCGACCTGACATACTGCTGCAGAGAAATATATGCGAACTGAAGCTGACTTAAGAATAAAATAACATCCCAAAAGAAGTTTTAATGTATGAAAATACGATGTGTGAGCATCGGTTTTCAAAATACAAATGGATTTCCAGCTCGTACCAAGGCGCGCAGCATGAATCCGGATACAGCGGAGAAATCTGTTTTTGACGCATACGCCGTTTGAAACAGCCGACGCTGAGCGGGCGGTTGACCGGCAGGAAAGGCTGCTCCGGATTAAGCGTGCAACCGTATGGAATATCCGGCGGAATTTGGAGGAGTGCAGTCGGAAGGCCGGATTGGCAGCAATGATAACAGACGCCGCCTCCTGCCCGCCAAAGCGTATTTTGAAACGGCGACAATGGATGATGTCGTATTACGAAGATGCCGAATCGCTGGATGAGAACGGGCCGCTCGATCTGCCTGCCATAATGGCGCAGTCAGACTGAACGGCCCGTTTGATTTTGAATTTTATGGAGATTATTGCACAGCTTCCTGTGCCGGGACAATGCTCAAAGACATCACATCGCCGGTTTTATAGAGCGTCAGCGTTTTATCGTCCAGGCGCCACGTCCAGATTTTGCTGCCGGCCTCGGAGGTGGTGTCGTCATATACGGGCGTGTTTCCCGCATGGGCGGTGATATCGGCGACCCATGCGAGCGCTTCAGCTTCCTCGACGACAGCCGTGCCGTCTGTCAGCTGGATCGAGAGCGCGTTGACAATCTGCGCGCTGTCGCAGGTGGCGTGTACTCTTACTTCCTTGCCGTTTAGCGCAATGTCATAGGTATAGTCGATAAAATAACGCTGATCCGCCGTCCAGTTTTCCGCAGCGCCGCCAAAACACTGTGCGGCCTGCGCGCCTTCCATGCCCAGAAGGGCTTCCAGCGCATCGAGCGTACAATCGGTGGACGCGTCAGGCTGCTGCGGCGTTGCTGTTGGCAGCGGCGTGGATGGCTGCGTTGCAGGAACCTGCGCAGCGCTCTGGGTTTCCTGGGGCGATGCGGTTATTTGCGGGATGGCTTCGTCAGATGTCTTTACGGATGCGCATGCCGTTAGAAGCATTGTCAGGATCCATACGATTGTCAGTCCGTGTTTTTTCATGCTGTTCTCCTGTTTTGATTAATAGTTGATACCGGAAATGGCCAGTCTGCCGTCCCGAACCCCGAAAATGATGTTCGGTCTGCCATCCTTGGTCAGAGAAAAGCCAGCCATGCTGGCGGTAAGCGTGCTGAGATCCGCCCCTGCAATGGAGTCGGCCAATTCGGGGGTAAAAATGGCGTCGGCGCCAAGCGCGGTCAATTCTTCCCGTGCGGCGACTGATACGCCGCCGTCGGGAAACCCGATATACAGCGGATATGCCGCAAGATCCGCCAACGCTTCCAAATCCTGATTTGCCGCTGCGTCCTGAATCTTTTGTGCAAACGCGGCGGCGGCTTCGCTGCTTACGGCAAAATTGTCTTCAAAATAATCCGCTTCCACTGTGTCGGTCGCTTCCGGTGCGGCATCCGGCGTAGGCTGCGCATCCGGGATGGCAGTTTGCGCCGGGAGCGTCGCCTGCGCAGAAGGTTCAGCGCTGGGCTGTGTTTCCTGTGTTGCGGCGGGCGCTGCCGTGACGTCAGGCGTTTGAGCAGAGGGCAGCGGCTGAACGACAAAAGTACCGGCGTCTGTGGAGGCAGGAAGCGTACCCGGTGCATCCGCTTGGGGCGCGCAGGCCGTCATTGCGGCGCTAAGAACAATGGCTGTCAAAAATACGGTTTGTTTTTTCATATTTCATGGATCCTTCCTGTGTTTGATTTGTTTGCGCTGATTCTGTGCGCCGCCGGGGAGCGGCGTTTCAATGTGCTTGTTTTTATCGTGATGTCGGCGAACTCCGGCAAGGATTTTGCGGTCATGCTTAAGCGATCAATGGCTTTGCTGCCGTTTTGAGCGCTTTTTGGAAAAGCAGCGCTGCGCGCATTGTCTGCAAATCGCGGTGAAGAACGATGCGGCAGTTTGTATAATTGGATGGAACGCCGACGGTCTGTTTGGAACCACCTCCGGATACAAGATACCGACTGAACGGTCGGGTTAAATAATATCAAAAACAGACTGATCGGTCAATAGTTTGTTTTTTGACATTTCAAAAAGCTTCATTGCGTTCGTTACGTGATTGGTTGAAAAACAGGGCGATGTTCGGTGTAAACGCTATAATGGGTTTTTATGGCTTTGTGATGGGTGCAAATGAGCAGCGAAAAACTGGACGCGTTGTATCATAATATTATATAGTAGAAAACGAAACAAAACGGTTTTTATACGGGGAATCGTAAAACTGTTTTGACAGCAGAACAGCAGGGATTTTCGCGTGCTGACAATTTTTGGAACACCCTGTAAAGCGGTGCATAAGGGCGAACCTTGCCCTTTTTTCTTTCGCATGATATGATCTTACCAAGCGCGAATCAAATTGAAATTTACGGAGGGACTATTTGATGAACTTGGATGAATTAAGAAATGATATTGCCAGAAAGCAAAAGAAGGGATTGCCATTTATTTGTGCCTCTGTGACGATCTGGTTTCTTATTTTGATGGTAACGTTATTAAGGCTGCCTGTTTGGCAACAAAACCTATTTGTGTTTTGCTGTTCCTGCCCGTTAATGCCTTTGGCATGGGGAATTGGTAAAATACTCCGAGTTGATATATTTGACAAGAGCAATGAGCTTGGAAATTTAGGGTTTTTATTTACGTTAAATCAGCTTTTATACTTGCTTATTGTAATGTGGGTGTTTGGCGCTGTACCCGATAAAATGGTAATGATTTATGCTATGGTTTTCGGTGCTCATTTGCTGCCTTACTCCTGGCTGTACAAGTCGATCAATTACCGTATTTTTGCAATCGTCATTCCGATTTTGTCGCTTGTTTTGGGTTGCCTTTATTCTGCAACTGCTGTGGCAATTGCAATGATTATTACAGAGATCCTGTTTGCTGTATTGCTGTTTGCAGAATTAAGAAAGTTACAGCAGCGCGCCTGAAAGTTGATTTGCTTTAAAAGGATGGAAACGGCAAAGCGCTTATTTGTATACAGATCAAAAACATTCTGTTCGATGACAATATCGGACGGAATGCTTTTCTGTTTTATGCGCTCATGTCCATGGCGGCGGTATATTGATGAAAAGAATCTGATGGAGAAGACAAAGCTGGGAACTGGGAGGGGCAGCTTGCGGATGGGTGCTTTATCAGACTGGAATCCGTCCGGGACGGCGGATGTGGAAAAGTTATGGAAAACAAAAGCGGATGTCCACAGGGAGATGTGGATATAATATCCGCATAGACATGAACGATTCATGGTGGATGCGGGCTAAGGGTTCCGGGAAAGAAAAAAGTTCAAAAAAGTTGAAAAAAAGATGAAAAAAGGTGTTGACAAAAGGGGAGGGGGGTGGTATTATACAAAAGCTGTCGCGAACGACAGCGAACACGAAGCGGTTCGGGCAGTTCGCAAAGGCGGCAAGGAGCTTGAAAACGAAACATAAACAAACGAAGTAATTCAAGGAAATAAAAGAACCACAATTCTTTTGAAAAGGTTTTAAGCCGGAATCAAACTTATGTTTGAGAGCGCGCAGGCG
>DCTY01000021.1:0-1127 GCA_002329335.1 Christensenella sp. UBA1428
GGGTGCGGGGCAGCGCCCCGCCTCTTTCCCCAAAAAACCCGCAGGAGCAGGCCGTGCTTTTGGCCTGCTCCTGCGGATCATCAGGGTCGAAGGAGCTTCGCTCCTTCTGGTGAAAAATGGAATCAGAGGGCCGCAAAGCAGCCTTCAAATACGACCGGGGATTATTGCGCGACATGTTCGCCGGTGATGGAATATTCGACCCATTGGGCGATATTGACGGCGTGGTCGCCGATGCGTTCCAGATATTTAGCGATCATGAGCAGGTCCAGGCACAGGCCGGGCTGCCGGTCGCTGACGACCAGGGCGATCAGCTCGGTCTTGATCTGATCAAACAGCGCGTCGACGACATCGTCGTGGGCCACGACCTCCCGGCATTTTGCCAGATCCTGGCCGACGAACGAACCGATGGCTTCATCGACCATCCTGCCGGCTTCGCGGGCCATATCGCCCAGCCGGGAAACGCCGGCAAAATCGCGCCCGTCGATATAGCGCAGGATTTCGGCGATATCGGCGGCCTGATCGCCGATACGCTCCATGTCGGAGATCATTTTCAGCGCCGAGGAGATCACGCGCAGATCGCGCGCGACGGGCTGCTGGCACAAAAGCAGTTTCATGCACTGGCCCTCGATTTCGCGCTCCATCTGATCGATTTCCCCGTCGCATAAAAGGATCTGAGCGGTCAGCTCGCTTTGGCCGCTGGTGAGGGCCTTGGCGGCCAGCGCGATGGCCTGCTGGCACAGGTTGCCCATATGGGTCAGCGCCTCGTGCAGGGCGCCGAGCTGCTTGTCAAACCGATTAC
This sequence comes from Christensenella sp. UBA1428, assembly GCA_002329335.1. Classification (GTDB taxonomy): domain Bacteria; phylum Bacillota; class Clostridia; order Christensenellales; family UBA1750; genus UBA1428. The sequence goes on from DCTY01000021.1 coordinate 800, forward strand.
GCATAATCAAAAATCCTCCCCGTTGCATCAGCCGAACCGGCCGGTGATATAGTCCTCGGTGCGCTTGTCTTTCGGCACGGAGAACATTTTTTCCGTCCGGTCAAATTCCACGACTTCTCCCAGCAGGAAAAACGCCGTCTGATCGGAAATCCGCAGCGCCTGCTGCATGTTGTGGGTGACGATGATGACGGTATAATTTTTTTTCAATTCCACCGCCAGATCCTCGATGCGCGCCGTGGAGATCGGGTCCAGCGCGCTGGTGGGTTCGTCCATCAGCAAAACCTCGGGATCCACGGCCAGCGCCCGGGCGATGCACAGGCGCTGCTGC
>DCTY01000021.1:1206-12709 GCA_002329335.1 Christensenella sp. UBA1428
GGGGTTGGGCTTTTGGAACACCATCCCGACCCGCTTGCGCAGACGGGTCACATCCATCGCGCCGTAAATGTCCTGACCGTCAAGCAGCACCTGCCCGGTGATCCGGCACTCGGGCACCAGATCGTTCATCCGGTTGAGNNGCCGCAGCCGGACGGCCCGATAAACGCTGTGATCTGTCCGGCAGGCAGGTGCAGGGAAACATTTTTCAGCGCCTGAAACGCCCCATAGTACAGGCACAGATTTTCTATGGTGAATTTATCGCCCGCGCATGCGGGGCTTTTTTTCATCGCAAGATCGCTCATAGCCGTTTATCCTTTCGAAAGCCTGCGCGCCAGAACGCCGGACAGCGCGTTGATGCCGATGACCACTGCCAGAAGCACCACGGCGGTGGCATAGGCCTGGTTGGTGTAAAGCCCTTCGTTCAAAAGCGCATACATGTGTACCGCCAGCGTCCGCCCGGAGCGCATCAGCGGGGAAATCAGCGTGGAGAAAAAACCGCCGCCGGCGGAGAACCCGGGGACCTTCGGCGTTGTACCGGCGGTAAAGATCAGGGCGGCCGTTTCCCCGACGATCCGGCCGATGGCCAGGATCACGCCGGAGAGGATCCCCGGCATTGCCGCGGGCAGGACGATGGAAAACACCGTGCGCACGCGCCCTGCGCCCAGGCCAAAGCTGCCCTCCCGGAACAGATCGGGCACGGACAACAGCGCTTCCTCGGTGGTGCGCATGATCAGCGGCAGCACCATGATCGCCAGCGTCAGCGCGCCGGACAGGATGCAGTAGCCCCACTTAAGCGCAACGCCGAACATCAAAAACCCGAACAGCCCGTAAACGATCGACGGAATGCCCGAAAGCGTTTCGGTGGTCATCCGGATCACCTTCACCAGCGGGCTTTTGCGCGGGGCGTATTCCACCAGATAGATTGCGCTGCCCACGCCCAGCGGCACAGCCACGATCAGCGCCAGCGCCACCAGGATGACGGTGTTGAAAATCGCCGGGGTCATCGACACATTTTCGGTCGTATACGTCCAGGCAAAAAGCGACAGATGCAGATTGGGCACGCCCCTAAAGAGGATATACCCGATCAGAAACGCCATGACCAGCGCGGTCAGCGCCGCCGCGCCCCAGGTCAGTATGCGCAGCAGCAGGGAACGAAAATGGAGCCAGCGCGCGCCGCGCGCGGCAAGATCGCGCGGCTTTGCGCCGCAGGCCGAAATATCAAGCGCTTTGCTCATGACTGCCTCCGTTTCAAAAGCGAGAAGGAGAGGTTGATCAGCAAAATGAACACGAACAGCACCACCGCCGTGGCGATGAGCGCCTCGCGGTGCAGATCCGCCGCGTAGCCCATCTCCAAAACGATGTTGGCCGTCATGGTGCGCACGCCGCTTAAAATGCTGCCGGGCAGAATCGGCTGGTTGCCGGCAACCATCACCACCGCCATGGTTTCGCCGATGGCGCGGCCGATGCCCAGCACCACGCCGGCAAAGACGCCGCTTTTGGCGGCCGGCAGCACGGCGCTGAAAACGCTGGTTTCATGGGTGGCGCCAAGGGCAAGCGCGCCTTCGTAATAGCTTTGCGGCACCGCGCGGATTGCGGATTCCGCCACGCCGACGATGGTCGGCAGGATCATCAGCCCCAGCAGCAGGCTGGCCGTTAAAATGCCCTTGCCGCTGGTGCCGGTAAGCGTCTGGATCACCGGCACGATGACCACCAGACCAAAAAATCCGTAGACGATCGACGGGATCCCGGCCATCAGCTCGATGGCGGGCTTGAAAATCGCATAGAGCCGGGGCGGGCAGAAGCGCGCCATGAACACCGCCGTTAAAACGCCGATGGGCACGCCCACGAGAATTGCGCCCGCAGTGACGTACAAACTGGCGACGATCATCGGGAAAATGCCGAACTGAAGCGCCGAGGGCTTCCAGACAGTGCCCGTTAAAAACGAAAGCGGACCGATCTGAAAAATCGCCGGCAGGCCGCCTTCAAACAGGAACACGCAGATCAGCACGACGGCCAGGATGCTGGTGCAGGCCGTTATGGCGAACACCACGCGCATGAGCGTTTCCTTGACGTTTTTCATAATACCTCCCTATGCCGGGGACAGGGGCAGGCCTGTGCGCCTGTCCCTGCCGGTGTTTTCATGAAGTATGGTTTTGCGCGCCTGCGGTTATTGGACGTCGCCCCAGCTGGTGGTCTGGCCCAGGTAGATCGCGGCAATCTGGTCGCTGGTGAGATTGTCCACGGCGTTTTCCTGGTTGACGATCACGGCGATGCCGTCCAGGGCGATGACCGTCGGGGTCAGGCCGGCGTCCAGTTCGGACTGCTTGAGCTCTCTGGAGGCCATGCCGATGTCGCACACGCCCTCGATGGCGCTGGTCATGCCTGCGCTGGAACCGGACTGCTGGATTTCAATTTCCACATCGGGGTTGAGCTTTTTGTATTCCTCTGCCAGCACTTCCATCACCGGCGCAACGGAGGTCGAACCTGCCAGGGTGATCTTGCCGGACATGCCGCTGGCCGCATAGCTCTGGGCGGCGCCGACGGAAATGTAGCCCTTGCTTTCAATGACGGCCTGTCCTTCCTGGCTTAAAATATACTGGATGAAATCCTGCGCCAGGTCGCTTAAGCCTTCCCTGGTCGCGATGTTGAACGGACGGGATACCTTGTAGCTGCCGGAGACGATGTTTTCAACGCTCGCTTCCACGCCGTCCACCTTTACCGCCTTGACCGAGGCGTCCAGGGAGCCCAGCGATACATACCCGATCGCGTTTTTGTTGCCTGCGACCGTCGTCATCATCACCGACGTGCTGTTGGTGATCTCCGCCGTCTGCGTCGTCATATCCTCGTCGTTTTCGTTGATAACGCCCATCAGTTCCACGAACGCGCCGCGCGTGCCGGAGCCGTCCTCGCGCGAAATCACCGTGATCGGCGCCGCAGCGCTCTGAGTGGAGCAGCCTGCCAGCATTGCCGTCAGGACCGCCAGCAGCATCATCATCGTCATTGCTTTTTTCATTTTTACGTTCACTCCTTTTTCCTTTTTCCATAGCGCATTATAGCCGCCGCGCGTAAAATATGCCGCCTCGTTTTGGTGAAAGCTTCGTTAAACCGCGCGCTTTTTTGTTAAGGCATGTTAAACGTACTTCGCTGCCCGGGCGCGCAAACTGCCGGGCGGCGTCCGCGCATGCAAAAAGCCCCCGCGCAAAACCATGGCGCGGGGGCAAATCGGCGCAGCGCGTTTAATACGTCAGCTCCACCATTTCGGTCCAGGTATAGTTCTGATAAATGTCCACCAGCTGATAGCACATCACCACCGGCGCGTCGCCAAGGTCTTCGTAGGTGACGGCAGGGGGCTGCGGGCCGACGGTCAGGGCGTCGCCCAGGAAATAATATCCGTCGTAGGTCAGGTCGTAGGTGTAATAATCGCAGTAAAACTCCAGCGTGTCGCCGGGCGCCAAATCGCGCAGTTTGGACAGGGTGTTGTTGGCGGCCAGCAGCCGGTACCCGGCGATCCAGCCGTCCGGGGACTGGTCGGTCCATTTGAGCACCAGCTCGATTTCGGTTTCGCCGTTGAGCAGGGCGGGGACATAGCCGGAAAACTCCAGCCCGTCCGAAAGCTCGACGACCTGCTCGGCGTAATAGGGCACGATCTGGCCGCCGATGGCGACCCAGGTGTTGTCGCAGATCATCAGAAGATTGTCCTGGCTGTCGGTTTCAAAATATTGATCCGAGCCCAGATCGATATACCCCTGGCCGTCGTCGTAGAGCAGCTGGGTTTCAACGCCCAGCAAAAGCGACCAGTCGTGTTCGTCCATGGGGAGCATGTAGCAGCTGTTTTCCTCGGACCAGACAACCTCGAGCGCTTCGTAGTTCAGCGTTTCCATGCCGGCGTCGCCGAAAAGCGCGCCGTCGTACCAGTCGTAGGCCGCCGCGTCAAACCCGGTGCGCCCCCCGGCCAGCAGGGAGACGAACTGATCGAAAAAACCGTATCCGCCGCCGCCAAAATCAAACGGCGCAAAGCAGCGCTTGGCGTAGCTGTAATCCTCCAGATACCGGTAGGGGAAATACATCGACAGCCCGTTGACGCCGCCCTGCGTGCAGTCGTTGCGCGCTACCACCGCGCGCGCGACTGCCTGTGCCAGCGCATCGGCACTTTTTGCGTCTGCGCGCCGGGCAAAATCCACAATATCCACCATGTCGTAGTCGCCGCCGGCAAACGCCTTTGCATGGGCGCGCGCAGCGGAAAGAAAAGCGAAATGATCGCCGGTGAGCTGATCGTCCAGCCCCTCAAGAAAAAGATCCAGCTGGTCGTATACCGACTGAATCTGCGTCAGGTCGACCATCGCCAGCGTCTGCGCGTCGCCGGCGCTGGCGGCATAATCCGAAATGATCCGGCGGCCCAGCTGCTGCGTGCTGACGGCGGGGTCGGCCAGAAGCGCCTGGAGCCAGCCGGTGTACTGCCACCCCGAGCCGGGCTCGGTTTCCTGGGAGGCGATCAGATAATCCGCGTGCTCGCGCAGCATATACGCCGTTTCCACCGTCCCCATCAGGCAGGCGTCAAAGCCCACGAAATCAAATTTCACGCCGGCGCGCGCCAGCGCCGCGTCCATGTCGGACAGCAGCAGCACGTCCTGCTCGTTCAGCTCGTCATACCCGAACCCGTAAAGCGACCCTGCGCCGTGATCCCAGAAAATCAGCATATACCGGTCGGCCGGAAACTGATCCGCGCAGTCGCGGACAAAGTCCGAAAGCGTGTCCTGCCGCAGCATCGGCGCGCCGTCCAGATCCTCCAAAAGCGTCAGCCCGCCGGCGCGCACCAGCCACCGGGCGGTCTGCCCGTCCTGAATCTGGGCGTTGTTCCAGGTCTTTGCGCCGCCGGCCTGCAGGACCACCGTTACGCTGGACTGCGCCGGCAGGGGCATGGCGTTGCACATTTCCCCGATATCCAGCGTTGCGCAGCCGCCCTCGCTTTCCAGATCCGACCCCACCATATAGATCATCACCGTCGCCCGCTGCGCGGCGGCGGCATTGACATAATAAGCGCGCGAGCCCTGCGGCGCACAGGACGCCGGCCCGGACGTTTCCCGGGCGGCCGGGGCCGCCGTCACAGACGGCGCGGCGGCAGACGATGCGCCGGTGGACGGCGTTTCGGGGAAAAGAACCCGGAAAATGCGCTGCAGCGCAAAAACCGTCATCAGCAAAAGCGCCAGCGCCACCAGCGCCGCGATCAGACAGCCGCGGTCGGACGCGGCGGCGCGGCGCTGCTCCTGCGCGCGGCCTAAACCGGCGTCCGGGCCCGGGGACGGCGGTTCTGCGGGGGTGCAAGGCGGCGCGTCCGCGGGGGCGGCTTGCGCGCCGGCCTGCTGCGCCGCCGTCTCTTCGGCCTGCTGCGCGCCGGCGTCCGAAATGACCGATGGCGCGCGCGCCGGCCGGCCGCATTGCGGGCAGAACCGTGCGTCCTGGGGCAGCTTGCAGCCGCAGTTGGGACAGAACATGCAATCTCCTCCGTTTCAGGTACAATCCCGGATTGTTAAAAAATATTCTTCAGGAAGGCTTGCCGGGCAATCGCGGTTGTCCTGACAAGCCCGGCATATCGCGGCTTTAACGCAAAGCGGACGAAATGCACAGGGGTTTCGCCCTTTGCGGCCGTGCAGGGCGCGTTTTGGCGCGCGGCAGGGCTGTTTCAAATAAAATCGCAGGCGCCCGTTTGGGGCTGCTAAAAGGTCTGATGGATCCTCTTTTCCTATTATAGCATACCCGCGCCGCCCGCGCGCGGCGTTTTGCGCGCGGCGGCCGGAAAAAAGCCGAACCGGGACGGCGAAACCCGCAATTCGGCGGGATATTGCCGGCAATTGCGGCCAAACCGTCCGGAATGTGCAAAAAACGATTGACCGGCGCGCGCGGCGGCGGTATAATAAAACAAACTGGAGGAATATGCAATGCAGCAGCTCTTCAAGGGCTTTGAAGAAGAAGCGTTCGGATTTTTTCTGATGATCCGTCTGAACAACAATATCGCGTTTTTCGATCAGAACCGGGAAACCTATGAGCGGTGCCTCAAGCAGCCCCTGTGGGATCTGGCCCGGGATCTGGAGCCGACGCTGCTTCAGATCGATCCGGCGATTGAAACCCGCCCGGCCAAATGCGTTTCGCGCCTGCGGCGCAGCACGCGTTATACGAAAAACAAGCTGCCGTACCGCGATTTCCTTTGGATCGGCTGGCGCGACCGTACCCGCGATACGGGGCAGTCGCACGCGTTTGGGTTTTATTTTGACGTCAGCTTTGAGGAAATGACCTGCGGCGCGGGCGCGTATGCGGCCACCGCCGCGCAGTCCAAGGACCTGCGGGAGCGGATTTTGGCCAATCCTGCCGGGTTTGACCGGATTGCCCGCGCAGTCCGTCAGGCCGGGTTCACGCTTTCGGGGCAGGATTATGTGCGACTGGCGGTGCCCGGGCATCTGTCCCCGGACGCTGCGGCATATTATCGGAAGAAATCCTTTCACCTGGAGCGGGCGCTGCCGATGGACGAGCGCCATACCGGCCCGGAGCTGGTGGAAATTTTGCGCGGCGCGCTTGAGGCGCTTGCGCCGCTGTACCATTTTGTCAACGACCAGCCCGCCCAACCTACTGCGTAATCCCTTTTTCCATACAGACTGTTTTCAGGAGGTACAACCATGAACAACCCGATTGACAACCTGAGCATCAATACCATCCGCCTGCTGGTGGCGGAGGGCGTTCAGAAGGCCAAGTCCGGCCATCCCGGCCTGCCCATGGGCAGCGCGGCCATCGCCTACACCCTTTGGGAAAAGCACATGAAGCACAACCCCGCGGACTGCACCTGGGCCGACCGCGACCGTTTCGTGCTCAGCGCCGGCCATGGCTCGATGCTGATCTATTCGCTTTTGCACCTGTTCGGCTACGGCCTGCCCATCGAGGAGCTCAAGCAGTTCCGCCAGGTCGGCTCGCAGTGCCCCGGCCATCCCGAATGGCGCCATCCCATGGGCGTTGAAACCACGACCGGCCCTTTGGGCATGGGCGTTGCCAACGCCGTCGGCTTTGCCATTGCCGAGGCGCGTCTGGCCAATGAATTTAACCGCGAAGGCTTCCCGATTGTCGACCATTACACCTATGCGCTTTGCGGCGACGGCTGCATGATGGAAGGCCTGGCTTCCGAAGCCTGCTCCCTGGCCGGTACGCTCGGCCTGGGCAAGCTGATCCTGTTTTATGACGACAACGATATTTCCATCGAAGGCAATACCGATATCGCCTTCCGCGAGGACGTCGGCGCGCGCTTTAAGGCCTACGGCTGGCAGGTGATCCATGTGGACGACGGCAACGACGTGCTGAAAATCTCCAACGCCATCCGCAAGGCCAAAAAGGAAACCGGCAAACCGTCGATCATCATTGTTAAGACCGTCATCGGCTACGGCTGCCCCGCCAAGATGGGCACGCCCGCTGCGCACGGCGAACCGCTGGGCGAGGACAACATCAAGGCCGCCAAGGAATTTTTGGGCTGGCAGTGGGACGAGCCGTTCTATGTGCCCGACGAAGTGAAAAAGATGGGCAAGCGCGCGGTTGCCCGCGGCAAAAAGGCGCAGAAGCAGTGGAACGAACTGTTTGCGGCTTACGCCGAAAAGTATCCGGAGCTGGCCAAGCAGTGGGAAACGTGGCACAGCGACAAAATCGAGCACGATTTCCTCAACGATCCGGAGTATTGGAGTTTTGGCCCCAAGGCGGCGACCCGCAACTCCTCCGGCGAAGTGCTTGCGCGCATCGCCAAATATGTGCCCAACCTCATGGGCGGCTCGGCGGACCTGGCTCCGTCGAACAAAACCTATATCAAGGGCCGCGGCGATTTCGGCGCCGAGGATTATTCCGGCATGAACATGCACTTTGGCGTGCGTGAATTCGCCATGAGCGCCATCGCCAACGCCATGGCGCTGCACGGCGGCCTGCGCCCGTACGTCGGCACGTTCTTCGTGTTCTCCGACTATATGAAGCACGGCATCCGCATGAGCGCGCTGATGAAGCAGCCCGTGATCTATGTGCTGACCCATGACTCCATCGGCGTGGGCGAGGACGGCCCGACCCATGAGCCGATCGAACAGCTGGCCGCGCTGCGCTCCATCCCCGGCATGACCGTGTTCCGCCCGGCGGACAGCAAGGAAGTGGCCGCAGGGTATCTGTATGCGCTCAACCACCAGGGCCCGACCGCGATGGTGCTGACCCGTCAGGATCTGCCGCTTTTGGAAAAGAGCGGTCCGGACGCCATGAAGGGCGCGTATATCGTGGCCGATTCCAAGAAGGAGACCCCCGACGTGCTTTTGATCGCCACCGGCTCGGAAGTGGCCGTCGCGATGGGCGCGAAGGAGCTTTTGGCCAAGGAGGATATTGACGCGCGCGTCGTGTCCATGCCCTCGATGGAGGTTTTCGAGGCCCAGAGCGAGGATTATAAGCAGTCGATCATCCCCGACAGTGTGCGCGCCCGCGTCTGCGTTGAGGCGCTTTCCGGCTTTGGCTGGCACAAGTATGCCGGTTTGGACGGCCAGATTGTGGCCATGACCACCTTCGGCGCGTCCGGCCCCTATGCCAAGCTGTTCCCGATGTTCGGCTTTACCGCTGAAAACGTTGCCGAAAAGGCCAAGCTGACCCTGGGCAAGTAACAGGTTTTCTTTTGCCGCGCGGCGAATTTCGCTTCGCGGCTTTTCTATGTGAAGGCAGGCGTGCGCGCCGGGACGGCGTTCCCGGCCGTGCGCCGCGATAAAAGGAGTTTACGATCGATGGACGAATTGACGCGCCTGAACGCAGGCACCATGCAAGCACGTTTGACCGCTGCGCAGGAGATTGCCAAAACCGCGCAGTTCCCCCGGCCGCAGTACGACGACGTGAACGGCCATATCCATACGACCTATTCGTTTTCGCCCTATTCGCCCGCGGCGGCCGTGTGGAAGGCCAAGATGTCCGGGCTGAAAACCGCGGGGATTATGGACCATGACAGCATCGGCGGCGCGCGCGAATTTATCCGCGCCGGCGAAATTTTCGACATGCTGGTAACCGTCGGCCTGGAATGCCGCGTTTCCCTGGCCGGCACGCCGTATGAAAAAACGCGCATCAACAACCCCGATCAGGTCGGCTGCGCCTATGCCACGATTCATGGCGTGCCCCATGATCAGATCGAGACGCTCAACGACGCGTTTGCGCCGCTGCGCGCGCGCCGCAATGTGCGCAACGCAAAAATGGTGGAAAATATCAACCGGAATTTTGCGCCCTACGGGATTGCGGTGGACTTTGAAAAGGACGTGCTGGCAATTTCCCAATATGCCGACGGCGGCACGGTGACCGAGCGGCACATTTCCAGCGCGCTGGCGCAAAAGGTCATCGACGCCCGCGGCGGCAGGGGCAGCCGGGTGATCGGTTTTTTAAAGGACCAGCTGGGCGTAACCCCGTCGGAAAAAATCCAGGGCTTTTTGGCCGACCCGGAAAACCCGCACTATCTTTACGACCTGATCGGCGTGATCAAGTCCGACATCATCACCGGCTTTTATGTCCCGGCGACGGACGAGCTGATGCCGATTGCCGACTTGTGCGCGCTGGCCAAGCGGATCGGCGCCGTGGCCTGCATCCCGTATCTGGGCGACGTCGGCGCGTCTGTTACCGGCGATAAGCGCGCGCAGAAGTTTGAGGACGACTATCTGGAGGACTGGGTCGCCTTTGTCAAATCCCTGGGCTTTGACGCGATTACCTATATGCCCTCGCGCAATACGCCCCAGCAGCTTGCCCGCCTGCGCGCCGTGATCGCGGCAAACGGGCTTTGGGAAATCAGCGGCGAGGATATCAATACCTCGCGCCAGCAATTTGTCTGCGCGTCCATGCGCGACGCGTATTTTGACGCGCTGCGCACCAGCGCTTATGCGCTGATCGCCCATGAAAGACGCGCGCAGGAAAACAAGGCGGACGGCATGTTTGGGGCCAATTCCATCGCCCGCTATCCCGACCTTGCCGCGCGCGCCGAAGCGTTTGCCGATATGGTGCGCTAGCAACCCGGGATCTTACAGGATTGTCAGGGGCCACAAGGACAGAAAGGCAGAAAAATGACGGGTCAGGAAGCGATTGCGTACATCCATTCGCGCTTTGGCGTTGGGAAAAAGCGCGGGATGCACAATTTGGAGATTTTGCTGGGGATGCTGGGCAATCCGCAGGAGCGGTTCCATGCGCTGCATGTGGCGGGCACCAACGGAAAGGGCTCGGTGTGTACCTATCTGCAAAGCGCGCTCAGCGCGCAGGGCTATCGCACCGGCGCATATACCTCACCCTATCTTCAATCTTATCATGAGCGCATCTGCGTGGACGCCGTGCCGGTGTCGGACGACGATCTGGGCGCGGCGGTTGCGCAGGTCAGGGCGGCGGTGGAACAAATGGAAGCGCGCGGCCTTGGCGCGCCCACGGAGTTTGAGGTCGGCACCGCCACGGCTTTTGTGCATTTTGCGCGCGCAGGGGTCGATTACGCGGTTGTTGAGGTCGGCATTGGCGGACGCCATGACGTCACCAATATCATTAAGCCCAAAGTCGGCGTGATCGTCAGCATCGGGCTGGATCATGTCAAAATCCTGGGCGATACGGTCGAACAGATCGCCTATGAAAAAGCCGGCATCGCCAAGCCCGGCGTGCCGCTGGTGGTCTATCCGCAATGCGGCAGCGTTATGGCGGTGATCGATTACTGCGCGCAGGCGGCCGGAACGACCGTCACGCGCGTTTTGCCCGGCGCGGTTCACGTTCTGCGCCAGGACCGCTTCGGCGCGACGTTTTGCGTGGACGGCTTTGAGCCGGAAATTTCAATTTTCCTGCCCGGCGACCATCAGGTCTATAACGCCGCGACGGCGCTTGCCGCGCTGCTGGCGCTGCGGGATCAGGGCGCTGCGCTGAGCGATGACGCCATCGTGCGCGGCTTTGAGGCTGCGCGCTGGCACGGACGGCTGGAATGGGTGCGTCCGGATGTACTCATTGACGGCGCGCATAACTGTCAGGGCGCCGCCGCGCTGGCGGATTATCTGCAAACGTATTTGCCGGACGAGGATATCGCGCTGGTGTGCGGCGTGCTGCGCGACAAGGATTATCCGCAGATCGCCCGGCAGCTGGCGCGTTTTGCGCGCAGCGCCTGCGTGATTGCGCCGGACAGCCATCGCGCCCTGGGGGCGGACGATTTTGCCGCCGAGCTTGCGCGCTGCGGCGTTGCCGTGCGTACGTTTGACGGGTTTGATCAGGCGTTTGCCGCCGCAAGCGGGACGGTGACGGTCGTCGCCGGGTCGCTCTACCTGGCCGGCGAGGCCAGAACTGCGCTCATGGCGCGCAGTCAGCCCGGCTGATTGCAAATTAAAAAGTACAAGCGTGCGCTTTTTTTGCGTGCGCTTGTTTTTTAGGCGTTTTAAATATCCGTATAATAAGAGTGAACATGGAAATAATATCCGCATAAACATGAACGATTCACGGTGGATGCGGGCTAAGGGTTCCG
>DCTY01000023.1 GCA_002329335.1 Christensenella sp. UBA1428
TCGATGGTCTTGGGCACGCCCATGATGCGGCACTGATAGCCGACTTTCTGCATATATTTGGAAACCTTGTTGCAGGTATCCATGGAATCGTTGCCGCCATTATAGAAGAAATAGCGCACATCGTATTTTTTGAAGATTTCCAAGATACGCTTATAATCGGTATCGTCCTGTTCGCTGTCCTTCAGCTTATAGCGGCAGGAGCCAAGCGCGGAAGAGGGCGTTTGCAGCAGAAGCGCCAGCTCCTGTGCGTCTTCCTGACCCATATCGTACAGCACGTCGTCCAGCACGCCGCGGATTCCGTGCGCAGCGCCGTATACCTTGGTGATGGCGGGGTTATCCAGCGCGGCGCGGATTACGCCGTAAGCGCTGGCGTTGATAACGGACGTGGGGCCGCCGGACTGGCCGATGATGCAGGCGCCCTTGAGTAAATTGGTCATGATACGGATACCTCCATGCAGTAAATTGCCTGTCAGGCGCAGCACAGGGCAACGCCCCAAACCACGCCATCATAACTGAACATACGACATTATTATAACAAAACCGCGCGTCCTTGGCAAATAATTTTTGCTGATCCGGTTTAAAATTGAATGGACACGGTCGTGCCGACGCCCTCGGTGCTGTCGATATGCACCTTTGCACCGTGAAAGGAGGCGCCATGCTTGACAATGGAAAGCCCAAGCCCGGTACCGCCGATTTTGCGTGAATGGCTTTTATCCACCCGATAAAATCGCTCAAATACCCGGTCGAGGTGTTCGCGCGCAATGCCAATGCCGGTATCCTGTACCTCGATGCGCGCATGTCCCTGCGGGGCGGATATCGTCACGGTCACATGGCCGTTTTCATGATTGTATTTGATGGCATTGTCGCACAGGTTATAGATCATTTCCTCCAAAATGGAGTCAATGCCCTCCACGACGGCGTGGCTGCCGCGAAGCGTCATCGTGACCTGGCGCGATTGTGCGGCGGTGCTCAGCCGATCCATGACGCTTTGCGCCACCTGGTAAAGATCGACCGGCTCGCGCGACATCGGTACGGAATTTTCATCCAGCTGGGACAGCTTGATGATGTCGTTGATTAAGGTAATCAGCCGTCCGGTTTCGTCATGAATGTTTTTTGCAAACGCCGGTACATCCTGGGGCTTGACAATCCCGTTGACCATCAGCTCGGAAATCCCATAAATGGTTGTCAGCGGGGTTTTCAGTTCGTGCGACACATTGGAGGTAAACTCCCTGCGCAGGGTTTCGCGCTGCTGTTTTTCGGTCATGTCGAGCATAAACACGACGGCGCCGGTGATCGACTGGCCGTCGTATACCGGACTGGCTACGATCAGATAGCTTGCGCCGTCCAAATCGATCGTATCCTCGTGCCGTTTGCCGTCAAGCGCATCGCGCAGGGCAGGGGCCAGGAACGTATCGCTTTGAAGCAGATTCAGGCGTACCGCGGAATCTACGCCCAAAAGCCGCAGCGCGCTGACGTTATGGGAAATCACCAACCCTGTCCGATCCAAGAGCAGGAAACCCTCGTGCATGTTTTCGGTAATCAGCGCAAACTCGTCCTGCTTTTGGTGCATCTGTTCCATTTGGCGGGCAATAAAGGCGTTTTGAGTCAAAATACGGTTCAGCAGCGGCGCAAGTTCCCGATAGCTGTCCTGGACGTTTGGATGCTCCAGATCAATCTGGTTGATCGGTTCTACAATCCGCCGCGAAACGCGTACGGCCAGCAATACGGAAAGCCCGGCTGCAAGCGCCAGCACGATGCCAAGGGGCGGCAGCATGCCCAGCATCAGCGCCCAGATGGATTGCTGGGTGCTGGAAACGCGCAGAACAGTCTGATCCTGAAGCTTGGTAGCAACGTATATATTGGTCTGCATCAATGTCGCGGAATGACGGATGCTCTTGCCGAACCGCTGGGTTTGCGCCTGGAGCACTTCCTCGCGCTGCGCGTGATTTTCCATCAGCGATTCATCTACGGCGCTGTCATATAAAACCGTGCCGTCCTGATCGATCCAGGTAATCCGCGCGAAACCGGACGGCAGTTCGCTTAAATATTCTCCGCCTTTGAGCAGCACGCCGTTTTTGGCAAAGACAAGCTCTTTTTCCAACTCGGCAATGATCTGGTCGGTGAAATGATTGTATAAAAACCCTAAAAACAGCAGCAGCGCCGCGCAGAGCGTCAGCGCACAGACGGCAAGAATTCCGCCCAATATTTTTTTGGTCATGCGCTGGCCCCGATCTTATAGCCGATACCGCGCACCGTTTCAATCAAATCCCCGCATACGCCCAGCTTGGAGCGCAGCGTCCGGATGTGTACGTCAACCGTGCGGTTTTCGCCGTCAAATTCATATCCCCAGATTTTCTGAAGAATCTGGTCGCGGGTAAAGACCTGCCCCATATGGGTGACCAGAAGCGTTAAAAGCTCATATTCTTTATACGTCAGCGCCACATCCGCGCCATTTACGCGCACCAGATGTTTGGCGGGGCAAAGATACAGCGCGCCGATGGTGTATTGTTCGTGCGCCGGCTCGTCTCCTGCGCGGCGCAGCAGCGCTTTGATGCGTGCGATCAGCTCCATGATGCCAAATGGCTTTGAAACATAGTCGTCCGCCCCGCTGTCAAGCCCGATGACCTTGTCGTATTCGGTTCCCTTGGCGGTCAGCAAAATGACCGGCAGCCGCCGCGTCTCCGGCGCAGCGCGCAGTTTCTTTAAAATTTCAAGTCCATCCTCTTGAGGAAGCATCACATCCAGCAACAATAGCTGCGGCTGCGCGCCGGCCATGGCCGCCCAGAACTCAGACGGCTTTTCAAATCCGACTGCTTCCAGTCCGGAATTATTCAGCGCATAGATGACAAAGTTGCGGATATTGGGATCGTCTTCCAGCAGATAGATCATGAGATGCCCTCCATTTTATAAAAAGGATCGGGTACAGGTCTGGCGCAAAAGACGCCGTTTCTTTCTTTATTATATCGTTTTTATGCGCCGGACGCAATGAATCTGCGGCGGTTTCAGCCGAAAAAACAGCAGGAGAATTTTTGGAAACCATGAAAAAAAGGGGTTGACATCGTCGGGGACAGGATTTATAATACACCCATCAAAAGCAATGGCGCTATGTGATGGTTCACATAGCGCCTCTGCTTTTCTACAGGAGCAAAGCAATGGCGCTTGTGCAGAAGGACAGGTGTCAATTGCTTTGCTCCTCTTATTTTATGGACGAGGGGGCATCAGTATGGCGGGAGAAATGATGAGCGCCATCAACAGTCAGGTCTTTGCGGTATGGTTCTTAATTGGCGCCGCGCTGGTTTTTTGGATGCAGGCAGGGTTTGCCATGGTTGAAACGGGTTTTACCCGGGCAAAAAATGCCGGCAATATTCTGATGAAAAACCTGATGGACTTTTGTATCGGCACAGTGGTTTTCATCTTGATTGGTTTTTCCCTGCTTTTGGGCGAGGATATGGTCGGTCTGATCGGAAAACCCGGGTTGGATATTTTTACAAGCTATGAAAGCTTTGATTTTTCCAACTTTGTATTTAATCTTGTATTTTGCGCGACGACAGCGACGATTGTGTCGGGCGCCATGGCGGAACGAACGAAATTCCTGTCCTACTGCATCTACTCCGCTGTGATTTCCGCATTGATTTACCCCATTGAAGCGCACTGGATCTGGGGCGGCGGCTGGTTGGCGCAGTTGGGCTTTCACGATTTTGCAGGATCCTGCGCGATCCATATGGTGGGCGGTATTTCTGCGCTGGTTGGCGCAAAAATCCTTGGCCCCCGCATCGGCAAATTCCACACCGATCGCAGCGGCAAGGTGACAAAGGTCAACGCCTTTCCCGGACATAACCTGCCGATTGCTGCGCTTGGCGTGTTTATCCTGTGGCTTGGCTGGTATGGTTTTAACGGTGCGGCGTGTACCAGCGTCGAGCAGCTTGGCTCGGTTTTCCTCACGACGACGGTTGCGCCGGCGGTTGCGACGGTGGTCTGCATGGTCTTTACCTGGCTTAAGTATGGCAAGCCGGATGTTTCAATGTGCTTAAACGCTTCTTTGGCCGGTCTGGTTGCAATCACGGCGCCCTGCGACGTAACGGATTGCTTCGGGGCGATTATCATCGGCGCGGTGTCCGGTGTCCTGGTTGTTTTCGGCGTCTGGCTGCTGGATTATAAGCTGCATATCGATGATCCGGTTGGCGCAGTTGCGGTCCATTGCTTCAACGGCATCTGGGGCACGCTGGCGGTTGGTTTGTTTGCCACCACGACAGCGCCGGGCAACGACAGTATTGTCGGCCTGTTCTACGGCGGCGGTCTTGCACAGCTTGGCAAACAGTTTGTTGGATTTGCATCGGTTGCGCTGTGGACGATCCTCACGATTGGCATAACTTTTTATGGGATTAGAGCGCTGGTTGGGCTGCGTGTTTCCAAGGAAGAAGAAATTGCCGGCCTGGACAGCACCGAACACGGTCTGCCAAACGCCTATGCGGACTTTGTTCCGGCGATTCATCCGGATTTTGAAACCGATGCCGCTGCAGCCAAATCCGTCCAGCCAGCGGTCGGCATGGATGAGGCGGTTCCGGTGCAGATGAAATCTGCGGCGCCTGCAATTGCCAGCGATGTTAAAATTACCAAGATCGACATCATTTGCCGTCAGAGCGCGTTTGACACGCTTAAGGCAGCCATGCAGTCCATCCATGTATCCGGGATGACCGTTACGCAGGTATTGGGCTGCGGTACGCAGAAGGGAAAACCGGAGTATTACAGAGGCGTTGCCGTTGAAATGAACCTGATCCCCAAAGTTGCCGTTGAAATTGTCGTGTGCAAGGTGCCGGTCAAACTGGTTGTAGAAACCGCGAAGAAGGCATTGTATACCGGGCATATCGGCGATGGTAAAATCTTTATCTATGATGTGGAAAACGTCGTCAAGGTTCGTACCGGTGAGGAAGGGTACGACGCATTGCAGGATGATAACTGATTGGATTGCCGATAAAATCGACGACCGGATAAAAGGCCCCAGGGATACAACCCTGGGGCCTTAAAAAACGCGAAGCGCCATCGGTGCATGAAAGGTCGCACATGACTTTTCATGCGTTTTTTGTTGCCGCTGACAGAAGGGCATTTTGTGTGTCTTTTATACCGCGGCGATCTGGGAAAAGGCTATGAATCCGACGGATGCTGCGCGGCAAAATAGCGTTCCCGGTACGCACCGGGGGAAAGGTTGTCAAATTTCTGAAATACGCGGGCAAGCGCCAGATAGTTGTTAAAACCGGATCGCTGTGCGATTGCGCTGAGCGTCAGCTGTGGATCGGCCATGAGCTTTTTTGCGTGCTCCAGCCGCAGCCGCTGCACATAGGCGCTGAAATTTTCATGTACATTCTTTTTAAAAAGCGCGCTGAGATATTGCGGTGTGATATGGAAATGTTCCGCAACGGCGTCAAGTGAAAGCGCGGCGTCCAAATAATGTGCTCTGATATATTCGACAACCTGATTGACGCGCCAGGATGGCTCCTGCGTGCCTTTTTCCGTTTCATCCGCGTGGCACAACGTACTGAAAATGAAATCGATCTGCGTCTGTGCTTCCAAAATATTCAGGCTGGAGGTAATCAGCACAGCAGGGGATGCGCCGAAAACGGGCGTTGTATCCGTTTTTAAAACGACTTCCAATTGATAAACGGTATTGAGCAGCGCGTAAAGGAAAAGCCGCGTTCCCTGGACCGTCAGCGTACGGCGCTGCGTATTTTGTATAAACAGCATATCCAGCAGCGGCTTTACCGTGTTCCAATCCCGCTGCATGACGGCGCCGATCAGCTTGTTTTCAACTTCGGGCGGGTAATAATATTTAGCGCTGCGCCCCTGCGCGACCCGGCTGTCAAGCACAACCTTTGCAGGGTATAAAAAGGCGTATTCCATCGCTTCGTTTGCCGTCTGGTAGGATTGGTGCAGCTGCCCGATGGGGCAAACGGCGCCAAGGGCAAGCGTAACGCCGCTGAGCTGCTCCTGAACCGTCCATTGCGTCATGGCCTGCGCCAGCAGGCTGCGCTGTGTTTCATCGATTGGGGCCGGCAGATTCAGGATGATGCTGGAATCTGGCTCGTCCCGGTGCAGACAGCGCATCACGCAGTCTTCGCCCATGGTTTGAAAGACGCAGCGCATAAAGGACTGCCACGTTTTTTCGTGATGAAACACCCGGGTTTGGCAGTGAAAGACGATCACCATGGCAAAATCATGCGGCAAATGAATTTCGTATTGCGTCAGAACCTGACGGACATTTGTTACCGGTTCGCACTCGTCCGCTTCCAGCAGGCGTTCCAGCTGGTTTTCCGCAATCAACCGCTTGCTGATTTGCAGCTCCAGCTTGCGCTCTTCGTGGCTGGCCATCAGCCGGTCAATGGAATTGCGGATATACTGGTAGCCGTCCTCGTCGCGCGAAACCGGAATGTCCTGTTTTTCCCTCAAATAGGATACCAGATCGCCCAGCGGACGATAAAAGATGAAGGCAAAAAGGATTGCCAGTAAAACGCTGATGACGGCCATAAGGAACATTACCGTACGCAGCTGCGTATAGGAAGCCCAGAGTCTGGCGGTAAAATCGCCTTCGCGCAGCGTATAGATCAGCGTGGCGTTAAGCTTGTCAAGATGGTAGCAGGTCAGCATCCCGGAACCGTCGGGCGCTTCAAATACGCCGCTTTCGGCGTTGTATTGGATACTGGACTGTCCTGAGGCGTTGGTGGTAATCAGCAGGCGGCCGTTGTTGTCGTACAGGTTGATTTCGCCATCTGAGAGCATATCCGAACTCATACAGCGGCTGCGCAGATATTCCTTTGAAACCAGGATTACAATCGTGGCCTGGCGGTTGTTCGCTTCGTCAAATGCGACGGACTTCACATAGGCGATGTTCTTTTCGGCCATCTTACAGGAAAGCGCCTGACCGGCAGCGGCGTGATAGGTGCCAAATATCGTCGGCGTGCTGATATGCTCAAGCCAGCTTTCGTAAGAAACGTCCGAATTGTCCTGGAAATTGGCGCGATAAAACAGATCCGTAGTAAATGTACCGGTTGAGGTCATGATCAGATCGCAGCTGTTAAAATAAATATAATAATCCGTTACCTGCGGATAGGATACCAGCAGCCGGGAAGGCATCTGTTCGATCAGCCGGTAGATTTCAAGCCGCGTTTGAGGCTGAAGGTTCCGGGTATTGACCAGCGTTTGGATCAGCGGGTCGTCGCTCAGTTCATAGGCAAGCAAGGCAACCTGATCCAGCTGTGTGTTCAGGCTTTCTCCGTACCGCTTCAACAGCGTCTGATTGTACGACTCCAGACTGGTATTGATATTGGCGCTGGTTTGCTTCAGGGCAATGAAACTGAACAAAATCGGCAAAATCAACATAACGATATAGGTGCCAATTAAAAAATAAAAGAATTTCCCGCGATACGTTTTACCGCTGGGTAAAATAAACCTCTTTTTCATGCGCATGGATGCTCCTTGCTTTTTTCGCACGCGTAAATCGGTCAAGCCTTAAAACAAAGGCGTTGTTGGATCATAACGATGGTATAGAATTGTTCTTACAATATCAACTTATCAAAAGGATGTCTAGGGTCAATTTTTACAATACGGTTTCACATTTTATGATCCAATGGAGTTTCTTCATAGTAACTGCGGAAAATGCCGAATGCTGGAAACGGCGGCGCGGCGCGCCGGCAGATTCTGTCTCTTGCGCAATGTCATCGTAACTTGTGATAATGAAACGTAAAAACTGTGAATTTACAAAATAGCCCTGCCTGTGAAACAATATAGGCAAGTCAGCCACAACCAAACGCCGCCAGCCAAGCGCAGAGTTTTGCGCGGCGGCAGTCTACAGAAAGATGAGGTGTCCTCATGAAAAAAGTATTTGCACTTGTACTGGCACTGAGCATGCTGGTATTGGCCGCCTGCAGTTCGCAAACGCAAACGCCCGCGGCGACGACCCCCGCTGCTGCGTCTGCAACATCGGCGCCCGCCGGTACGGATGCGCCGGCGGCCAGCGACGCGCCTGCGGCGCAGGGACCCGCCGCGTATACCATGCCCCTGACGGAGCAGCCCGTAACGCTGACGATGTTTAATGCGCTGGACAGCAAGGCGTCCGTTTCCCTGTCTTCGCTGGCAGAGAACCGTACCATTCAGTACTATGAAGAAATCAGCGGCGTGCACATTGATTGGTATCATCCTTCCAGTGCGACGACCACGGCTGAAGCCCTCAATGTGATGATTGCTTCCGGTGATCTGGCTGACATCATCGGCAACATCAACAACGCTTCGGACAGCATCGATTCTCTGATCAACAACGGCGTTATCCTGCGTCTCAACGAGTATATTGATCAGTACGGTTACTATCTGTACAATATTTTTAAGCAATACCCGGAATTCTATTCCCAGGTGTTGAGCTATGAGGGCAACATCGGCCTGTATCCGACTTCCCGTCTGGATGAAACGACCCGCTATTTTGAGTCTTTCATCATTCGCGAAGACTGGCTGAACAAAGTCGGCATGAGCGCCCCGGAAACGGTGGAGCAGTGGTATGATGTGCTGACCGCCTTTAAAACGCAGGATCCCAACGGCAACGGCGAGCAGGATGAGCTTCCCTTTGTCAGCAACGCCACCGAAGAAATGGGCGTAACGCGTCTGGGTTCCCTGTGGGGCGTCAACGCCTGCTTCTACAAGTGGAATGCGACCAACGTGCTGGACGGCAAAATCACCTTTGCGACGGATAATCCCGAGTTTGTGGATTATGTCACCGCGATGAACAAGTGGTACAGCGAAGGGCTGATCGATCCGGAATATCTTTCTACCGACGCGACCAGCTGGAAGGAAAAAGTGCTCACCGATAAGGGCGGCGTGTTCTACGGCAAAATGAACGGCGGCATCGGCACCCTGATGGGCTCCTATGATTACAGCAAAAACGCGGACTTCTCGCTGACGCCTCTGGCTTATGCAACTACGCCCGACGGCAAGTCCTACGACATGTACTCTCAGGATATTTACGATAACGGCGGATGCGCTGTTGCGGCAACCTGTGAAAATGTTGAGATCGCAGTGAAGTGGCTGGACTATCTGTACAGCGACGAAGGTCAGATCATGGCTTCCTTTGGTGTGGAAGGCGAAACCTTTACCTATGATGAAAATGGTACGCCGCATTACACCGAACTGATTACCAATGCGGAAGGCCTGTCTCAGGTTCAGGCGATTGCCAAATATTCTCTGGGCGGTATTTCTCCCCGCATGACCAATGACGCGTATTATTGGGAAGCGGTGATGTCCACCGATCAGCAGCGTCTGGTTTATCCGACCGTCAGTGTTTCCACGACGGAGCGCAAGGTGCCGGGCAGCCTGAAATATTCCATGGATGACGAGGCGCGTTTGACCTCTCTGATGGGCGATATCGGGACTTTCTACAAGGAAAACCTGCACGCCTTCATCATGGGCACCCGTCCGATCTCTGAAATGGACAGCTTTGTGGAGCAGCTCAAGGGCATGGGTCTTGAAGAGGCGATCAGCCTGATGCAAAAGGCGTATGACGCCTATCTGGCTTCCCAGGCTCAGTAAAAGAACAGGCAGCGGAAGCGCCGCTTACAAGCGCGGCGCTTCCGCCTTATAAATTTAATTTGCGGCGCCGCCAATTTTGTGCGCAAAGCTGGAGGAACATCAATGCAGAACACAACCATGGTAAAAGCCGTGCCGAAAAAAAGCGTATGGGCAAAGCTTGCAAAGGAGTTTCGTACCAATAAATACAACTACCTGCTGCTTTTGCCCGCGCTGGTGTATTATATCGTCTTTCATTATTGGCCGATGTACGGTGCGCAAATTGCCTTTCGCGATTATTATGTCACCAAGGGCATTCTGGGCAGCCCCTGGGTTGGGCTGAAACATTTCGAGGCCTTTTTTGGATCTTATTATTTCGGTCGGCTGTTTCGCAATACCTGCGTGCTGAGCGGATTGAATATTCTTTTCGGCTTTCCTGCACCGATTTTGCTGGCCCTTTTGCTCAATGAGGTGCGTGTGGACTGGTATAAACGAACCGTTCAGACGATTACCTATCTGCCGCACTTTATTTCCCTGGTCGTTATTTGCGGTATCATATTGGACTTTACCAAAAGCGATGGGCTTTTTAATGATCTGATCGCCGCTTTCGGTGGTGAACGGGTCATGTTCATGCAGCAGTCCAAATGGTTCCGGCCGATCTACATCATCTCCGGCATCTGGCAGGAGGTGGGCTGGGGATCGATTATTTATCTTTCCGCAATTGCGGGAATCTCTCAGGAACAATACGAGGCTGCAAAGATTGACGGTGCAAACCGTTGGCAGGAAACCCTCCATGTCACCTTGCCGGGCATCGTTTCCACCATCGTTGTGCTGCTGATTCTGCGCGTTGGGCGTATTATGAGCCTGGGCTATGAAAAGGTGCTCCTGCTGTATAACGAAAGCACCTATGATACTGCCGATATTATTTCCACTTATGTTTACCGCCGCGGTATTCAGAATGCCGAATACAGCTTCAGTGCCGCAGTAGACCTGTTTAATTCCGTGATCAATATGGCCATGCTGCTGATCGTCAACTATATCAGCAATAAGGTCAACGACAGCGGTCTGTTTTAGGAGGTGCGCAAATGATCAAAAGATCCTGGGGCGAGCGTATTTTTAACGTCCTGAACCTTCTCTTTTTGGGTATTTTGAGCGTCTGCGCCCTGTATCCGATCTATCATGTGCTGAT
The DNA here is from genome assembly GCA_002329335.1 of Christensenella sp. UBA1428. Classification (GTDB taxonomy): domain Bacteria; phylum Bacillota; class Clostridia; order Christensenellales; family UBA1750; genus UBA1428. The sequence goes on from DCTY01000023.1 coordinate 10,730, forward strand.
GGCGTCGTTTTCCAGTTCCGGCGCCCTGATGGCCCATTCCGGGCTGCTGCTGTGGCCGGCCGGTTTTTCAACCGCCGCTTATGATACCATTTTATCCAATAAAAATATCTGGACGGGCTATGGTAATACCATTTTTATTGTGATTGTCGGTACGGCGCTGAGCCTGCTGGTCACGTCCATGGCGGCTTATCCGCTGTCGAGAAAAAGTTTTGGCGCACGCCGTTTTTTTATGCTGCTCATTACCTTTACCATGATGTTTTCCGGCGGCCTGATCCCGCGGTTTTTGGTGGTAAAATCCGTGGGCATGTACGATTCGGTCTGGTCGCTGATCTGCCCGGTGCTGATCAATACAACCAATCTGATTATCATGCGCACTGCTTTCTCAGAAATTCCGGACAGCCTGGAGGAATCGGCCAAAATTGACGGCGCCAACGATCTGGTTGTCTATGCGCGCATTGTTTTGCCGCTGGCGCAGGCGACCACGGCGGTGCTTTGCCTGTACTATGGCGTGGCCTATTGGAATTCCTGGTTTACGGCGTCCATTTATTTGCGTACGCGCAGCAAATTTCCGCTGCAGCTGATCCTGCGCGAAATTTTAATTGCGAACGACAATGAAACCGCCTCGGATTCCGAGCTGATGAGCGAATCGATTAAGTATGCGGCCATTATCGTTTCCACGCTGCCGATTTTGTGCGTATATCCGTNNTTTGTCAAAGGCGTTATGATCGGCGCCGTTAAGGGCTAATGCGTATACGATTGATCGCACGCCGGCTTGTTTGCGGCAAAACGTATTGGTCGTATCACGGATGCACACAACCGGCCGGAGCGCTTTTGGGGAATATATCCCTGCAGCGCTAAAACGGAAATTGGACTGGTTTTGCATGGCGGTATGTTCCGATACGTTTTTATTTTACCAGAAAGCAGGGG
>DCTY01000009.1:0-8366 GCA_002329335.1 Christensenella sp. UBA1428
CAACCATATGACCTGGTATATTTCCATCAAGCACAAGGGTGTGGACATGCGCGATAAGCTTCTGGCAGCCTATGAAAACGATCCCGTGCTTTCCCGGCAGGAAAAAGTCCGCATCGATATTCTGCGCCGGTTCGGCTATTATTCCACGGAATCCAACGGGCATTTAAGCGAATATGTCCCCTGGTACCGCAAACGGACGGACGAAATCAAAAACTGGATCAGCCTGGACCGGTGGATTTTGGGCGAAACCGGCGGTTATCTGCGCGTTTGCACGGAAAGCCGCAACTGGTTTGAGACAGATTTCCCCAACTGGCTCAAGGAGCCCCCGATGCAGTACATCCTGGATAAGCGCAGCAACGAGCATGGCTCCTATATCATTGAAGGGCTGGAAACCGGCCGGCGCTACCGCGGGCATTTTAATGTTGTCAACAACGGCTGCATTGCCAACCTGCCGGATGACTGCATCGTCGAAGTGCCCGGTTATGTGGATTTTAACGGCATCAGCATCCCGCGCGTCGGTGATCTGCCGCTTGGCTGCGCCGCAATGTGTCAATCCAACGTCACGGTACAGCGTCTGGCGGTGGAAGCCTGCGTACGGGGCGACGATCTGCTGCTGCGCCAGGCAATGATGATGGATCCGCTCACCGGCGCGGTGCTCAATCCGCCGGAAATCTGGCAGATGGTCGACGAGATGCTCATCGCTCAGGAAAAGTGGCTGCCGCAATATGCCCAGGCGATCCGGCAGGCGAAAGCCCGCATGGAAAAAGGCGATTTGATCCCCACCGGCGACAGCCGCGGCTCCAACCGGCTGCACACCAAAACAGTCGCCGAGATGGCGCTTGACAAGCAGCAGGCGCGCGCGATGAGCGCGCAGGCCGATAAGGACCGCTTTACAACCTGACAGCGGCCTGCTGTCCCGTCCGCGCATATCAGATGCAGGCGTGCATGGATTTCTCAACACGATCTCACACAATTTCACATGAAATCGTGTTGATTTTTGTGATATTTTATTGACAAATCCTGCTTAACGCGCTATACTGTATACGTTCCCAAGGAGGTATCGCCATTGTTGTCGATTGAACGCAGAAATAGCATATTGGAAACGCTTCAGCAGGATAAGCGTGTCGTGGTCAGCGCCCTGAGCCAGCGCTTTGGCGTGTCGGAAGAAACCATCCGGCGCGACCTTGAAAAGCTGGAAAAGGAGGGCTATGCCACGCGTACCTACGGCGGCGCGCTGCTCAATGATGAGGGGAGCAACGAGCTGCCCTATACCGTGCGCAAAAAAACAAACGTCGAGGCAAAAAAAGCCATCGCCGCGCTGGTGGCGGATCTGATCCACGACGGGGATTTTATCATGCTGGACGAAAGCTCAACTTCTACGTTTGTGGCAAGGGCGATCAAAAACAAGAAAAATATTACGCTGATCACCAATTCTATTGAGATCATTCTGGAGGTCAGCGGCGCGCAGGGATGGAACATTCTGTCCACCGGCGGCGTGCTCAAGCCCGATGTGCTTTCTTTGGCAGGGCATCAGGCGGAAAGCATGATTCGCTCCTATCATGTGGACAAGGCGGTCATCTCCTGCACCGGTCTTGACAGGGTCAGCGGGTATACCGAGTCGGTAGACGACAACGCGCGGATCAAAAAAGCGATGATAGCCGCTGCCCGTCAGACGATTCTGGCAGTGGACAGCCGGAAGTTTGACCGGGTTGCTTTCGCGCCCATCGGGTCGATGGATCAGCTCAGCGCATTGGTAACCGATACTGAGCCTGCGGCGCAGTGGCGTCAGACGCTGGCGCAGTCCGGCGTTACGCTCATCACCCCAGGCACGCCCGTTCAGCCGGTATAACCGCATTGGGACCGTCACGCATAAAAGCAGCATGCATTATAAGAAAGGATTGTATCTGGACATGAAACTGGACGCATTGGTAGAATTTTCAAACCGTTACGGCGCAAATCCGGCGTTGGTTCTGGCCGGCGGCGGCAATACGTCGATGAAGGAAAGCGGAATTTTATATGTGAAAGGCTCCGGCACGGCGCTGGCCACCATTACTGCCGACGGCTTTGTCGCGCTGGATATCGCCGCGCTGCACGAAACGCTCAAAAAGGATTATCCCGCCGACGATAAGGCGCGCGAGGCTGCATTTTTAGCGGACGTCACCGCGGCCAAGCTGCCCGGTCAGGAAAAGAAGCGTCCCAGCGTGGAAGCGCTTTTGCATTCCATTTTCCCGCAAAAATATGTGCTGCACCTGCACCCGGCGCTGGTCAATGGCCTGACCTGTTCTCAAAACGGCGAGGAAACGGCAAAAACGCTGTTCGGCCCGGATGTGGTCTGGGTGCCCGCCTGCCGTCCCGGCTATGTGCTGGGGGCGCTGATGCAAAAACGCATGGCGCAGTCGGAAAAAGCGGTGGACACCGTGCTTTTGGAAAACCACGGCGTCTTTTTTGCCGCCGATACGGTAGAGGGTTTGGACACGCTGCTGCGCGGCATGCTGGAAAAGCTGGAAAAGCAGGTCCAGCAGTTCCCCGAAATTGCCGGCACGGTTTCTGACGAAGCGCTTTGCGCCGCAGTGGCTGAAAAAATGGGCCGCGCCTGCGCCTGCATGTCCTGCGGTCCGACCGCCCTGGCTTTCAGCCGGAGCAAGGAAGCCGCGGCGCCGCTGCTTACGCCGTTTACGCCCGACCATATTGTGTACTGCGGCGCGTTCCCGATTTGGGCCGACGCAGCGGAGGCCATTGTCCCGACGGACGCGAAAAATGTGATCGTCATTTTAAAGGATAAGGGGATTTTTGCGGTTGGCGACAACGAAAAAGCCGCGCGCAACGCCATGACCGTGTTTGAAGACGCCTGCAAAATCGCCGTATACGCCCGGTCCTTCGGCGGGCCCAAGCATATGAGCGAGGATCTGGTTGAATTTATCCTCAACTGGGAAGCGGAAAGCTATCGGAAAAGTAAGGGGTAACCATTCCCCTTTCCAATTTTAAAATCGAGGTGTTTGCATTGATGAATCTTGAGCAGGCAAAAGCCCATGCCATGCAAAACGTACACAACCGTCCGCAAACGCAGGGACGCCTGGCCGGCAAGCTGGCCATCGTCACCGGCGCGGCGCAGGGCTTTGGCCTGGGCATTGCCCGGGAAATGATCGCCCAGGGCGCCAGCGTCGTCATCGCTGACATGAACCTGCCTCTGGCGGAGAAAACCGCCCAGGAGCTCGGTCCGCGCGCCATTGCCCTGGCAGTCAACGTTGCCGACGCGCAGTCGGTAGAAAATCTGATCTGCGAGACGGTCAATCAGTTTGGCGGTTTGGACATTTTCGTTTCCAACGCGGGCGTACTTAAGGCCGGCGGGCTGGACGATATGACGCCGGAAGCGTTCGAATTTGTCACCAAGGTCAACTACAGCGGCTATTTCCTGTGCGCCAAGTATGCCAGCGAAATTATGAAGGCGCAGCACGAAGCGGATCCCACGTTGTTTTTTGATATCATTCAGATCAACTCCAAGTCCGGTCTGGAAGGATCCAAGCGTAATTTCGCCTATGCCGGCGGCAAGTTCGGCGGCATCGGCCTGACCCAGTCCTTTGCGATGGAATTGGCGCCCTATAACATCAAGGTCAATGCCATCTGCCCCGGCAACTATTACGACGGACCGCTCTGGTCCGATCCGCAGCGCGGGCTGTTCGTGCAGTATCTCCAGGCGGGTAAAGTGCCCGGCGCAAAAACGGTCGAGGACGTAAAGGCTTACTATCTGTCCAAGTCCCTGATCGCGCGCGGCTGCCTGCCTAAGGATGTCGCCATCGCGCTGTTTTATCTGGTCGAGCAATGCTATGAAACCGGTCAGGCGCTGCCGGTTACCGGCGGGCAGGTTATGCTCAGCTAATGAATCAATCAGGAGGTAGCACCATTATGCAAACCAAAGCGGTTCGTCTTTACGGCAAAAACGACCTGCGGCTGGAATCCTTCGAGCTTCCGCAGATTGGTCCGGACGAAATCCTGGCCAAAGTGATTTCCGACAGCCTGTGCATGTCGTCCTACAAGGCGGCGGTTCAGGGCGCGGATCATAAGCGCGTGCCAAACGATGTGGCGCAAAACCCGGTCATCATCGGCCATGAGTTCTGCGGCGAGCTGGTACAGGTCGGCGAAAAATGGGCCGATCAGTTCAAGCCCGGCGACAAATTTGCCATCCAGCCTGCGCTCAACTATAAGGGCAGCTTAAATGCCCCCGGCTATTCCTACAAATATATCGGCGGCGATGCAACCTATATCGTAATTCCCCACGAAGTGATGGAAATGGGCTGTCTTTTGCCCTTCGGCGCAGATAATTTCTTCGGCGGTTCTCTTGCCGAGCCGCTGTCCTGTGTGGCAGGCACCTTCCATGCGATGTACCACACGACCCGCGGCAGCTATGCGCATCAAATGGGGATTGTCCCCGGCGGCTCCATGGCGATCCTGGCCGGCGTCGGCCCGATGGGGCTTGCCGCAATCGATTATATTTTGCACTGTGACCGCCGTCCCGGCAAGCTGATCGTCACCGATATCGATCAGGCGCGTCTGGATCGCGCCGCTTCCATTTTGTCGCCGGAAGAAGCGGCAAAAAACGGCGTTGAACTGCGCTATCTCAATACCCGCGATATCGACGCCAAGGCCGCGCTTTTGGATTTCAACGGCGGGAAGGGCTATGACGACGTGCTGTGCTTTGCGCCGGTCGCCGCTGTAGTCGAGCAGGCCGACGCCATTTTGGGCGAGGACGGCTGTCTGAATTTCTTTGCCGGTCCTTCCAACGCCGCGTTCAGCGCGCAGCTGAATTTTTACAACGTCCATTATGCGTCGACCCATGTGGTGGGCACCTCCGGCGGCAACACCGACGATATGAAGGAAGTTTTGACCATGATGAGCCAGGGCAAGCTCAATCCCGCTATTTTGGTCACTCATATCGGCGGCTTGAACGCCGTTGCGGCCGCAACGCTGGATCTGCCGCACATCCCCGGCGGCAAAAAACTCATCTATACCGGCATTGAGATGCCGTTGACCGCCATCGCCGACTTTGCAAAGCTGGGACAGACCAACCCTGTGTTCAAAAAGCTTGCCGAGCTGACGGATCAGACCAATGGTCTTTGGAATTCCAAGGCGGAGCAATATCTGCTTGAAGCAATGAAGGAGGCATAAATCATGGCAGTAGCAGTTGTGATGCCCAAAGCGGGCATTACCGTAGAACAGTGCATCATTGGCAAGTGGCAGAAAAATGTCGGCGATACGATCAACGAAGGCGACATTCTGTTCACCTATGAAACCGACAAGGCATCCTTTGAATGTGAATCCACCGCGTCGGGCGTTCTGCTGGCAAAGTTTTTTGAAGACGGCGACGAAGTGCCCTGTCTGATCAATGTTTGCGCAATCGGCGCAGCAGGCGAGGATTTTTCAGCGCTCAAGCCGGAGCAAGCGCAGGAAGAAGCCGCGCCCGCAGCACCGCAGGCGCCTGTCGAAGAAAAAGCCGCCGTGCCCGCCGCAGAAGAAAAACCTGCCGTTACGGCACAGGACGGCAAGTCGCCCGTATCCCCCAGAGCCCGTACGCTGGCGCAGAGAGCCGGTGTGGACGCCGCGCTGGCAACGCCGACCGGCCCCTATGGCCGCATCATCGAGCGCGATGTGCGCAGGCTGATGAAGGAAGGCGTACCCGCAAATGCCGCACAGAGCGCGCCGGCCGACGTCAAGGCTCCGGCACAGGCGCCGGAAACCGAATACGAGGATGTGAAATTCACCGGCATCCGCCGCGCAATTTCCAAATCGATGATGGCTTCCCTGTCCTCCATGGCGCAATTGACGCATCATCATTCCTTCGACGCAAGCGCCATCATGGGCTATCGCAAGCTTTGCAAGGCCAGCGAAGGCGATTTTGCGGGCATCACGCTGGGCGATATGGTGCTCTACGCCGTTTCCCGCACACTTTTGAACCATCCGGATCTGAACGCCAACATGATCAAGGACGGCGAAATCCGCCGGTTCAAGCACGTCAACCTGGGCGTTGCGGTAGATACGCCCCGAGGGTTGATGGTACCCACCATTTTCCATGCAGACGAAAAGTCCCTGGTTGAGATTTCCAGAGAGGTCAAGGATCTGGCGGCGCAGGCGCGCAGCGGCAGCATCAGCCCCGACCTGCTCACCGGCGCAAGCTTTACGGTTTCCAATCTGGGCAATTTCGGCGTGGAAGCCTTTACGCCGGTGATCAATCCGCCGCAGACGGGCATTCTCGGCGTATGTACCATTACCCAGCGCGTGCGCGCGGGCAAGGACGGTCAAATTGCGATGTATCCGGCGATGGGCATTTCACTGACCTATGATCATCGCGCAGTTGACGGCGGTCCCGCCTCCCGCTTCATGAGCGAGCTGAGCAAAAATCTGGAGCAGTTCACCCTGCTTTTAGCCAAATAAAGGAGGCGCTTTATCATGGCATTGTATGATCTGGTCGTGCTGGGCGGCGGCCCGGGCGGTTATCTGGCCGCAGAGCGCGCCGCACAGGGCGGCATGAAGGTTGCGCTGGTCGAAAAGGCGCATCTGGGCGGCACCTGCTTAAACGAGGGATGCATTCCCACCAAGACGCTGCTCAATTCCGCCAAGCTGTACCGCCACGCGCAGGAAAGCGCTGCTTTCGGCGTGACAGCGGAGAACGTTCAATTTGACCACGAAAAGGTGATCGCCCGCAAGGCCAAGGTTGTCAAAACGCTGGTTGGCGGCGTTGGCATGACCATGGCGGCCAATAAAGTCACCGTCATTACCGGAACCGGCAAGCTGGCCGGCAAACAGGACGGCGGATTTGCCGTCGCCGTACAGGGCGGCGAAACCGTCGTAGGCAAACGGCTTTGTATCGCCGCCGGATCCGAAGTTGCGGTTCCGCCGATTCCCGGCGTCAAAGAAGGCCTGCAAAGCGGATTTATCGTCACTTCCCGCGAAGTGCTGGAAATGACCCGGCTGCCCAAAGCGCTGGCCGTCATCGGCGGCGGCGTCATCGGGCTTGAGATGGCGTGCTATTTCGCATCGGTCGGCGTCAAAGTCACCGTCATTGAAATGATGGACAAGATCGCCGGTCCGACCGATCGGGATATCTGCGCAGTGTTGATGAAGGAATATGCCAAGCGCGGCATGGAATTCAAGCTTTCGTGCAAGGTTCTTGAAGTAACGGCCGACAGCGTCGTTTACGAAGATAAGGGCGAGAAGAAGGTCTGCCCCGCTGACTGCGTGCTGCTTTGCGCAGGCCGTCGTCCCGCCACGCGCGACATCGGCCTTGAAACCCTCGGCATCGAAAATGTGCGCGGCGCGATCGTCACCGACGAGCATTTGTGCACCAATGTTGCCGGCGTCTACGCGGTTGGCGACTGCAACGGCAAAATCATGCTGGCGCACACGGCATACCGCGAGGCAGAGGTTGCCGTAAACCATATGCTGGGCAAAAAAGACGCCATGCGCTATGAAGTAATCCCCTCCGTCATTTACACGGATCCCGAGGTCGCAACCGTCGGCGAAACCAAGGAAAGCGCCGAAAAGAAAGGGCTTAAGGTTCGTGAAATTTCCGTGCCGATGCTCTATGCCGGCCGTTATGTGGCCGAAGTTGACAACGGCCCCGGCTTTTGCAAGCTGGTAGTGGACCAGGATCGGGATCGCCTGGTCGGCGTGCACATCGTGGGCAGCTACGCCTCGGAGATGATCTATGGCTGCGCGATGATGCTCGACACCGAGCTTTCGCCCGAAAGACTGCAAAAAATCGTATTCCCGCATCCTACGGTTTGCGAAGTGATCCGGGAAGCGCTTTTCAAGATTTAACAGGAGGTCATTATCATGCCTAAATCACTGTATGTCGATCCGGTAGACGTGCGCGCGCCGGGCAAAATCCACTTTGAGGATATTCCTGTCAATACGTATAAAAAGACGATTGCACAGGAAAAGAAAAACTTCTCCAATGACGATCTGGTACGGATCTATCGGGATATCACGATCCTGCGCGAGTTTGAATCCATGCTCAACCAGATCAAAACCCAGGCCGCCTATAACGGCATCGAAACGACTTATCCCGGCCCCGCTCACCTTTCCCTGGGTCAGGAAGCGGCCGCTGTCGGTCAGGCCTATCTGCTGGATGAAAACGATATTTCCTTTGGCAGCCACCGCAGCCACAGCGAAATTCTGGCCAAGTCTCTGTCCTGCATCAACAAGATGAGCGACGAAAAGCTGATGGCGGTCATGGAAAATTTCCTTGGCGGCAAGACGCTGCGCGCGGTTGAAAAGCTGGGCAAATGCGACAGCGTCAAAGAGCTGGCAATCCGTTTTATCGTCTATGGCGCGCTGTCTGAAATTTTTGCGCGCAACACCGGTTTCCATAT
>DCTY01000009.1:8371-45513 GCA_002329335.1 Christensenella sp. UBA1428
GGCGCTGCGCTTTACAAAAAGTGCAACAACAAATCCGGTATTGTTATCTGCAACATCGGCGACGGCTCTCTGGGCTGCGGCCCCGTTTGGGAAGCGCTCAACTTTGCGGCGATGGATCAGTTCAAGACGCTTTGGGAAGAGGGCAAGAACGGCGGTATGCCGGTGCTGTTCAACGTGTTTGACAACAGCTACGGTATGGGTGGTCAGACCCGCGGCGAAACCATGGCCTACGACATGCTCGCACGCATCGGCGCCGGCATTACGCCCAGCCAGATGCACGCAGAGCGCATCGACGGCTTTAATCCGCTGGCGGTCGTAGACGCGATGCGCCGCAAGATGGATCTGCTGCACAAGGGCGAAGGCCCCGTGCTGCTGGACACCATCACCTATCGTTTCTCCGGCCACTCCACCTCCGACCAGAACGCGTATCGTTCCAAGGAAGAGATCGAAGCATGGCGTGAATACGATCCGATCGTCACCTACCGCAAGGCGCTGGTTGACGCCGGTATTGCAGCAGACAGCAAATTCGACGAAATCCTGGCCGAAACCGCAGAGCGCATGACCATGATCTGCCGTCATGCATCCGACAAGACGGTTTCCCCGTATGCCGATTTTGACGCGGATCCTGCAATTGTCGAACGGCTGATGTTCTCCAATGAGAAGGTCGCCTCCTTTGGCACCGAAACGCCCAGCGTGACCGGGGCCAAGGAAGACTGCTCCAGAGTCAAGCAGATCGAGGGCAAATTCCGCGCTTCCGTGGTGGACGGCAAGCCGGTGAGCAAAATGAAGACGTTCAACATCCGCGACGCCATCTTCGAGCCGCTGCTGGATAAATACTACGAGGATTCCTCGCTGATTTCCTACGGCGAAGACGTCCGCGACTGGGGCGGCGCATTTGCCGTATACCGCGGCCTGACCGATGTCATTCCGCATTCCCGCCTGTTCAACGCCCCGATTTCCGAAGCGGCAATCGTCGGCAGCGCTGTTGGGTACTGCATGTGCGGCGGTCGTGCCGTTGTGGAATTGATGTATGCAGACTTCATCGGCCGTGCGGGCGACGAAATTTTCAATCAGATGTCCAAATGGCAGGCCATGAGCGCCGGCATTTTGAAGATGCCGCTGATTCTGCGCGTTTCCGTCGGCTCCAAGTATGGCGCGCAGCATTCTCAGGACTGGACGGCGCTTTGCGCGCATATCCCCGGCCTGAAGGTTTGCTTCCCCGCAACGCCCTGGGAAGCAAAGGGCTTGATGCAGTCCGCCCTCAACGGTACGGATCCGGTTGTGTTCTTTGAAAGCCAGCGGATCTATGACATGGGCGAACAGTTCCACGAAGGCGGCGTGCCCAAAGAATCTTATGAAATTCCCTTCGGCGATGTCAACGTTGTCAAGCAGGGCAGCGATTTGACCATCCTGACCGTTGGCGCCGCGCTGTATCGCGCCATGGATGCCGCCAAGGAATTGGAAGAAAAATATGGCATGAGCTGTGAAGTGATCAACCTGCACAGCCTGGTACCGCTGGATTACACCAGAATTCTCGAATCCGTCAAAAAGACCGGCCGCGTTGTGCTCGTTTCCGACGCCTGCGCCAGAGGCTCCTTCCTGGCGGACGTGGCGCAGAATATCAGCGAGATGGCCTTTGACGAACTGGATGCACCGCCCGTTGTTGTCGGCGCGAAAAACTGGATCACCCCGCCCTTCGAGTTTGACCAGTACTTCTTCCCGCAGGCCAGCTGGATCATTGACGCTGTGCATGAAAAGATCGTGCCGCTCAAGGACTATGTGCCTACCAACAGCTTCACCACTGCCGCTCAGATTACCCGCGCGAAAAAGGGCGTGTAATCGATAACCCTTCCTCTGGCGGATCACATTTTTCCGTCAGGGGATCCCTTGTGAAAACCGTTTTGCTTTTGAGCAAAAATCGGATTTTCCGTTCAGGATCAATAGCACGTGCCCCCTGCGGACACGTGCTATTTTGATTCAGTGTCCATTTGACGGACATATAGATTAAAACGTCCGCCAAACAAATCCATATGCAGCCAAATGCCGGCATTTCCATCTGCTTTTGGCGCATTGCACCATTGGGTCAACAGCGGGTTGGATTTTTCCCCCGCGTTTAAAGGAGCTTCCATGAATCAAAACTATCTCGGCATTTCCCATAGCACGGACGGCTGGCGCAATCTGGCACAGGATGAATATCTGCTCAATACGCTGCCGCAGGATGCGCTGGCACTGTTTTTTTATGTCAATGCACGCGCCGTCATCATCGGCCGCAATCAGAACCCCTGGGCAGAATGCAACCTGTCCGCCATGCAGGAAGATCAGGTGCAGCTGGTGCGGCGCGTCAGCGGCGGCGGAGCTGTGTACCACGATGACGGCAACTTGAATTTTTCATTCATTTGCAGCGCGGCGCGCTATGACGAACAGGCGCAGACTGATTTAATCCTGCGCGCCCTGCGCCATCTGGGGATCGATGCACAGCAGACCGGCCGCAATGATATCGCATGCGACGGACAAAAATTTTCCGGCAATGCCTTTGCCGTACGCGCAAACAACCGGCAGCGCCATGGGACGCTGCTGATTGATACGCAGCTGGATGCCATGGGACAGTATTTAAATGTCTCCGCTGCAAAGCTTCGCGCAAAGGGCGTCAAATCCGTACGCGCACGCGTTTGCAATCTGCGCCGGTTTTGTCCCGAACTAACAGTTGAAAAGATGTATGACGCTCTTGTTCATGCATTTGAACAGGAATATGGCGCAGCACAGTCCATTGACGTTCTTTTGGATACGCCGCAGGCGCAGCGGGAAATTCAAGCCTTGGAAGCGCGCCATGCTTCCTGGCGCTGGCGTCTTGGCGAAGCGCCGAAATTCGATTATCAATTAAACGACCGTTTCTCATTCGGCATGCTTCAGCTTTGTCTGACCGTTATCGGCGGCAATGTAGCGCAGGTATCCGCCTACACCGACGCGCTGGATGTCACGCTGCCGGACCGCCTGGAGCAAGCGCTGACCGGGCTGCCTTTCGATCCCGGTGCGCTTGCCTCTGCTTTGGACGCCCTTGACCAGGAGGGCATGGAAATCGCCGCATATCTGCGTGAAAACGGTTTTACCGATTAAGGCCCCTTTATTCCAACAAGCGGTTTGGGGTTGTCAAAAAAGCCCAGGGCGCATATACTATAGGGGTAAACATTGCAAGGAGTTCAAGGCATGAAGCGAATTGTTTTAACCGGCGGCGGCACTGCGGGACATGTGATGCCGCATCTGGCGCTGATTCCCGTTTTGCGCGCAGAAGGCTGGGAAATCTTCTACATCGGTACAGAAAATGGGATTGAGCGCAGCATCATCGAACCGCTGGGGATTCCCTACTACAGCGTATCCACCGGCAAACTGCGCCGCTATCGCGACGCACGCAATCTTTCCGATCCTTTTCGCGTGCTGAAAGGCGTTGGCCAATCCATCAGCCTGATGAAAAAGCTCAGGCCCAATATCGTATTTTCAAAAGGCGGTTTTGTTTCCGTTCCGGTTTCTTATGGCGCGGCGCTTTGCGGCGTACCGGTTTTGCTGCATGAATCCGATCTATCCAGCGGCCTTGCCAATAAGCTGTGCATCCCTTTCGCCCGTGCGCTTTGCACCACCTTCCCGGAGACCGCCCAGGCGATCGGCAAAAAGGCGGTTGCCTCCGGCACCCCGATGCGCCCGGCGCTGTTTCAGGGCGATCCTGCGCGCGCCAGAAGCCAGTTTGGTTTATCTTCGGCAAAACCGGTGCTCATGGTCACCGGCGGCTCGCTTGGCGCTCAGGCGCTCAACGAGGCGGTGCGCGGCGCGCTGGATGCGCTGGATGGATTTCAAATCCTGCATTTATGCGGGAAGGGCAATCTGGATCCCGCGCTGGAGGGACGCAAAGGCTATGTCCAGCGTGAATTTTTAATGGATGAAATGGCAGACGCTTATGCGCTTGCCGACGTCGTGCTTTCCCGTGCAGGCTCCAACACCATCCATGAACTGCTTGCACTTGCAAAGCCCAACATTCTGGTGCCCTACCCTGCCGCCGCCAGCCGCGGCGATCAGATTCAAAACGCCGCGTCCTTTGAAAAGCGCGGATTTTCCATGGTGATCGATCAATCGCTTTTAACGGCGCAGTGTCTGACACAGGCCGTCAAAACCGTTTATGCGCATCGGGAAGCATATATTCAGGCGATGCGCAAAACACCGCTTTCAGACGGCACCCCCATTGTCATGGCACAAATTCACCGATACGCAAAATAATTTCTGAGCTCTCAAATGCATCGCATTGGAGAGCTTTTTGTATTTATAAATGCCGCAAATACGTTTTTGAATCCTTGACAGCAGAAAAAACAAGCGCCCCGCAAACAATGCGGAGCGCTTGTTTTTGACAGCCATATGCTGCCTATAAGGAGGCATGCGTTTTCATCGATGTCGCCGTTAAAGCCAGGCGATTCTCCCGTGCCGATTACGGATTGGATTCGGTACGCTCGTAGACTTCCTTGTGCAGCGCTTCCACATCGTGCAGGCCAAGCTGCTCAAGTTCAGAAATATAAGCGTTCCAATCCGCATCGTTATAAGGATCTTTTTGACCCATCATGAATTGGAGCAGCCACTTGTTCACAGCGTCCGTCAAATAGGTCTTCGTTTCGGTAAACTCTGCCGTTTCTTCCGGCGTGAATTTCATCACCGCAGGCAATACATACACACAGCCAGGCTTATTAAGGATCTTTTCATTCCATTCAGCCAGCACCGGCAGATAGGTTTCAATGTACTCCATGCCCCTCCACAGGCCTTCGTTGTTGATCTGGTAGGTCTTCAGATCCGTGCCGGTGGGTTTGATCGGCGTAGCAAACTCCTCTTTAATGAGTTTTTTGCCGTCAACCACTTCATAGGTAACACCTTCAACGCCATACATGCAGAAGGTCATACCCTCTTCGGTCAAAGACCAGTTCCAGAAATCACACATGCGCTGAACCTGCTCATCCGTAGCAGAAGCCGCAAAAGCTCTCATATCTGCCGCATGGTAATTGTCTTTTTTAATATTGAACTTTCCTTCAACGACCGAAGGAACAACGTCCGTCCACTGCCAGTCAACGTCGGGCACTGCCTCGACCATCAACGCATTGTGCTCGGCAATTTTGGTCGGATAATCGTACATAAGCGCCAAGTTGCCCTGCGCCTTATACGCCTTGACCTGGTCGGAGGAAGCCGTTGCAAATTCGCTGTACATCAAGCCTTCAGTGCAGACGTCATAGGCGAATTTGACAACCTCGCGATACGTATCGCTGGCATAAACATAGTAATACATTTCTCCGGTGAGCGGATTTTTAAAAGCGGGCATATCCGGCAGCATGTCCGGCAGACCCCACATCAGACCCCATTTGGAAATGATAAACAGCTGCGAGTTATCATTTCTGTCAACCAGAGGCGTGATGCCCAAAGTGGATTTGATCGTCCGGCATACATCCAGGAATTCTTCCGGATTCGTCGGGAAGGACTCAATGCCGCACTTATCAAACACATCCTGACGATACATATACGCCATATTGCCAGCCGTATCACGAGAGGTGGGCAGCGTATAAATTTTGCCGTCGGAATAGGACAGATACGGGAAAATATAGTCTTCCCACGCCGTATCATTCTGGATATCCCACAGCGTCTCATAAGCCGGAATCAGCGAGATCAGCTCATCGTAAGTAAACCCGCGGAAATAACCGGCCTCCGTCCACTCATCACTGCCCCAGGAGGGACGAACCGCCCAGAAAAGATCCGGTTCCTTGCCGGCAGCATACAGGGTGGAAACCTTGGTCGCATAGTCGCTGGCCGCCACATAGCTTTCATCCCATACCATGTTGAACTTTTCCTTGATCAGGTCGTCACGCAGATGTTCCACATACTCCGTCGGCGAGTCGCTGCGCTTGAGGATTTCGATGGTAACTTCCTGCGCATATTGATCCGAATCGCCTGAATCTGTAGATGCACCAGACGTTGCAGCGCTACCGGAAGAAGTCCCCGTACTGGAATTATCCGGCGCGGCAGAACCGCTGCTGCTGGAAGGCGTACCGGAAGAGGCGCAGCCGCTGAGCATCAGCGTCAGTACCATCAGGATTGCCGCCCAAGCAGTCAGCAACCGTACACTTTTTTTCATGAGTATCTTTTCTCCTTTCCTACATTCGAACAATAATCTGTATTTCAGGCGCCAGGCCGTCATACCGTCGTTAACCTTTCAAAGAACCGATCATAACGCCTTTGACAAAAAACTTTTGCACAAAGGGATAAATCATCAGCATGGGAACCATGGAAAACACCAGCGTTGCATACTTTACCGCCACATAGTTGGTAAAATACATGGTTGACCCCGTAATCGCTTCGCCGTCCTGCGCTGCCTGTTCCAAATTCGCCGACAAAAGCACAATCTGACGCAGCATGAACTGCAACGGCATTTTTTCCATCGTATCCAGATAGATCATCGCATTGAACCAGGAATTCCAATGACCGACCAGATAATACAGCCCAATGGTAAAAAGCACCGCATGGGACAACGGCAAAATAATTTTCCAGAAGATTACCATGTCGTTTGCGCCGTCAAGATGTGCGGATTCCTCCAGCTCAACCGGCAGCCCCACAAAAAAGGAGCGCATAATGATCAGGTTTGTCGTTGAAATTGCGCCGGGCAGAATCAGTGCCCACCAGCTGTCATAAAGCTGAAGCGTGTTTGAAATCAAAAGGAAGTTGGGGATCAAACCGCCGCTGAAATACATGGGAATCATCGCAACAACCGTATACAGCCCGCGCAGCGGCAGCTTCTTGCGTGACAGCGCATAGGCATATGTCGTTGTAAAAATCATATTGATTGCCGTACCGACCACCGTAATGATGACCGAGTTTTTAAAGGCCCGCGTCAATGTCGGCATGGTAAAGATACCAATATAAGCGTCAATATTGAATTCCACGGGGAAAATCGTCACAAGGCCGCGATCATTGGCGCTGGCGCTGGACAGGGACGAAGAAACAACGTACAGCACCGGATAAAGCGTACATACCAATACGATCGCCATGACAAAGTAAACGAAAAAATCCAATATTTTCGAAGATACTGAACGATCCTGAATCATCTGTGTCCACCTCCCCTTTTACCACAAGCTGCTTTCGGCAAACCTGGCCGACAACCAGTTGGCGGAAACCAACAAAATAATATTGATTGCCGAATTAAACACATCAACAGCGGTTGAAAAACTGTATTCGAATTTTTGCAGGCCGCGCCGATACACAAACGTGCTGATTACGTCTGCGGTATCATAGGTCATCTCGTTGTACATCAGCAGCACTTTTTCAGAACCGACCGACATCATGGAGCCGATGCGCATGATCAACATGACAATAATCGTATTTTTGATCGCCGGCAGCGAAACATGGATCATCATATGTACGCGCGTAGCGCCGTCAATGGCCGCCGCCTCATACAGCTGCGTGTCCACGCCCGCAAGCGCAGCAATATAAATAATCGCGCCCCAGCCAAGACCCGTCCAGATGCCGGAAATCACATACAGGGTACGAAACCATCTTGGCTCGGCCAAAAAATAGGTTTCCGTACCGCCCAGCGCGACAATAATTTTGTTGACAATGCCGATGGAGGGAGAAACCAGCATCGTGAGCATACCAATAACTGCCGCAAGCGAAATAAAATGCGGAAGATAGCTGACCGTCTGAATAAACTTTTTCAAAAACAGCGGGCGAACCTCATTGAGCAAAAGCGCAAAAATAATCGGAATTGGAAACGAAAACAGCAGGCTGTAAAAGTTAAGCAAAATAGTATTGCGCACCAGCTGCCAAAAATATGGCCCGGTCACAAAAGTCCTGAAATGTTTTAACCCAACCCACTGGCTGCCGGTTATGCCGTCGCGCAGCTTATAATCGCGAAACGCGATCTGCACGCCGTAAATTGGGATATATTTGAAAATAATAAAATATACCAATCCCGGCAGAATCAGCAGCTGTAAATACCGACTGGCCCATAAATCCAGCAAAAAACGATGAAACCTGCTTTTTCGCCCCGGCACGTTGACAGGCGTCTGCGCTACGTTCATGCAACATCACACCATCCTTAGTTTTTATATATGCAAAAGCACAACAGAAACCGTCTGCACAAACAATCAGCGTCGCTTCTGCCGGCACGATGCAGCAACAAACGGAAAATCGTTTGCAAAAATAAAGTTCCTTCATGAATGGTACTATTATAACATCGAAAAAACAAACCCGATAGAAACTTTCCCAAAAAAGATTTGACAAAAATTGTGGTTCATAATAAAATAAAACTGCTTACTACAATTCAATGGGCTTACCCGGAATTGGGAAAGGAGTTTATCATGCTGCCATTTTATGAGTTGCGATGTCACGATCTTGAGGTACAGCCGCTGCACGCATTTCATTATCCGGTGCATTTGCATGCGCACGCAGAGCTGATTTATTTGTTTGACGGCTCCATCCGCATGCAAATTGACGGTCAGGATTATCTGCTGACGGCGGGCGATCTTGCCCTTTGCTTTCCAAACACGCTGCACGGTTTTGACGAAAGCGGCCCGGCACGTGGGCTAAAGCTGGTATTTTTGCCGGAAATCAGCACAGATTACGGTCGGCAGCTGCGCCAGATGCGCACATGCGCGCCGGTGCTGCGCGCCGGTCGTCTGGATCCCAGCGTGCATGCAATTTTCCACGCTGTCGAAACAGAACGCTCCGGATGTGCCAATCTGGCCATTTACAGCGCATACATTCAAATTATTCTCACCCATGCGCTGCCGCTTTTTCCGCTTGTTCCGCAGCAATTTATTCAATGCGGGGACACGCTGGTACGCGCGCTGAACCATATTTCAGCCCACTATTCTGAGCCGCTGACGCTTGAGGAGCTTGCCCACCAGGTCGGCGTATCCTCCTACCATCTATCCCGGCTGATCAACGACCGGCTGCATATGAGTTTCCGGCGCTATCTCAATTCCCTGCGGATCAACAAGGCGCGAAACCTGCTGCGCAGCACCGATATGCCGATCATCGAAATCATGTACGGATGCGGCTTTTCCTGTCAGCGTACGTTCTACCGCGCCTTTTTGGAGGAAACCGGCAGCACGCCTTCCAAATACAGGCTGGAAAGTTCACCCCCTCCTCCGAATTTTTGTACTGGAAGAACGATAGACAATCAAAACATTATTGTTTCACGCTAAATTATATTGATTTTTCAATTATATAGCATTAAAAGAATTTGTTTTTCTGTTTTATTTTTTCCGGAACCGCACAGCGCCGCAATTCCAAAAAAATACTTGCATATTCAATTAAGATATGCTAAAATAAATCGGTATGAGATATACGGAGGTCGTTTGACGATGCAAGTTTTGAGTATTATTTTGACTGTCGTATTGCTGATCGTCTGCGTAGCGCTGATTATTCTGGTGCTGATGCAGTCCGGGAAAGCTGCTGGGCTTTCCGGCGCGATTGCCGGCGGCGCGGAAACCTTCTTTGGCAAGGGAAAAGCTAAATCCTACGAAGCGAAGCTGGCGTTTTACACCAAGATCGCTGTGACGGCGTTTGTGGTGCTGTCCATTGTGCTGGTTATTCTGCAATAAAAAACACAAAATACGACAGGCGGAGCGCATCGCGCTTCGTCTTTTTCATTTTCCTGCAAACGTCGTGTAAAAATGGGCATCCTGAAAGTGCGGCACATTTTGTGCCGGGGAGGTATCATGAAAGGAAAATACAGAAAAAGCCAAAAGGCCGGCGCATCGCGCCCCGTGCGTAGACAAAGCCAGCGGCCGCAGCTGATGATGGAGGGTGTCATCAGCCGCAGCAGCGTCCGATTTGCGTTCTTTATCCCAGATGCGCCGAATACGCCGGATTTATACATTGACAGCGCGCATTTAAACGGCGCCATGCATGGCGATCGCGTTTGCGCCAGGCAAATTCCCGGCAAAACGCGCGGCGAGGTTGCGCAGGTGTTAAGCCGCGCCATTACGCAGGTGGTCGGCACGGTGGAAAAGGGCTGGCTGAAGCCGGACGACCCGCATATCGGAGCCGATCTGTTTATCGAGGCGGGCAAAGTGGATTGCCCGGAGGGATACAAGGCGCTGTGCGAAATCACCCGATACAGCGCGTCGCGCTACGAACAGACGATGTGCCGTGTGAAAAAGGTTTTAGGCCGGCCGGATCAGCGCAATGTCGATGTGCTTTCCGTATTATATGGAAAAGGGATCCCCCTGGATTTCAGCGAGGCAACCCAACAGCAATGTCAGGCCCTGCCCCAGACGCCAAGCCCTGAAGATCTGATTGACCGCCGGGATCTGCGCAGCGAATGTATTTTTACCATCGACGGCGCGCAGGCCAAGGACTTTGACGACGCCGTATCGATCACCGTGCAGCCGGACGGCTGGACGCTCGGGGTTCATATTGCCGATGTGACGCATTATGTAACGCCCGCAAGCCCGATCGATCAGGATGCCGTTGAGCGCGGCACCAGCGTTTATCCGCCGGGTATGGTGGTGCCCATGCTGCCGGAGGCGCTGAGCAATCGTCTTTGTTCGCTGATGCCAAACTGTGATCGGCTGACCCTCAGCGCGCAGATCCGCTTTGACGCACAGGGCGCTGTTTTGGAAGAATCCATTTTTCCTTCCGTCATCCGCTCCAAAGCCAGGCTGATCTATGAACAGGTCAACGCCGTTCTGGATGGCAGCGCAGACGCTTCGCTCCTGGAAAAGCATCAGCCGGTGCTGCCTTCACTGCTTCAAATGCAGGCGCTGTATCAGGTTCTGGCCAAGCGCCGTGCCGAGCGGGGCAGTATTGATTTTGATTTGCCGGAAAGCGAGCTGTTTTTGGATGAACAGGGGCATGTAACCGATATCCGGCCGCAGCAGCGCGGCGTTTCCAATCGGATGATCGAAGAATTTATGCTCGCCGCCAACGGCTGCGCCGCACGGTTTGCCATGGCGCGCAATCTGCCGTTTTTGTACCGGGTACATGAAGCGCCCGATCCCTTCAAGCTGTCGCAGCTGGAAGCGTTCGTCCAAACCTTCGGGATTTCATTTCATGCCGGCGATTCGCCCGCGCCAAAGGATTTTGCGCGCTTGAGCGAACAGATTTCCGCGCTGCCTCAATCCACCATTCTTGCAGGCGTTATGCTGCGCTGCATGCAGAAGGCGCGCTATGACTTTCAGCCGCTGGGGCATTTTGGGCTTGCAACCGCGCAATACTGTCATTTTACCTCTCCCATTCGCCGGTATCCGGATTTGTTCATCCATCGGGTGATCAAGTCGGCGCTTGGCGGAATGGACAATGCGGCGCAGCTGTTGTTTTCAAGACAAAGCCGCGCCTTTGCAGAACCGCTATCGCAGTGCGAACAGCGCGCAGTGGACGCGGAGCGTACGGTAACGGACATCAAAAAGGCGCAGTACATGAGCAGCCGCATCGGCCAGCGTTTTGACGGCATGATCACAGGCTTAGCCTCCTTCGGGCTTTTTGTGACGCTTGAGAACCTGGTTGAGGGCATGCTGCCAATGGATGCGCTCTGCGACGATCACTACGATCTGGACGCGCGTCTAAACCGGCTGATCGGCCGTCATACCGGTCGGATCTACCGGCTGGGCGATCCCATTGCCGTTTATGTACACAGTACCGATCCCATGCAGGGACATATTCGATTTTCTCTGCTCGCTCCGGAGTTTCAGCCGCCTGCGCCCTTGCCGGAAAAAGAATACACCACGCCCAAAACAGACCGTCCGGACAGAAAAAAACGCCGCATGCCCAAACGCGATAAGCGGCGCTGAACCCAAATATGCCAGTTTTTCCGTATTTCGCCTCGCAAACTCAAAAGCCCGCCTCCTGCGCCAACACAAGGCGCTGGGAACGGGCTTTTGCGATTTGATTGTCCAATTTCAGCCCGGTATTTGCGCCGCATGGCATTAGCGGTTATCAAAAACGCGGCGGGTCTTTTTCTCACTGCGGGGCAGTGCGCCCACCTCGACGGCGCGTACGTCGGGCGTTAAGCCGATGCGGCTCTTAAAGTGCGTCTGGATTACTTTTTCGATCGCTTCATAATCGGTTTTCGGCGCATTTGTTTCAAAAAACACCGTCATATGATCGCGGCCGCCGATATGATCGATTTCAATACGATATTCGCTGCCGGCATAGGTTACGCTGCGCAGCACCTCTTCCACCTGCGCCGGGAACATGTTGACGCCCTTAACCTTGAACAGATCGTCCGAGCGTCCCATGATTGCGTCAATCCGCGGATAGCTTCTGCCGCAGGGGCATTGGCCGGGGATCAATCGCGTTAAATCATGCGTCCGGAACCGGATTAGCGGCGCGCCTTCCTTTTGCAGGGTCGTAATGACCAGTTCGCCCATCTGTCCGTCCGGCAGGGTTTCGCCCGTATTGGGATCGATGATTTCATAATAGCAGAAATCATCAAAAACATGTATGCCCGTATTATAGGAACAGTTGATGCCGATCCCGGGGCCGTAAATTTCCGTCAAACCATAGATATCGTACAGCTCGATTCCAAGACCGTCGCGAATGCGGGCGCGCATCTTTTCCCCCCAGCGTTCCGACCCGATAACGCCCTTTTTCAGGCAGATTTTGTCCGCAATACCGCGCTTGGCAATTTCCTCGCAGAGCAAAAGCGCATAGGAAGAAGTCGCGCAAAGCACGGTCGAACCCATATCCTGCATAAACTGCAGCTGCTTTTCGGTATTGCCCGGCCCCATGGGAATTGCCGTAGCGCCCAGCAGCTCCGCGCCCAGCTGGAACCCGATGCCTGCCGTCCAAAGCCCATAGCCAGGCGTGATCTGAATCCGATCCTCCGGCGTAATGCCGGCAATTTCATAGCAGCGCTTAAACTGAATCGCCCAATCGTCCACGTCTTTTTTGGTATAGGGTATGATCACCGGCACGCCGGTCGTGCCCGAAGAGGAATGAATCCGCACGACATCGCGCATCGGCACAGCCGCAAGCCCCAGCGGATAACAGTCGCGCAGATCCGCTTTGTCGGTAAACGGCAGCTTTTCAAAATCCTGCTGCGACTGCATGGCGTTCAGATCCAGACCCTCAAATTTTTTATGGTAAAGACTGGTCTGCATCCCGGCCAGACGCACCGCCTGCGCCTTGATGATATTGAAAGTCGATTCGTTCATTTTCATGCTGGATCCGCTCCTTTGGCCGCAAGCGCGCCCAGCGCCAGCGCCTTTTGATTCACCGCGTGTACTTTTTCCGGCAGGCGTGCTAAAAGCACCTGCGCCACCTGCGCTGAGGTAAAGCCAAGCGCGCCGGCCTCAATCGCCGCGCCCAAAAGCGCGGTATTGAGCACTTTGGGCGTGCCGCACTGCATGCATACCGCCTGGCCGTCTACAACGATCACGCGCGCAGCATGCGTTTTCAGATACGCGATCATTTCCTCGGCGTCCAACCGTTTTCCCGTCAGGGAAGCGGTCACTGGCTGCACCGCCTGAAGATTCACGACCACAACGCCGTCCGGCTTCAAATAAGGCAGGGCCCGCACCGCCTCGCCCGGTTCAAAAGCGATCAAAATATCGGCGCCGCCAAGCGGAATCATCGGCGAAGCACAGGAACCGATGCGCACATGGCTGACCACACAGCCGCCGCGCTGCGCCATACCGATTGTTTCAGCCGTCCGGGCAAAAAGCCCCTGTTCCATAGCCGTCTGCGCCAGAACGCGGGACGCCAGAACGGTCCCCTGACCGCCAACGCCGCACAAAAGACAATTGATCATGCTCTTCCCTCCCCGATTGCGTCAAAGGGACAAACCTGGCTGCACAAGCCGCAGCCGGTGCAAAGCCCCGGTTCAATCTGCGCTTTGCCGTCCTGAAGCGACAGCGCCGGACAGCCCAGCTCACGGATGCATTTCTGGCACTTACGGCAGGCATCCGACACGACGAGCGCTTTCTTGGGCTTGACAATCGCAACGCACGGCGCGCGCATGATAATCACCCGAACGCCCTTTTCCTGCGCCGCCTGCGCAACCGCCTGCACGCTCTGCTCTAAATCCAGCGGATTGACCACGCGCAGGCTGGCAACGCCGATTGCCTGCACAAGCTTTTCAATGGAAATCTTTTCGCCAACCGCGCCCATCATCGTCTTGCCGATGCCGGGATGCGGCTGATGTCCGGTCATGGCGGTGGTGGCATTGTCCAAAATAACCACCAGAATATCCGTCTGATTGTACACCGCATTGATCAGGTTGGTCACACCGCTGTGAAAGAAGGTCGAATCCCCGACAAAACCGATATGCACCGCATCATCGCCGGCGCGCGCCATCCCCTGAGCAATGGTAATGCCGGCGCCCATGCACAAACAGGTGTCCGTCATCAGAAGCGGCGCCGCGTTGCCCAGCGTATAGCATCCGATGTCGCCGGAAAATACCGCTTTTTGCCCCTTCATCGCCTGCTTGACCGCATAAAACGACGCCCGATGCGGGCATCCCGCGCACAAAATCGGCGGACGCACGGCAAGGGCCGGCGCATCCGGCTCAAGCACCGGGGTCTGGCTGGGTGCAAGGCCAAAGAAGGCTTCCAGCTGACGCTTGACAATCGCATGGCTGTTTTCGCCGGCAATGATCGTATCGCCCGTGCGCTTGCCAAGGACTTTCGCGGCAAAGCCGGTTTTTCCCCGCAGGGCAATGAGCGCGTCCTCCAGCACAGGATCCAGCTCTTCCAGGCACAAAACGGCCTCCAGCCCCTGCACAAACGACAGCGCCAGCTTTTCCGGGAACGGGTATGGCGTTGCAACGGTCATCACCCGGCAGGGCACGCCGAGCTCTGCCAGCGCATCCCTGACATACGCCGCGCTGACGCCGCCGCAGATAACGCCCAGTTTCCCGTCGCCGCGGACGGTATTATACCGATAATCCGACAGCTCCTGCGCCAGCTGCGCTTCGCGCAGAAAAAGTTTCTGCTTTGCCGCGTGCGAAAGGCTTGGAAAAATGACCCATCGCTTCATATCCTTTTCAAAATTCCCGGGCGCGGGCGTCTTTGCCCTGGGCGCAACGCAAATGGATGCGCAGCTGTGACAAACGCGCGTCGTCGGGCGCAGGATCACCGGCGTCCCCAATCGTTCGGATAATTCAAACGCATCCTGCACCATTTCATAGGCGTCCTCGGGGGAAACCGGATCCAGCACCGGGATCCGGGCATATTGCCCGAAATGCCGGGTATCCTGCTCGGTCTGGGAGGAAATCGGGCCCGGATCGTCCGCCGCCAGCACTACCATTGCGCCTTTCACGCCCACATAGTTGACGCACATCAACGGATCGGAGGCAACATTAAGCCCAACCTGCTTCATCGTCACCAGCACGCGCGCACCGGTATAGGCCGCGCCTGCGGCAACCTCTATGGCCGTCTTTTCATTGACCGACCATTCCACATAAATATCGCCCGGATTGCGCTTTGCAACCGTCTCCAGCACCTCGGTAGACGGCGTGCCGGGATATCCGCACACAACCTGCACGCCGGCGCGGATCGCGCCCATGGCAATGGCCTCGTTGCCCATCAACAATTCCTGCATTATTTTTCCTCCAGTTTAATAATCCCGTTTTTCATGCAATATCCGCAGCCGGCGGCGCCGCAAGCCCCAAACGCTTCGAATATACGGATCGCTCTTTAGGCTTCAGGCTTTATGCCGGGTGCTGTTTCGCCCCTGTCCTGCCTGGGCAAACACAATCAGAAAATAAAAAAACAGACCGTCCAACAAAAGGACGAGCCTGCATGCCCATGGTGCCACCTTTTTTAAACCGTTTGACCGGTTCACTCCTGCGGAAAATGCCAACACATTTCCTGCCCTTCACGCGGGCCGACGTCTTGGATACTTGGAGCAATCGCTCCGTTCCCCGCGCCCTTAGCGATCCATTTGCCGGCCAGCTTGCCGCAGGGCTTCCACCTGCCCCCGCTCTCTTTGGACGCTCACTCCGGTTTGATCTTCGCTTCAGCGGTTTGCTTATGAAATTGAAAATATTATAGCGCTGCCGCGCGCGTCTGTCAAGTATTTTGTCGAATATCTTCCTATATTCAGTATCATTGAGTCCACTGCCGCAAAAAATCAGGCGGTTTATCCACCGACGCGCCAGGGATAAACGCGCCGCTTTTACATCCTCGGCGCGGTTTTTAAACTGCCCAATCCGCCGCATGTAATATGCACGCCTGCAAAAAACGAAGCGCCGGCACCTGCCGTTTTTTTCAGCAGGTCGCCGGCGCAGAGCGTCAAAGCCAATTTATTCGTCCGCTTCCTCGTCGTCCTCATCCATCTCGTCATACTCAGAATCGATGACGTTCATCAGCGCTTCTGCCAGATCTTCGTCCACGAAAGTATATTCTTCGTTCTCGTCGTCGATGGGTTCGACTTTCATAAAGAATACTTCCACCGGCTCGCAGTCGCACTCATCGCTGTCGGGATCTTTGTCGCAGCTGTCGCAATCGCGGCCTTCGTCGTCAGGCTCGGCAACCATGGCATATTCTTCGCCGTTATAGAAGAAATAACGAAGAATCTCCAGCTCAATCTCGTTGCCGTCGTCATCTGTAAGGGTGAGGATATCTCTTTCGTCCTGCATATACCGTTTCCTCCTTCGGAAAATGGGGCGCGCCCCGTTGATGTAGGGAATCAACCATCGTGCAGATCGCAAAGCAACCCGCCACGCTCATTGTACTCTATTTTGTCTTTGAACACAACTGCTTATACAATAAAATCAAAAGAAAGGTTTGCGCTGTCCGGTATTTGCGCGTATAATAAAAAAGCGTGTTTCGCGCAGTCAAAGAACATCGGATACGAAAGAGGAATCTGCGATGATCAAGGCATATCTTTTAATGGGCGTGGAGGATTTAACGCCTGCGCTTTCCGTTCGCCAAACGGTTTTTGTCGATGAACAGGGTTTTAACGCCGCCAGCGAGCGCGACGAAATGGACGCGCGGGCGCTGCACGCCGTTGTGGAAGACGGCGCGCCCTGCGCAACCGGACGTCTTTATTATGACAGGGACGCCTGGCATATTGGCCGCGTCGCCGTCTTAAAGGAAAAGCGCGGCCAGCATCTGGGCGATCTGGTCATGCGCATGCTTTTGGATCAGGCGCTGAAGCTGGGCGCATCCAGCGTCCAGATCGGCGCGCAGACGCACGCCGTTGATTTTTACAAAAAATACGGGTTTGAACCCTGCGGTGCATCCTATCTGGAAGAGGACTGTCCGCACATCCCCATGTCCGCTTCCCGGGCGCGCATCGAATCGATGGTCTTTGCCGGCTGCGGCGGCGACTGTGCCAATTGCAAAAGCGCCTGCGGCACGGGTGCAGGTCAGAGCAAAGACGCATAACTATGCATTTTTATTCTCGTTTTCCGTTTTATTATGCGGCAGCTGTTTTTCGTTTCAGCTGCCGCATTGCTTTTTATACCGTATATTTTTCTCAGTATTCATATCTGAAATTCCTTTTGAATCCAAAAATCAGCAGCAGAATGCCCATCAAAGCCCGTTTTTTCCTCTTTCGTCCTGCATCGCATAAATATTTCACTTTTTTGCATAAAAACTATTGACAAATTCTGTATGAAGTGTTATCCTAACGCATGTTCAGATTACGCGGCAGCGCCGCGGCTGAACAATAAAGAAAGGAAATGAATGTTATGAAAAAGATTTTCGCCGCTTTGCTGGCGCTCGTTATGGCCGCTTCTCTGTGCGCCTGCGGTTCCAACCAGGTCAACCTGAAAATTCTGGACACAGAATATGCCGTTGAGGATTATGCCATTGCCATCGCCAAGGAAAACGACCAGCTTTTGTCCGATGTGGACGCAGCGCTCAACGAGCTGATTGCCGACGGCACGCTTCAAAAGATTGTGGACAAATACATTTCCGGCGTGGATCACGGCCTGACCTTTGGCAACGACGGCGCCAACGGCACGCTGACCATGGGCACCAACGCCGAATTCCCCCCGTACGAATACTATGACGGTGAAAACATCGTTGGCATCGACGCGGAAGTTGCCGCGGCAATCGCCGATAAGCTCGGCAAAACCCTGGTAATTGAGGATATGGCGTTTGATTCCATCATCGTCGCGATTCAGACCGGCAAGATCGATATGGGCATGGCCGGCATGACCGTTACCGACGAGCGTAAGGAAAGCGTCAATTTCACCACCACCTACGCCACCGGCGTTCAGGTTGTTATCGTGCGCGAAGGCTCCAAAATCACCAGTGTTGACGATCTGTTTGCAGACGGCGCAAACTACAACATCGGCGTTCAGACCGGTACCACCGGCGATCTGTACTCCACCTGGGATCTGGAGGACGAAGGCAAGGCGACCATTCAGCGCTACAACAAGGGCGCCGACGCCGTGCAGGCGCTGGTTTCCGGCAAGGTGGACTGTGTGATCATCGACAATGAGCCTGCCAAGGCCTTTGTCGCCGCCAACAACAAGTAAGCGTCTAAGCCAGAATAGTCTCTTGGAGGGGACGGATATCCGTCCCCTCTTTAATCGTTTTTTCAATCGTTGGAGGGATTGGTTTGCTGGAATGGTTTGATAAGTTCAAAGCGGATTTTATTCTCTGTTTCATTGAGAAGAACCGCTGGCGGTATTTGGCCACAGGCCTGACCGCTACGCTGCGCATCACGCTTTTTGCACTGATCATGGGCATTGTGATCGGCATTATTGTCGCGATTGTGCGGTCTACCTATGACAAAAACGCCCAGGCGATGCGGCCCGGCCCGGCCCGCTTTTTCCTGAAATTGGCAAACGCGCTGTGTAAAATTTATCTGACCGTCATTCGCGGCACGCCGGTGGTCGTCCAGCTGATGATCATCTATTATGTGATATTCGCTTCGTCCAACAACGGGATTCTGATCGCCTCGCTGGCCTTCGGCTTCAACTCCGGCGCATACGTTGCAGAAATTTTCAGAAGCGGCATCATGAGCATCGATGCCGGGCAATTTGAGGCCGGCCGCAGTCTCGGTTTTAACTTTGTTCAGACGATGTGGCATATCATCATTCCGCAGGCGTTTAAAAACGTACTGCCGGCACTGGCAAACGAATTTATCGTCCTGTTAAAGGAAACCTCCGTTGCCGGCTACGTTTCGGTACAGGATCTGACCAAGGGCGGCGATATCATCCGCGGCGTCACCTACATCAGCTTCATGCCCCTGCTGGCCGTCGCGCTGATTTATCTGGTCATGGTCATGTTCTTTACCTGGCTGGTGGGCAAACTGGAAAGGAGGCTGCGCAGCAGTGAACGCTAAGGGCGAAATTTTAATCGATGTCAAAGGATTAAAAAAGCATTATAAAGGCGGACAAATCCGTGCGCTCGACGGCGTTGACGCACAGATCCGCAAGGGCGAGGTTGTCGTGGTGATCGGACCCTCCGGTTCCGGCAAGTCCACTTTTCTTCGCTGTCTGAACCTTTTGGAAATCCCTACCGACGGTTCCATTTTGGTTGACGGGGTGGATTTGACCGATCCCAGAACGGACATCGACCGGCATCGTCAGAAAATGGGGATGGTTTTTCAGCATTTCAACCTGTTTCCGCATATGACGATTTTAAAAAACATGACGCTGGCGCCGGTTAAGCTGCTGCACAAGCCCAAGGCCGAGGCGGAACAGCTGGCGATGACGCTGCTCAAGCGCGTCGGGCTGGCCGATCGCGCGCAGACCTATCCCAGTCAGCTTTCCGGCGGTCAAAAGCAGCGCATTGCCATTGTTCGCGCGCTGTGCATGAATCCGGAAGTCATGCTTTTTGACGAACCGACCTCGGCGCTCGACCCGGAAATGGTCGGCGAAGTGCTGGAGGTGATGAAAGACCTGGCGCATGACGGTATGACCATGGTTGTCGTCACACACGAAATGGGTTTCGCCCGCGAAGTCGGCTCGCGCGTCATCTTTATGGATGAGGGCCGCATCGTTGAACAGGGTACGCCGGAAGAAATTTTCGATCACCCGCAAAGCGCCCGGCTCCAGTCTTTTTTGGCAAAGGTGCTTTGACCATGTGATTCATACCTGTACCCATTCACCCCTTTTCCCTGTTTGAATACGAAACGCTGTGCAGCCGATGCACAGCGTTTTTATGTTGATACGGTCAGCCCTGCGAGCCGGACATTGGACATCCGAATCCATTCCACGGGGCAAACATTCCTGTCCTTTGCCCTGGAACACGCTCAAGTTGCAGTTCGGTTGGCATCATTTTATATCGACATCGACGTTGGAATATGCTAAAATATGCTGAATGTTTTAATCGTTTTTATCCTCTGTTTTCATGGATCCGTCAACCAGTATTGCTTCCAGCCAGGTGATATGCCATGCGCTTATATCATGTCAGCGAAACGCCGGATATCCCGGTGTTTCATCCAAGACCCCCTGCCCGTTCCGACCTGGATCCCACCGTTGGCCTGGTCTGGGCCATTGAGGCTTCGCGTCTGTCCAATTTCCTCACGCCCAGAAACTGCCCGCGTATCGGGTATCATGTCACTGCGCAAACCACACAGTCGGATCGCCTCCGATATTTTACCGACCCTGCCGCCACGCATGGTTTAGTCATCGAGTCGCGCTGGTTTGAGGCTATGACGCGCACCGTTTTATATTTATATACGTTTGATCCCGCAGGGTTTGAATTGCAGGACGCAGCCGCCGGGTACTATGTTGCCAGAGAAACGCAAACGCCAACCGGACAAATTCCAATTGACAACATTTTTTCCGCGCTTTTTGCCTGCGGCGCCGAGCTGCACGTCGTCCAAACCCTTTGGCATATCGCTGACGCCGTTTCCCACAGTACGCTCGACTGGTCTTTATGCCGCATGCGCAACGCGCTTCCCCGTAATCCGGCGTCATTTTCAGGGATCGGCCAGCGGGAGACATTTCCATAATTGAATTCCCCAAAGTGCAGGTGTGGTCTGCGCCGTTGACCCGATATGCCGCCGGAAGAAAAGTGCTGCGAGTCCTGCCGCCTGATTTTCCCGCAGATTTTGAGCAATTTTGCGGTCAATGCAGCCCAACGCTGAGTTTGAAAGCGTTTTTTGGCTACCCAGCAGCGTTTCCCCGGTACTGGCAATGGGGTTTCAGGCTGTTCTCTTTGCCGCCCGCCTAAACCCCAAACAAAAGTTCTGAGACCCTTGGCATATCCCAGCGCGCACAGCGGTACGCCAGTCTGATTCATATCACCGGTCAGATATGCAATCAGGGTAACTGCGATACAAAAAAGGTTCTCTGACGGGATACAAATTATACTGGCTTAAGTCGATTGTATAAAAAATAATGGCTGAGATCGATTGTATCGC
This sequence comes from Christensenella sp. UBA1428, assembly GCA_002329335.1. Classification (GTDB taxonomy): domain Bacteria; phylum Bacillota; class Clostridia; order Christensenellales; family UBA1750; genus UBA1428. Next base: position 29,660 of record DCTY01000009.1, read on the forward strand.
AGCCATTGCTATATATTCCAGACAATCTTTGTTTTGCCATTTTCGCATATGCACCTTTCCTCTTTCATAAATGACAATGGCTTTCTTGCGGTTATAATCGGCATCCTGGGATCAAGCCTCCGCAACAGTCGGAGTTGCTTTTTTCATCCATAATACCCTTGAGCAACGGATCTGCAATTATCATATTTTTATCCCATTGATCCATTTCTGTTCACCATATCATCAGCAGCCCCTGATGGCGCCTACATCATGCAAATCACCTGCATTGGACCTGGTGTTCCCCAATTCAAACAGCTTTTTCCGGAGGAACTTGCTTTTTAGAACGTTCCATGATAAATTGGAGATAAGGAGCAGGACTTTATCGGGAACAGGCGTATAAAGTGGCTTCAAGATTAGAATAAATAAAAAAGCGAGAATGGATTATGGAAAAGAAACTTCTGGGGAAAACCGGCTTATCGATGACACGTCTGGCTTATGGCGCAATGGAATTGGGACATGTCAGCGAGTCTGCGGCAGCAGCACTTTTAAACCAGGTGCTGGACGAGGGAATCAACTACATTGATACGTCTCCTGAATATGCCAACAGCGAACATTTCATTGGAAAAGCAATTTCGCACCGCAGAGACGAGTATATTCTGGCCACAAAGTGTTGTGATAATATGCGCGGAAACGGTCCGCTGTATACGTTTGACCGTCGTACAGTACTTGAAAATGTGGAGGAAAGCTTACGGCTTTTGAAAACAGACCATATTGACATTTTGCAAATTCACGGCGTCCTGCCTGAGTTTTTGACAAACGGCGAAGACGGAGAAGTGATGCAGACGCTGCGCGAACTAAAAAAAGCCGGTAAAATCCTGCATATCGGCCTGACGATCCGCAACTCAAACCCCGCGGATTATGCGTATCCGGCGCTGCACGGCTATCGTAATTTGCAGACGTTTGCGTCCTGGCGGGATATTGAAGTGATCCAGGTCGTGTATGGCTGCATGACGCGCCTGAGTGAAAACGTGATCCAGAAAGCATATGAAGATTATGGTACGGGCATCATCGCCCGCGGTCTTTTAAAACGTTATGATGGTACCTACGACGCACGCTGGGAGGCGTCCGGGTTGCAGGAATTGCTGGAAGAGGGTGAGACGCGGAACGATTTCCTGATCCGTTATACGCTTACGCACCCGGCCGTCACTGCCGGCGTATGCGGTACACGCGGAACAGAGCATCTTTTACAGAATATCCGCGCGGCATCGCGCGGACCGCTTTCCGCCGAGGTATACAGCGAGGCAAAACGGCGTCTGAATTACGTCGGCGTGTTTGCCGGAGAGACAGATATCTGGAAAAAGTAAACGCGCTTTTGAAACGGCGTCAGGCTGGCATGTATAAGGTCATCATTTTGGATTTGTTGATGACGCCGATGGCCTTGAATGCGTGTGTTCCTGTATTAGGGGCGTATATTGGGGAACGGTCTCTTTAATCTAAGTGGTCTATCCGGGAATTATTGAGTTTTTCTTCTGCTGCGTGTTGTAAATAACGTCTGCTAAAACGCTGAGCCATACAACCGGCGTTATTCTGGTCGTTATTGGGCAACGGTGATGTTGTTTTCGTTTATAAAATAACGGGAATCAAACTGCCTTATTTCGAATAAATACACTTGTTCCCACATCCCCATAACCGTTTCAATCGATTTCATCGCAACCTCCCCTCTTGCGTCCCAAGTCTTCCCAGTCTTTATTTGAAATACCCGTTTCGGTGCGGCCGTACCGCTCTGCGATCCAAAGCGCGGCTGCCCTTTCTGCGGCGCGGCAATCGTCAAAGAAGCCTATCTGAGCGAGAGCCGTATATTACTGCCCCAATGTCAGCCGCTTTAGCCCGGCCCATACCGTCGTACCGATAAGCCTGCATGCAGCAGGCTGCCTTCCCCCTCCTGAGACGCCGAAGCGTATGTTCCGGCGTTTTTTTATTTCTCAGAATTCGGTTTTATATTGACAACTGTGTTCATACTGTATATACTGTTCATGAACAGTTATTGGAGGTAATGCTCATGGACGTCCTGATCAACAATCGAAGCGGCGCGCCGATCTACGACCAGATTTACACACAGATCAAGGCGCAGATTATCAGCGGCGCGCTCACACAGGATTCGCCGCTGCCCTCCATCCGCAGTTTAGCCAAGGATCTGCATATCAGCGTTATCACCACCAAGCGCGCGTATGACGAACTTGAAAAGGAAGGCTTTCTTTATACCGTTGCCGGCAAGGGCAGCTTTGTTGCGCCGCGCAACACCGACTTGATCCGGGAGGAAAACCTGCGGCAGATTGAAGCGCATCTGAGGCAGGCAGCGCTTTTGGCGGCGCAGTGCGGATTGAGCCGCAGGGAAATTTTCGAATTATACGATTTTTTAACCGGGGAGGAAGCATAAATGCAGGCATTAAACCTTAGTTTGGTTACACATTCTTTTTCGGACTTCACATTGGGCCCCATTTCGCTTAAGCTGCCGTCCGGCAGTATTATGGGGCTGATCGGCGAAAACGGCGCCGGAAAAAGCACGACGATCCGATTGATCCTGGGGATGCTGCGCCCGGACTCTGGTGAAATCCAGGTGCTTGGCCAGCCGATGGACGGCAGCTGTGCAAAATTGAAAGAGCAAATCGGCTATGTTGCAGACGAGCCCTGTTTTCCAGAATGTCTTACGCCCAATCAGCTGGGCGCAGTGCTGGGCAATGTGTACCGCAGCTGGAATCCGACATCCTATCAAACGCTGCTCAAGCGCTTTGAATTGCCGCCAACCAAAGCATCCGGTACCTTTTCCCGAGGCATGAAGATGAAGCTTTCCATTGCCGCCGCGCTTGCGCACGACCCCAAACTGCTGATTCTGGATGAAGCGACCGGTGGCCTTGATCCTGTCGCCCGTGACGAAATTTTGGATTTGTTTTATGATTTTACCCGTGAGGAAGATCGATCCATTTTGATTTCGTCTCATATCGTCAGCGACCTGGAAAAGCTGTGTGATTACGTCGCCTTTTTACATAACGGGAAACTGCTGCTCTGCCAGGAGAAAGATCTTCTGTTTGAGCAATATGGATTGATTCATTGCCCGACGCGCATGCTGGCGCAATTGGATCGCCGGGCAATCGTTGCCTCCCGTCAAACGCCGTACGGCGCACAGGCAATGGTCCGCCGTGCCTGGGTGCCGGCCGGGTATGAAATCGAACCGATCTGCATGGAGGATATTTTTCTCAATATGATCAAAGGAGGCGCGCAGGCATGAAGGGGCTTTTGCTCAAAGACGGGTATATCTTTTTAAAATATGGAAAAATGTCGCTGCTGGTTTCCGTTTTATTTGCTTTAGTCAGCGTCGTATCCGATTCCATGATTTTTCTGATCTGGCCGGTATTTTTTCTGGCAATGACTTCGGTCACTACCATTGCCGTTGAAGAGCGCTGTAAATGGGATCGCTTTGCCGACGCGCTGCCCGTTTCCCGCGCGCAGGTGGTGCTTGGCAAATACCTGTTTGCCTTTGCCGGCACGCTGCTCATTGCCTTTTTTCGAACAGCCGCCGCACTGGCCGCACAGTCTTTGCATCTGTCCGTGGCAATTGCACCGTTTGCCGCGCTTTGGCTGATGCCGTCCGCCGGCCTGATTTTTCTATCGCTGATTTATCCTTTCATATTCAAATTCGGCGCAGAAAAAGGACGAACCGTCTATCTTGGCGTCATGCTGCTGCTGTGCGCCGGCATCGTACTGTGTCTTTATCTGGATATAGACCTGATCGCGCTGACCTCCCAGTTGTCCGCTCTACCGGTATTTGCAGCGCCGTTTGGCGCAATTGCGCTGGCGCTCGTATCCCTGTGGATCTCCATCCGCTTTTACCGGATGCGAGAACAGTAAACAGTAACCCAACCGATGCGGGATCTGCACAAAGCAGATCCCGCTTGATCCAATAACCGTCAAGCCTTCCAGGATTACTGAGTCGTCTTGCCGAAGCGCCTAAAATACACGGAGCATATCGCTGTGTCCCCCACGAGCCAACCCAGGGAACAGCCACACACAAAAAAGGATTTTCGGGACTGCAAAGGATGAAAATCCCGCAAATTTCATCTGCTGCAAAACCGGCGATACCGGAATCAGCAATCAAGACAATTCATTTTTAACATTTCTTCCTAAAGGATGTTTTTCGGTAAGCTGAGGGTTCCAAAGATTGGGAGAACAACATGGAAGAAAGGATGGTACAGCAAGCATGCTGGGGCAGAAGCAAAAACGCCAGCCGTAAACAAGAGGAAAGGAGACGTTACATCCCGAGCATCAACGCAGCATCGCGAAAGCAATCCCAGAAGAGCTTCTGACCACGGCAATCACAGAAAGCTTGATACTCACGCTCCATATTGCAATGACAGCGAGGGCAAACAGGAAAGGTCGAGCAGGCATAATTGAGGGATATATGCTGTCGGCAGTGCATGACCTGCGTGGGAAAACGGCAAGAGCGTTCTTCGCTTGCAGGAGTGACTCCCGCAGTTCGTTCGGCGCCCTGTCAAAACCAACACAGAGCCTTTCAAGCGTATTGACCGTAGGCTCAGTTTTTCCGCGGGCAATAAAACAGAAATATCTTGGAAGAGATCGCAGAGTTCAGAAGCAGTTTTATAGATAAACTTACGACTGTCGCAAATACTGAGAACGGAACAAGAAAGTTTCTTGAAGAATATGGCGAGCCATCGCTTTCTGTATAAGAGAAAGTTCCAACAAAGTCCGCCCGCTTCTGACTTTCATCTTTACGGGCAGGACTTTCGAACCGGCGGTTGACTCCGGGAAAAGACTGCTCCAACAAAGCGATCAGATTGTTTGACAGCGGGATCTTGGTCTTTGTATACAGGTCAAGCTGCCGGTCCAGGGGCTTCCGCTCGTATCTTACAGTATCCATGAACGTATATTGACGCAATTCAGCCCAATGATCAAGAGCGCATCGTGCGATCTGCAGTGAATCGGCCCCATCGGTCTTGACGCGGCGCAGGGAATTATTTCCGTACGCCCGAATCAGCAGCGGGTTGACTGCTCTGACAAACACATCGGATTCATGGATGTACCGGGCAACCGATTCGTAGCAGCGCCCAGTATACGCCATGATCCCCCTCACCGTCCAGTCTTTTGGGGAAGTCTGCCAGCTTCTTGCGTTTGATGGCTGTGTGACAGGTTACAAAAGGCTTGACGACGATCTGTCCGAATGGACGCGCACGCGCAACAGCTGCTATGCTTTTGTTCAGCGTTCATGCGTTTACTCCTCCGTTTGGGTTTGCAGCGGATGCTGCCATTGGATCTTATTGCCAATCCCATCTTTTGGACGACGCAGACGTTTCGACGGTTTCTCATCGTGGCTCTACCTGCAAAAATCGAACGCTGCCAATGAGAGCTGATATGAATTCTTTTTGCTTTACCGGACAGCGCCGGCAGAAGGGCTTTTCCCAAAACGAACGACCGTCCAGACGCAGCCGCCTTTTGCGCCAAACCATGCCGCATAAAGAAAACCTGTCCATCGATCATAGTGTCCTAAAAAACGAACGCTGCCCTGTATAAAAAATTGTCGGCGGGCAAACGCCCACCGACAAAATAATCAGAATCGATATTTTTCAATCATTACAGCTGAGGACCGGCAGCAACCAGCGCCTTGCCCGCTTCATTGCCTTCGTATTTGACGAAGTTCTTGATGAATCTGGACGCCAGATCCTTCGCCTTGGTTTCCCAATCGGCCACATTGGCATAGGTGTCGCGCGGATCCAGGATCTTGCCATCAACGCCGGGCAGCTCGGTGGGCACTTCCAGATTGAAGTACGGAATCACCTTGGTTGGCGCGTTCTTGATATCGCCGTTGAGAATCGCATCGATGATGCCGCGGGTATCGCGGATGGAAATACGCTTGCCGGTGCCGTTCCAGCCGGTGTTGACCAGATACGCCTTGGCGCCGCTCTTTTCCATCTTCTTAACCAGTTCTTCAGCATACTTGGTCGGATGCAGTTCGAGGAACGCCTGGCCGAAGCATGCGGAGAAGGTCGGAGTGGGCTCGGTGATGCCGCGCTCGGTGCCGGCCAGCTTGGCGGTGAAACCGGACAGGAAATAATACTTCGCCTGATCCGGCGTCAAAACGGACACGGGCGGCAGCACGCCGAAAGCATCGGCGGACAGGAAGATAACTTCCTTGGCGTCCGGCGCTGCGGAAACGGGACGCACGATGTTCTCAATATGAGTAATCGGGTAGGAAACGCGGGTGTTTTCGGTCACGCTCTTATCGGCGAAATCGATCTTGCCCTGCTCGTCGAGCGTCACGTTTTCCAAAAGGGCGTTGCGGCGGATCGCGTTGTAGATGTCAGGCTCGGAATCCTTGTCCAGGTTGATGACCTTGGCATAGCAGCCGCCTTCAAAATTGAACACGCCGTTGTCGTCCCAGCCGTGCTCGTCATCGCCGATGAGCAGACGCTTGGGGTCGGTGGACAGCGTGGTCTTGCCGGTGCCGGACAGGCCGAAGAACAGCGCCGTATTTTCGCCCTTCAGGTCGGTGTTGGCGGAGCAGTGCATGGAAGCAATGCCCTTGAGCGGCAGATAGTAGTTCATCATGGAGAACAGGCCCTTTTTCATCTCGCCGCCGTACCAGGTGTTGATGATCACCTGCTCGCGATCGGTCAGATTGAAAACAACCGCCGTTTCAGAGTTCAGACCCAGTTCCTTGTAATTTTCAACCTTCGCCTTGGAAGCGTTGAACACAACGAAATCCGGCTCAAAGTTTTCCAGCTCTTCGGCGGTGGGCATGATGAACATGTTTTCGACAAAATGCGCCTGCCAGGCAACCTCAACGATAAAGCGGATCGCCATGCGGGTGTCCTTGTTCGCGCCGCAGAACGCGTCAACCACAAACAGCTTCTTGTCAGAGAGCTCTTTGAGCGCGATTTCCTTCACAGCCTTCCAGGTTTCCTGGGACGCCGGATGGTTGTCGTTTTTATATTCGTCGGAAGTCCACCAAACCGTATCTTTGGAGGTATCGTCCATGACGATAAACTTGTCCTGGGGAGAACGGCCAGTATAGATGCCCGTCATCACGTTCACAGCGCCCAGCTCGCTGACCTGACCTTTTTCAAAGCCTTCCAGACCGGGTTTGGTCTCTTCTTCGAACAGCAGCTCGTAAGAAGGATTGCGGATGATCTGCGTGGTACCGGTAATGCCGTACTTGCTCAGATTGATCTGTGCCATCTTGTACATAACCTCTTTTCAGTAGAAATTTCCTTGTTGTGCAGATACCCGTTCTGCACTGGCTGCAATGACGATTCGCCGCCATTGTTATAGTAGTACAGTATTATTATATCGGATATGCGAAAAGAAGTCAATTCGCTTTATGGAATTTTATAAAAATCTTTAAGGTATTTGCCCATTATGCCGCAATTATCCACTTATATCACGATAGATGTGACAAAATTCGAATGCGCAGGCATGCTTATGGTGCGCCGCCGCCCATACCGGCTAAAATCATCCAAAGCCGCAACGGCGCGCGCCGGGAAGCGCAAAACCAGGCATTTAGACACAATCGATAAAAAATACATAAATACTGCGCCGTAAATTCCGTTTTGCAGTTAACCGGATCAAAAACGCCGTACGAACATTCGCCGGCAGCGGCGCGCCCAAAATCCAAACAAAATACGCCGGCACAGCAAAGCGCGTGCCGACGTATTTTTATTTGATTTCGACATACCGAATAAACGGCTCCGTCTGGGCGCTAGGAATCGGACTGCGGGATCGTTTCCGGTTTTTCTACAGCAATCGTACGCTCATCGGGCATTGTCACACGCAGCTTGGCGCGCCCACGCAGCTGCATACGATCCAAATATGGACGCGGCAGCTGAATGTGGCCGGAAGCATCCATCACGACAAATTCGTCGTGCGACTGCTCCGTATCCGCCGTACGATCATACAGGTCTTCCAGATCGCTCAGCTGCTGCGCGTAGGAGGTTTTGCGGATAAATTCGGAAGATGTCCGCCCGTCGCGAATGGCGACAACGCGGTCCACGCTGTTTTGAAGCGCAATATCGTGCGTCACAATCACAATCGTCGTCCCCAGCTCGCGGTTGATCATCCGCAGCGTCTCCAAAATCCGTTTGCCTGTATTGGTATCTACCGCACCGGTAGGTTCGTCGGCCAAAAGCAGCCTGGGACGGTTGGCCAGCGCAATGGCTATGGCGATACGCTGCTGCTCGCCGCCGGAGAGCTGGTACAGTTTGGACTTTGCACGATGGCTCATCCCCACCAGCTCCAAAAGCTCCTTCGCCCGCGCACGCTTACCGCCGGACGGCGCAAACAGCATCGGTACCTCGATATTATCCAGCGCCGAAAGGTATGGCAAAAGGTTTCTGGCGTTGTTCTGCCACACAAAGCCCACCGTTTCCCGCTGATAGCGCATGGCCTGCCTGCCGTCAAATTTAAGTAAATCCTGCCCGTCGACCATCAGTTTTCCCGCCGAAGGCTTATCCAGCGCGCCAAGCATATTCAAAAGCGTGGATTTACCGCTGCCGGAATTGCCGATGATGGCCATCAGCTCTCCGTCGTCCACCGTCAGATCCAGCCCCTGCAGGGCTACAACCTCAATATCGCTGGTTTTATAGATTTTCACCAGGTTTTCCGCATAAATCATCCAAGCACCACCCCCTGCGGTTCAAACAGCGGCGTAATATGCGCCTGCTGCGTGACTGTGCCGTTTTCCAGGGTATATACATCGTCCGCCAGCTCAAACATATTGGGATCGTGCGTGGTCATCACCACCGTCACGCCCTCATGGCGAATCAAATCCTTGAGCAGTTTTACCACAACCAGGCCCATATGCGAATCCAGCTCCGCAGTCGGCTCGTCGGCAAAGAGCACTTTGGGCCGGTGGCTGATCGCCCGTGCAATGGCCACACGCTGCTGTTCGCCGCCGGAAAGTTCCGCCGGCCGGTGCTGCATGCGTTTTTCAAGCCCAACCAGTTTCAGGCAGGCGCGGACGCGCTCATCCCGCTGGTTCGCAGGCGTTCCGGCGAGGCGCAGGGCAAAATCCACATTTTCATATGCGGACATGGTGGGCATCAGCGCAACGGACTGAAAGATAAAACCGTACGCCGTTTTACGCAAATGATCCCGCCAGCGCTCTGATTTGCCGGATAAAAGCTGATTTTCATAACCAATCTGTCCCTGCGTTGGCAAATCCAGCGCGCCCAGAAGGTTGATCATGCAGGTTTTTCCGCTGCCGCTGCGCCCGCGCAGAATTGTCAGACGGCCGGGCAGGATCTGCATGGAGATATCGTTGATGGCATGCACGGCCCCTGCGCCGGACCCAAACACGCGATGGACGTGCTGCGCATACAAAATCGGTTCCATGATCAGTCCTCCCCCAATTTCAGCGCCTGCGCGATCTTGATGCGCGAGATCATCACGCCAAGAATGGTCAGCCCAACGGCCAGCATCAGCGCCAGAATGATATAAACCTTGTAATAATCCGCGCGCTGCATGACCACATGGAACGGCGGCACCAGTTCCTGCGCGCTGTAAACGATTTGAAACAGCGGCACAAAAAGCTTGCTGGTCAAAGCGCCGGTAAACAGGCCCGACAAAATGGCGGAGCCTGAGATCAGCGCCTGTTCCACGCCCAGCATGCCCAGCACCTTGCCTTTGGACAGGCCCATGGCGCGCAAAATGCCGAATTGAAGCACGCGTGCGCGAATCGAAAGCACCCAATAGAGAATAAAACCAATCGCGCAGACAATCATCGTCACAATAAAACCCATCGTCAGCGCGCCGTTGACGCCCTGAATCAACGGATCGTTTTTCACCGCGATCACGTCCTGTCTGGAATTGCTCAGCGACGTTACGCCGATGCGCAGATCGGTAATGCTCTGATACACCTGTGCAGTCGTCGCATCCGGGGTCATTTTCAGCCAGACCTGATAGGGCTCCAGCATCATCTGATCCTGAGCATAGCTCAGATTGCAGATAATCCAGTGGTTCGCCCCGCGGCCCTCCTCGTAAGGATTATACCCCGGCCAATAATCCACAATGGCGTAAACGCGCAGGGATATCGCGTTTTGCTTGTTCCAGGTTGTTTTAACCGTATCGCCTACTGAAATACCGTACGCATCGGCATAGGCGCGGGTAATCAGACAGCCCTTCTGATCCGAGGCAAGCATATTGAGATAATAATACCAATGATAGGGCAGCAGATGATCCGGCATATAGGCGGTTTTGCCAAAACAGGACGGCTCAATCGCCATGACCGTTACGGCTGAATTTTTATTGGCAAAATTACCCGTAACCGAGCGTTTCAAAAGCACCTTGGCGCTTGCCTCAACGCCCTGGATCTGGCTGTAGAGCGCATATGGCGGCTCGACGTAGGTCACATAGCCGTCGTTGGAGTAGCCGCTGGAGGTTTCCTTGGACACAACGGACACCGCGCCGTTTTCGTCCTGCACCGTATAGGCGTTGGACTGCCAGTACGGCGTTACGACAATATCCGCGCCGGTATTGTATTGAACGCGCTGCACCGTATTGGTATTGATCGTCCTGGCCGCATTGGCAGAAAACAGGCCGACAGAAAGCGTCATCACCAAAAAGAGCATCAGAAAAGCTTCCTGGCCGCTTGACCGACCCACCTGAAGGAAGGACGCATAAAACACCGGCGACCAACGTTTTTTTCCGATAAAGAAAACCAGCCGCACCAGATAAGGAAAGACGCGCACAAACAGCAGCCCTGCCCCGACGATGAACAGCGTGCTCATAACAAACAGCAGCGGATCAATCGGCATCGCGTTGGCGTCCATGCCGGAAATCTCCATGGTAAACATGCGCGTGTGATAGGCGTACAGCCCGTAGCAGGAAATGGCCAGCAAAATCAAATCCAGAAAGCATTTCTGCCAAAAGGGCGCTTTCCGGCGGTTCTTTTCCGTTTTATGTTCGACAATGGACGCACGGCTGTAGCGCAGCGCCGGCATCACCATCGTCACCGCGGCAAAAAGCACCGTCACAAGCGCATAGACCAGCACGGTGCCGTTCATCTCCAAGCGCAGCGCTTTTCGGTTGACAAATTCCAGAAAACCGTTGGATGCGCCCAGCACCTTGCAGATCAGATACCCCAGGCCCAGGCCGGAAATACCGGCAAAGGCTCCCAGAATAGCGCTTTCAATTGCGTAAATCCCAACAATCTGCCCCCGCGATGCGCCGCGGCTTTTCAGCACGGCAATTTCTCCCTGCTCCTGCTTGACGATCAGCTGAGCGGTCATATAAACATAAAACGCCAGCATCAGCAAAATCGGAATTTGCAGCACCGTCAGCATCGTGCGCAGCTCCTGCTCGCGCTCGCTGTAACCGGCCGTCAGCTTGAGCAGCACATTGATCATCTTACCGGCGCGCTTGGACTTGAGCAGTTCGCTTTGCGCCGTCAAATTCTGCTCCACCTGCGTCAGATTGGAAATGCGCAGCTGGTCAATATCAATCGGCATATAATAAGAGATGTTGGAAATATAGGTCATGTCCGGCAAAATGAACAGTTCGTCAAACAGCTGGGGATTCATAAACGCATAATACTGAACCTGAAGGCCGCTGTCGAACCAATAGGGATCCGCCGGATTCGCCAGCTCAAACACGCCGACGATTACAAACCGCAGCGGCTCCTCGTCCGCAAACCGCTTGGCCGTATCGACTACCTCATAGATCACATCCATCCGCCAGTCGTTGGCCACCATATTGGTATAGCTGACGGCAACCTCTATGGCGCCGTCCTGCCTGAGCGTACCGGACGGCTCGCGCCCATACAGATACGACAGCTTCCCCTCCGGTTCATTCATCGCCGCAACGCGCAGGCGCGTCCGGTCCACCTTGCCATGTTTGTCCGGCAGCGCATCCTCGCGCGCAGCTCTGAACGTATCGATGGTATAGATCCGGCTGTAAGCGTTGACCGGCACGCCGATCTGGTCGATCAATTCCGGAATTGTCCGATTGAAATAGCCCAGCGCGTTTAAGCGCGACTCGGACTTGTACGCCGCATCCAGCTCGACCTCATAATAATAGCGGCCCGGATAGACGTTGGTTCTTTCCTGATATTCCTTGAGATCCTGCTGCAGCATGCGGTTTAAAATCCCGCCGGTAAAAAGCGGCACCGAAACCACCATGCCCACCGCCAGCACCATGCCGATGAGCAGGCAGAGCACAAGGGATTTATTGTTGAGCATTTTTCGCCAAACAAAACGAAGCATTGGCCAAATTCCTCCAAACTGCGCAAGCGCCTTTCGCCCTTAGTTGACGATAACTTCCTCGCCCACCTCAAGCCCTTCCAGAATTTCCACTTTGGAGGCGCTCTCAAGACCGATCTGCACATCGCGCTCCACTTTCAGGCCGTCCACCAGAATGTGAACGTACTTGCGCGACAAATACGTCGTCACCAGCGATTTATCCAGCACGATCACGCCCTGGCGGCTGTCCAGAACGGCCGTTACCTGCCCGGACCCGCCCTCCAGCGCCCGGGTCATATCATAATCCTCGAGAACAAACTGCGCGTATTCCTGTTTGGAGCCGTCTTCCTGACGGGGCAGCGTTTCCGGATTGTTCAGCACATACCCGTGATATTCCTCTTTTTCAATGCGCACCGTTACCGGCAGATTGACCGGAAAATTCGCCGCCTTGGTGCCGCTGTGCTGCAAAACCAGCTGCGTCGGGTCGGTGATAATGACCATGGTAGCATGGGCCGCAACGGTGGCGCCGATTTCACTGGCGCCAAGAAAGCTGATGCGTCCGCTGATTGGCGCGCGCAGCACCGTTTGTTCCAAAGCCTCGTTCAGATCCGCCAGTTCATTTTGTGCCGCCTCCAGATCCAGCAGCAGCGACTGGCGGTCATACCCGTCCTGCTGCTCCTGAACCGCCCGATCGTATTGGATCTGTGCGCGCGCAACCGCCAGCTCCTGATCCCGAATCTGATTGGAAAGGGCGTTATACTGCGCCTCTGCCTGACTGTCCGCAACGGGCAGCCCCGTATCGGTCAGTGAAATCTGCGAGCGCTGCGCATACAGATCGCTGAGCTTGTTTTTTGCGGCCTGCAAATCCAGCTGCGCCGTCTGCTGCGCCGCATCATCGGACTGTTCCATCTGCGCCAGCTGCAGCCGCTTTTTTTCCACTACAATTTGCTGATCGCGGATTTTCTTTTGCAAATCGTCGTTATCCAGCTCCATCAGGATATCGCCCTGGGCGACTTCCTGACCGTTGTGTACATGCACCGCGCCCAGGCGGCCGGCGCTGGTAAAGCTGACACGTTCGCGCACCGTCGAGGTAAAATAACCCGTTACCTGCTCGATCAGCTGCATATCGCCAAGGGCAACCTGAACCGTCTCATAGGTCGCCTCCTCCGGCTCGATCAGCGGCGGCGCCAGCACCGCCTCCTCCTGCGGCAGCATAAAACAACCGGTAAGGGACAGGCAAAGCGTCAGCGCCAGCGCCGCCGACAAAGCTCTTTTCAACATAAAATCGTCCATCCTTCCTGAAAAAATACAAGCAGACTCCTATGCACCGTGCATAAGAGTCTGCCAAAACTCAGTTCGACTTGCGCAGCTGTTTAAGCCGCTTCATCACATCATTTTCGCCGCGGCCAAAATAATCATGCAGGCGTTCATATTCCGCATAAAGCTGGTTATATACCGCATGCTCCTGTGAATTTGGACGGTATACCGTCTCCTTCACGCCGCCCATCGCCGCCGCTGCCTGCGCAATGGTATCATATCCGCCGTTTTCGCTGCCGGCAACAACCGCGCCGAACATCGCACTTCCAAGCGCCGGGGACTGCGCAGAACGCGCAATTTTAATTTCATAACCCGTTACATCCGCATAAATCTGCATCAGCATCGCGTTTTTTTCGGCAATGCCGCCGCATGCGTACAGCGCGTCAATCGGCACGCCGTTGGCAATGAAATTTTCAATGATCTTACGCGTGCCAAAAGCGGTCGCCTCAATCAGCGCACGGTAAATCTCCTCCGACCTGGTTAAAAGCGTCATGCCCAGCATCATGCCCGTCAAATCCACGTCCACCAGAACGCTGCGGTTGCCGTTCCACCAATCCAGCGCAAGCAGTCCGCTTTCGCCCGCCTTCAGCTGCGCCGCTTTTTCCGTCAGCAGCTGATGAATATTCACGCCTTTTTCGCGCGCCTGAAGCTCATAGCTTTCCGGTACGCAGTTGCTGACGAACCAGTCAAAATGATCTCCCACGCAGCTTTGTCCGGCTTCATAGCCCAAAAATCCCGGCAAGACGCCATCCTGTACCACACCGCACATGCCTGGCACCAGCTTTTCCTGGGTTCCGACCAGAATATGGCAGGTTGAAGTCCCCATAATCATCAAAAGCTTGCCCGCATCCGTCACGCCGACAGCAGGCAGGGAAACATGCGCGTCCACATTTGCAACCGCAACGGCAATACCGGGACGCAGCCCAAAGCGCTCGGCAGCCTGCGCAGTGACCTCGCCCGCCTTGCTGCCGATAGGATAGATTGCGCGCGATAGCTTTTCATCCACAACGTGTTCAAGCCGCGGATCCAGCGCCTTAAAAAACGCATCCGACGGATACCCGTCGCGCATATGCCACATGGCCTTATACCCTGCGGTACAGGAATTGCGCCGCTCATTGCCGGTCAGCTGCCATATGATCCAATCCGCCGTTTCCATAAACCGGTCTGCGGCGTCATAAACCTCCGGCGCCTCCTCCAGCGTCTGCCAGATTTTCGGAAAGAGCCATTCGGAAGAAATTTTACCGCCATAGCGCGCCAAAAAAGCTTCGCCGCGCTGCTGCGCCACAGCATTTAGACGGTTGGCCTGGTCCTGCGCGGCATGGTGTTTCCAAAGCTTGATATATGCGTGCGGATTGTCTTCAAATTCGGGCAGGAAGCACAGCGGCGTACCGTCGGCCTTGGTGGCAATCATCGTACATGCTGTAAAATCAATGCCCAGTCCGATGACGTCCGCTGCCGAAACGCCAGCCTTTTGCAGCGCGCCGCGTATCGCCCCCGCCATGCAATCCAGATAATCCTGCGGATGCTGCAGCGCCCAGTCCGGCTTGAGTTTTTTCCCGGAAGGCAGGCGTTCATCCATGACCGCGTGCGGGTAGGCGCAAACATGCGACGCCAGTTCACGACCATCGGCCACATCCACAACAAGCGCTCTTGCCGAAAGCGAACCAAAATCAATCCCAATTGTATATTTAGGCATGAATACTATACTCCTTGTTTCTAATATAGGTTTTATTATACCAGTATTCATCCTGAAGATCAATGCTTTTCACGCAAAAGCCGAAAAGCGCATTACGCACTTTTCGGCTTTCAAAAACAATATTGTCAGGTTCTGCGTCCCAACCGGCTTACAGGGAACGATCCGTATAAGTCGTATGCAGCAGCTCATGCGCCTTGTGGCTGTTGGGCTTGCCCAAAAACTCGTTATACAGCTTCTGGACGTCCGGGTTCTCGTGAGACTTGCGCAGCGTCTTGGATTCGTCTTCCGAATACAGACCGTTTGCACGCTCCACGCGCGGATCAATATCCATGCGCTTGTACGCAGACACGATGGGCTGGCCGCCGCCGTTGACGCATCCGCCCGGGCAGGCCATCACTTCAACAAAGGCATAGCTGGCTTCACCGGCCTTGATGCGCTGGATCAGCTTTTTTGCCGCGCCGGTAGAATGGGCGACGGCAACCTTGATTTCCTTGCCGCCCAGGGTAACGGCCGCTTCCTTGATCCCTTCGATACCGCGAACCGCCGTGTACTCGATTTTTTCCACACTGCGGCCTTCCAGCACGTCCGCCGCGGTGCGCAGCGCGGCTTCCATCACGCCG